>CAVXWB010000121.1:0-15174 GCA_963765185.1 Bryobacterales bacterium
GAAATCTTCTTCGACGACGACACCTTCAATTACCGCAAGGCCAGGACTCTGGAAGTTTGTGCGGAGCTGAGGAAGATGGACTTCACCTGGTCCTGCACCTCGCGCGTGACCACCGATTACGACACGCTGAAAGCCATGAAGGACGCCGGCGCGCGGCTGCTGATCGTGGGCTATGAAACCGGCGACGAGCAAATCCTCAAGAACATGAAGAAGGGCGCCACCATCGACATGGCCAAGCGCTTCACCGACAACGCGCACAAGCTGGGTCTGACCATCCACGGCGACTTCATCATCGGCATGCCCGGCGAGACGCGTGAGACCATTCGAAAATCCATCGATTTCGCCAAGAAACTGGACGTGGAGACCATTCAGGTGTCCATCGCCCACGCCTATCCCGGCACGGAATTTTACCAATATGCCGAGGAAAAGGGCCTGGTGCAGATCAACATGTCGGACACTGCGGGACACCAGTTGCCCAACGTGGTCTATCCCGGAATTCTGGACCGCGCCGAGATGGTGGATTGGGTGGAGCGTTTCTACGGCGAGTATTATTTCCGCCCCAAGGCCGCGTGGCGCATTGTGCGCAAGGCCATGTTCGACAACAACGATCGCAAGCGCCTGTACAAGGAAGCCAAGAGCTTCCTGAGCCTGCGGCAGAAGCGCAAGAAGTACGTCGCGGACTACAAGGCCGACGGCATCGACCCGTCCATCAAAGAGGCGGCTGACCACGAGGCATCGATCCATAATGCCGCGAGCGAGTCCAACAAAGAGCGGGCGTCGGTTTAAGGCTCGGGTTTAACGCCGGATGGGCACAGACGAGCGGTTGCTGTGGAAGACCAGGCTCTTCCTGGCGCTGGTTATTGTCACTCAGCCGCTGGGAAATCTTTTTCTGACGCTCGGCATGAAGCATCGGGCCCTGGGGTCGCCCTGGGATTATGTGGCGGCGATTTTCACCCCGCGCGTGGCAGTGGGGATTGTGCTGCTGATTGTATGGCTGCTCTCGCGCATGGCCTTGCTGAGCTGGGCGGATTTGAGCTACGTTCTGCCCTTGACGGCCATCGGCTATATCATTACGGCGATCATTGGACGCGTGGTCCTGAATGAGCAGATCAGCATGGCGCGCTGGTCCGGGACGCTGCTGATCGTCGCGGGCACGGCTTTGGTGGGACTGACGGAGGCGCGTACTTCGCCCCAGGAACCCGGCTGCACTTCCCAGGAAGCCCGCCGGACAGCGGAAACTGATTCGGGCGGAGTCACGCAGTGAATCAATGGGCCTTGGTCGCGGTGATCGTCGCCGGAACCGTCGCCGGCGATACGCTGCAAAGCCTGGAGATGAAGCGGCACGGGGAGATCCGTTTCGGCGGCGGCGGATTGGGGCGCGTCGCCGCGGCGCTGGCCTCGAATAAGTACCTGATTCTGGCGATCGTCTTCATGGCCATCTCGTTTTTTGCGTTCATGACGCTGGTCTCCCAAGCCGACCTGAGCTTCGCCGTGCCGGCCACTGCGGCCAGCTTCGTCTTCGACACCATCCTGGCGCGCTACATTCTGCGGGAGCGCGTCGACGCCAAGCGCTGGCTGGGCGCGGCGCTGGTCGCCGGCGGCGTGGCTCTGCTGGCGCTGTGATCCTGGAGGCCGTGGGCGTAATTGCCGCAGCGTACCAGGTGTTCGCCATCGTGGCATGCCTGCGCTTCCGCGGCGTGGCGCACGCACTCGTGCGTGCCGTGTCGAGACTCTTCTCGACACCTTCGCCGGGCGTCGGCACGAGTGCCGACGCGGCACGCACGAGTGCGTGCGCCACGAACCGAAAGGTTTCGATTCTGAAGGCGGTTCGCGGCCTCGATCCAGGATTTCGCGCGGCCATTGAATCGCACACGAAACTGCACGGCGAATCCGAGCTGCTGTGCGGAGTTCGCTCCGTCGACGACCCGGCCGTGGCCGTGTTGCGCGAGTTTCCGCAAGTCCGCGTGATCGAGTGCCACACGCTTACGCCCAACCAGAAAGTGGGCGTGCTGATGGATCTGGCTCACGCAGCCCGGCACTCCATCCTGATCGTGAACGATGCCGACATCCGCGTGGAGCCGGATTATCTACAGCGGGTGACGGCGCCGCTGGCCGATCCTGCGGTAGGGCTGGTGACGTGTTTGTACCGGCCGGAGGGATCGACATTTGCGGCTCGCTTCGAAGGCCTGGGTGTGGCAACCGAGTTCGCACCGTCGGCGCTGGTGGCGCGACTGGTGGGCGTGGAGGAGTTCGCCATGGGCTCGACTCTGGCATTTCGTCGAGCGGATCTGGAGAAGATCGGAGGATTCGCGGCGGTCTCCGAATATCTGGCGGACGATTATCAGCTGGGCGCAAAGCTGCATGGGCTGGGATTGAAATGCGTGCTGAGCGACGTGATTGTGGCGACGCATTTGGGGGGAACGTGGCGGGATGTGTGGGCGCATCAGGTGCGTTGGGCTCGAACCATTCGGGTCTCCAAGTTTTCCGGCTACCTGGGATTGCCGGTGACCTTCGCGACGGTCTGGGCGCTGCTGCTTGCGTGTGCTGGAGAGTGGAGCGTTGCGCTGGCGGTGCTGGCGGCGCGGATGCTGATGGCGCTGGAGTCCGGATGGATGGTGATGCGCAGCCGCGACGTGCTGCGCTTGTGGTTCCTGATCCCGCTGCGGGATTTGTTCGGAGCGGCGGTGTGGGCCGCGGGGCTGTTCGGAAATACGGTGGTCTGGCGCGGGCAGACGCTGCATCTAAATAAAGAGGGACGCATTCAAAAGTGAGTCTGTATACTGGTGGCGTGGTGCCTGAGTCTACCGTGGGGCTGGAAGAACTGGCGCGGCAGGCTCACGCGCTGGAGGTTTCCGGCGACTCGCTGGGCGCTGTCGAGATCTGGAAGCAAGTGCTCGCGCTGCTGCCTCCGGAATCCCCTCAGGCGATATCCATACGCAAGAAAGTCGGGGCGTACGACGCGGCATTCCGCGTCCCATTGCCCACGCAGCCGCCCCCTCCACCAAAACCACAGCCTGAATGGGTCAAGAAATTAGGGCCCGTCGGCGTGGTGGGCGCAGCGCTGCTGAAATTCAAGTTTCTGCTGAGCGGACTCCTGCAATTGAAGACGCTGCTTTCGATGCTGGCCTTCTTCGGAGTGTACTGGTCCATCTACGGATGGAAATTCGCGGCCGGGTTCGTCATCGGCATCTACATTCACGAAATGGGGCACGTGTGGATGCTGCGGCATTACGGACTGCCTGCCAGCGCGCCCATGTTCATTCCCGGATTGGGAGCGTTCGTCAGCCTGTACGGGAGTCCGGCGAACGTGGCGGAAGACGCGCGCATTGGCCTCGCGGGGCCGCTGTGGGGCGCAGGCGCTGCGATCGCCAGCCTGGCTATGGCCATGGCCTTCCCGGGCGGCGTATGGCCGGCCATCGCGCGCACAACCGCGTATATCAATCTGTTTAATCTGACGCCGGTTTGGATGCTCGACGGAGGCCGCGGATTTCGCGCGCTGGACCAGCAGCAGAGGCTGTTCTGGCTGGGGCTGGCGGCAGTGCTGTGGTACGTCACCGGCGCGGGATTATTTATCCTCCTGATGGTGGGCGCGGCGTACCGGATCTTTTGGAAAAAGGACCCTGCGCCGGCGCCGGACTGGGGCGCGTTCCTCGAATTCGCCGGCTTGCTGGCGCTATTCGGCGCGCTGCTGGAGTGGATCCCGAAGGGGTATTAGGAAACAGATAAGCTTGAGAGATGGCTGAAATACAACTGGTTTCAGAGTCGCTGTTCGACAAAGTTGCGGGTCTGGCGTCGGCGTCTCCGCGCCGGCGTATGAATTATAACTTCCATTCCGGCCCCGCGGACAATCCACATCGATTCCTCAACGTTCTATTACAAGGGACCTACATACGGCCCCATCGCCACTCCGATCCCCCCAAGTCGGAATCGTTCCTGGTGCTTGAGGGTGTCGCCGATGTGATCCTTTTTGACGATCACGGCTCCATTACCGCCCGTTACCGGCTGGGCGCGGAGTCATCGGAAGGTCACCTCTGGGGTATCGATATCGCGGCTGGTGTGTGGCATACCATACTGCCGAGAACTTCACGGGTGATTTGCTTCGAAGTGAAACCGGGACCCTGGGAACCCTCGAGCGACAAGGAATTCGCGGTGTGGGCGCCACCCGAAAATGACCCGTCCGCGGAGGCGTACGGCAAAACCCTCCTGTGCGAAGATCAAAGCTGAGAGTGCCCCCATGACCTCAACGATTGGAGCCCATCATGAGTGTTAGAACGGTTGCCGGCAAGTTTGTGGAATTGTGCAGGCAGGGGAAGAACTTCGACGTCATGCGCACACTGTACGCGCCTGACATTGTTTCGGTCGAAGGCGACGGCAAAGAGACCGCCGGCCAAGATCCGGTGATCAAGAAATCGGAAGACTGGGTCTCCGACAAAACCTTCAACGGGGAAACGGTGGCCGGGCCGTTTTTCAATGGCGCGAACCCGGACCAGTTCGTCGTCTTCTTTACCCTGGACATCACGCCCAAAGCCACCGGCCAGCGCATCACCCGCGAAGAAGTCGGTGTCTATACCGTCAAGAACGATAAGATCACGCGCGAGCAGTTCTTCTACGACGGAGCGCATTGACCCGATCTCGCGAGCTGACCGCGCGCAGTCTCAATTCGCGCGCTTGAAGTTCAGCGCTTGGGCGACGGCGCCTTTTTTGCCGCCGGCTCCGCCTGTGCGGGTGAGCGTCAAATCCAGTTCGTCGCCCATCAGCTTGCCGGTATACGCGGTGGTGACGCTGCCGTTGCGTCCCGCGCGAGTGGCCTTGAACGTGACGTCCATGCCGTCGATCTTGCCCTCGGTGATGCTGGCGGCTCCGCCCCTTCCGGTATCGAGAGTGCCGGTCAGCGTTGCTCCATCGGACTTGAGCGTCAGTGTCTGCGTCTGCGTCCCGTTTCGCCCCTGAACTTGCACGGTCCATTTCCCGTCGATCGGCGCGCCCAGCGTCACCAACGCGGTGAGTCCCAGGGTCGCGCACAGTAGAAAGACGCGATGTTTCATTTTCCTCATTCCTTTCCTCGCGCCGCCGGCCCCGGATTCCGGAGCGCGATCACACGTTAACGTTGAAGTCCCTGCCGAACGGGAAGGACATGCAGGCGCCGGAAGAGCCGGACATACCAGGGTGTCTCTCCTGCGCCGGAAATTCTTGTCGCTGCGGTGAGTTTCCATGAGTCGCGTCGTTGAGCGGCATCACGGACCTCAGCAGCGGGATCAACATGCGCGGCACGCTGCCGCAAACGAGAGACTGCCCCAAAGGAGTAAACGGTATAATTCATGGCTCGTGTCAGTTCGCGAAAACCTGGGACAGTCGGCACATCTCGCCGCAGAGGTGAACTGATTCGATGGATGGCGACTGTCCCTGTTCTCGCCCGTTAAAGAGTATGAGCCACGATTCGGCTGCGCGAAATCCAGTCAAGAGGGGATAAAGCTTGAGAGTCAATCCCTTGATCCGCATTTTCAGGAATTATCGACAAAATCCAGTGTGAACAGGATTGGAATGCCCTGCGTGAACGTGATAACTGTACTCGTGTGCAGGTTGTACTCGGGCGGAGATTCTAGGGTTGGAAGAGGCTGGCCGTCGACTTTTGCCGATTTGGGCGCGTCTTAGAAATGTGACCCGGGGAAACGCAATCGGGATATTGGCGGCGTTCCTGGCGGCCGCGACGCAAACTGCCGCGGAGCCGCTCACCGCCGCACCGCCGCCGGTATGCGTGGGAACCGCGTCGGTGGGCACGTTTCAGGTCTCGGTGCGTCCTTTCTCTCAAGGCTCGCCGCTGCCGTTGAAATCCGTGGCTGAGATTCCGGGCGGCGCGCACCTGTCTTGGAACCCCGTGCATGCGGCGATGCAGGTTTCCGATAGCGCTGAAGTTGCGGCCGTTGTGGTGCCGGCTTCCGATGGCCATCTGATCATCCTGGAACCGCGGAAAGCGGGGGCGCGCACGGAGTGGCAACTGCCCGACCGGCCGCAGGTCATCGCGCTTATCTACGGACCGCAGGGCTTGAGCGAGGGAAAAATAAAGTCGCTGGTGACTCACGACACGGAATTGCTGAAGCAACTGGCCGACTATGCGGAGCAGAGTTCCCAAGTCGAAACGCTGGTGCAGGAATTGTCAACCGCGGAGCAGCCGGGCGGGAACGCCGACGCCGTGCTCAAGGGATTTTCCTCCAAATACGGCGTCGATATTGAGAAGCTGAACTCGGCTTCTTCCTCCGATCAGCAGGCCATGCTGCTCTTGAAAGCGGTGCTTCCGACTTCCACTGCCTACGACCCGCTGGCGAACCAGGGCGCTCAAGTGCAGCAGGCAGGCGGTCTGGCGGCGTCCGTCGCGGGGCTGTTTTTCGGCAACTCGGTGGAGCTTGCGGCCGGCGCCGCGGCCCTGTTTGAGGGCCTGAAGACCGCGCTGTTCCCCAACACCGAGTTTCGATCGTTGCTGGCGCAGTCCGCCGAGAACGACAGCCTGTCGCTTTGCACCAAGAACGCGGCGCCCAAGGCCAAAACGCGCATCGCCTATCTGTGGGCCTATCGCGTGCCGCAACTGAAAAAGCCGGCGGTGTCGTTGACGGGAACGTCGCGCCTGCCGCTGGGGTCGAAGTCGACGCTGGCGATGAATCTCGGCAAGGGCTCCACGCTCCAGGAACTGGAGCATGCGCGCGACTGGCGATTGACGCCGGTCTCAGGCGGCTCCTCGATTCCGGTGGGGATTCGACCCACTACCGCGGCTGCGCTCGAAATCGACCTATCGAAAACCAAGACGCCGGTGGGCGATTATCGATTGAACGCCACCTGGGATTGGGATCCCCTGCCAATCGCGGGGACGCTGCACTTGAATTCCTACGCTGACTTCACGCATGTGACGCTCGCGCCGCAAGAGCATGACAAGCTGGTGGAGGGTAACGGAGATGTCGCGCTGACCTTGTCCGGCGTCGACTTCGAGTTTCTGGAAAAGGTGGCGCTGGAGGCGTCCACCCGGAACGCCAAGCCCCAGGAAGTCGATTTCACTTTACCCTTGGGCAAACGCGCGGGCCCCCAGAATACGGTCACTGTGGATATCGACACTCCGAAACAAGGGCCCTATCGTTTGTTGCTGACGCAATCCGACGGCGTCGCGCACGCGGCGCCTGTGACGGTGCTGCCTCCCAATCCGAAAATCTCCAATCTTCCGATACGCCTCAACACGGGCGAGACGCGCGAGGCCATTCGGATGCAAGGAACGGGCATGGACCGAATTGAGGAGGCGTCTTCGGAAGCGGGCGCGATCACGGGAGCGCAGGAAGCGCAGGGTTGGTCCGGCGAGATTGCGTTGAAAGCGGGATTGGTCAAAGGCCAGAGATTTCCGCTGCTCTTAAAGGTGAAGGGGCTCGACAATCCCATCACCGTGCCCGACGCGATCGAGATTGTAGGGCCGCGGCCCGGAATCCTGTCGGTGCAAAAGTCGCCGACGGGCGATCTGAAAATTGAGATCGCCGCGGATGAGTTGCCCGCCGGCACGGCGGCGGGGCTGGCGCTGACGGTGAATCACCTGCACGACGCGGCCCGGCCGCGGTTGGAACTGGGCTGCGAAGGCGGAGAATTGCGGCAGTCTCTCACGCTTTCCGCGGGTGAAGTGTCCGGCAAGACCAGCCTGGCCTTCGCCGGACCGGGAGCGCTGTATCTTTCGGTGGACCCCGGCGTGGTCGGTTATGCGGGATGCCACTTGGAGGCCACCGTGATTCTGGATCCGGAGGGCCGGTCCGACGCGTTCGCGCTCGGCCGCGTGATTCGCATTCCGCGTCTCGAAAAGTTTACGCTCACCACCGAGAAGGCCGGCGATTCGAGCTATGCAGGAATCTTAGAGGGCCGCGACCTGGATGTGATCGAACGGGTCGGATGGGACGCGCAGAATGGCGTGCAGACCGAATCGATTCCGACTCCGGTTCCCGGCGACCCTTCCCGCCAGACCTTGCGCGTTGTTCTGCCCTGGCCGGCGCCGGGTCCCCACGCACCCTTGTACGTGTGGCTGCGGGGGGAACAAACCGGGCGCAAAACCGATGTCACGTATTGATGCGCGATTACGGCCAGTAACCCGGACGCGCGCGAATTTGCGCGCCTTTATGCCCGCGCACCTGCAAAATCAGCCGGTGCAGCCCCTTATTCGAGGTTTCCTGCGGGACGAAGCTCAGCAGATACTGGCTGTGAACCTCGGCGCTGAGACGCCCGATGGCGTCCTGTAAACCTTCCAGGCGAGTGAAGGAGAGATGCCGTCCGCCGGTCCATTTGGCGAATTCGTCGGCGGCGTTGCGGGTGGTCATGCGTAACGCCTCGACGATCCCGCCGGCATAATCGGGGTCCATGGGAAGTGGACGGTGTCGTCTTCGGACCGCGCGGTCCAGGCGGTGGTCTGCGCCGAATACGTCAGCGGATACATGGAGACGCTGGCGCGCTGAACGGCTTCGATGGCCCGATCCAGTTTGATGGATGCTGCCGCGGTCGCGCGATTCGCCCATGATCATCATCATGCGGCGGTAGCTTTCGGGAGATCTTCTCCAGCATCTTGGCTCCCTCCGATGACCGCGTCCAGCATCTTGCCGACTTTGATGGTCCGGCCGTTCACGGATTCGAAGGCGCGGGCGAGGTCGGAGGAATCGCGCGTGAAATCCTGGATCAGCGCGGACCTCGTCGTCGTAGGCCAGCACCGCGGCCTGGCCCTTCTCGCCGGCGATCAGCGGCTGAAACATGCCGCCGATCTTGTGGATTTTCTCGAGCGCGGCCTGGGAGATGCCGCTGGCCTGGATGGCGATCACCAGAGCCACCGGCGCCAGCACCGTATCGGAGCTGTCCACCTGGAGCTGGCGCTGCGGAACGCCGTCGTCGTACAGCACGAAATCCGCGGCCGAGAGCCGTCGACGAATTTGCCCTTGGCGTCGGTGACGGTCACCGGCACCAGCACCAGGTGCACGTTGGCGCGGATGGTAGGCGTGTCGTTATTGGCAGGGGCGGGATTGGTGGGGCTCTGGGCCAGGAGGGCGGCGCAGGCCAGGCAAGCGCGGCCGCCAGCAGTCGGGGCACAGTCATGGGACGGGAGTATGGGCAGATTCTGCTGTTACCTTCGATGCGATAATCGCGCTACTCTTATATCTTCGTATGTCTGGACCGACTGGAGGAACTCCGCCGCCGCCATGCCGCGGCCGAGGCCGGTGGCGGCGAGGAACGCCGCGCCAGGCAGCACAAGGAAGGCAAGCTTTCCGCGCGGGAGCGCATCGATCTGCTGCTGGACGAAGGCACCTTCGAGGAGATGGACAAACTGGTGCGGCATCGCTCGCGCGAGTTCGGCATGCAGGATCAGGTGATCGACGGAGACGGATTCGTCACCGGCTGGGGCGCGATTCACGGCCGCCCGGCTTACGTTTTCGCTCAGGATTTCACGGTGTTCGGCGGCTCTCTTTCGGAAGCCAATGCGAAGAAGATCGTCAAGATCATGGACCTTGCGCTCAAGACCGGGGCGCCCGTCATCGGGTTGAACGATTCCGGAGGAGCGCGAATTCAGGAAGGCGTGCTGTCGCTGGGCGGCTACGCCGACATCTTCCTGCGCAATACGCTTTCAAGCGGCGTGGTTCCGCAGATTTCCGCGATCATGGGGCCCTGCGCCGGCGGCGCCGTGTATTCGCCCGCCATCACCGATTTCACGTTCATGGTGGACCGCACCAGCTACATGTTCATCACCGGTCCGGAGGTGCATGAAGACGGTGACGCACGAGGACGTGACCAAGGAGGAGCTGGGCGGCGCGACGACGCACAACTCGGTGAGCGGCGTGGCGCATTTCCTGGCCGCGGACGACGCCGAGTGCCTGCGCATGATCCGCGAGCTGATGAGCTACCTGCCGCAGAACAATCTGGACGGATGCCCGCGCGCGCCCTGGTCGAGTGACGCCTCGGCCGATCCCGCAGACCGGCAGGATGCGGAGCTGGATACGCTGGTGCCGGAGGCGTCCAACGTGCCTTACGACATCAAGGACGTGATCCGGCGCGTCGCCGACGACGGACGGTTCTTCGAAGTGCAGGAGCATTGGGCGCGGAATATCGTGATCGGGTTCGCGCGCATGGATGGGCGCAGCGTGGGGATAGTGGCCAATCAGCCGGCGTTTCTGGCGGGTTGCCTGGATATCGATTCCTCGGTCAAGGCCGGGAGGTTCGTGCGTTTTTGCGACGCGTTTCAAATTCCGATTGTGACCTTCGTGGATGTGCCGGGGTTCCTGCCGGGCACGGCGCAGGAGTTTGGAGGCATCATCCGCCACGGCGCCAAGCTGCTGTACGCCTATGCCGAAGCGACCGTGCCGAAGATCACCGTGATCACGCGCAAAGCTTACGGCGGAGCCTATTGCGTGATGGGGTCCAAACATTTGCGCACGGATGTGAATCTGGCGTGGCCGACCGCGGAGATCGCCGTGATGGGCCCGGAAGGCGCGGTCAATATCGTGTACCGGCGCGAGATCGCAGCGGCGCACACCGGAGGAGCAGGAAGCCGTGCGGCAAGCCAAAATCGAGCGAGTTCCGCGAGCGCTTCGCCAGCCCGTTCGTTTCGGCCGAGCACGGCTTCATCGACGACGTGATCGAGCCGCGCCAGACCCGGCCGCGCGTGATCCAGGCGCTGCGGATGCTGGAGACGAAGAAGGATACGATGCCGCGCAAGAAGCACGGCAACATCCCTCTGTGAGAGGATCATTACCACGCCGGTCGTTACCACGCTGGCCGCCCCGTCAAGCCATTTAAGAAAGTAATCGAAATGGGAGTCGTTGTGCCACGTAAGAAAGTAACCGAACGTGACGGCGTTTTGCTCCTTTCTGTAGAGTGAAGTCGATTCCCTGGGAGTCGCGTTCCGGGGAAGATACAAAGGCCGCTGCGACGGAGCTGGCTCCGAAGTAGATGGCGCCAAACCCCCAGTCAAACCGGGCCATAAGTTGCCCGTTCTGGGGGTTTTGGTTTTTCTGGGCAAGTCTGCTTTGGTGAAACTCCCGAGCAGCGGCTTTGGATAAATCAAGCGCGACGATGGCCGGGCTGTTTTTGCCCGGCCTACCCATTGAGTTTTGGCCGTGGAGAGAAGCGGTTGGGATTGCGGACAGCGCGGCCTTGTCGCGGACTGGGTGAGAGTGAAAGTTTTTCATCCACTGACTTTTGCGGGCCAAGCCTGTTGGGATGCCGCGGGTTTCTTGCCGGCGCCAGCCTTGGGCGCGCTCGGCAACACTCGGTCACCGCCAGGTAGCGATCGCGGAAGCGAACCGCCATGGAGTCCATCGAGCCGGACTTCGATCGGACGCGCTCCGCGCAGGCCGGCACGAATATCCCGGCGGGCGATCTGGTAGATCTTGCGTGTCGAACTGAATCGTGTAGCCATTGCCCACCTGTCGCGGTTTCGACATAGCTCAGCGAAGCAGCCAGCGAGTGCTCCTTGCCGAGTGGACGGTGCGCATCGTCGGGGCTGGCCGGCACCACCGCCAGGGTCTGGTTCCACCACGGAATGAACTCCGCTTCCAGATACGCATTGGCTTGTTCCAGGGTCTTGGCTTCCGCCACCCGCAAGCCTTTCACCAGACGGTCTTGCGCCGTCTGAAAACTGCGCTCCACACGGCCCTTGGCCTGCGGCGAGTGCGCGCCAATCCAGACGATCCCCAATTCCGCCAGCGCCCGGCCAATCTGCGTGGGCGGCAACGGTTCGCGCTCCTCGCGGGGTAGTTCTTTGAGATCCCGCGGGATCTTCGGCGCGGTTTGAAACAGGCTCGCCTTGTCGGTGTAGAAGCTGAGCGGGCGCCCATACCTTTCCACGTAGCTCCACAGCAAGCGCATGTTTTCCGCAGTCGAGTCGTGCAGTACAAAACGCGCATGGAGCCGGCTGGTGGCATCGTCGATCATGCTGATCAGGTACAGCTTCGGCCCGCGGTCTTCCAGCCACGCGTGCTCGCTGGTGTCCCACTGCACCAACTCGCCCACCCTCGACCGGCGCTGCCGCCACGATGGATCTTGTCCACGCGCTGGCTCCGGGCGTGCCATAGCTTGCCTTCGATCATCCAGGTCCGCACCGTCTCGCGACCCGCATGAATGCCGTGCTTGTTGGCCAGATATTCCGCCGCCAGCGTCGGGCCGAAGCCGCGATAGACTTCCGGCCCAGTATCTCCAGCGCCTTTTGCCTGATCTTCTCGTCCACCTTGCGGTTCGATCGCCGCCCGCGCAGGGCATGCACTGAAGGCCTTGTCGCCGTTGCGCTTTCAGCTGCTTCAACAGCCGGCGCACATGCCGCTCGCTCTGGCCGATCTCCTCGGCGGCCTGCCGTTGCGTGATCAGGCCCTTCTTTGCTTTTTTCAATGCGACCAGCCGGTCGCGGTCCCGTTGCGTCATGAGAAATGTTCCTGAATCCACCTCCCCAGCCAGGCCCTGTCAATAGGACATTTCTACTTGGCACAATTAGGACATTATCATTTGGCGGCGACACAACTCAATTCGATCCCTTGACACTGGCAGGCCACCGTGATAGCATCCCCCGAACGTTGATTTGTGGACAACCTGAGTCGGAAGTGAGGCTCTGGGGTGGGCTTGACGGAGGATGTGCACGAGTGTGGGCGCCTCGTGTTCCTTGAGGTTGGCAGCAGCAAAGACGAACGGGTTTGAGTCAGGAGGGGTGTCACATGAGATTCGCAAAGTTAGCGAGACTCGCAAAGTTAGCGATAGTTCTTCTTTCCTTTAGCTATGCTGCGTTTGGGCAGACCGGCGGCGTGATCACCGGTGTGATTTCGGATCCGGCGGGAGCCGTGGTTCCGAACGCTCCGGTCGAAGCTAGGAACTCGAAACCGGCGTCGTCGTATCGGCAGCGACCAGCGCCACTGGCAATTACGACCTCGGCGACCTTCCCGCCGGCAGGTATGAAATAAACGTTACCGTTCCCGGATTCAAACGGTATGTCCGGACGGGGGTTACGGTCCAGCAACTGCAGACCACACGCGTCGACGTCGTACTCGAAATTGGCGCCTCCAACGAGTCCGTGACTGTAACCGATATCGCGCCGCTCCTGAGAACAGAGTCGGGAGACGTAAGCCACAACGTCACCACCACCCAGGTCGACGATCTCCCGATGGGCCAGATCGGCTCCATGCGCGTTTCCACGCAGGCGGTATTGACCATTCCCGGCGTAAACGGTACCCTCACTTCGATCAGCATCAATGGCACGCCAGCCGCCAGCGAAAGGATCCGGATCGACGGTCTGGACGCAACCTACACTTTGGGAAATGCCTACTACTCGTTTGGAGCGCCCAGCGTGGATTCCGTTCAGGAGGTGGCGATACAGACCAGTAACTTCGCGGCCGAATACGGTCAGACTTCGGGAGCGGTTTTAAGCTACACCATGCGATCGGGCACCAACCAATTCCACGGATCTCGCATACGATTATTGGGTGAATGAGGTTCTCAACGCTGCGGGCGCATACTCCCACACCGACCCCAAAACGCGAAAGAACGACTTCGGCGGGACCATCGGAGGACCCGTCCGGATTCCCAAAATCTACAACGGCAAAGATAAGACATTTTTCTTCTTCAGCTTCGAATCCCTTCCCACAACCACCACGACCTCCAACAACCTGCTCACGGTTCCCACGGCGCAATATCAGGTCGGGAACTTTAGCGCGGCCAGGCGGCGACCGGCAATAAAGTCATGGGAACGGATCCGTTGGGCCGTCCAATCATTGCAAACACGATCTACGATCCGGCACACGCAGCAGCACGCAGCCAACTGCAGAGCTCATCCGGACTGCGTTCCCGGACAACATCATTCCGTTCACGCCGGCTCGATCCGGTCGCTTTGAAAGTTCAGGCTCTGATCCCGCAACCGCAGGGGCCGTTCGCGACCCAGTTGATCAATAACTACGTGAACCCATACACGGTCCAGGCCATAGGACTATATTCCTTCGATTAAGATCGACCACTCGATAAGTTCCAAGATTAAGCTGAGCTATGACTGGGGGGAAGTGAAGATCGCCACCCCCGGACCGCCCACCAATACCAGTGAGGATGGTTTTCCCACACTGCTTTCCAATTTTCTCCCGACAAATTGGCCCACCACCAGCAATCGCCTCAACTACGACCAGACCATCAGACCGACTCTGCTCCTGCATTTGGGGGGGTCGTTCGTGAAGAGCTCGCTCTCGATGCCCCCTGCGGTCACGGGTTACAATGCGACCACGGGAATCGGATTAACTGGGCCATTTACGCCTTTGATGTTTCCGGTATTCACAGCGTCTGACGGGGGCGAACAGCACCGGCGGCTCGAGTAACCTAGGGGTGAGCGGCGGCATTGATGGAGAGCAGCTCACGCTGGAAGAAAAGACCAACTTCAATGCCAACCTAACCTGGGTCAAGGACAACCACACCTTCAAGTTCGGCGGTGAAGCAGGCATTGAAGGATACCCCAATTCCAATTTCCTGGATACCAACGGTGTTTTTAACTTCAGCGCGGCGGAAACAGGTCTCCCCTATTTGAACGCCACCAACCCCCCGGGCACCAGCAGCACCATCGGACTTCCCTATGCCAGTTTCCTGCTGGGTCTCGTCGATAACTATCAGGTCGACGCGCCGGCGGTCGCCAAGCTCGGGAAACACCAAGTGGGATTGTTCGCTCAGGACAGTTGGAAGATCACGCACAAGATTACGTTCGACTACGGGCTGCGCTACGATTACTCCAACGAAGGGAAAGAGCAGTATGGCCGTTATGGGTTTTTCGACCCCACGGTGCCCAATACGCAAGACGGAGGACGCCTCGGGGGTGTCACCTATGGGGCGACCTGCGGTTGCGGCAATAATTTCTTCGATAGCTATAAACTTGGATTTGGGCCGCGACTGGGAGTGGCCTATCAGTTGAATTCGAAAACCGTGGTCCGCGCAGGAGCAGCCCTCCTTATCGGCCCTACGGCCGACGTTGGCATACAAGCGCGCTCTGTCACATCGGTGAATCAGGTAAATTCAACTGCATGGGCCCAGGCGCCCATGACCTTGGCCACCGGCGTTCCGCTGACGTATGCTCAGGTTGCGTGGCCCAACTTTAATGCGAGTCACTTCCCGGTTGTGCCCGTTGCGGGAACGCCCGGATCAGCGCCAGGGAGCTGGATCGATCCG
>CAVXWB010000122.1:0-49525 GCA_963765185.1 Bryobacterales bacterium
AAAATTTGTGGAGCAATACCTAACCAACCAAGGAACCACAATAACAAACCACATTGCTGGCCCCCGCGGTCGGTCATGACCTTGTGGAATTTCGCGATCAGCTCCGGGCCCAGCTTGCCTCCGGCTTGGGTGAGCGTGCGGATGCCGGGAACATTCAAGTGATCGAGCTTGAGACGATCCAGCATCTGATAAGAATACGGAACGCCGGCAATGGATTCGCAAGCCTGCTCCCGCAGCAGATTCCAGAACCCGGGGGAGACGAAGCTTTCGCCGGTCAACACGACAGAGGCTCCGCGCGCCATGTGGCTGTTTATCACGGAGAGCCCGTAGGAATAATGCAACGGCAGGTTCGCGGCGGCGCGGTAATGGGGCTCAATGCCTAACGCTTCCGCGATGGAGCGCGCGTTGGCTCGAACATTGTCGAGCGAGAGCCGCACGAATTTCGGATTCCCGGTTGTTCCAGAAGTGGAGAGCAGCACCGACAGGCTGGGATGAATCGGAGGTGAATCGGCGCCCGAGTCGTGTTTCCACATCTGGCCGCCGAGTTCCGAGTAGTTCCTGGGATCGGCCGGGTTGAACAAAAACTCCGGCTGATAAACATTGATAAGATGCGCCTGGAACTCCGGCGCCATATTCTCAGGCAGCAGAGCGATGGCCGCGCCGGCCTCGAGCGCGGCGAGATACACGGCCACCGACGCGAAGTCATTGCGGCAGAAGCTCAGGATCAGGGGCTTGGCGGCCGATTCGAAAGCGCGCGCGCGATTCTCGACGGCGCTCGCAAGATCGGCGTAGCTCCACCAGCGCTGCGCGGAGGAATCATACAGCGCAGGAGAAGCACCCGAGCCTGCGAGAAGAACGTTCATTCAAATCAGCATGCCACCGTCCACGCCCAGCACCTGGCCGGTGATGTAGCGCGAAAGATCGGAGGCCAGGAACAGAATCGTCTGGGCCACTTCCTCAGCGGTGCCGGCGCGGCCCATCTTCACGCTGGCCAGGCGCTTGGCGTATAGAGCCTCCGGCAGAACGCGGCTCATATCGGTTTCGATGAAGCCGGGCGCGACCGCGTTCACGCGGATATTTTTGGACGCCAGCTCCTTGGCCGCGGAAAACGTCAGGCCCAGCAAAGCGGCTTTGGTGGCGCAATAGACGCTCAAACCCTCCGCGCCGTTACGGCCCATGATGGAGCTCATATTAATGATGGAACCGCTCTTGTTGCGCGCCATCAGGCGGCAAGCTTCCTGGGTATGCATCACCGCGCCCAGGACGTTGACTTCGAGCGAGCGGCGGATGGCGGCCTCCGGGATCATGCCCAGCGAGCCTTCCTGCAAGACCCCGGCGTTGTTGACCAGGATGTCCAGCCGCTTGAAGCGTGAAAAGATGCGGCTGTAGCAACTCTGGACCGCTGCGCCGTCGGCGGCGTCGGCCAGGAGCCCCAGGCAGGCGACGCCAAACTCGCGCTCAAGTTCGGCGCGGCGCTGCTCCAGCGCATCGGCATCGGCGCACCCGTTGAGGACCACGCTGGCTCCGGCTTCGGCGAAAGCTCGCGCGGTAGCCCAGCCGATGCCGCGGGTAGAGCCGGTGATAAAGGCGACCTTGCCCGCCAAACTCAGTGTGGGAGTCACGGATTAGTCAAACGGCACGTCGTGCCGAGCCACGGTCTCCTTGGCGATGGCAAACGTGCTCATGCCGATGACATCGTCGGTGGAAAACATGATCTCGAAAGTATTCTCGATCTCCGCCACCAGGGCCATGTGCGCCACCGAATCCCAGCCCGGCGTGACGGCGTAAGCCAGGCTGTCGTAATCGGTTCCGGGGGGAAGGCTCAGAGCCTCGGCGAAGGCCTTTTTCAGACGCTCCGTGGCTGTGGCGGCGGATGGGTTACTCATGCTGGATTCAATCCCGATTGTAGCGGGTTTGGGGCAGCCGAGGCGTGTTTGGGTGCGCGGGCGGCTGCTTCCCTCGCGTCGCCGGATTCCGGCCAAGTGGAGTAACCTCTTGATGCCGTCTCGGGTGGATTTGTGCATTCGCAGCGGTTGTCAGTTCAGGCTGGCCGGTCCCCGGAAAGCTTCTTGATGGATCCGGCGATGAAGGGGCCTTTTTGCAGGTTATAAGCGGACCGGTTTCCGGGAGCGGTGGCCGCAGCGCGCTCTTTTTCCCGCGCATAGGACTCGCGTAAACTGGCGTCGCGCCGCAGTGCATCGCGGAAGGAAAGGCTGCCGCGCCACGACTCCCCCTGGTACTCCACCACATGCACCAAGTGGGTGCGCTCCGTCCGGTCGCGCCCGCGCCCGAAAATGTAGTGCCCTGGAACACCCGCACCTTCGGCGTAGTCATAGCCCAGAGCCTCCCGCGCAGGTTTGCATCTTTGCCATTCAGAGAGAGGCGAGATTCCGACTATGATGTCCAGTATCGGCTTGGCGCAAAGCCCCGGCACTGCGGTCGATCCGTAGTGCTCAATGCCCCTTGCAACCGGACCGAGCGCCTTCGCAAGACGCACCTTTTCGTCTTCGAACGCCGCAGGCCAGAGCGGGTCATAGGCGGCCAACAGGTTGAGATTGGCCTTGAGGCCGAGATTTGCTGTTCTGCGCACGCCCTCTCCCTCACAAGTTACTTCGTTTCGACGCCGACTAATCTAACGGCAGGCGCCTAAGCTGCCGCCTGACATAGACACACTTGCAAGCGACTGGTGGAACCGAATGGCGTCTGGTCTAGATCTCCGGCGCGACTCTTGAGCTGAAATCCCGCTGCCGCGAGCAGCAGCGGCAACTCCTGCGGAAAGATGCTTCGCAACGCCAAAGGGAAGCTCCAAACATCCGGCTTGCCTTGAGCCGACACGTACCAATGGCCACGGTTCACCTGCGTAGCAGAGTCGTAATCGTTTGTTCCCTCCACCGAAAGCGTACCGAACGATTCTGTTTCCACCTGGAAGACCGCAAAGCGCTGTCCTGCGGGACTCGCGAGTACCCGAACATTTGGATTGAATATGTCGAACGCGAATATCCCCTCAGGCGCCAAGTGCCGCCTGACCATAGCGAAGGCAGCCAAAATGTCCTCTGTCGAATGGAGATGAAGCAGCGAGTTGCGTGCGATGAAAATCAGCCCAAACTGGCGCCCCAGATCGAAGCTGCGCATGTCGCCCAGCGAGAACTGAACGGAAACCCTTGCAGCGGCCGCGCGCTCCTTCGCTGCATTCAGCATTGGTGCGGACGTGTCAATACCAACGATCGGCAATCCCGCACTGGCAACCGGCACTGTCAGCTGGCCCGTCCCGCAGGCCAGTTCCAAGACGTCGCCGGACGTCTGGCGGGAGAGTTCCACATAGTAGGGCAGGTGCGCTCCAACCGGAAGCAGCGCGTCATAGAGTGCAGGATGATCGTAGATATCAGAAGTCGACATAGACGACGCCCAAGTGGAGTTCCTTATTGTGTATCACAGGGCAGCCGAGCCATGTTTGGGGACGCCATCGGGCCGCTTCCTTCGCATCGCCGGCTTCCGGCCAAGCGGGCGGAGGATCGGATTATCGACGAAGGGAACGCTCATCTGTTCTGTCCTTTGAAAGGGACTGGGACGCTTGCGCCCACAAGCTTATGTAAGCACGGGGCCGACTGCCGAACGGAAAAGGCCTCCTGTTTTGCCGCATGCGTAATCGTCGGATTGGTTTCCCGCTTTGTGCCCCAACCTACGCGCCGACTGTCCTCGGTGGCCGCCCAGCGGCATCTACGGCTACGTAGGCCATGGCCATTGTCGCCAGATACATCGCCAGAATTTCGCTGTCGGCAAGGTTCGTCTCGACGAAGCCTTCGATGAGAACGGCCACGGTGACGGCGATTGCGCCATGGAGAGCGAAGCGGGCGTCGCTGCGCCCCGGAGGTAGTTGGCGAAGTTTGCGCGCGAACACCACAACGTTTCCCAAAACGAACCAAAGCAGCGCCAGCAGGGTCGGAACGCCGCGCTCGGCCGCGTACTGCAGATAAATGTTGTGCAGGTGGCCGTAGAAGCCGGCTGGCTTCTGCTTGGGCAGATCGGGCGGCATGTAGTCGTCAAACCGGACCTTCACCTGGTCGGGTCCAAGGCCGAACCAGGGATGCGCTTCCACCATAGCGAGACCGGTACGCCAGACGTACACACGTTGCATATTCGAGTCCGCATCGCCGTGCGGCTGGAAGAGGGAGACGATGCGCTCGCGCACAATCGGCGGCCCGGCCCACGCGACAATGAGCAATAAGACCGGCGCGAGCAGAAGGAAGCGCGGCCGCCACATAGCAATCAGGTAAAGCAGACCGGCCACCGTGGCGATCCACACGCCGCGCGTCAAGCTGATGACAAGCGAAGCGGAGATGAGGACCAGCGCGATGCCCAACCACCAGCCTCTGCGCACACGGGGAGCGAACAGCAGCAGAGACGCAGCCAGCAGCACCGCGATCATCTGCTCACCGGCGAATGTCATCCAATGATCCCGCAAACCGGTAACCCGCGATGCGACGTAGGCAAGATAGAAATCCGTATCGGCGGCCCGCGCCGTTTCCCACTTCCGGATAAACTGCTCGAAGCTCCACGCCGCGGTCACGCTGGCCAATGCCGCCCACAATAGTCCCACGCGACGCACATCGGAGGTGAGCCGCACTGCGCTGTAAAAGAGAGGCAGCACCAGGAACACCCAGAACTTCTTCGCCTGCGGCCAGCCCGCAATGGGGTCTGGCGACAAGGCAATCGCAACCATTGTCCCGATGAAAAATAGCAGGAGCGGCAGCCATGTAGGCGATGGAAGCCGCAACGGGATACGCGCCCAGAGGAAGGCAAGCAGCGCCGCCCCGAGCAGAATGCTGAACGCCGCCGGCGACACGAACATTGCCGTGGGCGCGAGCACGGCGAGCAACATTGCAGCGCGCTGCGCGCCGGGTGACCGTGCCACGGCCCCTGGGTATATCGATTCAACCTGCTGCAACGCGCCCCCCTGAATCGCCGCGTTTCGCAGCGAGAACCACCAGACAGAAGTTTCGAGGACCGCTGTACGCGTCAAAAAGCTTGATCATGTCGCTGAGCGGAGCTCGCTGGTAATCGTCATTCCCGATCACCCAAAAATGCGTAAACATTTCGGAAACGAGACTGACGAACTCACCCGGGGTGGTGCCCGCCCGCTCGAGCCCATAGGGCCAGAGCTCGAAGATAACCGGGATGCCTCTTTTGAGAAATGTCCGGGCGCCGCGAAAGAAGTGTCCTTCGTGCCCTTGAATGTCGACCCAACAAGCGTGTACCGGCTCAGTTTTATTTTCGAAGAAGCCGTCGAGAGTCTCTCCGGGCACTGAGATGGTGCGCCGTTTCTCCTCCCGATAAAATCCCGGCCGGTCGGTCTGACGAACCCGATGGTCGCCTGAGTTGTCCGGGGAAAGCTCGAACTCCAATGGTCCGACGGTGGATGAGAGCGCAACGGGAAACGCCTGAATTTGCTCCCGCAACCCATTTTGATCGATGTTACGGACCAGGAGTCGGTAATTTTCAGGATCCGGTTCGAACGCAATTGCACGGTCGAAATAGCCTGACTTGACCAAGGCGATACAGGTCATGCCGATGTTCGCGCCGGCGTTTACAATCGTGTTGCCGCGACGCCCGATCCAGCCCTCCGCCATCAACAGTTCTAAAGCCAATCGAATTTCGTTTTCCTCATGCGCCTTTTTCACGTAGAGATATTTCCCGATCAGCCAATTTCGGCTGTCGAAGGTGAGGATGCCATTAGAGGTGTCGACCGTCACATCGCGTTTCGGCCCCACATGAATCAGCCACCAACGGAGCAGTCGCCATAATTCCGGGCCAGTGAGCCCGTGGTAGGACAGCACTTCTCTAGCTTAGCTCCTTAGTTGGTATGTGCTCTCAAACAGGCATCCGCACCAACAGGCGTCCGCCAACGACACGGGCGGGTTGCGATAGCGGCGCATGAGCGCCCGCAGATCCGCTTGCTGCTGCTCCACGGCGAGCGCGATACGAATCACACCCCGCTCCAACAGCGCAAAAAGAGCATCGGTGTCGCGGCCCTCCCGTTTCAGAAGGAAGGCCGCCTCGGTCAGGACCGGCTCGCATGTCAGAGAGCGGCGGGCGCATCCGTTTCCAATCACTCGACGGCCCAGGCGTGATGCCTGAGCCCGGAGGCGAGGAAGCTTACCAGAGACCAAAGCCTTCCATGTATTTCGGATTCACGGCGAGATCCTTGGGCAGGCCCTTCACCGCACCGGCAAGGTCGCGGGCCAGGTCGTAACACGAGACGGCGCCGGCTGGCGATGGCTTGCGCAACGCAGCATCCAGGCTCTCCCGCACAAGCCTGGATTTCGTCACCCCCCTCGCCTTGGCCTCACTCTCGAGATGGGCCAGGAGATCGTCGGGCAGCTTCAGTGAAATCGTCCGCATGACTCAAGCCGGCTCTCCACTGCTCGCCCGGGATCGGCGCCATTCGAACAAGACCACTCCGGCGGCAACGCTGGCGTTGAGCGACGCCACGCCGCCGGCGGGCATGGGAATGCGCACCAGGAAATCGCAGTGCCGGGCGGTCTGCTCATGCAGCCCGCGGCCTTCCGCGCCGATCACGAAGGCGGTGGGCGTGGCGTAGGAGGTCTTGGCGTAGTCAAGAGGACCGCTCTCGTCCAGACCGTAAATCCAATACCCGCCCTTCTTGAGCTGATCCAGGGCGCGATTGACGTTGGCGACGCGGACGACCGGCAGATGAGCCAAGGCTCCCGCGGCCGCGCGGGAAACGGTGTCGGTCAAACCGGCGGCGCGGCGTTCGGGAATGATCACGGCGGCGGCTCCGGCGGCGTGCGCGGTGCGGATGATGGCGCCGAGATTGTGCGGGTCCTCGATGCCGTCCAGCACCACATGCAGGCCGCCGCCGGCGACAGTCTCCTCGAGAGCGGCGTGGCGAGAGGCGGCTCCATAGGCGATCACGCCTTGATGCGGGGCTCCCGCGGCGTTGCGGTCGAGATGCTCGCGAGGCTCAAAACGAACGGGAATTCCGCGCTGGCGGCACAGTTCGATGAGCTCCTGGAGGCGCACGCCGGCCGCCCCGCGAGCGATGATGACGCGGTCGAGAGGCAGCCCCGCGCGCAGGGCCTCGCGAACGGGATGGATTCCTGCGAGCAAGGACACTAAAATAAGGGTACTCTCATGAGCACTCCCGAAAATGCCGCGGACCACGCAGCCAGCCTGAGCGCCATCGCCGCGGCGACGGAAATTCCCGACAAACTTTACTTCCGCATCGGGGACGTGGCCAGGCTGGCGGGGATCAAGCCCTATGTGCTGCGCTTCTGGGAAACCGAGTTTCCTTCGCTGGGCCCGCGCAAGTCGGGCACGGGGCACCGGCTGTACCGCCGCAAGGACGTCGAGCTGGTGCTGGAGATCAAGCGGCTGCTGTACGAACAGCGGTTCACCATCGAGGGCGCGCGCAAGTTTCTGGAAGCTCGCCCCAAGGCGGAGAGCGCAGCTTCTGCCAAGCCCGCAAAACGCCGCTCGGCGAAACCGGCTGCGGCCGCGCCGGCCAAGGGGCAAGCGGATTTATTTGGAAGCGGGTCCTCCGAAATGCTCGACACCGTTCGCAAGGAGCTGCGCGAAATCGTGCAGCTGCTTAAGGCCTGATCGCCGGGACTGAATCAGCGGTCCGCCGTCAGGGTGGACAGCAACGCCTCCAGCGCGGCAACCCGTTCTTCGAGCGAGCGATTCTCCGCCGCCTGCTTCTGCACCTCATTCAGCAGCATGGGGGTGAGCAACTGATACTTGACCGTCAATATTTGACCGTCTTTGTCGTCGGCCACCATTTCCGGATAAACCTTGGCGACTTCTTCGGCGATGAGGCCGTATTGCAGCAGGTGGGAGCCGTCGTCGTACTCCGGTTTGTAAAAGAAATTCACGGGACGCAATTGGAACAGCTTGCTGCTGGTGTCGCCCATATCGGTGATCTGTTCCTTGAAGCGGCGCGAGGAGTTCATGGTGCCTAGCTGCCCGGTAGCGGTGACATACACCGCCTCCCCGCCGGAAGCGCTCACGCCCAAAATCCCGCGACGTAGGCGCTGGTCTGGGTGCCCTCCGTCCCAATCTTAATGACGCCGCTGTCGCCGGACGCGCCCCAGTTGCCAATATGAATGTTGTTGCTATTGCCGCCGGAGACATTTATGGCCGCAGTAACCCCGATGGCGATGTTGCTGTTCCCGGTGGTGTTCGACGCCAGCGCCGCTTCACCAACCGCAACGTTGCCGCTCCCGGCGGTGTTTGGCTGCATCGCTGTGTCGCCGAAGGCGACGTTTTCGGACCCGGCTGTGTTGTACTGCAGCGCAGAGAAGCCGACGGCCACGTTGCCGGGCCCGGTGGCGTTGTTCTGCAGTGCGAAGGCGCCGCTGGCTGTGTTGTTGTCAGCGGCGTTAACTTGCAGCGCGTTGAATCCGTCGGCCGTATTGCCAGCCCCGGTGGTGTTGAATCGCAGCGCGGCGACGCCGCTGGCGGTGTTGGCACCCCCCGTGGTGTTGTTCCCCAGGGCGCTGGCACCGGTGGCCGTGTTGTTGTTCCCGGTGGTGTTATTCTGCAGCGCGTTGGCGCCGCTGCCGGTGTTGGAGGACCCGGCGTTGTTCACCAGGGTGCTGGCGCCGGTGGCCGTGTTGTAGCTGCCGGTGGTGTTGTTACTCAGCGCGCTCTGACCGGTGGCCGTGTTGTCGTTCCCGGTGGTGTTATTCTGCAGTGCGTTGGCGCCGCTGGCGGTGTTGCTGCCCCCGGTGGTATTGTTCAGCAGTGCGCTGTCACCGGTGGCCGTGTTGTAGCTCCCGGCCGTGTTGAACATCAGCGCGCTGACACCGCTGGCCGTGTTCTGGCTCCCAGTGGTATTGGCTTTCAGCGCGCTCTACCGGTGGCCGTGTTTTCAGCCCGGTGGTGTTGATCGCCAGCGCTCCCGCCCCGATGGCGGTGTTGCGAGTCGGTCGGTCGGCGCGGCAAAGTAACCGTTCATATCGATGACCACATTCGGTGGTCGCGGGGCCGTCGTTATACACGCTCACGCCGCCATACCCAGGGCTTGCTGTTGGCCCTGCCGGAACAATGGCCGCGTTGGCCACAATCGCACCCTGCGGATCGTTTAAGGTCGCGACCAAGGCTGGATACGCGCCTGCCGGCCAGAGCGACACATAGTCGACTGCGCCTCCCGCCACGGGCACCACCGTCAGGTTAAACGAATAGGCCTGGGCAATGGCAGGAATCACTCCGCAAGGCGCGGGCGCGGTGTTGGCGGTGGCTTCAGTTGGGGATTGCACCGGGATCGTAATCGTTCCCTTGGCTGCTATAGACGGCCCAGAAAAGGGAGATGCCCCGTTGAAGGCGCCGCCCCGCGTGTCAACCAGGCGGCAGGGTGTGATCGCCACGAAAGTGAGAGCGTCAGTGGACACAGCATTCGCGGAGAACTGGAGCTGTGGCATGGCCCCGCCCGCGGCCCCTCTCTCCGCCTGGTTGGGCTGCCAGTACAGCGGAGTCGCCCAGTTTTTGAGTGGCACATCCCCCTGTCGTGCGACCTGCGCGGTTAGCGCTACAGACGCGAGAATCAGAAGAGAGACCACGCGGACTAGATAATTCGGCTTCACGAACGTTCTCCTTTTCCCTGGATTTGAATTTATATTCCCGGATCGCCACAGTATATACGATTGCTCAGCGCTTGATCCGCACCCGCAGAAACACGTTTACGCCCCAGGGATGGGCTCCGTAATAAGGCTGGATGGCGGCGGGGATGGCGTACGCGGTCACATTCATGCCGAGGCCGGTTTCGGCGTCGCGGAACTGAGCGATATCGCGCGTATAGCCGGCCGTGTAAGCCTGCACGCGAAATGTGCTTCCCGCCGAACGATCGAGCGTGGCTTCGAGCGCAGGTTGGTCCTCAAATAGCTCGTCTTTATCGACAAGCTCAATGCGGCCGGTGAGGAAATTCTTGCGCGTAAGCGGGTAGAGGGTTTCAAGAAGATAAGCATTCAGATTGCGGCCGGTGAGCGTTTCGTGATTGCGGCCCCAAATCAGGCTGGAGGCCCAAGCGCCTTGGGGACGGGGACGCGTGTACGCGACCGAAGCGGTGGTGCGAACGATGTCGCCGGGTTGATCGCCCTCGGGATGGGTGAGACGGCCGGCGGAGAATTGCGCCTCCCAATTCTTGTTCGGCGCGACGGAAAGGCGCGAGGAATATGAATTCATGGGGCCCCAGTCAATGATCCAGCGGTTCTCGCCAGGCTCGGTTCCGTAAAATCCGCTGGCTTCAAGACGCACCCATTTGTATTCGAAAGCGGCGGTGACAACGTTGTAGGAGATATGCGTGGAGTCCTCCCAGTGATGGCCGAGGGGCGCCTCGGGGAGCTCCTGCGCGGAGGCGCGGTGGGGATAGGCGACCGGCCCGAGCGCGGGGTCGCCCACAGGGGCGTAGTACAGGTGCAGCATCGCCGCCTCGCCTACGCGGTGAGCGTAGTGCGCGCCCAGACCCATTACGAAATTGTGCGGGTGCTGGGCGTCGACCAAGGGGATGCCGTAGGCGGTTTCGCCGGTTTGAAACAGCTCCGGGTAGCGGCGATTGGTGATGGTGGCGGGCTCCAGGCTCAGCATGGTTTTAAGGAGCAGGCTGCCTCCCAGGAGCGGGTGTCCGGCTGCGCCCATGATCCAGTTGGTCGAGTAAAGCTTATCGCCGCCTCTGGGGCTGCTCTGTTGCGTGTCGACAAGGAATGCCTGGCCCATCAGTGACAGCATCCACGCTCCGTCCGGGCGCATCAGCATGGGCAGCGACGCAGACTCGGGGTTCTGGCTGGTGCCGGAGGTGACGTTCATCAGGTACACGTCGGGCGATTCAATCTGTTGGGCGAACGCCATGCCGAGAAATAAAGACGAAAGAATAAGAGTGCGCATACACTGCCCCTGTGTGTCGATCGATGGAATTGTGAAACGGGAGGCAGCGTCAGATTCTAAGGACTGCGGGAGGGAAAAGCGGGGACACCATAGCCTGTCCCGCCTTGAAGCACTCTCGAGAGCACTCGGATTCTGGGGCGGGCACAGGCAATGATGTCCCCGTTTTTCCGCGGACACTGGAGTCCCCGATCTTCGAAGCGGGCGCGGCGGAGACGCCGGGTGCTTCGCCGGTCAGCAGTTGAGGCGTGCAGGAACGCGCGTGGTGATGGCACGGAGGGATTGCCGCCTCCACCCCCCAACACGAGACTACGCACGCAATGCTCACTACGGCCACCGCCAGGGCGGCGAGAACCGCCATCGGAGCCAGGCTCTTTGCTCGCAGCATCTATTTACTATGATCGGGCGAATTGCGGAGGGTTTGTCAAGTGTGTTAGGTTGCGGGACGGATCTGCTTTTAGGAGGCAACAATGAGGACGCACGGGAACATGCTCCGCGCTCGATCGCTGTTTTCGCTGGCGGCGCTGCTGACCGCGCTGCCCGCGTTTGCTCAAGTGGATCTCTCCGGCACGTGGGCCGACCGCATCACCGAGGATTCCTATGAGCGCTCCGGCGGTCCGCCGCTGGGCGATTATCAGGGCATTCCGCTCAACGACGCCGGCCGGATGAAGGCCGACAGCCACGACCACTCCGAGTGGAGTCTTCCCGAGTTTCAATGCCGGCCCCATCCCGGGCCGTATCAATGGCGCGCCCTGGGAGCGGTGCGGATTTCGCAGGAAGTGGACCCGGTGTCGCGCGAGGTTTCCGAGTATCACTTCGAATATCTGCGGTCGCTGGAACGGCCCATCTACTTGGACGGACGCCCGCATCCGCCGGATTATGCGCCGCACTCCTGGTCGGGATTTTCGACAGGCAAGTGGCAAGGCAACATGCTGGTGATCACCACCACGCATTTGAAAGGCGCCTATCTCCGGCGCAACGGCGCGTCCTTCAGCGACAACGCCACCATGATGGAGTACATCACGCGGCACGGCGATTACCTGGTGATCGCCATGATCATCACCGATCCTGTGTGGCTGGAAGAGCCGTTCATTCAGACCACGCACTATGAACTGGACCCGCATACTCAGTTGACTCTGTATCCCTGTACCGTCAGCGAAGAAAACATTTCCACCAGCGGTGCCGCATTTCCTGCCCGGGCAGAACCCCAACCTGGGCGCGGATGACATTCCTCCGGCGGCGGCCAGAGGCGGCGCGGAATCGATTTATCCGGAGTACCGGAAGAAGTTGAAAGACCCCACCGTCAACGTGGCCAAGACCGAGCCCATTTCAAGAACTCCTCCGCCCGCGCCCAAGCCTCCTCCGGACGGCCAGATCCATGTGCTGCCGGTGCAGGGCAACGTTTATATGTTGGTGGGAGCGGGCGGCAATATCACCGCCTCGATCGGCAAGGACGGCGTTCTGTTGGTAGACGCGGGTTCGACGGACATGGTGGCGAAGGTGATGTCCACCGTGCTCCAGCTTGCCACGGCGATCACCGCGTCGCCGGAGCCCAATCATTGTCTCGGCCTGCATTGCGCCCAGACGCCGGCGGGTTGGACCAGTCCGTCGCTGAACGCCGTGATCAGCTCGCCCGCGCCGCCCAAGCCGGTGCGCTTCATTATCGATACCAGCATCGACGCCGATCATACGGGCGGGAATGAAAGACTCGCCGAGCTCCCCGCCGATTCGAAGATTGTCGGTGTCACGTTTCCTCCCGTGGGCATTGTGCCTTCGGCCGAGATCATCGCGCACGAAAACGTGCTGCAGCGCATGAGCGAGCCGAAAGTGGAGGGCAAGACGCCGGTGCCGGACGCGTTCTGGCCGACGGAAACCTTCCGCACCGCGTCCTACAAGCTGAGCCAGTTTTTCAACGGCGAAGGGGTGCAGATTTTTCACCTTCCCGCCGCGCACACGGACGGCGACAGCATCGTGTTCTTCCGCTATTCCGACGTGATCAGCGCCGGCGATATCCTGCGCACGGATAGCTATCCCGTGATTGAGGTAGACAAGGGCGGCAGCATCAACGGCATTCTGGACGGGCTGAATCGCATTCTGGATCTGGCGATTCCGGAGTTCCGTTCGCAGGGCGGCACCATGATCATTCCCGGTCACGGACGCTTGTGCGACACCGGCGACGTAGCCAATTACAGGAACATGGTGGCCATCATGCGCGACCGCATTCAGGATATGATTCAGAAGGGCATGACGCTCGAACAGGTGAAGGCCGCGAAACCTACCATGGACTACGACGGGCTGTATGGATCGATCACCGGTGCTTGGACCACGGATATGTTTATCGAGGCGGCGTATCGGAGCCTCAAAAAATAATGCCTGGGAGTTATCACATGAAACATAAATTGGCTGTTTTATTGGTCGCCACCGGAGCTTTTCTGGCGGGGAACCGGGCGTATGCTCATCACTCTCTTTCGGCTACCTACTATGCGGACAAGGAAGTCACGCTGGAAGGCAAAATCGCACAGCTGATGCTGCGGAACCCGCATTCCTTTCTTCAAATCGACGTGCCTGACGAAAAGGGCGGGATGCAGCGCTGGTCGCTGGAATGGCGCTCCTCAGGGCAGCTCGGCCAGGCGGGCATCAAGCGGGATACTCTGGTGGCCGGCGATGAAGTCACCGTCACCATAAATCCTTCGCGCACGCCGGGCGACTTCAGAGGCGCGCTGAAGACGCTGCACCGCAAGTCGGATGGTTTCGGATGGGGCACCAAGCCCGGTGAAACGATCGATTAAGGTGAGGCGGATCTTTTTATACGCCGCGGCTTGCTTGTTGGCGGTGGTTTGCATAACTGTGCCTGCTTACGCTCAACCTCCCGCTGGTGGCGGCGGACGAGGGGGTGGGCGCGGCGCCGGACGAGGCGCGCAGAACGCGCGGACCTCGGCCGCGATCGAGATGACCGGCTATTGGGTTTCGGTGGTCACCGAAGATTGGCGCTTCCGCATGGTCGCTCCGCCTAAGGGAAATTACGGCGGAGTTCCGATGAACGGCGAGGGCCGCAGAGTGGCCGGGGAGTGGGACCCGGCCAAGGACGAAGCCGCCGGTCTACAGTGCAAATCCTACGGAGCTGCCGCGCTGATGCGCGTGCCGGGACGGCTGCACATTACCTGGGACAACGATACAGCGATGAAGATCGAAGCCGACGCCGGCACGCAGACTCGCGTGTTCCATTTCGGCGGCGGCACTGCTCAAGGTGGGCCGCAGGATGCCGAGCCTTCCTGGCAGGGATATTCTGTCGCCGAGTGGGAAAACGCGACGGTCGGCAGAGGGCAGCCTCGCACGGGCGATCTGAAAGTGGTGACCACACGCATGCTGCCCGGCTACCTGCGCAAGAACGGAGTTCCTTACAGCGGCAACGCGGTCTTGACCGAGTATTACGACCGCATCACCGCGCCCAACAACGACCAGTGGCTGGTGGTGACCAGCGAAGTGCGCGACCCGCAGTATCTCACCATGCCCTTCACCACCACCACGCACTTTAAGCTGATGGCGGATGCGACAGGCTGGGACCCGCAGCCGTGCTCGGCGCGGTAGCGCGCAGCCGTCGCAAGGTCGTTCTACCACCCAGCGTGTTAAAATCGGCCCGTCGGGACACGTTTCCCGAACGGGAGGGCCGTGATGAGCAAAATCTCGCGCCGGCATTTCGTGATGCGCACGCTGGCGTCGCTCGGATCGGCGTAGTCATGCGGCCCGGGATCTTCCTTGCCGGTGGGTTGCTGCTGTTCTTCGGAACGCTGTACGCGTTTCAGAAGCCGTTTAAGGAATACTCGGGCACCGAATATTTTATCGGCGACATTCCGCTGCCTCCGGATTGGAACCAGAAAACCGATTTCGTTTTCGCGCGGCTGATGTTTCCCGGCGGGCCTCTGGATGGCTATCAGCGCACGGGACGATTCACGGGCGATTATCATTTCGGGCTATCGCTGTGGACCCAGGATTATCCGCGCGCTGACCGGCATTTTCTGCAAGCCGTGCGGCGCTTGACGCGAGTGAATGCCCGCTCCGTGGAACAGAGCGTGGATCTGGAAGACGGCGATGAAGTATTCAACTGGCCGTTTCTGTACGCCGTGCAAGCGGGCGAATGGGGATTAACCGAGAAACAGGGAAAAATCCTGCGCGAATTTGTCGACCGCGGCGGCTTCTTTATCGGCGACGATTTTCACGGGCCGGCTGAATATGGCGAGTTCGCCAAGCGCGTCGGGTTCGCGTTTCCCGACCGCCCACTGGTGGACATTCCGAACGCCGACCAGATTTTTCACACGGTCTACGACCTCGACGACCGGCACATCATCGTAGGCCGCGACCATTTGCGTGAGGGATCGAAAAATGGCGGCACGGTGCCGCGCTGGGTCGCTATTTACGATGAGAAGGGCCGCGTGGTGACGGAGGGCTGGTTTAACCAGGACGTCGGCGACTCCTGGGAGTGGGCCGACGACCCGGCGTATCCGGAAGAATACTCCGCGCAGGGAATCCGGATGGGAGTGAATTCCATCATTTACGCGATGACGCATTAAAAAAGCATGATTGGCCGCCGATGAACCCAGATGAACGCGGATTCAAAGACGCAAAGCCTTTGTTTTCGATCTGTGTTTATCCGCGTTTATCAGCGGCCAACCTTAGGGGTAGATTCATCGCGAGGGTCCTTGCCGGGCAGGTTCTCGGGATTCTCATGCACGCGGGCGCGGAACGCCGCGCTCATGCCCGCCGCCAGAGACACGATCTCATCGCCGTATTTGCCGCGCATCTTGTCCACGGCTTGAAGCGTCTTGCGCCAGGCTTCGGTCTTGTTTTCCTCAAGCAGGCTGGCTTGGCCTTCGCTGGCGCCGAGTGACTGCGCATAGACTCCCAGCAGGCGGATGGGTTTTCCGTTCCAGGCTTTGTGAAACAGATCGCGGGCGGCCGCGGCGGCATCGGAGTCGATTTGCGTGGCGCGGTCAAGCGTGCGGGCGCGCGTGAACGTGGAGAAATCGGAATAGCGCAGCTTGATCTGGATGGTGCGGGCGAAGAGGTGGTGATCGCGAAGACGGCGCGCCACCATCTCGGCCAGGCGCACCAGCATGGCGTCGAGCGTCGGAGCGTCGGCGGTGTCGACGGAAAACGTATGCTCATGGCTGATGGATTTGGGGCCACCCTCGCCGATCTCTTCGTCGAACCAGCCTCCGGCGTCCTCGCCGCGCGACTTGCCTGCCAGCGCGAGACCCCATTCGCCGAAGCGGGCTTTGAGAAATGCCGGATCGAGCCCGGCGAGGTCGCCGACCTTGCGGATGCCGCAGGCGTGCAGATTGCGCTCCGTCACCTTGCCGACGCCGGGAATTTTGCGCACGTCGAGCGGCGCGAGGAAGCGCGCCTCCTGCCCGGGCATGATCCACAGAATGCCGTTCGGTTTGGCTTGATCCGAGGCCACCTTGGCGACCATGCGCGAGGCGGCGACGCCGATGGAGCAGTTGAGATTGGTGGCTCGCCGGACCGCGTCGTGCAACTTGTGCGCGGCGGCAAGAGGAGGCCCGTGCAGGCGCTGGGTGCCGGTGAGGTCCAGATAGGCTTCGTCGATCGACGCCATCTCGATAGTGGGAGTGAACTGCTTCAGGACCTCGAAGACGCGGCCGGAGTATTCGCGGTAGCGCTCGCGATGGCCTTCGACAAAGATTGCCTGCGGGCACATTTTGTAGGCGGTGCGCAGAGGCATGGCGGAATGCACTCCGAATTTGCGCGCGGCGTAGGAGGCGGCGGAGACCACGCCGCGCTCATTGGAACGGCCCCCCACCACCACCGGCTTGCCTTTGAGCGAGGGATCGAAAAGCTCCTCGACGGAGACGAAGAAGGCGTCCATGTCGAGGTGGAAAAACGTGCGGCTCACGGGTGTTGGACCCATCGATGAACGGCCGTCACCACGCGCGGAATCCCGGCCAAGTCCGGTTTGATTTCCACGCGGGTCCACTCGCCCAGCATAGCGCTGACGCTGTCCGCGGCCAACCAGCCGATTTCCAGGATCAGATGGCCGCCCGGCTGGAGCAGACGAGCGGCTTCGGGAATCAGCCGGCGGTAGACGTCGAGACCATCGCTGCCTCCGAAGACGGCGATGTGCGGCTCATAGTCGCGAACCTCGCGCTGGACGTTTTCTTTGTCGGCGCCGGGAACGTAGGGAGGGTTGCACACGACCAGATCAAACGCGCCGGAAGCGAATGCCGAGCCTAGATCGCAGACGACGAACCGCGCGGCAGATCCCAAGCGGCGGGCATTCGCTGCGGCGATGCGCACCGCCGGCTCCGAGATATCGGTACAAACAACGCTTGCGCCGGTTTCGAGCGAAAGCGTGACGCCGATTGCACCGGAACCTGTGCCGATGTCGAGAATCCGTGTCGCGCCAAGCGCGCCTTTATACAAAGCGAGTGCGGCTTCGATGGAATGCTCGGTTTCGGGGCGCGGGATCAGCACGGCGGGAGTGACGTGGAACTCGCGGCCGTAGAACTCCTGGCGGCCGGTGATGTATTGCGCCGGCTTGCCCTGCATGCGCTCGTGCAGATAACGCCCGTAGTGAATCCACCACACTTCGCGCAGCTCTTCATCGGAGTGCGCGTAGAGCCACGCACGCTCGCAACCGATGGCGTGGGCCAGCAGCACTTCCGCGGTGAGGCGCGGCGCTGAAATGCGCGCGTCGTCAAGGAGCCGCTGGCCCTGAAGCAGGGCGGTCTGGATGTTCACGGGAAAAAAGGGGACACCCTAAACCGGCGCGGGCTCTTTGAGGCCTTCGTTCTGATAGAAGACGGTGAGCGCGTCGATGATCGCATCCAGCTTGCCTTCCATCACCAGATTGAGCTGGTGCAGCGTCAAACCGATGCGATGGTCGGTCAGGCGATTCTGGGGAAAGTTATAGGTGCGGATTTTTTCGCTGCGGTCGCCGGAGCCAACCATGTTGCGCCGCTCCGCGCCGATTTTTTCCTGCTGCTTTTCGAGCTCCATCTCATACAGGCGCGAACGCAGCACGCGTTCCGCCTTGGCGCGGTTCTTGATCTGCGATTTTTCGTCCTGGCAGGAGACCACCGTGCCAGTGGGCAGATGGGTGAGGCGCACAGCCGAGTAAGTGGTGTTCACGCTCTGCCCGCCGGGGCCGGAAGAACAAAATGTATCGATGCGGACATCCTTGGCTTCCAGCTTGATCTCCACTTCGTCGGCTTCCGGAAGCACAGCGACGGTGATGGCGGAGGTATGGACGCGGCCTTGCTGCTCCGTCGCGGGCACGCGCTGCACCCGGTGCGTTCCGCTTTCGTACTTAAGCTGGCTGAAGACCTTATCGCCGCTGACCAGCGCGATCACTTCCTTGAGGCCGCCGACCGAGGAATCGCTGGCGGAGGTAACTTCCACCTTCCAGCCGCGCGATTCCGCGAAGCGCGAATACATGCGGAAGACTTCGGCGGCGAAGAGCGTGGCTTCGTCCCCGCCCGTGCCGGCGCGGATTTCGAGCACGATATTCTTGTCGTCGTTGGGGTCCTTGGGCAGCAGCGCGATCTTCAAATCCTGCTCCAGCTGCTCCAATTGCGGTTGCAGGTGGAGAATCTCTTCGTGCGCCATCTCGGCAAGCTCGGCGTCATTCTGCATCGCGCGGGCTTGTTGCAGATTCTCGTTCACCGCCTTCCACTCGCGATACTTTGCGACGATGTCGGCCAGTTCGCTTTGCGCCTTGGTGACTTTGCGGTACTGCGCGGAATCGTTGATGACGGATGCGTCGGCCATCTGCGCCGTCAGCTCTTCGTAACGGCGCTCCATCTCATCGAGTTTGGGACGATACTGCATGGCAATCGATCCGGGTCAGGCGATGACCAGCTTGCCGCCCTGCCTGGCCTCCAGCTCCATCGCGCCGTTCAAGGCGTGGATGGCGATGGCGGCTTGGGAATCGTCGGGCTGCTTGGTGGTGATGCGCTGGAGCCACAGCCCCGGCAGAGTAAGCATGCCCAGGAGCGTGCCCTGGCGGCGCGCCGCAAAACGGATCAGCTCATAGCTCAATCCGATCACCAGCGGCAGAAGCGCGATGCGCACCAGCAGCTTGGTCACGAAGCCGTCAATCGGCAGCAGCGCATAAAGGAACATCGCGATCACCAGCATCACCAGCAGGAAGCAGGTGCCGCAGCGGGGATGAAAAGTGGTGAACTGTTGGGCGTTCTCGACGCTGAGCGGCTTGCCGGATTCGTAGTTGAAGACCACCTTGTGCTCCGCTCCGTGATATTGGAAGATGCGGCGCATATCCTTGGGGCGCGAGAGCGCGAACAGATAAACCAGCAGGATGCCGATGCGGATCAGGCCGTCGGCCATGTTGACGGCGAAGCGGCTGGAAAGCGCCGCGACGTGGTGGCCGAGCTGCGTAGCCAGATACAGCGGAACAAATTTGAAGAGCGCGATGAAGACCAGGAACGCAAAGGCGAAGCCCAGGGTTAATATGTTGGAGCCGATCTCTCCCGATTTTTCACCGTCGGCGCCCTTTGAAGAAGAAAGCTCGGGGGCGAGCGCGGTATTAAACGAAAACCGGGTGGCTTTGGCGCCCAGCGACATGGTCTGGCCGATGCGGCCCAGCCCGCGGAAGATGGGATATTTGAAGATCGGATATTTGTCGGCGATCTTCGTCACCGGGTGTTCGTGAGTGACGATCTCGCCCTGGGGATTGCGCACGGCGATGCAGCAACTGTGCGGCGCCAGCATCATGACGCCTTCCATCACCGCCTGCCCGCCGATGAGGGTTTCCTCACCGCCTTCAAGGATGGGCAGCATTTGCAGATGCGTCGTCAGGCGCAGAAAGCTTCGGAAAGTCACAGGGGTCACCGACTTCATTATAGCGGGTGGCTTCCATGGTTTGACAGAACCACGGCTGCGGCCTAGACTGACGGCATGGAAGTGCATTTGAATCCCGAACTGCAAGCGAAGCTGGCGCGCATGGCCACAATGCAGGGACGAGACCCTCAAACGCTGGTACAGGAAGCGGTAGAGCGGCTCGTCGACCACGAAGACTGGTTCCTGCAGGAGGTCGATAAGGGCTTAGCGGCGGCCGACCGAGGCGAATTCATCGAACACGACGCTGTTCGCAAATTGATTGACCGCCGTTATCCAGGTTGATGCTGGTTCGCTAGACGAGGCCTTCCGTTTGACGGCCTCACGGCCTTGCTAAGCCGCTTGCACGCTGCCGCACACCTGCTATCGTGAAGTTGAAAGTTTCCAGCGCAAGACCGCCGGGATCATTCCTATGACCGTCGCCATCAAAAACGACAACAAAACGCCACTTGTGGTCCCCGTTCCGTGCGGCGGACAGCGGGATTCAAGAGCGCGCAGGAGCTCGAAATCAAGGCATCCGGCGGCGTCATTACCATTCTTCCCGAAGCTCCCCAACGCGAACGACGAGTACACGCCGGAGCAGCGCCGGACGATCGATGCCCGGCTGAAGGAGGCGTTGGAAGAAGTAAAGCAGGGTCACACGGCCGGACCATTCATCACCGCTGAAGAAATGATCGCTTCCTTGAAGCGCGAGCTGAAACAATCGAGGACGAAAGAATCTAAGTCCCGTTCTCGATGAGGGTCGATTATGCTCATCCCGGGGTCGTTGCGCACTGAAGACAGCCCCAGCAAACGTCAGCAAGGCGATCCCGCATCCGAAGTGACGCTCCCCCAACATGCCTGCTTGTAATATTACATGATAGGATGAAGCTGGAATCCCGATGACGGCGACCCTCCAGCACTGGCGCAAGCGAAATGGCCTGACGCAGGTGGATGCGGCATCCTTGCTCGGCGTGTCCCAACCCTACCTGTCGTTGCTCGAACACGGAGCGCGGCCTCTCACCGCGGCGCTTCGCACCCGCATGAAGGCCTTGCGTCGCGCTGTTGCCCAAGGTGACGGCCAGGACGCCGCGGAGGACTCTTTCCGGGCGCAACTGAGCGCGTTGGGGTATCCGGGATTCGCTCACCTCGCGCCAACCCGGTTGAAACCTGACCCCGACGACCTGCTATTGTCGGTGCTCGCCAGGCCCGATGCGGATTCAAGGATCGTTGAAGGACTCCCCTGGGTGGTCCGGCAATACGCCCGTCAGATGGACTTGACTCGGCTGGTGCGGCAGGCGAAATTGCTAAATCTGCAAAACCGTTTGGGCTTTGTGCTACAGGTGGCGGGCGTCCAGACACGGGAGGCTTTGTCCGCTCTGCGCGAACTGGACCAAGCGCGACTTCTTCAAGAAGCCACGCTTTGCTGGGATTCCATGCCTGGCCCAACTCGCGAATGGATGCGCGCCAATCGGACAATGCTGGCGCGGCATTGGAACGTATTGACGAGGCTCCAACCCGAGCACGTCCTCGGCAGTGATGCCACCTGACCGTCCCGCGGAGCCATGGCTCTCCTTCCTCAGGGATTTGGACGCCGCACTCGACGCGCCCGCGGACTTTCACTGCATCGGGGGATTCGTCGTGAGCCAGTACTACGGGTTCGCGCGGGAAACGGCGGACTTGGATGTGCTCACGGTGATTCCAAGAGAGGCCGGGGATCGGGTCGCCCAGTTGGCCGGCAAGGGCTCCGCACTCCAGAAGAAGCATCGGGTCTATATTGATCGTGTTGGAATCGCGAACCACCTGGCGGATTACGAAACCCGTTTGGTCCGGGTTTTCGCGCTATGGCCGAGGGTTCGGCTATGGGCTCTCGAACCACACGATCCCGCCTTAACGAAATTGGAGCGAAGTAACGATCGCGATATCCGCGACGTAATCTTCCTCGCGCAAGCCGGATTGATCACCCAGAGCGCCCTTGTCGCCCGATTCGAGACCGAGTTGGAACCGTACATCACAGGGCGCACGCCGACGTGGCACCGCGCAACGCTCAAGATGTGGAGCGACGCCTGCTGGCCGGAGTGAGCTCGATCAACCCTGAAACGGAAGGCACGCGGCGCCGTACAACCCCGCCTCGTTGCCGAGCTTGGCCGGCTCGATGCGCGTGGGGGCGGAGCGGTAGGTGAAGCTGCGGCGCTCCACTTCGGCCAGCATCGACGGCGCGAAGAAGCGCCAGGCCGGGATGGGCCCGCCGCTCAGCAGGTACAGCGGGAAATTGAAAATATTTATCAGGCCGGCGATGGCGATGCCCAGCGCCTCACCCATGGATCGAAAAATGGCCAGCGCGCGGTCGTTGCCGTCGGCCGGCGAAGTTGTAGACATCCTCGGCGGTGAGGTTCGCGCCCAGATTCATCAGCCGTCCCATGGCCGCGATGGCAGTCGCGGAGGCGTGCTTCTCGACGCAGCCGCGGTTGCCGCAGCCGCAGGGATTGCCGTTGGGCGAAATGGTGATGTGGCCCAGCTCGCCGGCCATGCCTTGCGCTCCATGCAGGATGCGGCCGCCGCTGATGATGCCTCCGCCGATGCCGGTGCCCAGCGTCAGCAGAACCAGGTCGTCGACGCCCTTGCCGGCTCCGATCCATTTTTCGCCCAGCGCGGCCGCATTGGCGTCGTTTTCGAGAATGACCTTCGCCCCCAGGCTCTGCTCAATCTTGTCGCGCATGGGATAGCCGGTGAAGGCCGGCTGTTGGGCCCAGCCCGCGATCACGCCCGTCTCCATGCGAATGAAGCCGGGGACGCCGACGCCCACGCCCACCAGGCCGGACTTGCCCAGGCGCTCCTGCAAGCCTTGGATCAACCCCACCATGTCGGCGACGGCCGCGTCCGGACCCGCCTCGAGCGGCGTGCTCCCGGCGGCTTTGCCCAACATGGTTCCGTCTTCGCCGACGGCGGCGGCCCGCAGATTGGTCCCGCCCATGTCCACACCGATCGAATATTGAGGCATGCGGTCGCAGGATAACAAAGTCGGTAACTTGCATGCCGCCCCGAACATCTCTAATATTGAAGACTTAAGTATTCGACAGAAGCGTCGATAATAGTACCGAGGACTGTATGGAGATTCTGGGTGACCGAAAATTCGTAGAGGTGCCCGGGACAAAGACCCATGAGCTGCCGCCGTTGCTTGTGCGCATGAGCCCGGACGTTCACCGTCTGGACAAAGTGATGGGCATGGCGAGCGAGCTTGTGGATCAGGAAGACATGATCCCCGTCGTATCTGTTGACCCACCCGGCGAACCAGGGCGGCCCAGGCCGCCTCAAGAGATGGAACGGCGCAGGATGGACCTGGCGCTGAACCTGGTGGAGCAGTACATGAAGCTGGTGCAGCACTGGCAGTGGGGCGACAGCATCCTCGAATGGATCCGCCAGTGCGAAACCACGTTCGGCGCGCGCCTGGAGTTGCGCAATCTGCTCAGCTCCGATGTGTGGCCGCATGCGGGACGGTCGAGCTTCGTGCTGCTGCTCGAAGACAAAGCCGTGCGCACGGGAGGGGTCGCGCTCGAAAAGGCCGTGGGCATGCGGCTGACGTTCCGCCATCCTCCGCCGCTCAAGTGCTTTTCCGACCAGTTCCTGTTCTATCTGAATTCGCCGGTGGCCAATTCGGCGTATCAGGCCTGGGCGGGAATGAGCCGCGCACCGATCAGCTCGCTGCCGCCGGAGCGCTTCCACTTCGACGTGGTCAACATGAGCTTGCAGTAGCTCGCAGTTGCTCCTGAGGAACTCGCGCAAAACGGAGCGCGGCGCGATCAGTCCCTGGATTGACTTGGTGGTGCGCGCCGCGCCCTTTGCGCTCCTGAAGAACGGGGGCGGAGAGCTTTTCGATATCATGGCAAGTGATGGTCCACCGGAATGCCGTGGACAGCGCGGTGTTGCTGTCCCGGCTGGCGGAAATCGAGACGGCTCTTAGCCGGGTGATCCGCGGCAAGGCGGATGTCATCCGGCTCTCGCTCGCGTGCCTGCTGGCGCGTGGCCATCTGTTGATCGAAGACGTTCCCGGCGTGGGCAAGACCACGCTGGCGCAGGCTTTGGCGCGCATCGTGCACGCGAACTTTCACCGCGTCCAGTTCACCTCCGACATGCTTCCCAGCGACGTGGTGGGCGTAACCATCTACAACGCCCATACCCAGGAGTTCGAATTCAAACAGGGTCCCATATTCACCAACTTTCTGCTGGCGGACGAAATCAACCGCGCCACGCCGAAGACGCAATCGGCGCTGCTGGAGGCGATGAATGAGTTGCAGGTGACCGTCGACGGCCGCTCCTACCCGTTGGAGCAGCCCTTCATGGTGATCGCCACGCAGAACCCGGTGGAGCATCACGGAGCGTATCCTCTGCCGGAGTCGCAACTGGACCGCTTTCTGATGCGCATCCGCATCGGTTATCCCGACGCGGTTTCGGAGCGCGAGATCCTGCGGCAGAAGGCCGTGCCTGCGGCCGACGCCGTGATTCCGGTGATCGCGGGCGCCGATCTTGCGGGTCTTCAGGACTCCGTCGCGCAAGTGGGGGTGGACGAGAGCATCGTGGACTATATGCTGGCCATCGTGGAGCGCACACGCGCGCATGAATCGCTGGCCATGGGCGTGAGCCCGCGCGGCGCGCAAATGCTGTACCGCGCGACCCAGGCGCTGGCGGCGGTGGAGGGCCGGGATTACGCCACCCCGGACGACGTCAAGCGGCTGGCTCTTCCGGTCTTCGCGCACCGCGTCGCGGTGAACTCGCGCGTGATCCTGGCGCAGCGGCCGGTGGACGCCGCCGAGCGGGTGCTGACCGAAATCCTGACCATGGTGGACGTGCCGCTTTAAAAAATGGGGACACCCTTGTGCGTCCCGAGGAGAGTGGTTCGTTGTTAACGAGGATGGACGGCGGGACGCACAAGGGTGTCCCCATTTTTCGAACATGAAAACTGCAATTGTAGGCCTGCCCATGGTGGGCAAGACAAGTCTGTTCACGATCCTGACCGGCGTGCACGAAGCGGCTCGGGTTGGTTCGCTCGAAGCGCGGGTGGGCGTCGCCAAGGTTCCGGACACACGGCTGGATGCGCTGGCCCAGCTATTCGAGCCTCCCAAGATCACACACGCGACCGTTGAATATCTGGATTTCCCGGCCATCTCCAAGGAGGCTCTGCGCGATCCCAGTTATCTGGCCAGCCTGCGCGTGGTGGACGCGCTGGCGCACGTGCTGCGCGTCTTCGAAAGCGACACGGTGCCGCATGAGAAAGGCTCGGTCGATCCTCTGCGCGATTTCGAAGACGTGGAAACCGAGCTGATTCTCAGCGATCTGGTGGTGGTGGAAAAGCGCATGGAGCGCGTGGATAAAGATCGCAAGAAGGCCAAGAGCCCGGATCTGGATAAGGAGTTCGCGCTGCTGGAACGCCTGAAAGCCGAGTTGGAGGCGGACCGCGCTCTGCGTGGCCTGGAGTTCAGCGACGAAGACGAGAAGCGCATCCGCGGCTTCCAGTTCCTGTCGCTGAAGCCGATGCTGTGCGTGCTGAATGTGGGCGAGGCCGATGCCGGCAGAATGCGCGAGATCGAGGAGCAGTATCGCACCGGACCGCTGGCCGGCCGCGCGGGAACGGCCGTCACGGCCATCTGCGGCAAGATCGAGGCGGAGCTGGCGGACCTCCCGGCGGAAGACGCCAAGGAGTACATGGCCAGCTACGGCTTGACCGATTCAGGCCTGGAGCGGCTGATTTCGGCGACGTACGCGCTGCTGGGGCTGATGAGTTTCCTGACCGCGGGCGAAACCGAGGTGCGCGCCTGGACCATTCCGATGAACAGCACGGCGGTGAAAGCCGCGGGCGCAATTCACAGCGACTTCGAGAAGAAGTTCATCCGCGCCGAGACCGTGAATTGGAAGACTCTGATTGAGTATGGGGGTTATCCCGGCGTGCGCGATAAAGGGTTGCTGAAGCTGGAGGGGAAAGAGTACATCGTCAAGGACGGCGATGTGCTGGTGATCCGGCACGGGTGAGGCTTTCCTTTGGCGAGGTTTCCTTTGGGAGCGATGCGGTGGAGCTTCTTGCTTTCGCTGGCGCTGCCGATGCCTGTTCCGATGGCGGCCGCGCAGCCTGTGACCAAGATCAACTCTCGCGACGGTCTTGTGTATGTGTGGATCGCGCCCGGGAGTTTCACCATGGGCTGCTCACCCGGCGACACCGAATGCTTCGATTGGGAAGACAAGCCGCACGCCGCGGCCATCGCCAAAGGCTTCTGGATCGGACAAACGGAAGTTACGCAGGAAGCGTACCAGCGCGTGATGGGCGCGAATCCCAGCCTGTACAAGGGCACGCATCTTCCGGTGGACCAGATCGGTTGGGATGACGCACGCAAGTACTGCGCGGCCGTGGGAATGCGGCTGCCGACCGAGGCCGAATGGGAATACGCGGCGCGAGGCGGAAGCGCGGCGCCCAGATATGGAGAGCTCTCCGCGATTGCCTGGTACGACTCCAACAGCGTCGACCAGACTCATGAGGCTGGCCGGAAGCAGCCCAACGCGTACGGCTTGTTCGACATGCTCGGAAACATGTGGGAGTGGGTGGACGCTTCCTACGGCGAGGACAAAAAGATTCTGCGCGGCGGATCGTTTTACAACTTGCCCAGGGATGTACGGGTGTCGAACCGGTTGTGGGCAACTCCGGATACGCGGCATCGCAACATGGGTGTTCGCTGCGCCGGGGATGAATGAAGACACTACGGCGGAGGAGAGTGTCGCGGCGGTTGGGGCTCTCGGACTTATCGCCGTGCGTTTCCAACCGCCAATGATTTGAATCGCCTCTCGCGTGGGCCCCGAACGGCTGGATGGCCGTCCGATGATCACGCTTCGAGTACCGACTCGCTGATGTCCGTGCTTACCCGGAGTTACAAGGATCGATCCCCACTGTTCCGGGTCGTGCCGACGTGAATTAGACATTGGCTCTCCTCGATGATTTTACATCAGCGTCGTCATGCAGGGGCAGGATAAGGGAAATGCCTGCCTTTGTGACGTGTTCACCCTGACCCTGTAATTTCAGAAGCTCTTTCTGCCGACCAAGGAAGGACAGAGGAGACCTTTATGAAATCGCCGCTCGCTCTTGTCTTATGTCTGTCCCTCTTTGGGCAGGCGGTCCACCACGTCAGGTATCGGGTGACAGGGCCGGATACCTATACGAACAATCCAGACTGCCTATCATGCTTCACGTTAGGGACTGATCGCCCTGCCGACGCTTCGGTCACCATCGCAAACGAAAACGGTGGGACGGAGCAGCACGCAATCAACCTTCCTTGGACCAAAGAATTCGATGCTCCTTCTGGGAGATCCTTATACCTGTCCGCCCAGAAGAAAACAGCATCCCGTGACGGCTACGGTCATCCAACCAAGCTCGAAGTGACCCTCTACGTCGACGGCAACGCAATTCAACACGCAGAGACCACGGAGGACTACGGCGTGGCATCGGTGAGCGGAAAAGTTCCTTAGCACCCGGAGATAATCATACCCGGAGAGCGGAGGAATCCGATGCTGTGGGGTTCGGACGATCATAACGCAGCACAGCCAGATTTCCTCCACAGGGCAAAGAAGGTTAGAACAAAGGTTTCCGGCTAAACTGGTTTCATGATTCGAGATTACAAAGCGAAAGGTCTCGTGGATGATGCGGCTGTCGATGTGACTCTGTACCTCGAAAAAGCCGGTTTGCTCCCAGGTCCTCCAAAATACGGAACCGTACTTCCAGTTTGCGCTCCAGTAGGTGAAGTTAAGATCGTCAGAACCGAAGATCACCGACACCTAAAATTCCGATACCTTGATGACAAGGATGGGAACGTTGAAATACTGGATGAACTCCTGCCTCCGAAGCCACGGAGAACCTCCGATCTTCTTTAGCGTGGCTCCCACGACGCTCGAAAGCCTGCTGGCATGCGTGATGGTCGCCCAGGGCACGGCAAGGTGACGACTCACATCAACCCCTCGCACTTCGCCCGGTGGACCAGATCGGTTGGGATGACGCACGCAAGTACTGCGCGGCCGTGGGAATGCGGCTGCCGACCGAGGCCGAATGGGAATACGCGGCGCGAGGCGGAAGCGCGGCGCCCAGATATGGAGAGCTCTCCGCGATTGCCTGGTATGACTCCAACAGCGTCGACCAGACTCATGAGGCTGGCCGGAAGCAGCCCAACGCGTACGGCTTGTTCGACATGCTCGGAAACATGTGGGAGTGGGTGGACGCTTCCTACGGCGAGGACAAAAAGATTCTGCGCGGCGGATCGTTTTACAACTTGCCCAGGGATGTACGGGTGTCGAACCGGTTGTGGGCAACTCCGGATACGCGGCATCGCAACATGGGTGTTCGCTGCGCCGGGGATGAATGAAGACACTACGGCGGAGGAGAGTGTCGCGGCGGTTGGGGCTCTCGGACTTATCGCCGTGCGTTTCCAACCGCCAATGATTTGAATCGCCTCTCGCGTGGGCCCCAAACGGCTGGATGGCCGTCCGATGATCACGCTTCGAGTACCGACTCGCTGATGTCCGTGCTTACCCGGAGTTACAAGGATCGATCCCTGAAGTCTTCCGCCGACGACAAACTGCGCGACTGCGGAAGTTCAGCACCACCTCAACTGCGACGCTTCGTGGCCACGAAAACCTGTCACGTTTTGAGTGTAGCGCGGCGCTTCTAGCGGATCTCTGTAAGTGATTGATGGCGCCAGCGAAATAGCGCGTGACCGGATTCTCTCGTCAAGGAACGTACCACAGCAGCACGCTTTTGCCGACGCGTTCGGTGGGCGGAATGCGGTCGGTCCAGAGTTCCCGCGTGGGATCGCTTTTGAAGTAGCCCAGGCGCCAGAGCTTGAGCATGGTCAGGCTGCCGGCGTTCCAGCCGTGGGAGGGTCCGTTCGGGTCCAGAGGATGGATGGGCGGGAATTTGTGCTCGGCTTGAAGGTCTTCGACGTAGGCGCCGTTGAAGGGATCGAAAGCCAGTTCCTTCACGTCCAGTTCCTTCAAGCGCGCGGCCAGGCGCTTCATGTCCTGGCCCCAGTCGAGATCGGAATCGATCAGGATGTTCTCGGGCTTGCTGCCGGCGAGGGCGTTGAAGTAGGCGAGATAGTCGGGATGGCTCAGCGCGGAGGAGGCGATGAACCAGATGAGCAAGCCGGCGAGCACCGCGCGAGCGAGATGGCCGGAGCGCCACAGCCATTGCGCTCCCACACCGGCAATGACGGAGAACGCGATGTAGGCCGGCAGGATGTGGCGAATGCCGATGTTGATGTGGCTGAAGACGGCGGAAAAGATGAGGATGCCAAGCGCGAAGGCGAGCGGAGTCACATACGCTCCCCCGCGTTCGCGGCGCCGTCTCCAGCATGCAACCGCGCCGATGGCGATCAGCGCCAGCAGTGCGAGCGGAGTCTTGAACGCGATCGCCACTGGGTAGTAAAACCACCATCCCTGTTCGCCGTAGTGGCCGAGAAGGTAGCCGGGATGGCCGGTGTGGTTGTGGCTCATGGCGTCGCGAATGCCCTGCCATAGCTCCGGTGCGGGGACACCGGCGAAATGGAAACGGTAGCCCGCCCAGATGAGGATGGCCGCCGTGATCGCGACGATGGCTGCAGAGGGCGCGCTGAGTTTTATCGAATCGAAGAAGGATTTGAAGCCGGGCCGCTGGATTACGACGTAGCCGGCGAGCGCGGCAACCGTGGCCGAGGGCAGAAAAGCCAGCGAGGTGAATTTCGATAGCACGGCAAGAGCGAGAGCGGCCCCGAACAGCAGGCTCCGCGCAGGAGCTGGTTTTTCCAACCAATAAAGCATGGCCAGAAACGCAGCGCCGATGGAGCCTGTGGCGGGCATGTCCGTGGTCGCCAGTCCGGCGTGGGCCAGGGCGGCCGGAAACATGGTGAAGCACAGGGTGGCGAAACACGCCGCGGGTTCGCCGAAGCTGCGGCGGGTCCACAGGTACACCACCAGCGCAGCCAGCCAGAAGAAGGGCAGAACACCCATCCGCGCCAGGGCCAGCATGCGATCGAAATTGCCGCCTTGATGAAGATCCGCGCGCCCTCTCATTTGTCCGTTCTCCAGGCCGGAGTCGCGAACGCCCGCAAGATACGGCCCGAGAGCCATCATGGCGCGGGCCAGCGGAGGATGCTCGGGATTGCAGTCATAGGTTGCGCCGGACAGCCACTCCATGCCGCAGGCGATGTGCCAGGGCTCGTCGATGGTGTCGTTAAAGACGGCGTAGGTCGATACGATGCGCAGAGTGGCGACGATGAGCAGCGCCGCGAACAGCGCCATGGATCGGGCGCGACTCATGCGGGCAAGGTGAACCAGGTGCGCCACAGGGTGTCTACCATCGCGTGCGCGCCGGCCGAAGCCATCAGACTACGGTGCTTACGATACGCCAGGCCGTAGAACCATCCGGCGACGGTGGCCAGCGCCACGTAACGCCAATTCGGGAACGGGGCGTGTTGAATGTGGCTGAGCCCGAAAAGCACGGAGGCAATCGCTTGCGCGGCATTGCCCGATCCAAGTGAGCCTTCGAGAAGGTTCTGGAGCAGGCCTCGGAAGAACAGCTCCTCCGCAATAGCAACGAACAGGAAGAGGGTGAGGTAGTTGGAGAGCAGATCCCCCCAGCCACGGTATTGAGGATTCCAGGCTAGGAAGTGAACGGCGAATCCCAGCGGAAGGGCGATCACGGTGAAACCGGCAAAGGAGACCAGAGCATCTCGAATGATGGCGGGTGAAATTGCAAATGAGTAGCCCGCGTTTTCGACGCCGCGCTGGATCAGAAAAGACCACGCGCCCACGCCGACCAGGAACAATCGCGCCATGAAATCGAGATTCACCGGGACGTTCCAGATTCCGGAAATCAGATGGAAGAGCACCGGCAGGAACAGCCAGGCCAAGACCAGCGCGTCCTGCCAGTTCAATCGTTGCGGCCTCGCGACGGGAATCGCGGCGAACAATCCCAGCGGCAGCGCGGCCAGCGCCGCCAGCTTCACGAAAGCCTTGAGCCGAAAATCGGCGGTGCCCGCGCAATAGATAAGATAGGGCAGCAGGAAGAGGACCACGCTCACAGCGGCTCCGCGAATGCCGCGAAATCTCCGCGCCAGGTACGATCGGGAGGCCGCGAATCCGGGCGCGAGATAGAGCGCGGTCAACAAGAGGAAGCAGAGATAGATGGAGGCGGCTGATTGCGCTCCGACGGGATGGCGGCGGATTTGGACGGTGGCGTACCAGCCGAAGAACAGCGCCAGCGCGGCAAGAACCCCGCAGAACGACGTCCATGAACCGGGAGGCCATGAGCCGCGAGAACCGCCGCTCACTTCTTGGCCTTCGCTCATTACTGAACTGCCATCAGCACCGAGGCGATGTGGCGCTCCCATTCCAGCTGGAGCTTGACCTTGCCCGCGCCCTGATCGGTAAGCGTGTACTTCAACATCTCGATGACGGAGGGCGGCTTGCTCATGGTCATCTTGACGCGGCCGAGATCCCGCGCCGCATTGTATTCCAAGCCCCACTGGCCGGTTTCCTTGTTGACGATGAGTTCCCAGGCTTCCGGGTCCTTCACCCAGCAGTACAAAGTGTAGTCGCCCTTGGGCACGTTGAGTGCGCCGATTTGGAGATTAGCGGTAGTGTGAAACGCCGTGGCGGAGTCGGCGCCCGCTCGCCAGGCGGGATATGTGGGGTCGTCCGAGAGCAAACCGCCGGGGCCGAAAATCTTGCGTCCTCGAACCGACGGCGCGGCGTAGCGAATGCTGATCGTCTTGCCCCCGACGGTGATGCCGGCGGTTTCCGGAGGGCTGCCCTGACCGAACGCAATACTCATGCCGAGGGCCAACAGGGCGGCATATCGCGATACACGGACAATCTGGATCATCATGGATTCCTGGGTTCATTTTAACCGTTGCGCCGCAAGATTCGCGCGAGGCTCGAATTGATCGCAGTCAAAAGCTATAACGGATTTTCAAAATCGCATGTGAGTTGCGTCGATATTGGCCCAGGAAATCCGTCGGCGCGCCATCGATGACAACGGCGCCCACCGTCGCGCGCCAATGCGACCCGATGAGTCGCGAATATTCCGCTTGCGTCAGAGTTCCTTGCGCGTTTTGGCGCGTGGCGTTTTCTACCGTGATGCTCTGCCGGGAATCGATGGTATAGGCGACGCGCGAGAGAAAGCACTGGGCGAGGCCGCGTTCCGGATCGAAGTCGAGCTGGCTCCGCTGGATCAGAATGGTTTGCCCGACGTAGCCTGCCACGAACATCCAGTCACCCATCTGGCGCTCGATTTGCGCGACGTAAAGAATATAGTCGTCGGATTGCGGCGTCGCGGCACTGCTCGACGCGGAGCCGGCACGCGATTGGAAGTATCCGGCTTCGGTCTTGATCGTGAACCAGGGAAGCGGAATGGCCGAGTCCGCACCGTACATCCGAATCTTGGGATAGAAACGCTCGACATAAAGGACCCCGGACGGATTGAGAGTGAGGCCGATTAACGGGAGGTGATTATAGCCTTCAAATATGCTGGCCGAGGCTTCGTAATGACGGCCGATATGATTCACGCGCGCGCCGTATTGTCCGCTGCCGGGGAAATTGGTCGCGGCATTTTCGACCGGCCCTGTGAAGCCGGGCGGCAGCTCCGCCCAACGCTGATTCAGAAGCGGGATGCGGCTGGGAGTGAGCCAGGGCGTCCACACCAGGTCAAGCGAGTTTCCGGCTGCCTCCACGGTGGCGCGGGCGGCGAATACGCCCAGGACCTCGCTATCGACGACGTCCAGATAATCCTGTGGAGCGAAGCGGTCGGTGGGATTGAGGAGATCGGCCTTGCCCCAGCGGACCAGCTGCTTGCCGATATCCGCCGTGAAGTGGCCCCGGTGCATGGTCACCTTGGCGGTGCGGATGTCGAAGGCCGGCCGCAGCAAGCCGCGATCCAGCAGATCCAGATGCAGCGTTCGCTCGGTCTCATGATGCGTGTCCGTCTGCGCCCCCACGCCTCCGGAAAGTTTGAGCCAGGAGAAGGCCTTGTAGGACAGATCCCATTGGACGAGGGCTTCGCCCACGGCCTCAGAGCTATCGTTCGGAGCCGTCTGGGGGAATCCGGAGAGATTGGTTTCGATGTAACCGCGCTGGTCGAAATTCGGGGTCGAGCTCTGTGCAAATGCCGCGGGCGGGAGTAAGACCAACACAGTGATCAAACCGCGGATCAGGCAGCGCATCGCCAGTTCCAGGATTGTACCGCACCGCACCACGGTAGGATGTTCTTGTGACCCAAGCTCTCGACTTGAAGGGCCGTACCGCACTGGTGACGGGAGCCGGCCGCGGCATTGGCCGCGCCGTGGCGTTGCAGTCTCGCCGCAGCCGGCGCGGCGGTGATGCTGAACGATCTGGACCGCGATCCGGTGTTTGAAACCGGCATCGCTGATCGACAAAGCGGGCGGCCACGCCAAAGCCATGCCCGGCGATATCACGGCGTCCGGGTTTCCCGAGCAAATTGGTGGACGCCACGCTACGGGATTCGGCTCCATCGACATCATCGTCAACAACGCCGGCTACACCTGGGACAGCGTCATCCAAAAGACCACCGACGAGCAGTTCCAGGCGATGCTGGAGATTCATATGGTTGCGCCGTTCCGCATTCTGCGCGCGGCCTCGAACTGGATTCGCGAAACCGCCAAGCGCGAAACCGCGCGAGGGCCGCCGCGTCATGCGCAAGGTGGTGAACATCACTTCCATCTCGGGCGTGGACGGCATCGCCGGGCAGTCCGGTTACGGGTCGGGCAAAGCCGGCATCATCGGATTGACCAAGGTGCTGGCCAAGGAGTGGGGCCGTTACAACGTCAACGTCAACGCGGTGGGGTTCGGCTTCATCGAAACGCGGCTGACGCAGCCGCTGGGAACGGAGGCGTCCGAGATCGACGTTCAGGGGCGCAAGATCAAGGTGGGCGTGCAGCCGGCGGCCATCGAGGCGATGAAGCAGCAATGCCCTCTGGGCCGGCTGGGAACGGTGGAGGAAGCGGCGGGGCCGGTGCTGTTTCTTCTGCTCTCCGCTGTCGGATTACGTCAGCGGAGAGGTGCTGATTTGCAGCGGCGGGGCTCGGTCGTGAGGGCGTGAGGGCGGGAGGCAAAAATGGGGACACCCTGGCCGACATTGAGGCGCCGTTGGCCTCGGGTGTTGCGGGAGGGATGTCCCCATTTTTGGGTCGATCATAAGATCGCGAAACAAAATGGCGACGCCATTTTTGGGGCGATTATAGGAGCGCTAAAAGGCGGCGCACGCCTTCGTTGAAAGTGGCCGGCTCCGTCAACAGGCTCACCACCAGAAACGCCTCCGATTCGAAATCGTAGAAGAATCCGGGCTGGATCAGAACGTCGCGCTCGCCGAGCAGTGTCATCGCCCATTCCTCCTCGGAGCGGGTGCGGGGCACTTGCAGAATCGCGGACCAGCCGCCTTCCGTGTTGAGCACGCCGGCTGCCGAGCCCTTGGCCTGCTCTCTCAGCCATGCCAGATTCGCGGCCGTCCGCTCGCGGATCTGCGTCTGGATTCCCGCGGAGAGTTCCAGCAATCTGGGCAACGCGATCTGCACCGGCGTCGACACCGACAAATACGTATCCGCGATCCATTCCAGTCGTTCCAGCGATTCGTCGTGGCCCGGTCCGCCGGCCACGATCCAGCCCAACTTCATCTGCGGGAGACCGGCGATTTTCGATAGCCCGCTCATGGTGAATATCTGCGCCTCAGCGGAAAATACGATCGCGCGGGAATCGTCTGCGGCAAAGGCGTAATCCGAGAAGACTTCATCGGCCAGGATCGCGAGGCCGCGGCGAGCCGCGAATTCGTCCAGGCGCCGTGCCTCTTCTCGCTTCAGAAACGACCCCGTGGGATTGTTCGGATTCACCACCACCACGGCGCGTGTTCGAGGGGTGACGGCAAGCTCCAGCGCATCGAAATCGATGTGCCATGCGCCGTCATAGCGGAGGCTGTACTGCTTGACGGCGACGGACTCCATGGCCGCCAGAAATTCGAACAGAGGATAGGAGGGCCGTGGAACCAGGACCTCGTCTCCGGGGTTGGTGAGCAGCTTGAAGAGATACGCGTAGGCTTCGCTGGTGCTCGCCGTGAGCACGATGCGCGACGCCGGAGCCTCGAGGCCGCGCTCCGCGTAGTATCGCGAAACTGCTTCCCGGGCCGAGCAGGAGACCGCGCGGAGCGGGATCGTAGCGCAGCGCCGCCGGATCTGAGAATGCCTCCAGGATTTCGCGCTCCGGATAAGCAAATCCCGCGCGGGTGGGATTGGATCCGGTCAGATCCAAAACGTTCGCGGAAGCGCGCCGTTTGCGCGCCAGCAGCAGCGACAGAGGATTGGGGCGAAGATCAAACTTCAGTCGGGAAGAAAACACTTGGTCGGTGCCCTAACAATGATAAATTAGAGCCATGGGGTCCCGTCTTGGGATTGCCGCGTTGTTTCTTCCGGCGATTCTGGCGGCACAGGCCGTTTCGCCGCTGGCGAATACCGACGCCAATTACCACGCTCTGCGCACCGCCGCGCCCCAGGAAACCTACCGCGTCGAGAACATCGAGCTGAAACGCGACGCCGCGACCATCACTCTTCGCACCGGCTCGATCACGTTTCTCACTCCGGTGCTGGGGCACGTCACCATGGCCGTATTTTCCGGCGAGGGCCGCTTTCAATTGAAGCCGGCGATTCCCATTGAGGAGGCTCATCTCAATAAGGTGCTGGGCCGTCCGGATATGGATGAAACTTTCGACTCGGCGATGCTTTGCTTCACCGACGGGACGCTCGCCGAAATCCAGAGCCAGGCCAAGACCATCGCGGCCGATCCCCACGCCGCCGGCCTGCTGGCGGAGTTTCGCCACAAGCTGAGGGAGAAGTCTTACTCAAACATCGACGCCGATTTGCTGAGTGAGCTGTATGACCCCGCGCAAGGCGGATCTTTCCGCGCGTTTCTGCACGGCAAGACCAACGCCGATCTGCGATTCCTGATTGTGCCCCCGGGCGCCATGCCGGATTTGCCTTCGCCCGAAGAGGTCGGGCTGATCGACGTCGATGCCGGCGGCGATCGCGGTGGCATTTGGTATCTATCGCATCTGGAATCCGAATGGAACGGCCAGCAAGGAGCATCCTCCATCGAAGACCGGCGCATCGCCGCCCCGGAGCATTATCGGATCGAGACCTCCATCGCCCAAAACGGGCAGATCACCGCCACGGCGCAGATCCGCATTATCGCCAAGACCGACGGCGCGCGGCTGATTCCCTTCAAGCTTCTGCCCAATCTGCGCGTGGCGCGCGTGAGCCAGGGCGGTCGCGAGCTGAGCTACATTCAGGAGCCCGTCCACACCAAGGAACCGAGCGGGGAAGATCCTTTCTTCCACGTGATCATGCCGGAGCCGATGGTGAAGGGCCGCACCTACGATCTCAGCATCGCGTATGCGGGAGGGCAGGTGATTCACAACGAGGGCAGCGGCAATTTCTCCATTGGCGCGCGCGAGAGCTGGTATCCCAGCCTGAACTCGTTTCTGGATCACGCCACCTACGACCTGGTTTTCAAGTTCCCCAAGCAATACACGCTGGTGGGCGTCGGCAAGCTGGTGAAGGAATGGCAGGAGGATAACCAGGCTTGCTCGGAATGGAAGTCCGACGTGCCTCTGGCCGTGGCCGGATTCAACTACGGCGCCTTCAAGAAAAAGATGGTGACGGACAAGGAGACGAAGTACGATATCGAAGCTTATTCGACTTCGGAGGTCCCGGACTATTTGAAACCGTTCACCGAGCAATTGAATCTGACTCCTTCGGCGATGGCGGACAAAGCCTTGGTGGAGGGGCAGAACTCGATCCGCTTGTTCGAGCACTGGTTCGGCGCGGCTCCTTACGGACGCATCGCCATCACCCAGCAGCCGGAATTCGACTTCGGCCAATCCTGGCCCACGCTGGTGTATCTGCCCATGAGCGCGTTCCTCGATCCGACGCAGCGCTGGGCGCTGATGGGACAGGATGCATTCCGCTTCGCGGATTTCATTCAAGAGGTGGCTCCGCATGAGATCTCGCACCAATGGTGGGGCCACATGGTGGGCTGGGCCACTTATCACGACCAGTGGCTTTCGGAAGGATTCGCGGAATTCTCCGCGGGCCTATTCGTGGAGGCGACTTCCAAGCCGGCCGAGGTGGACAAGTTCTGGGACCGGCTCCGCGACGAGATCGTGCAGAAGAATCCTTTCGGCATCGCGCCCAACGACGCCGGGCCGGTGTGGCTGGGCCAGCGTCTGGACACGGCCAAGACCCCCGACGCCTACGACCACCTGGTTTACCCCAAGGGAGCGTATTTTCTCCAGATGCTGCGCATGCTGATGCGCGACGAAAAGACCGGCGACCAGGATTTCATCGCGCTGATGCACGATTACGTCCAGACCTATCTTTACAAGAACGCTTCGACAGAGGGTTTCAAGGCGGTTGTGGACAGGCACATGAAGCCCGCGCTCGACGCCATTGGCGATCACCGGTCGGACTGGTTGTTTCGCGACTGGATTTGCGGGACGGGCCTTCCCAAGTATCATCTGGAATACACCGTCACGAATGCGGGCGGCGGCAAGGTGGTTCTGGAAGGCAAGCTCACGCAGAGCGAGGTTCCGCCGGACTTCGTGATGACGGTGCCCTTGTATTTCGACTTCGACGGGCACTGGGCTGCGGCCGGCCGCCGCGTGCGCGTGATCGGCAATACAACGGCCAACGTCAAGGCCACGCTGCCGAAGATGCCGAAGCGCGTCTCCATCAACGCCAATCACGATGTGCTGGCGGCTGAGGCTTCGGTGAAGAAACTCTAACGCGCTGAAAATTTGACCGGAGATAGCGGAGCTACGCTACCATAGTGCTGCGGGGTGGAGCAGTCTGGTAGCTCGTTGGGCTCATAACCCAAAGGTCGAAGGTTCAAATCCTTCCCCCGCAACCAAAAAGATAGTGTCCGGGCAGTCGCGGATTTAGTTCTGCCGCTTGGTACCCTGGATCATGCGCTTTCCGTTCCTTTTGTTATCAGTCATCTTGATCTCTTGTTCCTCCAAGCCTGACGCCGCAGCCTTTCTCGACAAGGCCGCGGCGGAACCGGGCGCCTCCAGGACCGCGAGCGGTCTGGTCTACCGCGAATTGAAGCCCGGCACGGGGGCCTCTCCTGCGGCGACTGACACGGTGACAGTCCAGTACCGCGGCACTCTCACGGACGGCACCGAGTTCGATAGCTCCTATAAGCGAAACGAACCGGCGCAATTCCCCCTCAATCAGGTGATCCCTTGTTGGACGGAAGGCGTCCAGAAGATGAAGGTCGGAGGAAAATCAAGGCTGGTGTGCCCCGCCGACATCGCCTATAGCGATAAGGGGAGCCCTCCAGACATTCCGCCCGGCGCGACGCTTGTCTTCGAGATCGAATTGCTTGCAGTCGGACATTGACGGGTCGTGGACGCGTCGTGTGGGTGGCCGCTACTTGACCATGGGAACCCAAACGCTGTTCGCCGACCCGAATTCAACGCCGGCAATCTTCGTGGTAAGAGTGACCGGCTGGAGTCCCGGTTTCTCGCCAGGCTTGGCCTCGAAGGTTACTTAAACGGGTTCGTGTTCGTTCTAATCGGCCTCCAGCTTCCCTCCGTACTTGAGGGTGTCAGTGAGTTGAGCGTCAGGCAAGTGATTCTGTACGGCGCCTTATTCAGTGTGTTTCTGATTTTGCTCCGCCTCATCTGGACGTTTCCGGGCGCATATATAGCGCACCTCATCCGCAGGCGAATTCTCCATCAGAACGAGGCGTGGCCGGGCAGCCGCCAGGTATTTGTGGTTGGCTGGACCGGAATGCGAGGAGTGATCGCGCTGGCGGCCGCCATATCTCTACCAGAGACCGTCGCCGGCGGCAGCCCATTTCCGCATCGCGACTTGATTGTGTTTCTGACATTCACCGTCATTCTGGCGACCCTGGTATTCCAGGGACTAACGCTTCCGCCGTTGATCCGGGCGTTAGGTCTCGCAGAGACGCCGGGGCCGGGACGGGAAGAACAGGAAGGCCGCCGGCTGGTCCTCGAAGCGGCGCTGGCGCGCCTCAAAGAACTTCGGCGCGGCGATGCATCGGGTTCGGATGAACTTGTCGATGATTTGACGCGGCACTACATGCATCGGCTGGCGAGTGTCAGCGGCGTTTCCCGCGCGCTTCTGGACGTCGAGCGCCAGACCGCCCTGCGTCTACGCGGGGAAGGCCGCATCACGGACGAAGCCTTGCGCGAATTGGAGCATGAGCTGGATTTGGGTGAGACGCGGCTCATCGCGGCGACCAATCATCGCAAGGCGAACCCTGTGTTACTTTAGGTAAAGTAGAAGTTGCTGCTGGGGCCGGCGGGTCCCACGTGGTACTCTGTAAGCGCCTGAAAACGCGGGAGTAACTCAATGGTAGAGTCACAGCCTTCCAAGCTGTTGGTTGCGGGTTCGATTCCCGTCTCCCGCTCCAACTCCGGCAAGAATCGAACTTGATTCCCGACAACCAGTCCGCTCGAGCTGCTGGTTTTGCTGCGCTGGTTCGCACCACCGGGGCACGCCCTCAGCTCCTGCTGGATGCCCTTCAGTCGGTGGCTCTGCAACGCGACGGCTGCTTGCCGGTGGTGATCGTGCACGGCGAGGCCGCCGCCTACGCAGCGGTGCAGAAGATCTGCCTGGACAGCGCCGCCGCCGATCGGGTGGTGATTCTCCACGCGCCCGAGACCCGAAGACGAAGAGGATACCCGATCAATGTGGGGATCGAGTATTGTTTGACGCAGCGCCCTGAAGTGGAGTTCGTCTTCTTCCTCGACGATGACGATATCGTCTATCCGTTCTTCACCACCAGCATGGCGGCGGCGTTTCTCGCGTCGGCGGCGGATGTAGTGTACGCCGCCTCGAACCGGCGCGAGCCCGGCCAGCCTGCCGTAGCGGGCTATTTCCCGGAGCCGATTCATCATGTGCTGCGCGGGAATTTCATCACCAGCAACAGCTACGCCATTCGGGCGGCCGCGTTGCGGGATTCCGGCCTGCGCATGGCCGAAGATCTGGAATACGTCGAGGACTGGCACTTTCTCATTCGCATGCTGCAAGCCGGCTTCCGGTTTCACCCCTTGGCCGCCACCTTGTCCGAGTTCCGGATTGTCTCCGATGGCAACCTCGCCCAGAAGCGCGACCCAGCCATGTGGAAGGCGATTTCGCTCAAGATCCGCGGTTATATCAATACCAATTCCTTCCCGCTGCCGGGACCGGAATTGGTGCGGATGTCTCCGCCAAGCGCTACTCCCGGTGTGCGGGAGCTGCTGGCCGAAAAAGAAGAAAGATTGGCGGATGCCGCCGCCAGGCTGCGGGAAAAAACTTCTCAGGCGGCGCATTACAAGAATCTGCTTGGCGAAATGGAGCAGAAGTTTCTCGATGCAAATAACCGGCTGAACGAAAAGGTGCCCGAAGCTCAGCATCTGCGAAACCTGCTGGGTGAGATGGAGCAGAAGTTTCTCGATGCAAATAACCGGCTGAACGAAAAGGTGCCTGAAGTTCAGCATCTGCGAAATCTGCTCGGCGAGATGGAACAGAAGTTCCTCGATGCAAATAACCGGTTGATCGAAAAGGTATCCGAGGCTAACCATCTGCGGAATCTGTTGAACGAGATGGAGCAGATGTTTCTCGATGCAAGGAACCGGCTGAATGAGAAGGTGTCCGAAGGGCAGCATGCCAATAACCTGCTGCTCGAGAAAACCTCTGAGGCGGACGGCTTGCGCTTCGAAGCGGAAGAGCTCGCGGCCTCACGCAGCGCACTGGGGGAGCAATTGGCGTCGGAGCAGGCGGCTCATCTCCTCACCAAACAAGAATTGAGCGCACTCAAGGCCAAGCTTTCCAAGCTGCCCCTGCGCCTGCTTGTCCGGTGAGCTCGTATGCCGGCGCCTGGCAGCCGATCGCCCGGCTTGGCGCGGCCCGGATCTGTCATAATAATTCGAATGAAGCTTTGCGGTTTGAGCGCGCATTCTTGCAGGATGTTCTTTGTGGCAGTGGCGACAGCCGCCTGGCTGCTTATGGCCGGGTGTTCCAGCTCAAGCAATCCACCGGCGGCCGAGTCTTCGGGCGATGTGAAAGCCTCAAATGTGTTCGGGGATGAGATCTCCCTGGCGGGTTACGCTACGCAGGCCAAGGATGGCCATACGCAGTTGGAGTTGCAATGGAAGGCTCTCCAAAAGCCAACGGCCGACTATATCGTCTTCGTGCACGCTTTGGATTCCTCGGGTGCAATCTCGTTTCAGGGCGATCATCAACTGAAGAATGCGGCTGGCTTGCCAACAAGTTCGTGGGCGGCGGGCGAGGCGGTGAGCGACCGCTTTCCGATGATTCCTCCCGCCGGCCACGCCGCGGGCGCCTATCCGCTCCGCATCGGTCTTTACTCCTCCCCGCCGATGAAAGTGCTCCAGCTCACCCGGGCAACCCTTCCGACCCCTACGGACAATTGGAAGGATCGCGCGATTCTGCTGGCGCAGATAGACTGCCGGTAAGTCAAGAGCTGGTGCGAAGCCAGGACGCCAATCGGCCGTTCCGGGAAACGCGTCGCTTGCAAAGCCGGAAGCGGCCCCCGAAGCATTAGAATGCATTCGGAGCGTTGAAGATGGCGGCAGAGCGTATACTAAACGAGAGAGGCCGGGAGCCTGGTGGGACTTCCAGCCGCAAAAGGCGTCCGTCATTCATTCTATGAGTAACGCCAATCTCCAGAAATTTCCCGGACGGTTCTCTAAGCATTTACCGATTCTATTCCTCGCCCTGTGTTTGACGGCTTTGGGGATCGGCATTCACCGGAAGGCTGCGCGGGCCATCGCTCCGCCGATCAACGATCCCATGTCGTACTACACGAAGGGCGCGTTGGTTTGGAGGGCTTGGAGCAACGGCCATCCGGTGAACCCGCTGAATGTTTACCCAACCGTCCGCCCTCCGGGACCGATGCTGCTCACCAGCCCGTTGGGGTTTTCTCCCGACTTTCACGGCTTCTACTTTCGGTCGACTTACGTTCCCGTCGTGGTGTTTGTAATCGCCTTCTGGGTGCTGGCGGAGTCGCAACTCCGGGGCGCCCGCAAGCGGTGGAGCATTCTTGTCGGGGCGCTCATGCTCGCTTCACTTCCGATGTTTTATCAATTCGAAAGGAACCCCGCTTTTACATTCACCGCCGATTGGGGACATATGGATTGCTTTCTGGGGGCGTTAGCGGCGTTGGCGGCCGCGCTCCTGATCGTGAGCGTCCAGCGATGCTCCGTCGGCATCGCGGCGCTGGGGGTTTTGGTAGGAGCATTTACCCTGCTCGTAAAGCCCGCCGGTCTGGTCCTGATGCCGATCTTCTGCTTTCTGTGGGCCACCGAACTGGCAGCCACGCACTGGCCGCTGCTCGCGGCGTGGCGCGAGAACCGGACTCTCAAGCGTTACTCGCTCCGGACGGCGTCTCTTCTTGTAGTGGCTTTTGCCGCTGTAACCGCGGCGTCCTTCGGAACGCAATATCTCTCCCGGGCGAATCTTGAGTTCGGCTATAACGGGCAAAAGATTTACATCGATATGTACAAGGGCGTCCCTCTTTGGAGAATCATCTCCCCGCAGATTCAAGCGTCGTTCGGATGGCACTGGCTTTACGCCTCGATTGCCGCCACGCTGCTCCTGCTTGGGGGCATGCTGGTTCGGGTTTCGCGGCGCTCCATGCGGGTAGAAGACTTTCGTTTCCTGGCGGCGCTGGCGTCGCTTGGTTTGGGAGCCGCATGGTGGATCGAGCTTGCCGGTCCCGCCATGATTCGATACGTGTATCCGTTCGCGATGATCTTTCTGGTGGTTCTGCTTCCCGATATCTTATCGGCAGCGGATCGGATGTTGCCGCGATGGTCTCTTCGCGCTCTGGCCCTGGCTTGCGTCGCGCCCATGGGCCTGATCGTCGCGCTGCTTCTCATGGACGCGCCTCCTGTCAAGGCGCAGTGGCTCGCGGGCGTGAACCTTTCCACAGGGCAGTTTAGCCAGGAAGTAAAGATGGGCGATCTGTTGCTCGATCAGGCACGTCGGCAGGGACGAAATCTCAAGCTTTATATCGTGCCTCTAGACCCCCGCCCCGCCATAGTCGAAGTAGAGGGGACCTATTCCAGTTTGCTTCACCCGGAGGCGCACACGTTTCAAATCCAACGGCCAGTCGACTGGATTCATTCCACCATGGTTCGGCGCAAGGAACTGGTACAAGCTGACTTTATTCTGTTTGACCCGGTCCGCGACCCCACTCGCCTACGGGCGCTCCTTGCGCAGCCGGACGTCAATGACCTCTCGACTGAATTAGATGTTTTTGCCGCCTGGCTCACACAAGCCTCAGAGGAGCAGGGCCTCCAGACCGTGTCAGACAGCGATCTGAGGCTGGTCAAGGTAATCGATCACGCCAAGCTGGACGCGGCGTTTGGACGCATGGCCGACGAACATAATTGGCGCGATGTGTTTTACACCGAAAACAATGAGCCTGTGATTCTTTCGCGGGACGAACTCCTCTCGGCCGCGGATCGAAGCGGCCCCGGCGGCCGGGAGGTGCGCTTTGGCGATCGGTTCCTTCTCCGCGGCGCGAAGCTTGCTCCGAAGGGCGGAGATTTGCAAATGGAACTCATCTGGGAGAGCCTGGTGGAACAGCCACTGAAGTATCTCGTATTTGTTCACCTCATCGATCAACACGGCAAGATACTCGGCCAAGCGGACTACGAACAAAGTCCCGGGGCTCAAACCGCGCCGCGCTTGGCGAAAGCCGGCGAGATTTGGCGCGATATCGTGCCCTTGTCAGCCGAGAAGCTGAGGGGTGCTACCGGAATCGCGTTCGGGATCTGGGATCCTCCAGAGACCTTTCTCAAACCCGACCGGGGCGACCGGGATTGGGCCAACCGGCGGTTCATCCTGCCCGTTCCACGAGATGCGGTCCAGACCGGACCCTCTGTCTCCGCGCACTACGAGGGGCGTCTTGATTATGCCGGTTGTGATGTGATCGCCGGTTGGGTTTGGAACGCGTCGGCTCCGGACGGTCCAATCGGAGTTCGCATTCTGAGCGATGGCAACCCGCTGACGACTCTGACGGCCAACCGGCCGAGGCCCGACCTAAAGGACGCCGGCAAAGGTAGTGGTGCGCATGCATTCGTCCTGGATGTGCCGGCGACGCTGAAGGATGGGCGGCGTCATTCTATCGTCGCAAAGACCGAGGACTCGGTGTTTGAATTGCCCAACTCCCCCCAACATGTTACCTGTAGATGAGACGTGTTCTAGCCCCTCCCCCCTGGATTCGGCAACGCTGGTGTCTGCTCGACGCCCTTTCATAGTTGGCCTTGTAATTGTTATTGCGGCGCTCATCGCGGTCAACGGCTACTACTTCTTTCGATCTCAGTCTCCAACCTATTGGGACGACTCCTCCTATCTCCTCGGCAGCCTAAACCTTTATGACGCGCTTACCGACCACGGAGTTTGGGGATTCGCAACGGCATTCGCACATCTTTTTGGCAATAAGGCTCCGCTGATCTGTGCTTTTCCGGTTCCCGTATACTTTCTACTCGGCAGAGGAGCCGATCCGCGCTTTCTCGTAAGCGCCGGTTGCCTGATCGTGATGAGCGTTTATTTGTTTTGGCTCGGCGAGCGCCTTTGGTCTCCAAGGGAAGGGTTGCTGACCGTCGTGATTCTCCAAACCATGCCCTTGATGTACGGGTTGTCGCGCCAGTTTCTAGTTGATTACGGCCTCGCGACCATCGTCGTCATGTGGATGTATTATTTGCTTTGCTTTCGCGGCTTGAGTAATCCCGGCGCCATCGCGCGAATGGGAGCCCTTCTTGGAGCAGGCATGCTCATGAAAGTGACATTTCCCATGTATGTCATTGCCCCCACGCTGGCGATCGTCTGGTTTTCGCTCCGGGAGGTCACAAACGTTCGCCAAGCTCTTAAGGTCGGGCGAGGTCTTGCTTGCATTCTTCTGATTGGCGGGGGCGTCGCCGCCTCTTGGTACCTGTTCAACTGGAAGTCCGTTCTCGGGTTCGCCGTCTCGGCCGGACTTGGCAAACTCTCGCTTAACTATGGGGATACAGGTGTCCTTTCTCTGAAGGTCGTTTGGGGATACCTCGTCTCGCTGATCACAGTAGCGGTGTCTTTCTATTATTGTATTTTATTATTGTCTTTGCTCCTGATCCGGGCGGCGACCACGTGGCCGAGGATCTTAAAACCAACCCGTCGGACGCTCGCGCTGTGTCTTTGGATTATCGTGCCGTTGGCCGTGACGTCCTTCGGCGTGAATAAGGACCCGCGATACACCGCGCCTATTATGCCCGCTATTGCGCTGGTGTTAACTCACGTCATGACCGACGTGCTCGACCGGAGAGCATGGCTTCGAAAGAGCACGGTCGTTTTATTCGTTATTCCTATTCTTGCGTATTCAGTCGCTTCCTTCCCTGCGCTCAGCGTTCTCGGTGAAGCTAGGTTGGGGCGCTGGGTGTTTTGGTCGCCTCACTTGGCGTGGTTCGCCTCCGTTCCCGACAGTGCGGGGCGCCTGGGGGCAGCGTGAAATCCTGGAAGCGGTCTGCCGGGAAAGGCAGCACTCGCAGGGAGGCGCCAGGGTGGTTGTCCCGCTTGCGCACACGTATCTGAATAACTCGAACCTCGCATATCTTTCCTCCAAGCTGAAGTGCGATTTGCAGATCCTCGGACTTCCTGGGGAACTTCAAACCACGAGGCAGGTGGCGGATTGGATGCAAGCGTTAAAGCCATCTTATGTTTTGGTGATTCCCAACGTGCCTGAGCCAGAACTCGCTCCTCCCTTCGGGAACATCATGAAGGAGGAGGTTGAACAAATGGTCACTCGGAGGGACTCCGGCTTCAGTCTGGTATATCGCGGATCGTTAGGAGCGACCGGCAAGGAGATTTTGATCTACCGCCGCGTCTCTAACGATACCTAAAGTCGCGGATCATCGCGGAAAGGATACCTGATTGAAAACAGGACGGACCGTTCTTGTGACCGGCTCCTGCGGTCTAATCGGCTCGGAGGTGACGCGCTCCTTCGCCCGGCAGGGATTCGCCATTACCGGCATCGACAGCAACCATCGAGCCGTCTTCTTCGGACCCAAGGGCGATACGAGTTGGGTGCTCGGCCAGTTGCAATCCGAGATTCCGGACTACCGTCACGCCTCGATCGATATCCGCGATCGCGAAGCGGTCCTGGCTCTCATGGAGGAGCTTAAGCCGGACCTGATCATTCACACCGCGGCCCAGCCGTCGCATGATCGCGCCGCAGCCATCCCGTTTCTCGATTTCGAGGTGAACGCATTGGGTACGCTGCACCTGCTGGAAGGCGGCGCGCCGCTCCTGTCCTGAGTCGCCGTTCATTCACGTGTCAACCAACAAGGTCTATGGGGACCGGCCCAACACGCTGCCGCTGGCCGAACTCGCGACACTTTGGGACTACGCGGACCCCGCCTTTGAGCACGGCATCGCCGAGGATCTTTCGATCGACCAGAGCAAGCACTCCATCTTCGGCGCATCCAAGGTCGCGGCCGACGTGTTGGTGCAGGAGTACGGGCGCTACTTCGGCATGCCCACCTGCTGCCTGCGCGGCGGATGCCTGACCGGCCCGAATCACTCCGGCGTGGAGCTGCACGGCTTCCTCAGCTACCTGCTGAAATGCAACGTGGAGGGGCGCGAGTATAAAGTCTTCGGATACGAGGGCAAGTAGGTGCGCGACAACATCCATTCCGAGGATGGGCGGCGCCATTCTATCGCCGCGAAGACCGAGGACTCGGCGTTTGAATTGCCCAACTCGCCCCAGCCTGTTGCCTGTCGATAAGTCGAAATTTCCGACCCGTTTTATGGATAACGCGAGTCTCCGCACATCTCCCTACCAATCTTCCACGCATTCACCGATTCTCATCCTTGTTCTGTCTTTGGTGGTGTTAGGAATCGGCATCTACCTGAAGGCGAGGCGCGCCATTGCGCCTCCGATTTACGACCCCATGGCGTACTACACGAAGGGAGCAATGGTTTGGGGGGAATGGGGCAGCGGCCGGCTGGTTAATCCGCTCAACATTGGACCAACGTCCCGGCCCCGGAACCTTTCTCACCCCCGACCGGGGCGACCGGGATTGGGCCAACCGCCGGCTCATCCTGCCCGTTCCGCGAGATGCGCGCTAGAGCCGCCGGGTTGTTCATGCTGAGCGGCAGCCGGGTCCGCTCGAACTCGATTCTCGAACTGGCGCTGTCCCCCTGCGATATCATGGAGCGATATCGTGACGATAACGGGCTATCTATTTGAAGATCGCCCAATCATACGCATGAGTGCCAACCAGGAAAGCTCCAAACAGCTGTGGGCCGAAGAGGCCGACGAACGCTTGCGGTATGGAAGAGGTTTCCATTGGGTTGAGTCGCCCATTGTCTCTGAGTATATGAACCGGAATGTTTCCGGGAACCCCGCGCTGAATTGGCTGGCGTATTCCGCCGCAAAGTACTTGGGGAGCGGCGGATCGCCGCGCGTACTCTCACTGGGATGCGGTGGTGGCGCACTGGAGCGAGATATGTTGCGGCTCCACCCGGGCGCCATCGTGACTGCAATCGATTTCTCTCCCGGCGCAATCGCGCTCGCCGCGGAGCGCGCCCGCGAGGCCGGACTTAACATTGAATACCAGATTGCCGACCTGAACGAAGTCACACTTGAACCGCGGGCCTTCGATTTTGTTTTTGCCTCCAGCGCGCTCCATCATGTTGCGCGACTGGAACACATCCTTGAGCAAGTCCGCGATTGTCTGAAGCCGCGGGGTAAGCTGATTGCGAACGATTACGTGGGCCCCAACCAGCTACAGTGGACACCCAAGCAGGTGGAGGCGATCAATGAGATCCTGGCGATCCTGCCGGACCGCTATCGGCGGCGCATAAGCGACCCCGGGGAGTACAAGAGGAAGTTCCTGGGTCCTGGGCCGGTCGAGGAAATGAACAGGCTCGATCCCACGGAAGCCGTGCGCGCCCAGGAGATCATACCGCTGACTCGCCGGATGTTTCGCCTCCTGGAGTTAAAACCCTTCGGAGGAACGCTTCTCCACATGCTGCTGCAAGATATTGTGGGGAACTTCGATCCGGCGGACGAGGCCGACAATTGCGTCTTAAAGCTTATTTGTCATGTGGAGTGGAAATTAATAACCACGGGAGCCCTTCCCAGCGATTTCGCCTATTTTGTGGCTGAGCCAGATCCCAATGCCGGCCGATGAAGGGGTATTGGAGGGCTCGGATCGTCCGCTGGATCTACGATTCCTGCCCGTCAACGTTGGCCTGGTACGGATCCTCCGGAGTGTGTACGATCCGCGCGTGGCTGGTGCGCGATTCGTCAAACGCGCCTCGATGCAGATAGAAAAACCGGTCTCCCAGCAGATCCGGCGCCTCTTCGTAGCGGTGCACGGCCCTGTCGGGCAAGACCATCCGTGCCGCTTCGTATAGATCCGCATCCGCTAAGATCTCGTCGTAGTACATCCACGCAGTGCACAAGACTCGCGAGGCGCCGAAAATGGATAAGCGCAGCTTGGCGGCGATGTCGGCGACTGCCTTGGGGATGCGGCTGTAATCGCCCAGCTCCAGGAATGTCCGCTGCACCACTGCACTGGCGTGCCGCTGCTGTTCGGCGAACCTGCTGCTGACCTGATTCGCGGAAACGGTGTACTCAAACAGCACCTCCTCCAGGATCGCCACCTTGAAGAACCGGACCCAGGAGCCCCATAACGCGAAATCCTCGCAGTGTGAATAAACTGCCGAATGAGGATATCCACCCAGAATTTCGAATACGTCCTTGCGGGCCAGAATACTGCCATGCGGAAACGGGCAGCCAACCCGCTTGAACAATTCCAGTACCTCACCCCAGGAGCCACCGCGGAGATCGTCACGATCGAGCGAGGGATCGTGGGGACGGACCAGCCGCATGCTGGTGGCCACCAGGGTCAGATCCGGATCGGATTCGAAGACTTCCATCTGCCGCCGTAATTTCCCGGGACGCCAGAAATCGTCGGCGTCTATGCGGGCGATCAGCTTGTAGCGCGCTTGTGTGAGGCCCGCGTTGAGCGCGTAGACCAGGCCCTGGTGCTGCACCAGGCGTATGCTCCGGACTCGCGGGTCGGCCAACAGCGGTTGCAGTTCCGGAAAGCGACTGCACCGCCGCTGTGGAGCCATCATCCACGATCAGCAGTTCCAGCGGAACGTCGCAGTCCTGCGACAATACAGAACTGGCGGCGCGCAACAGGCTGGTGGTTGCCGATGGTTCGTGCTCGCGCAGCCCGTGGTCGCTCAGCCCGTGGTCGCTCAGCCCGTGGTCGCTCAAGAAGACGGGCATGATCGTGGAAACGCCGCTGCACATTTCAGGCTCCACGCCTCTACTCTGTTTCGTGCTTCCCTGGCGGCGAAGGCGGGTGGGGATTGCCGCCCGTTGCCCGCAGCAAGCGGCGGACGGGGGCCGTCCATTTCCAGGAGAGCGAGTTCTCCATTTCCCGAACCTGATTCCGCAGGCCGTTCGCCTCCGTGGTCTTCTCGGCCAGCAAGTTCATGTAGTGCTGTTCTTCGAGGCGGCCTCTGGCATCGAGAAATTTCTGCTCCATCTCGTTCAGCAGATTCTGCAAATGCTGCGCCTCGGACGCTTTTTCGTTCAGCCGCGTATTCGCGTCGAGAAACTTTTGCTCCGTCTCGTTCAGCCGGGTGTTCGCGTCGAGAAACTTTTGCTCCATCTCGTTCGG
>CAVXWB010000123.1:0-14599 GCA_963765185.1 Bryobacterales bacterium
GCGGGCGAGGTGCTTTCTAATCGTCCCGGCGCGGAACGGCTGAGCGAAGCCGGCGCTATCCTCGAAAGACCAGGCGCCGGCGGGTCACAGGAGCTCAGCGGGTCGGGCCGACGGCCGAACAGTTGCAAAGTGCTCTTGCAGTCCTTCGCTAAGAGCCTGCGCGGCGTGCTAGATGTCAAGAGCTCACCCAAGCGTTTGGACGAAACACACTATGCTCTCGAGACAGGACGGCACATTGGCGGACAAGGGCCGGTCTGGTTAGTTTGCACCGTTGAGCAGAAGTCCGGTCTCGTCGTTGTTCCTACAATTGTCCGTTCTGCTGCGGCTGCGGCAGAAGGGCCGCTGGAGTTGCGGCCCGGAATTCCGGGCTTTTGGAAATTCATCAACCTGCCGATTGGCGATCGAGTTTATCGGACGATTCCCGAAACAGGTGGCGCCGGCAAAATGGCAGCTATGATCAAAGATATGTTTGGCGATGCGTCCCGTCCCGTCAACCGGCACACGATCGGCAAAAGAATCGTTAATCGGGCTTGGATCGCCCAAACCGTAAAGGAACGCTCGTTCGCCGACGTCGGTGGCTTATGGGGAACCGTGAATGAGAGGGTCTCCGATGCGCTCCTGGCGGGAGCCCGCGAGGCGACGATGATCGACGTAGTACCCCTCGGGCACTCGCTTTGGAAGGACTTCGAAGCTCGCTGCAAAGACCGCAACGTCTCGGGATACAAATGTATCTCCGCGGATGCGACGCGAGCCGGCCTCAAGGACCAGACAGGAACTTTTGAGGTAGTCCATTGCTCCGGCGTAATCTACCATGTTCCCGATCTCGTTGGCTTTCTCAACAATCTTATGTCGATCACCACGGGCCACCTGATCGTCCAAAGTATGGTCGTGCCCGAGTACATCGAAAATGAATTCGGCCTCCTGGACTTGAGCGGCGGCCACTGCCTTTTCATTCCGTTAATGAATGAAACGCAGCGGAAAATTGCGGGCACGTATCTCGAGCAGCTTGATCTTCGCGTGCCCCATCTGAGCGCGGAACCGGTTCATAGCTGGCGTTACGGCGGCGTCTGGAACTACGCACCCTGGTGTTGGTTGATTACGCCTCAATTCCTTCGTGGCCTGGTTCAGGTCTGCGGTCTTTCAGTGATAGACGAGGGTTTTGCATCGGAACAGAGGGTGTACTCAGTGCTGTGCGAAAGGCAACGTGCTGCCGGGCAGTGATGCCTCTCCTGTGGCGGCAACTTTATCCGTGTGTCAATCTACCGCCGATTATTGGAGTAAATGGCATTCCATCCTCCCGCGGCGAGCGCTCGACCAAGGCAGTCACGAAATCCTGTAGCAAAATCGGCGGGCGTTCCGGCGAATTCAGAGCGGCAAACATCGGTGGCCGACGGCCCAAATAGCTTGTCGTTGATGTTGCGCTTTCCAGCGGAAGACCGACCGCAGCAGTCCCTCCGGTTTGATCTGGGTACCCGCTCACCCCTGCCGGCCACAGGATCCCAATCGTCTGTTATATACTGTCCTGGTAACGGAGGCCGGCGGGCGACACGAGTGAGTACAAGGCAGAAAGGCAGATCATGGCTTCAGAGGCGCGAGATCAGCTAGTCGACCCGGCGCAATTTCCGCATCATCCACTGGATCTTGAATGGTCGCTCTCCTCCGAAGCGACCTCGATCGATATTATCTCCCGCTACCACAAGGCGATGCGTCACGCTGACGAAAGCATTTCTATTTCGGATGAAATGTGGAACGGTCTTGGCAAGGAAAATACCAAATATGCGCGATTGCATTACATGTACGGGGGGCGTTCTGCTTTAAAGTGCGTGACGGACGCCTTGCTAACGGCAGAGGCCCCGTTGCCGAAGAGCATTCTCGATTTTCCCTCCGCTCATGGGCGGGCTACGCGCTTCTTGAAAGTTGCATTTCCGGAGAGCGAACTCTGGGCCGGCGATCTCAACGCGGAAGGTGTGGATTTCTGCAAGGAGCATTTCGGAGCAAAGCCATTCTACTCGTCGCCCGATCTGTCGACGATAACTCTTCCCCGTAAATTCGACCTGATTTGGTGTGGGAGTCTCGCGTCGCACTTGCCGGAGCCGCAATGCAAGGCTTTATTTGCGCTCCTTCTCGGAAGCCTGGAAGAGAACGGAATTCTGTGCATCTCGACCTGCGGACGAGGCATGCAATATGCTCACGAGAACGTTTTCAAAACCATTGATGAGCCCTCGTATAAGAAAATTTGTGCCGATCTCAAACAATATTCCTTTGGATACGCCCCCTACCACTATCGGTATGGTCGCTACGCTTCTCATGAAAACTATGGGATGGCATTTCTGTATCCGAATTGGATAGAGAGGAACGTTCTCACCCCCGCGATACAGGTCCTCCAGTTGCGCGAAAAAGGATGGCATGGCGCACAGGACGTCTGGTCGTTCATTAATCGTCCTATATCCGCATGGTACAACTGGGCGCGAGCGTAATCCGCCGGCTGAATTTTTCCGCAGCCGCGTCTTGCTTCGCCTGAAAGCGAGAACTTTCCACCAACCCCGATGAGACCGAACCTCCGGAGTTGAGTTCGAGCGGCGCGAAACATCGGCGCCGGTTTCCCGGCCATTGAGCCAAATTTCGAATCTTTGGTGGGACCTCAGGCTGCGCAGCCTTCTTGAGATTTCAGCAAGGATACCCCGTTCTCACGCGTGCGCCCGCCAGTGAACTTGGTTCGGTCCGGGACGTGGTCGACCCATAAACTCGGTATTGCGGAACGGAACGCGGTGCTGACCGCGGTATGCTCTTTCTCGCCGCATAAACCAAACCAAAGGGTCGTTTGGCAGATTGTTTCTCAACGCTCCAGGAGCACCGCGAACCGGGGCAGTCGCACAAGCATGTGTCAGGACAATGAAGGGAACTTGACATCGCCCCAGGAGGCGGCCATAATACATTGGGATAGTTTTGGCCGTTCATTCGATTTGGAGTGTGCGTATGAAAGCACTTTGGTTCGGCATCGTTTTTGTTACAAGTCTGCTGGCTGTGCTTGTCAGTGCTCTAGCTGCAGGTGTCGGGGACGTTGCGGTTGGCGTGGGCTTTGTATATGCGCCGTATGATCTTCCGCCCGCAGAGCAGGAGACCATTTTGGGGCAAATGGAGCGCGCCGGGGTTCGTGTAGTTCGCTGTTCGATACCTCACGATGACAAAGGTTTGGACTTCGCGCAGCGTATACACAGCCATGGAATCAAAATAATATGGATGCTCGGTGAGACGCCCGCGGAAGGAACGCCATGGCCCCGGCCGCCGCAGGGCTTCAAGGATTTGTGGAAGGATTATCCGCTGTCCGCAGCGGACGCGGAGCGTTTTCGGGCAAAGTTTGAGCCATTTCTTGCCAGGGTGGAGGCGAAAGGAATTGTATTCGAGGCGTTTGAGCTTGGCAACGAGATTAACTGGGCGGCCTTTAATGCCGATTTTAACCTTCCCGGCGAGGGAAGGGTTTTGGGTTTGCGCGATCTAACAAACGACTCCGAAGGGAAAAAGGTAGCCCAGGGCTATCTCAAATACATCAAGCATTTGAGCGTATTGAAAGACGTTCGCGATCACTCGAAGTTGAATCAGCAGACACCCATTATTTCCGCTGGACTGGCCGATTTGGGAGGGTCAAGCTGGACACGAACGAAAATGGCGGACGCCGTCAGCATCTCCGCCACGCTGGACTTCCTCCGGGCAAATGGTCTGGATCAATTGGTAGATGGGTACGGAATTCATTACTACCCTTCCTCAGACATCAGTGCCGCTCGCGCGCACATTGAACAGAACGGAGTGGAAGAATGTCAGGCCGCCGGGAGCGCAAAAGGGAAACCATGCTGGATCACTGAGTGGAACACTCGCGGCGGCAGCCAGAGTACTACTTGCCCGGTCGACGACAGAGATAAGGTAAAGATATTCGGCGAGCTCAGAGACTATTACGGTCGGCTCGCAAGTCAGGGACGATTAAAGGGTCTGATCTTTTATGTATGGCACGGCGATTGGCACTCCGCGAAAGAAAACACAGAGAGCGCCTTCCGGTGTGGTTCTCTCACTGAGAGCGGCCGACTGGCGTTAGCTCCGCTGTGATTCTTTGCGCTGGCCATGTGAATTACGAAAGACTTTCCGATAACGCGAGTGGTGTCTGCTTTTCCGTGCAGTCACCTTAATCGCCTCTTTGGGGCATCCATAATGGGCACAAGAGGCTGAAGTTCCAGTCCGTCCAATATCAATGCGCCTGGTGTTGATAAATCCGACCGCCTTGTTTTCGCTCTCACTGTGGGAGACCTGTCGTGCCGAAATCGCGAGAAGGCAGCGCGGTTCTTCGGATCCCGACGATATAGCCAGGCCGCTGCGCTTTCGGAACGGAGTTTCGTTCGAGGGCCGTCTCGCGCTTCGGGAGGGAAAGCGAGCGCGGCCGGATATGTCGTCTCGGGAGCATAGTCGACGGCTGATTCAGTTCACCTTAGAAGCGCAAAGGGTGCGGCGCGCACCCCGAATCAATCCAGGAACCGATCGCGCAGCACTCCGTTTTGCGCAAGTTCCTCAGAAGCCTTCGTGCAGACGCATGCTGCGGTGCTGTCGCTCCCGCCCGATTATGTTGTAACCTACGCGACGGGGAGCTTTGCGCTCGCGCTTCCTTGAGAGACACCACAAATTAGGAGTATCGCCGTGAAGACTCGAATAACGTTGGGGGCGGCGATCGTCGCCGCGTGCGGGCTGATGGTCGTTTCTCAACTCATTGGTCAGCAACGTGGACAACAAGGCGGGGCCGCGGGATCGTACACCGCCGAGCAAGCCGGGGCTGGACGCGCCGCGTACCAAGCTAACTGCGCCGCCTGCCACGCGCCGGATCTTACCGGACGCGAAGGGCCGCAACTGGCCGGCGCGACTTTCATGAGTCAATGGGGCGACAAGACCGCCGGCGACCTGATCGGTTTCCTGCGCGCCAGCATGCCTCCCGGCGCGGGCGGGTCGCTTCCGGACCAGACCTATATCAATCTGGCCGCGTTCATCCTCGACGCCAACAGCGCACGGCCGGGCGATCGGACGCTTACGGTGGATTCGGGCGCTACGATCCGCGGCGTAGCTTCGGGTGAGCGCGCGGCGTACTTGCAGGCTGGCGCACCCGCACCTCCCGCCCCGCAAGGTAATCAGGGCCCACAGACGCCGCGTGGAATCACAGTGGCGGGTGAAGTCAAGAACTACGTTCCGGTTACCGACGCCATGCTGCGCAATCCCGATCCCAGCGACTGGCTCATGCTTCGCCACGATTACAAGGCCACCTACTACAGCCCTCTGAATCAGATCACCGCGCAGAACGTCAACGACCTGCATCTGGTGTGGAGTTGGGCCATGCAGGAGGGCGCGAGCAATGGGAACCAGCCCGCGCCTATCGTGCACAACGGTGTGCTGTACGTAAACAACGCCGGCATGGTGTTGCAGGCACTCGATGCGAAGACCGGCGAATTGATCTGGGAGAATCGCTACGGCTCCAATCCCACCTGCCCCGCCATGCGCGGCATCGCGATTTACGACGACAAGATTTTCGTAGCCACGGGCGAGGCGCATCTGATGGCCTTCGACGCCCGCAACGGCAGGGTGGTCTGGGACACCACCATGGGCGATCGCTCCAAAGGCGATTACTCCAGCAGCAGCGGCCCACTCGCGGTGAAAGGCCGGCTGATTCAAGGACTGGGCCGCGACTCCTGCGCGACCTATCGCGAAGAGAAATGCTTCATCAGCGCTTACGACGCCAAGACCGGCAAAGAAGCCTGGCGCTTTCGAACCGTCGCGCTCGAAGGCGAACCCGGCGGCGACACCTGGGGAGGGCTCTCGAACACCTTCCGCGCGGGCGTCGAGACGTGGATCACCGGAAGCTACGATCCGGACTTGAATCTGACCTACTGGGGCACGGCGCAAGCCAAACCGTGGATGCGCGTGAGCCGCGGCTCCGGCAACGGCGCGACGCTTTATGCCAACTCCACGCTGGCGCTCAATGCCGATACCGGAAAGCTGGCCTGGTATCACAGCCATGCGCCGGGCGAGACGCTGGATCTGGACGAAGTTTTCGAACGGGTGCTGGTGGACGATCAGGGCCAGAAGCTACGTGTTCAGCGCGGGCAAGGCGGGCATCCTGTGGAAGCTGGACCGCAAGACCGGGAAATATCTCGGCCACAAGGAAATGGTGTTCCAGAACGTCTACGATTCCATCGATCCGCAGACGGGCGTGCCGCACTATCGCAACGATATCGTCGAGCAGCGCGTCGGCGAATGGGTGACGGCGTGTCCGTCGACGGAGGGCGGCAAGAACTGGCCGTCGATGACGTACTATGCGCCGGGCAACCGGCTGATCGTTCCGTTGAGCCAGAGCTGCCTGGAGATGAACGGCCAGGCGATCGACAAAATCGCCGGCGGCGGCAGCGGCAACGGCGCTTTGCGGCGCTTCTTTGAGATGCCCGGGACCGAACGGCAACGTCGGCAAGCTGGCGGCGTACGATGTGCGCACCATGCGCGAGATCTGGAAATACGAGCAGCGCGCGCCGTTCCTTACCGGCGTGGTTTCGACGGCCGGAGGCGTGGCGTTCGCGGGCGACCTGGACCGCATGTTCCGCGCCTTCGACGCCTCGACCGGCCGCATTCTGTGGGAGACCCGGCTGCCGGCGGCGGTGCAGGGCTTCCCGCTGACGTTCACCGCGGGCGGCAAACAGTACCTGGCCGTGACCACGAGCAACGGCGGAGGCAGTCCCGCGCAACGTGCCGGCCGTGGTCGCGCTCGGAACTGCATTATCCGGCGACGGGCAATGCGCTGTACGTGTTCGCACTTCCCGATCGAAGATAGGCCAGAATCGAAGGCGCCTTTGCGCTTTTGAGGAACTCGCCCGCACAACGGAGCGTGGCTCGGCGCAACATCCTGGAGTTCCTGAGCGTTTGAAGGCCGAGCCGGCCCTGTGCGGGCTTCTATGACGATTCGAAGCTGTGATCCACAACCCGCCTGCCGCCGATATAGGGAGCATGCGTCGATGGAGGGTTATCGTGCCGGTCTGCCTGCTGGTGTCCTGTTCCGCGCCGCCCCCGGCGAGCGACGAGCTGCAGATTACCAGAGCGCGCGGGGTCGCGAGATCGCCGACTCTGTCACGCGACGGCTCAGAAGTGGCGTTCGCTGCCAGCGCCGATGGACGCGCCAGTGCTCAGATCTGGGTTCGCCGCGTCGGGGGATCGACGGCTCCCCTGCGGCTGACCGACGACGCGTCGCAGAATTACGACCCCGAATTCTCCCCCGACGGCAAGAGCGTCTACTTTACTTCGACGCGAGCGCCACAAGGAGTCTATCGCGAGACGGTTTCCGGCGGCACGCCGGAACTGATCATCGAGAATGCGGTTTCGGCGAAAATCTCGCCGGACGGGAAGACGCTGCTTTACGGAAGCGGAGGCAAGCTGTATCAGCGCCCTCTGGGGGGCGGTCCCGCCGCGGAGGTGCTGCCCGCGATCGAGAACTCGTACGCGCCGGTCTGGTCGCCCGACGGCGTGCGCATTCTGGTCATGGCGAAGAATCGCGATGAGCGCGAACCGGAATGTTGGATCGTTCAGGCGGTGGGAGGGGAGCCCCGCAAAACATCAATCGTCTCCGCCCTGCGGGCGCAAGGGTTCAACTCGGTGTCGGCCAATGCATGGCTGCCAGGAGACTGGATCGTCTTCAGCGGCCTGCAAGGCGAAACGCGGACGCTGTGGAAGGTCCAAATCGACTCGGGAGGCGAGGTTCAAGGAAAGGCCGTACGCGCCACCGACGATGCTCAAGGCGATTCTGCAGCTTCGTTCGCCGCGGGAAAGCTTGTGTTCGCCCGAACGCGAGTGGACTCGAATCTCTGGGCGCTCCCGCTCGATTCGACCGGCGAGCATCTCACTGGACCACCTCAGCCGCTCACTTCATCGCCCGCTCGCAAAGGCCAGGAGTCCGCCGCCGGCTCGAAGCTGCTGTACAGCGCCGAAAGCGGCGACCGCTTTTCGCTGGTCCTTAAGGACGGAGAAAAAGAAAAGGTCCTGCGCGATGGGTTCTATTCCGTGCTCTCACCGAACGGCGCGAGTTACGTGTATGGGGAAGGAACCAAGGACCGGCTGAACGTACGGATGAAATCCATAGGCTGGTGGCCGTTCTGGTCTACGGCGCTGTGCGAGACCTGCGGGATGCCGCGTGGACTCTCGCCTGACGGAAAGAAACTGCTCCTATGGGACGATTCGCCGCCGATCAGTCACCTCGACATGCTCGATTTGACGACGCACCAAGTGAACCGGGTCGTGTGGGCCGGGGAAGATCTCTCCGGCCCGCGGCTTTCGCCGGACGGCCGCTGGGTCAGCTTCGTCGCGAAGGTGGGGGAGCATCAGTGGCAGACATTCGTTGCGCCGGTCTGGCAGGAGAAGCTTCTCGGCTCGTTCGACTGGGTGCCGGTCACACCGGTTTCAGATTCGTTCCACATCGCGTTCTGGCCGGCTCGCGGCGATCTGCTCTACATCCTGACGGCTCATGGAGGCGGCGGGAACCTGAGGTGGCTGGAAGCGATGAGACTTGATGCCGAAACCAAGCGCCCCGTGGGAGGCGCTGTGCCAGTCCACGAGTTCGATGACCTGTTAGTTCCGGGGATGGATCCGATTTGGAACACGGTCTCGGTCGCCGAGAATAGCATCATCCTGGAACTCGGCGGCATCAGCACGAATATCTGGATCAAATGAAGGTGCCTGGCACGAAGGAGTGTGTGATGCAACGTGAACGCGGCGCCGCCCACCCTCCTGGCGTCGCGAGCGGGCACGTATCATCACACGTTATGGCCAACCGGCGCCTACCGCCTTGTCTGTCGTGTAGATGAAAGCGCCCCTTTCGATCGATGGAATCTGCGGGCCGCAGACAATCCTCTACATAAAATCCTGGCAGCAGCAGGAGAGCAAGATTGCGGCGAATTTAATGATACCCGTGCAGGATGGTGTGGTCAGTCCCGCCATTGATCGCAGCGACTGTCCACGACATCTTTTCAGCGATTCGAAGCGGCAACGCGTCGCGGATTATTTTCGGCAGGGATGGCATGCTGTATATGACCGTCGGCGTCGCCGATCCGCCGGAAGCGGCGCGCGCGAAGGACCCCAATGACCTTGCGGGCAAGGTGCTGCGGTTGCGCGACGACGGAACCGTCCCGGCCGACAATCCCTTTGTGGGCCGCGCCGGCTACAGACCGGAGATCTATACGATGGGCCATCGCAATGCATTGGGCCTGGCGGTCCAGCCCGACACCGGCGCCATCTGGGAATGCGAGGATGGTCCCAACGGCGGCGACGAGATCAATATCCTTCAGCCCGGCAAGAACTACGGGTGGCCGGTGGTCAGTTTCGGCCGGTTCTATCTGGGACCGCGAGTGACGGAGAAGCCGTGGCAGGAGGGGATGGAGCAGCCGATCGTTTTCTGGGTGCCGGCGATTGCCATCTCGGGTATGACCTTCTACACCGGCGACAAGTTCCCCAACCGGAAGAACAACGTCTTCGTGGGCGGCATGCGTCAGGGCGAAGTTCCACGTTCCGGCCATCTCGAGCGGATTGATTTCAACGCCAAGTGGGAGGAACTTCACCGCGAGTCGATGCTCCGCGAGCTGCAAAACCGCATTCGCGATGTGCGTCAGGGTCCGGATGGCCTGTCTGTACGTGCTGACCGCTGAAAACGACGGCGCGCTGATGCGGATCGAACCCGTGACCGTGCCTGCTCAGCCGGGTCCGCGGTAGGCGTTCTCATTCCGGTGAACACCGAGCTGTTCCAACTCGCGGAGCGGGGCAAGCGGCTCGGGTAGTCTTCGGCGGCATCGGCGATCTGAATTCGTCCCGCGAGGACGGAACGCAGTCCCCTCTTAGGACCGGAACCAGGATGCCCCGCGCACTCCTAGCTCACAGCGTGAAGGGCTTGAGTGATCGCCGCAGCCAGCAGTCCGCAGGCGATCGCAGCGATCCGGCCCTTCCAGGTAGCCGTTTGACGATGCGGGAGCGATACATGAGCAAACTCGCACCCGCAGGCATCGCAATATGGGGCTTCTACATTCATCGTTGAGTGGCATTCACGGCATTGCTTTCTCATGCTTCGATTGTGCCCCGTGGTGCAACTACATGAAATACCCCAAAAGTAACTTCTGTCGGTACTAAGGGGTACTGGGACCGGCAGAAGAACCAAAATGAAGCGCTGCCAGCGTAAGGCGGCCTGCCCTTTCGGGTGGCAACCAGCGGCGGGTTGAAGCTAGTATTAGACATTGAACTCTTTTCACAATCCCGAGAGAGGTAGACCATGAATCTGACCGCTTTATTCATCAAGCGGCCGGTGATGACCGCCTTGGTTATGATGGCGATCCTGTTGTTCGGGGTCGCGGGTTACCGCTCGCTGCCTGTCAGCGATCTTCCCAACATCGACTTTCCGACGCTCCAGGTGCAAGCCACCCTACCTGGCGCGAGTCCCGAAACCATGGCCGCATCGGTTGCCACACCGCTCGAGCGGCAGTTCTCCACCGTTCCCGGCCTCGACTCGATGACCTCCCTGAGCGGCCGTGGGCAAACTAATATCACCCTGCAATTCGTGCTGGACCGCAATATCGACGGCGCCGCCCAGGACGTGCAGAACGCCGTTGCCGCGGTGTTAAAGAGACTTCCGCCCAGCATGCCAGCGCCGCCCACGGTTCAAAAGGTCAACCCCGCCGACCAGCCGATTCTCTTCATGGGTCTCAGTTCCAACACGCTCTCCCTGCCCCTGGTGGACGAGTACGCCGAAACCATCATCGCCCCGCGGATTTCCACTCTGAGCGGCGTGGCGCAGGTGAACGTGTTCGGCGCGATGAAGTTTGCCGTGCGCGTTCAGGTGGACCCCAACCAGCTGGCTTCCCGCGGCATCGGCATCGACGAAATCCAGGCGACCATCAGCAAGCACAACGTAAATCTTCCGTCCGGAACACTGTGGGGGCCGCACCAGGCCTTCACGGTGGAGGCGAACGGCCAGGTGATGAACGCCGACGCTTACCGGCCTCTGATTGTCACGTATCGAAACGGCTCGCCGGTGCGCCTGGGAGAGATCGCGACAGTTGTGGATAGCGTGCAGGACACCAGGAATTATGCCTGGTACAACAACAAGCGCGCCATCATGTTTCAGGTCCAGAGGCAGCCCGGCACCAATACCGTGCAGGTGGTGGACCGGATCAAGAGCCTGATGCCTGAGTTTCGCGGCGTGCTCCCTCCCGCAATCGACCTGGATACGGTCTACGACCGGTCGGAATCCATTCGCGAATCGGTGGATGACGTCAAGTTCTCCCTGGAGCTGGCCATCGTCCTGGTGGTTCTGGTGATCTTCGTGTTTCTGCGGAATGTCTCCGCCACCATCATTCCCAGCCTGGCACTGCCTCTTTCGGTGGTGGGCACATTCTCCGCGATGGCGCTGCTGGGCTATACGCTCGACAACCTCTCGCTGATGGCGCTGACCCTGGCGGTCGGATTTGTGGTGGACGATGCCATCGTGGTTCTGGAAAACGTCGTCCGGCATATGGAAATGGGCAAGAGCAGGATGCAGGCGGCGTTGGACGGCGGCAGAGAAATCGCCTTCACCATCCTTTCCATGACTCTTTCGCTGGCCGCCGTCTTCATCCCCGTGCTGTTCATGGGCGGCATCATCGGCCGGCTGTTTCACGAATTCGCGGTGGTGATCATGGTTTCGATCCTGATCTCCGGCTTCGTCTCGCTCAGCTTGACGCCCATGCTGTGCAGCCGCTTTCTCAAGCCGCCGACAGAGCAGCACAACGCCCTCTTTCGTGCGTCTGAGCGGGTCTTCGACGGCTTTCGCGATGCTTACGGCTGGACCTTGCGGCGCGTGGTCCGGCACCGCTTCATCACTCTGATGGTGGCTTGGGAACGCTGGTGGCCACCATATTCCTTTATCGCGTGGTCCCCACCGGATTCATTCCCAACCAGGATACGGGCCAGATCCAGGGCACCACGGAGCTGCCGCAGGATGCCTCCTTCGAGGCCATGGTGAAATCGCAGTCCGAAGCGGCCGCGATCGTGCAAGCCGATCCGAACGTGGAGGGAGTCTTCTCCACCGTGAACGCCACCGGTGGAAACAACGGCGCCAACGCCGGCCGGATCTTCATGCGGTTGAAGCCGCGGACCGAGCGGAAACTGACGCCGGAACAGATCATCGATGAGCTGCGCCCCAAGCTGGACACGATTCTGGGGGTGCGAACCTATCTGACCAATCCGCCGCTGATCCGCATCGGCGGCCAGCAAAGCCGTAGTCTGTATCAGTACACCCTTCAGGCCCAGGATTTGAACGAACTGTATAAGTCGTCGGGAGAATTCGAAAAGCGCTTGAAGGAAGTACCCGGATTGGTGGACGTCAACAGCGACCTCCAGATCACCAGCCCGGAAGTGATCGTGGATATCGATCGCAACCACGCGTCGTCTTTGGGCGTCACCGCGGACCAGATCGAAGACGCCCTGTACAGCGCCTACGGCTCACGGCAGGTTTCCGACATTTATACGCCTACCAACGACTACTGGGTGTTGCTGGAGCTGCTCCCGCAATTCCAGCTCGATCCGAATGCATTGGACTTGCTCTACGTGCGTTCCGCGACCGGAAAGCTGGTTCCCTTGAGTACCGTGACCGTGCCGCGCACCACCGTCGGCCCGCTCGCGGTGACGCATCTTGGGCAACTGCCTTCGGTTACCATCTCCTTCAACCTGGCGCCGGGCGTGTCGCTCGGCGACGCCGTCGGGCGTATTGAAGACGCTGCGCGCGATCTGCCGGCCGACGTTCACGCCACCTTCCAGGGCGTGGCCGCGGCGTTCCAAGTCCTCTCTGGTGGGCATGGGATTCCTGCTGCTCATGGCCATCCTGGTGATCTACATGGTGCTGGGAATTTTGTACGAAAGCTTCATCCACCCGCTGACCATTCTTTCCGGTTTGCCCTCGGCAGGACTGGGCGCGCTGGCCACCCTGCTGATCTTCCACGATGAGCTGAATATCTACTCCTTCGTGGGCATCATCATGCTGGTCGGCATCGTCAAGAAGAACGCCATCATGATGATCGACTTCGCGCTCGAAGCGCAGCGTACGACGGGCATGGCGCCGGGCGATGCCATCGTAGAAGCCTGCCTGGTGCGCTTCCGGCCGATCATGATGACCACCATGGCCGCGCTGATGGGCACTCTGCCCATCGCTCTCGGGCTTGGCGCGGGAGCGGAAGCTCGCCGGCCGCTGGGTCTGGCCGTGGTCGGCGGCTTGGTGGTCTCGCAGTTGCTGACGCTGTACATCACGCCCGGTCGTCTATATCTACATGGAGCGTGTGCAGGGAATGTTCGGAAACCGCAAGCGGCCCACCAAGCCGGCGATGCACGACATCCCTGAGCCGGCCGGCGCCTTGGGCGATTAACACGAATCAGACGGGTACGGCAATGAGCAATCACGCGATCAACGTCGGCGTCACGCTTGCCATACTGTCCGGCTTGTGCAGTCGAAGCGCGTTCGCGCAGAATACTGCTGACCCGATCGAGGCCCATTTAATCGCAGCCAGAACGGCCGCCGGATTCGATTTTACCGGCACCTTGGCCCGTCTGTGCATTGCGCCGGTGGCGGTTCCAAGCGCGGCGAGAGATGTGGCGCCCGGCCCGGCTCCCGCTCGGGACACCTGGTTCGCCGAACCGGCCAAGGTCTTCGATAACCTCTACTTCGTCGGCTCCAAGATCCACTCTTCCTGGGCGTTGACCACCAGCGCGGGGATCATTCTCATTGATACGCTGTTCACGTATAACTCCGAGGAAGAGATCGTGGGCGGCTTGAAGAAGCTGGGTCTCGATCCGGCAACGGTCAAGTACGTAATCATCAGCCATGCTCATGCCGATCATGTGGGCGGAGCCAAGATGATGCAGGACCGGTACGGCTCCCGCATCGTGATGGGCGGCCCCGATTGGGATTCCATCGAAAAATCCGTCAACGGATACCCGCAAGGAAAGCCCAAACGCGACATCGTCGCCGACGACGGCCAGAAGATCACGCTCGGCGACACGGCGGTGACCATCGTCACCACGCCCGGCCATACGCCGGGAACGTTGTCAATGCTCTTCACGGTGAAGGATAACGGCAAGCCGATCAACGTGGCGTATTCGGGCGGTACGGCATTCAACTTTCCCAGCACGGCGGCGAACTTCGATACCTACATCAACTCCCAAAGAAAAATGGCCGCGGCCGCAGCGGCGGCGAACTCGACCATTTTGATGTCGAACCATTCGGAATTCGATAACGCAGTTCCGAAGATAAGAATGATGGCCTCGCGCAAGCCTGGCGAACCGCATCCTTTCGAAGTCGGAAAAGAGGCGGTGGCGCGCTATTTTACGGTCACTACGGAATGCGCTCAAGCGGCGCGACTCAAGCTCGCGCAGCCGCTCAAATAATCCGTCCAAATTATCAAGCGGGCGCCCGGTAGCTCTGATAAGCTGGTGCGTCACGAACTTCAACCAAGGGAGGCCGTCATGAAAAGAACTCGGCTGAGTGCCGCGCTCCTCGGTTTCTGGGCCGCGCTGGGATTTG
>CAVXWB010000124.1:0-29844 GCA_963765185.1 Bryobacterales bacterium
CTGGTAGGCGCCGCCTAAACGCGGCCCAATCGCATACGGATAGTTGTGGGCGAAACTGCAATTGCAGTTCGCCTCATAAATGATTGCGCCATCCCGTCCGTCAGCCGAGGGATTCGGGGTGGTGGCCGAGAAGTCTCCATAGCGCCCGAACTGCTCTTTCTGGTAGGTTCCGTAGTCCCAGCGCAAACCGTAGTCAAGAGTCAATTTGCGGCTGACTTTCCAGCTGTCCTGGAGAAACACGGCTGCCTGGTAGTTCTCCGTCATGAGGTTGATGGGCGCGTTCACGGCGATTGCCTGCGCGCCGCCGAGCAGGAACGAGGCTAGCCCGAATCCGGCGAAGCCATTGGACACCGTGGTCCCGTTCAGCGAGGTCTGCGTGGTGTAGTTCGAAGCGTTGCCGACGCTGGTGGTCGTACCGAAGCGTGTATTCGCCCGCAGTGTACGTGAAATTGAAATTGGGATACTTCATCTGCCGAATTTCCGCGCCGACCTTGAACGTATGTGAGCCTTTCACATAGGTGGCAGAGGTCACGAATGAGGGACGGCGCTCCCAGAAATGCTGGTCATATTGAGGGCCTAAATTGCCCATTCCGCCCTCCGCCGTATTGGTTGAGACACCGGTAGCAATCAGCGGCAAGCCGCGGCCGGGAGAGGTTGCGCCCGTTAAGCCGAGTGTTTGCTGGATGTTCAAGAAGTCCTCAGGTCCCAACAAGAAGTCGGAGTCGTTCCAGCCCAACGTGTAGTGAATGAGAAGCCGTGGCGTCACCGTGTGGTCCAGGTTGAGGCGGTACGTCCTGGCGGCATTGGATGAAGTTCCCGAGACTGTAATGTCATTCGGCAGGTCGTCGGCACCCGTGCCGGTCCGGGGTGTAGCGGTGCTGGTCTTCTGGAAGTAGAAAGCCGCGTGCAACTTGGAGCCGAGATTGTGATCGACCTTGATCGACGGGATATAGGATCTGCGGCTTCCGACGTACGGCGCGAGATAGTTGGAGCCCGCTTGCGCGGCAAGCGGACCCTGAGGCTGGGGAACCAGATTCAGGATTTTGACGGCGACCGGGTCAAACTCGCTTAGCGGAATCGTGTTGTTTAGGAAAGGACTGCGAACCTGCGCACCGTTAACGGTCATCGTGGAACTCGGGTCGAAGATCGTGCCGCTTTGAATCGTGCGGCCCAACGGGTCGACGTAGGCGCCGGACGCCGTTGTCACTAAGCGATTTTCATCCGTGATGAGGCTGGAAAAATTGCCGGAGCGATACGCTGCAATGGGTACCGTGTCCGGAGTGGTGTCATTGATCAGATTCTGATAGAACTCTTCGAAGCTGAAGAAGAAGAATGTCCTGTTCTTGCCGTTGTAAACTTTGGGGATCCAGACGGGACCTCCGACTGTGAATCCATAGTCATTCTGGTGAATCGCGTTCTTTAATCCCGTGTAGGGCTGAGCGGCGTTCAGGGCCGTATTGACCAGGTAGTCATACCCGGTGCCGTGGAGCTGGTTGGTGCCGCTCTTGGTGACCACGTTCACCACCGCTCCGCCGCCGGCCCCGAACTCCGGGGCGAAACTGCTGGTCAGGATGGCGACTTCCTGAACCGCCTCCGTGGACGACTGCGTCTCCATGGTGGCGCCCCCGAGGCGGGAGCTGGTGGGGTTCATGGTCGCGCCATCCAGCCGGGCCGTAAGTGTGTTGCTGGGAGTTCCGTTGATGACGGTGACTGTGATGGCGTTGCCGCTTCCCCCTCCGGGGCACGTGGCGGTATCGCAGTACTGAACTCCGGGAAGGAGGCGCGAAGCGGCAAAATAATCGCGGACGCCGTCATTGGTCGCGGCCACCGTGAGCAGCGGCAGGTCGTCCAGTTGCGTCAGCGTGAAGTTGCCGGCCACCTCGCTGGTTTCGGTCTGTAACAGGGAAGCGTCCGCCGTAACGGTTACAGATTCGGAGGACTGGCCCACCTGGAGCGCTACGTCCTCCCGCATGGTTTGGTCCGCCGCCAAATGGAATCTGGTGTGGGAGTACTTCTTGAAGCCCGCCACGCTGACGGTGAGGTCATAGTCGCCAACCGGCAACTGCGGCACGGTGAAGTTGCCGCTCTCGGAGCTGGCGGCCTTGAAGACCGCTCCAGTTTCCGAATTGTGGACCTCGATGGGAGCGCTTGCGACGGAAGCTCCGGATGCGTCGGTTATGGTTCCGGTGATCGTGGCCAGGCCGGTTTGGCCAAAGCCGACGGAAGCAGACAAAAGAAGTGCAGCTACGAGCGAGACGCGGCTCATGAAGATCCCCCTTAGATCTAACGACAAGCTCCGACGCCTACCGGGTGTGAACTTCAGGCTAAAGCAGGCTAAAACCCCTACGTCAAACGCGAGAGCAGTTTATTCATGCTGCAGCTTTGCAAGCGCGGAGTCAATCCGTTGGAATTGATGTTCGAAATCAAAAACATTGATGTGGATTGTGTTGAGGTCCTAACCGCGCGCACGGCCTGCTCCAGGCCGCTGCGATTCACCACGATAGTGCGCTCACAGAGCCCTGGAAATGGGCGCGGACTTCTACTTCACATGGTTCGTGATGGGGCTCGCGCAGTTAGAGGCGGGCCTCGCACAGGAAGCAATTGCCAGACTGAACGACGCGTAGATTTGACGCCCTGGGACTCTTTTGGGAAGTGGGTGCTGGCCGCGGTCTGCCATCGGGCTGGCGATCGCGAGCGCATCCGGGAATTGGCGGAGAAGCTCGCCGGCTCGGACAGTCGTGCACTTGGGGCTGCGATGTATTACGCGGCCACTGGCGAAGCGGATACGATGTTTGAGGCGCTCGACGCGGCCTACCGGCTGCGCGATTCGGCGCTTACCGGTTTTTTATACAGCGGGCCGTTCTTCGACCCCTACCGCGCCGACCCGCGCTGGCAGGCGCTGCCCCGGCGAATGCCGCTCGCTACGACGATGTCCGTTTCCCTTCTCTCAAGCCCAAAACCCAAGAAAGGAAGTCGGCCGCGCCGCGGCCTCCTCTTCATCACTTTTCAGGATCATCTTGTGTTGGAAACCGAATCCGATTTCAGGATCATCATTGGGTTGGAAAATGCCCGGCCGGCGATTCGGTCACCCGGCGTTCGCCGTGCCCACCGGCCCCGCGACGAAGACGCCCTTCAAGCTCCCCCGGCAGAAGCCGCAGCGGAGCGACGGTAGAGCAGGAGCGCCAGCAGCGCCAGGCCGACGACCGTCAGGCCCAACGTGGCCGGAGCCGGAGTCGTCGGCAGCGGGGCAACTGGCGTGAGCAGGACGTATTCGCCGATTCCTTGTGGAGAGGTCGCTTGCGCGAGAATCTGGCCCGGATTATTGATCGCGATGGCGCTGAATGTCCACCCGCTCGGGAGAGGGTTAAGTAAGCGGGTTCCGTTGGCGGCATCCCAGATCCACCAATTGACATAATCGCTGGCTCCTACCACGACATCTGAGTCGTTAATGGCCAGTACGCTCGTGGTTCCGCGGAGAGTTCCCGCGAGCAACGGTATGGCAGCGCTGCTGGAACCAGACCAAATAAAGGCCTGACCCAGGCCGGCAGCATTGGCGCCCTCGGCGACAACGTGCCCAGAATTGTTGATTCCGCTTCCGATGTACCAGGACGCCGGAGGCCACGACGAAGGCAACGGAATTGCCGCGCTCCCCGCTGGCGTTCCAACGATCGCCTGCCACTGCCCCCCAAAGCGGAGAACCGCGGTGCCGGCCACCTTGCCACTGTCGTTGATGGTGCAGCATACGCCGTTAGGGTAGCCGGAGTAGACGATGTTCGCAAAGGCCGCGGGCAGCGGGATGAGGGTTGTCCCGGTGGCTGTGACAATGCAGGGCACTGGAGCAAGAGTATTTTGGTTAAAGCAGACGCTCGCCATTTGTCCGGAGCTGTTCGACCGCGACGGAACCGCCGCGGTCGCCGGAAGCAGGCTCATTCCGGCAACGGTTCCGGCGAAGCTCGCACCTGAATAGGTGTAGCCGACGAGCAGCCCATGGTCGTTGATCCCGCTGAAGCCAGATGGGACGAGCCCGGGCACTTGCGGGATGGGAGTCACGCTTGCGGTTGTGAGGACGAGTCCCTGCGGGCCGGAACTATTGTAGCCAATACCAACCATCTGTCCAAGGTCGTTGAGGCCGCTCAATACGATATCAGTCCAGCCTGCCGGCGTGGCAATAGGAGTCACGGTGTACTGCGGGGCCGCGGCGCGCAGGGCTCCCGCCATCGCCAGAATTACCAGTGTGTTTTTCATACATTCCGGATTATTCCAGACAGTCTATCAGGATTTCCTGCGCCGGAGACGCGGCGCATTACCCGCCCAATCCGCACTCCTCATGAACCGCGCGCACGGCCTGCTCCAGGCCGCTGCGATTCACCACGATGGCGATGGTCAGCTCGCTCGAGCCTTGCGCGATGGCGATGATGTTGATGCGGTGCCGGGAAATCGCGGTGAAAATGCGCCCGGCCAGTCCCGGCGTGCCGCGCATGCCTTCGCCCACCACGGCGATCAGACCGACTTGCGACATCCACTTGCAGCGGTTTCAGGTAGCCGTGGGCCAGCTCCAGCGCCAGATCCTCTTCCAGGAATTCGGTGGCGCGCTCCAGCTCGGATTGGCGCACCAGGAAGCAGAAACTCTGCTGGTAGCTGGAGCTGGTGAAAGCCAGCAGCTCCACGTTGGCGCGCGCCAGGGCGTCCAGCGAGCGGGCCATGACCTTGGTGCCGCTCAAGGCCGCGCTGGCGGGCTCGATCGAGACCAGCGCGACATCGGCCATGGATGTGACCGCGTGGGGTCCCTGCCTGCAATCGACTTGCGGGACGATGCGGGTTCCGGGCTTTTCGGGAGCGAAGCTGTTCTTGCTCCACACCGGGATTTGGCGCTCCGCCAAGGGCGCCAGCGTGCGCGGGTGCAGCACCTTGGCGCCGTTATAGGCCAGCTCCGCGGCTTCGGCGTAGGTCACCGCTTCGAGCACCTGGGCGTTGGGGACCAGGCGCGGGTCGGCGGTCATGATGCCGTCGACGTCGGTCCAGATCCACAGCTCGCGGGCGTCCAGCGCGGCGGCGGCGATGGACGCCGAGAAATCGGAGCCGCCCCGGCCGAGCGTGGTGGGCCGGCCGTCCAGAGTGGAGCCGTTGAAGCCGGTCAGCACCGGCAGGATATGCTTGTCGAGCAAAGGTTGCAGGACTTTCGCGGCGCGCTGCCGGGTGGGTTCCATGAGCGGGGAAGCGTTGCCGAAGAGCGCATCGGTGGCGATAACCTCGGCCGCGTTGACCGCGACGGAGGGAACGCCCTGGGATTCGAGAAACTCGGCCATCAGCAGAGCGGAGAGGCGCTCGCCCACGGCCATGGCTTCATCCACCGACCGCGGAGGGCGCTCGCCCAGCATCATCATGCCCTTGGCGATGCGGGTGAATTCCTGAATCAGGGCTTCGATGCCCGCGATCGCCGCTGGCCTGGCGATCGTGCGGAAGCAGAGCGCAGCAGGTCTCGACGTGCCGCGAGGAGAGTTGCCACAGGTTGGAATCGACGTCGGTCTGATCGCCGGCTTCGGCTTTGCGCAGAGTGTCCAGCAGCAGATCGGTGATTTTGGACATGGCCGAGACCACGACCGCGACGGGGCGAACGGCGTTTTGCTCGGTGGCCAGGCGTGCGGCGACGCGGATGCGCTCGGCCGAGCCCATGCTGGTGCCTCCGAATTTCATGATAAGAAGGTCGTTCATCGTTAGTTGATTCAAATCCTCGGTATGTAAATTTAAATCCTCAGTTGGAAGTTCGTTTCCGCACCAGCTTGAGGATGGCTTCCTCGACTTGCTCGGGGGAAAGACCGCTGGTGTCCAGGTATTCGGCGTCGGGGGCCTGGAGCAGAGGCGCTTCGGTGCGGGTGCGGTCGCGGCGATCGCGCTCTTCCATTTCCCGGGCGACTTGATCGGGCGCGATTCCGGTTTCGGCGGCGCGGCGGCGGGCGCGCTCGCCGGGGTCGGCGTCCAGGAAGATTTTCACCTGCGCCTCGGGAAACACCACCGTCCCGATGTCGCGGCCCTCCATTACGGAAGAGTGCGCAGCCGCGATGCGGCGCTGCTCCGCGCTCATGGCGCGGCGAACGCCTCCGCAGGCGGCGATCTTCGAGGCGGCCTCGCTGACGGAGGGCTCGCGAATGGCGGCAGTGACGTCCTCGCCGTTCAGCAGGACGCGCCCGGCGTCGAATTCGATCCTCGCCTGGCGGGCGAGCTGTTCGAGGCGGTGCACATCGTCGAGAGCGACTCCCACGCGCAGGGCCCATAGCGCCACCGCCCGGTACATCGCGCCGCTGTCGATGTAGAGAAAACCCAGCCGCCGGGCCACGGCACGGGCGACGGTGCTTTTGCCGGCCCCAGCCGGGCCGTCGATGGCGACAATTACGCTTCTGGGCATTTCTTCGCTCATGCTCGCCTGGCGAGCAGGGCCGATGCTGCCAGTATGGCATGGCCTCGGCCTATCTTCGTACTTGGGACCTGCGTTCAAGTAACGGAAATCGCAAGAGAGTCTGAGCGACCTGTGATGTGGCGCGAACACTTGTGTTTGCTGCGTCCGCACTCCCTGCGGACGCTTGGCCGGGCGTCGACATGATTGTCGACGCGGCACGCAAAGTGCGTCGCAAAGTGCGTGCGCCACTTGAGTTCCACAGGCCCGGTCATGCCAATTGAGCGGCCGAGCCGGCCGTGCGCGCGCTCGGGGCGCCGGATTCGGCGATTTGGCGCAGGTTGGAGCTTGGGAGTAACCTGTTTCTTGAAGGTTACGCCAGAAGATAAGGAAGCTGCCCTGCCATTGGGCATGTGCACCGAACGATTGGCCGAAGTATACTTGACGTGATAACCGTGAAAGCTCTTACACAACCGCCCCAGACTCTTTTGATTTTGGCGTTGCTGACGCTCGCCGGATGCAGTTCCTTCTCGACCTCGGATGCGGATGGTGGAGGAGGCGGAGGCAAGAAGGGCAAGAAAGGCGGCGCGGGCGCAGTCGCGGCGGTCCCGGTGACAGTGGCTACCGCGATCCAGAGGGACGTGCCCATTGAAATCTCGGCCGTCGGAACCGTCGAGGCGTACACCACGGTCAGCGTGAAATCCCTGGTTACGGGCGAGTTGACCGAGTTCTACTTTAAAGAAGGCGATTACGTCAAGAAGGGCGATAAGCTGTTTTCGATCGATTCCCGCACCTATGAGGCGGCGCTGAAGCAAGCCGAAGCCAATCTTTTGAAGGACCGGGCGCTGCAGGCGCAGGCCGAGTCGAATCTGAAAAGAGACACCGCCAGCCAGCAGTATGCGCGCGATACCGCGGAACGTTATCAGGGCCTGCTCAAGGACGGCATCGTTTCAAAAGACCAGACCGAGCAACTGGCCTCCAACGCCAACGCGTCGCTCGAATTGGTTTCGGCGGACAGGGCCGCCATCGACAGCGCCCAGGCGCAGATTGAGGCAGACCAGGCCAACATCGCCAATCTGAAGGTCCAGCTGAGCTATTGCGTGCAGTATGCAACCATCGACGGACGCACCGGCAACGTGTCGGTGAAGAAAGGCAACGTGGTGTCGGCGAATACGGTGGAAGTATTGACCATCAATGAGGTCAGCCCGATTTATGTGACCTTCGCCGTTCCCGAAGCCAAGCTCAACGACATTCGCAAGTATATGGCCCTCGGCAAGCTTCCGGTGCTGGCCAAAGCGCAGGATGAGCCGGGACCGGGGGAAACCGGCGTGGTGACGTTTATCGACAACTCCGTCGACACCACCACCGGTACGATCAAGATCAAGGGGACTTTCGAGAATAAGGATCTGAAGCTGTGGCCGGGGCAGTTCCTGAACGTGACGCTGCGGCTGACCACCATGCCCAACGCCATCACGGTTCCCAACCAGGCGGTGCAGAACGGCCAGGATGGGCAGTTCATCTACGTTGTCGGCGACGACAAGAAAGTGGAAGCCCGTCCGGTGACGATTGGAGAGCGGATCGACCAGGATCTGGTGATCCTCAAGGGCATCGAGCGGGGCGAGACGGTGGTGACCGACGGGCAGTTGCGGCTGCAACCGGGTTCGCTTGTGACCACCGGGGAGGGCCGGCGCGGCGGGGGTTCCAAGGGCCAGAAAGACGTTCCCGACGGCGGTCCGGACGGCCGGAGGGGCTAAGAAACGGCGGGGATGGCGTGAACCTCTCGGAGATTTTCATCCGGCGACCCATCGCCACCAGCTTGCTGATGGCGGCGATCGCACTGTTCGGCGTGGTGGCGTACCGCACCCTGCCGGTCAGCGATCTCCCGAGCGTCGATTTTCCCACGCTGAACGTACAGGCCAACCTTCCCGGAGCCGACCCGGCCACCATGGCTTCGTCCGTGGCCACGGTGCTGGAGCGGCAGTTCACCACCATCGCGGGCCTGGATTCGATGACCTCCTCGAGCGGCACCGGACAAACCCAGATCACGCTGCAATTCAGCCTGGACCGGGACATCGACAGCGCAGCGGTGGACGTGCAGACGGCCATCGCGGAGGTAACCCCGCTGCTGCCTCCGGGCATGCCCGCTCCGCCCTCGTTCAAGAAGAACAATCCCGCCGACCAGCCCATCATGCAGCTGACCATCACCTCGCCCACGCTGCCCATGAGCCAGCTGGACGACTACGCCGAGACCATCATCATGCCGCGGCTGTCGATGATCAACGGCGTATCGCAGGTGCAGGTGCAGGGGCAGCAGAAGTACGCGGTGCGGGTGCAGGTGGATCCGGACAAGCTGGTGTCCAAGCGGATCGGGCTGAATGAGGTGGATACGGCCATCGCCAACTGGAATCCCAATCTGCCCACCGGGACGTTATTCGGTCCGCAGCAGACCTATACCGTGACCACCAACGCGGAGCTGAAAAACGCCGCGGAGTTTGCCAACGTGATCGTATCCTGGCGCAACGGAGCGCCGGTGCGGCTGGGCGAAATCGCGGACGTGGTGGACAGCGTGCAGGACACGCGGCAGGCGGCCTGGATGTACAGCGCCGACAGCCAGCAGCGCTCCATCCAGCTGCAGGTCATGCGCCAGCCGGGCGCCAACACCATCGCCGTCACGGACGCCATCCGCGCCGTGCTGCCGGCGCTGCAGGCGCAGATCCCGCCCTCGGCCAACGTGCGCGTGCGCTTCGACCGCTCCCGCAATATCCGCGCTTCGTTCAACGATATCCAGGTGACCATGCTGATCACGCTGGTGCTGGTGATCGGCGTGATCTTCGTTTTCCTGCGCAATGCCTCGGCCACCATCATTCCCAGCATGGCGCTGCCGTTCGCGCTGCTGGGCACCTTCGCGATGATGGCCGTGCTGGGCTACAGCCTGGACCAGTTGTCGCTGATGGCGCTGATTCTCTCCATCGGATTCGTGGTGGACGACGCCATCGTGATGCTGGAAAACATCATGCGCCACATCGAGCACGGCGAGGAGCCGTACGAGGCGGCGCTCAAGGGCTCCAAGGAAATCGGCTTCACCATCATCTCCATGACGGTGTCGCTGGCGGCGGTGTTCATTCCGGTGCTGTTCATGGGCGGCATCCTGGGACGCCTGTTCCGCGAGTTCGCGGTGACCATCACCACCGCGATTCTGGTTTCCGGAGTGGTCTCCGTCACCCTCACGCCGATGCTGTGCAGCCGCTTCCTCAGGGTGCGCGCCGCCGGGCACCGAGCCGGCCTGGTCGCGCGGCGGCGGAGTGGGTGCTTCCAGAAGACCCTGACGGTTTTACGACTGGAGCCTGCGCGGCGTTCTGCGCTGCGCGTCCGCTGATGCTGCTGGTGTTCTTCGGCGGTGCTGGGGCTGACCGGCTACCTGTTCGAAAAGGTGCCCACAGGGCTTCATTCCCGACACCGACCAGGATCAGCTGCAGGTGAACATGCAGGCGGCGCAGGGGACCTCGTTCTACAAGATGGTGGACTATCAGAAGCGGCTGGCCGACATCATCCGCAAGGATCCCAACGTGGAAGCGTTCCTGGCCAACGTCAACAACGGCAACTACAACCAGATGCAGATCACGCTGAAGCCGCGCAAGCAGCGCCCGCTCTCGGCCCAGCAACTGGTGGACAAGCTGCGGCCGCAGCTTTCCAATTTCGCCGGGATTCAAGGTGTTCATGAATCTGCCGCCGGCCATCCGCGTCGGCGGACGGCAGAGCAACTGCAGCTACCAGTTCACGCTCCAGGGCATCGACACCGACGAGTTGTTCAAGTGGGCGCAGGTGATGGAGGACGAGATCGGCAAGCTGCCCGAGGTGCAGCGACGTCTTCACCGACCTGCAGATCAAGAACCCGCTGATGACCGTGAAGATCGACCGCGAGCGCGCCGCGCTGTACGGGCTGGACGCCAAGCAGATCGAGAACGCGCTGTACAGCGCCTACGGGCCGGAGCTGACCAGCAACATCTACACCACGGTGAACCAATACCAGGTGCTGGAGGAGATGAAGCCGAAATACCAGGAGTGGACCGAATATCTGTCCAAGATCTTACTTCAAGGCGGGCAACGGGCAGCTGGTTCCGCTGGATTCGCTGGCCAAGGTGACGCCCGACGTGGGGCCGCAGAGCATCGCCCATTCGGGCGAGCTGCCCTCGGTGACGATTTCCTTCAACCTGAAGACCGGCGTCAGCCTGGGCACCGCGGTGGATAAGGTTACCGCACTGGCGGCGCAGGGTCCTGCCGAAGAACATCACCGGGGCTTCTCGGGCAACGCGCAGATGTTCCAGGAGTCGATGCAGAATCTGACGCTGCTGCTGATCGTGGCCATCGGCGTGGTGTACATCGTGCTGGGCGTGCTGTATGAGAGCTACATCCACCCCATCACGATTCTTTCCGGCCTGCCTTCGGCGGGCGTGGGCGCGCTGCTGACCCTGATCCTGTTCAAGAACGAGTTGAATATTTACTCCTTCGTCGGCCTGATCATGCTGGTGGGCATCGTGAAGAAGAACGCCATCATGCAGATCGACTTCGCGCTGGAAGCCGAGCGCAAGCACGGAAAGACTCCGGCGGAGGCGATCTACGAAGGCTGCCTGATCCGCTTCCGTCCGATCATGATGACCACCATGGCGGCGCATGCTGGGCGCGGTGCCGCTGGCGCTGGGCTACGGCGCCGGAGGCGAGGCGCGCCGTCCGCTGGGCCTGGTGGTGGTGGGCGGGCTGTTGTTCTCGCAGTTGATGACTTTGTATCTGACGCCGGTGGTGTACACCTACCTGGCGAACGTTGTGGGCTGGTTCCGGACGCGCAAGAGCGGCGCCGCCCTGGAGCCGCTCGCGGAGTTTGGGGACTGATGAATCTTTCCGAGCCGTTTATCCAGCGTCCCATCGCCACCAGCCTGCTGATGGCCGCCATCGCCCTGTTCGGAACCGTGGCTTACCGCGCGCTGCCGGTGAGCGATCTGCCCAACGTCGATTTCCCCACCCTGCAGGTGACCGCCAGCCTGCCCGGCGCCAGCCCGGAGACCATGGCGTCGGCCGTGGCCACTCCGCTCGAAAACCAGTTTTCGACCATCGCCGGGCTGATCGCGATGACCTCGGTGAATTCGCTGGGCTCCACGCTGATCACGCTGGAGTTCGATCTGAACCGCAGCCTGGACGGAGCGGCGGTGGATACCCAGGCGGCCATTACCCAGGCCTCGAAACTGCTGCCCAACAACATGCCCACTCCGCCGACCTTCACCAAGGTGAATCCGGCGGACCAGCCCATCATCTTCGTGGCGCTGAAGTCGAAGATGGTGCCGCTGTACACGCTCGGACGAATGGGCCGAGACGCGCCTGGCGCAGCGCATCTCCACCATCAGCGGCGTCGCGCAGGTGCAGGTGCTGGGCGCAGCAGAAATACGCGGTGCACGTGCAGACTGGATCCGCGACGAGCTGGCTTCGCACCAGGTGGGCATCAACGAAGTGGAGACGGCGCTGCAAAACTGGAACGTGAACCTGCCCACCGGCCAGATCACCGGACCGCAGCGGGCGTTCACGCTGCAGGCCAGCGGCCAGTTGATGTCGGCCGACGAGTACAAAACCCTGATCGTGGCCTACCGCAACGGCAATCCCGTGCGGCTGAACGATACTCGGCGTGATCAAGGACAGCGTGGAGGACGACAAGACCGCGTCCTGGTATTACGAAGGCCAAAAGGATGGGCGAGCGCGCCATCGTGCTGGGCATCCAGCGCCAGCCCGGCACCAACACCATCGAGGTGACCGACAACATCAAGAAGCTGCTGCCGAGTTTCAAGTCGGAGCTGCCGCCCTCGGTGGACATGTCGATTCTGTACGACCGCTCCGACACCATCCGCGAATCCTACACCGACGTCGAATTCACCATGCTGCTGACGCTGGGCCTGGTGATCACGGTCATCTTCGTGTTCCTGCGCAACGTCTCCGCCACCGTCATTCCCAGCCTGGCCCTGCCGTTCTCGATCGTGGGCACCTTCTCGGTGATGTACCTGCTGCATTACAGCCTGGACAACCTGTCCATGATGGCGCTGATTCTGTCGGTGGGCTTTGTGGTGGACGACGCCATCGTCATGCTTGAAAATATTTTCCGGCACATGGAGATGGGCAAGAAGCCGCTGGCGGCTTCGCTGGTGGGCTCGAGCGAAATCGGGTTTACGATTGTCTCCATGACGCTGTCGCTGGCGGCGGTGTTCATTCCGGTGCTGTTCATGGCGGGCATCCTGGGACGCCTGTTCCGCGAATTCGCGGTGACCATCTGCGCGGCCATCCTGATTTCGGGCGTTGTGTCGGTGACGCTCACGCCCATGTTGTGCAGCCGCTTCCTGCGCGCGCCGGAGCATGGCAAGCATTCCTGGTTCTATCGCGTCACGGAGCGTTTCTTTGAAGGTATGCTGCGCGTCTACGACCGCAGTCTCACGGTGGTGCTGCGGTTCCGCCTGACCACCATGGCTGCGGGAATCGTGGTGCTGGCCGCCACCGTATACATGTTCATCAACATTCCCAAGGGCTTCATCCCCGACCAGGACACCGACCAGCTGTCGGTGATCACCGAAGCCGCGCAGGGAACTTCGTTTTATCAGATGGCGGAGTACCAGAAGATCGTCGCCGAGATCGTGCGCCAGAATCCCAACGTGGAGGCGCTGATGTCCACGGTGGGAGGCACCGGAGCCTCGACCCTGGGCGGCCCGAATTACGGCGAGATGGTGGTGCGGCTGAAGCCGCGCAACAAGCGCAAGGAGCTGGTCAACGCAATCATCGACGATCTGCGGCCGAAAGTCGCGGGCATTCCGGGCATGAAGGTGTACCTGCAAAATCCGCCGACCATTCAAATCGGCGGGCAGGTGACCAAGAGCTTGTACCAGATCTCGCTGGTTTCCACCAACAAGACCGAGCTGTACGACCACCTCGGAGAAATTGATGAAGGCGATCTCCGACGTTCCGGGGATTCAGGATCTGACCACCGATCTGGCCATCACCAGCCCGCAGGTGCGGGTCACATCGACCGCGATAAGGCCGCCTCGCTGCAAGTGAACGCCAACAACGTGGAGGGCGCTTTCTACGATGCGTTCGGGCCCAAGTGGGTCTCGACGATTTACGCCGCCATCAACGAATACAAGGTGCTGCTGGAGCTGGAGCCGAAATTCCAGGCCGATCCGCACTCGCTTGTCGCTGCTGTACTTCAAATCCACCAGCGGCCAGTTGATTCCGCTGGAGACGCTGGCCACGATCAAGCAGGAAGCCGGGCCGCAGTCGATCAATCATTACGGCATGCTGCCCGCCGTCACGCTCTCCTACAACATCAAGCCGGGCTACGCGCTGGGCGACGTGGTGAGCCAGGTGCAGGCCATCGCCGATGAAATTGTGCCTCCCATCCATCACCTTCTCCTTCCAGGGCGCGGCCAAGGAGTTTGAAAGCTCGCTCGCGAACCTGGCTGCTTCTGCTGGTGGTCGCGATTCTGGTGGTGTACATCGTTCTGGGGATTCTGTACGAAAGCTACATTCACCCGGTCACGATTCTTTCCGGCCTGCCCTCGGCCGGCTTCGGCGCGCTGATCACGCTGCTAGCTGTTCCACATGGACCTGAACATTTACGCGTTCGTCGGGCTGATCATGCTGATCGGCATCGTGGAAAAGAACGCGATCATGCAGATCGATTTCGCGCTCGAAGCCGAGCGCAACCAGGGACTGCCTCCGCTCAAGGCGATTTACGAAGGCTGCCTGATCCGCTTCCGCCCCATCATGATGACCACCATGGCGGCGCTGCTGGGCGCGGTGCCCATCGCGCTGGGTTACGGAGCCGGCGGCGAGGCGCGCCAGCCGCTGGGCCTGGTGGTGGTGGGCGGCCTGATCTTCTCCCAGTTGGTCACGCTGTATCTGACGCCGGTGGTCTACACCTACATGGCCAGCCTGCAAGGCAAGCTGGGGCGCAAGAAGAAAAAGACCACGCTCGATCAAACCCCGGTGCACACGCCGGCTTAGGGCACACGCCGGTGGTCCGCGATTACATCGGTCCGCAGACAGCCGCGAGGCGTATATGCATTGCATATACTCGTATGCGAGGTGTTCGGGTTCGATTGGGATCGCGGCAATCTGCGCAAAATCCTCGCGCATCGCATTCGGGTGGAGGAAGCTGAACAGGTTCTCCTGAACGATCCGATTCCAATTTTACGAGCAGGCCGCCGGAGAGGAGGCGCGTTTCGTTTATTACGGTGAGAGCAATGCGGGCCGCCTTCTGGCGGTCATCGTCACGGAGCGGGCGGCGAATGAAGGGAGAGAAGTAGAATGCCTAAGGCGAAGATGGTAATGCCTCAGTTCAAAACGGAGAGCCAGGAAGCGAACTGGTGGGCAAGCGCCGAGGGGCGCGCCTTCTTGAAAAAGAAATCCAAGGAAGCGCGGGCGAAGGGAATCGAAATCGCGGGATCGGGATTGGTCGCCCGGTTGAAGCGGAAAAGCACCCAGATCGCTCTCCGGCTGCCGGATGCGGATCTTGAGCGGGCGCGCAAGATCGCGGAGCGCAAGGGCATCGGCTATCAAACGCTCTTAAAGATGCTGGTACATGAAGGACTGGAGCGCGAGGCCCGCCCTCGGTAAGTCTACTCGAGCGGCAGCGAACGGTCGAACACCACGTCCAGCGTGCTGCCGGCGCTCAGATCGACTTCCTTGCCGCGGGTGAGCAGAGTGGTGGCGAAGCCGACCGCTCCGCCGGCCGCCCCGCCGATGCCCGCGCCTGACCAGCTCCGCGTCGCGATGCCGCCGATGGCCGCGCCTGTTCCCGCGAGAATGGCGATGCGGCCGGTATCCTGTAGCTTAGTCCCGGACTGCTTGACCGCGCCCTCATTGTCGACCTTCTGCCCGGTTTCGCCGAGCGGCCCGGCCTCACCGGGGTCCACCGAATCCAGATGCGGCGCGATCTTGAAAGCTTGGCCGCTGGCCAGCGTCAAGGTTTCCAGATGCAGCGCGATTTCGGCCCGCCCCTTCACGCGCCCGCTGCGTTTGGACTCCGCCACCGTGCCCTGAACGTAGGCGCCCACGGGCACCAGGATGCGTCCGTCGGCGGCGATGGGGCTGGCGGTCTGAAGATACACCTGATCGCCGGCCTTGGCCGTGCGGGTGCTCACCGAGTTCACCATTTTGAGCAACAGGTGCGCGCCGGCGGGGATCTCGGCGGCGTTCGCGCTCAAGGCCGCGAAGACGAGCAGGGCAAGCGGTTTCATACCTCGATCATAGCGCCGATTTTCGTCAGGGAAAGGCATGATAAGATTCACCGGGAGGCGGTAAATGCGGACTCTGGTCGTGGTTTTCGTGACGGGCGTGGCGTTTTTTGTGGCAGCAGCCTTGGCGCAGGTGCCGGCTCCATCTTCATCTCCATCTCAATCCGCGCCGTTTCAGCGCGTCGGCAGCATGAGCCAGCTCATGGTCGATATCATTTACCCGACCTCCGACTCCGTGTTCTACATCGGCCGCCAGCCTCCCAAGACCGAGAAGGAATGGAACGATTTCCGGGGTCAGGCGCTGATGCTGGCCGAGGCCGGAAACCTGCTGATGATGGAGGGCCGCGCCCGCGATCAGGACAATTGGATGAAGGACGCCAAGATGCTGGTGGACGTGGGCGCCGCGGCGTTCAAAGCTGCGCAGGCCAAAAATGTCGACGCAATTCTGGCGCTCAACGATCAGCTTTACGCAGCCTGCGTCACCTGCCACCAAGAGTATCGGCCGAATTACGGGAAGCGGAAACTAGGTGCGCCTCCCGTTAAATAAAAGAACAACCTATTTGCCGGTATACGTGACGCGCCAGATGGTCCTGGTGCCGTCGTCGGTGACGTAGAGCGCGCCGTCCCGGCCCACGGCGATGCCGACGGGCCGTCCCCAGGCCTGTCCATCCGGAGTCAGGAAGGTCAGGAAGTCTTCGTAGACTCCGCTGGCGTGGCCCTTGTCGAGAGGCACACGGACCACTTCATGCCCGGATTCGTTGGCGCGGTTCCACGATCCGTGCTCGGCCGCAAACAGGTCGCCGCGATATTCCTGCGGGAATTGCGTGCCGTCATAAAAGGTCAAACCCAGCGAGGCGTTGTGCGGCTGCATGAGCACATCGGGAACCACCACCTTGTCCTTGAGCTCGGGGTGCTTGCCCTCGAGGCGCGGGTCCTGATGCGGTCCGATGTAGAACCAGGGCCAGCCGTAGGAAGCGCCCGGCGTCACGTGGGTGATGTAGTCGGGCACCAGGTTGTCGCCCAGCTCATCGCGTTCGTTGACCGAGCACCACACTTCGCCGGTCTCGGGATTCACGCCGAGCCCCACCGGGTTGCGGATGCCGGAGGCATACACGCGCACGAATTTCCCCTCGGGAGTGTATTCGAGGATGTTGGCGCGATGAGTTTCGGAGGGATGCGTATCGGGATCGTCCACGTTGCTGCCGGAGCCGACCGCAACCAGCATGGACTTGCCATCCTTCGAAAAAACGACGTCGCGGGTGGAATGGCCGCCGGCAGGCAGCTCAGGGACGATCGTTTCCGCCGGCCCCGTGGCTTTCAGATCGCCATTCTTATACGGGAAGCGGACCACGGAAGTGGTGTTGCCCACGTAAACCCACTGAGGATTCGGTCCCGCGGGATAGAAGTTGATTCCGAACGCGCCCCTCTGGCCGGTGGCGAAGGTCGCCACCTGATCCGGCGTGCCGTCGGCTTTTCTGCCGCGAATGACCTTGATCTCTCCGGCGCTGGTCTCGGCGACGAAAAAATCGCCGTTGGGTGCGATGCGAATCTGGCGCGGCTGCTTGAGATTGTCCAGGTACACCTCGACCTTGAATCCCGCGGGCGCCTGCGGCAGCGCACCGGCCGGACGGGCAGCCAGAGCCGTGTTCCTGTTGGAGGAGGTTGCGTAGGGCTTGGGCAGGTCGTTCGCGGTGATTTTCCGGAACATGCCGGGCTTCACATCCTTGGCGTCGACGAATGCCTTCGTGCCGGTGATGACGTTGGTGATTTTGCTGGCGTCGCCCTGGAGCATGACGCCGAAAACCAGCAGGAACGCTCCTGCGGCGGCCGAATGTAGCTTGTTCATGACACCTCCCAGGTTTAGTTTACATCTTTAGCTTTTTGCCACGGCGATTGCCTTCGCCAGCAGAGACGCAATGAAGTTCTGGAATCCGAGTTCGGAGGGACTCGTCGCTGGCCCCGCTGAAGTTTTCCTTTTCGTGCGCAGGCTCCTGAACACGCGCTGGAGTTTGTCAATATAAGCTATCGGACACGAGTTCGCCCCCACATGTTGATATCCAACGGGATCCCGATCACGGTACAATGTCGTCAATGCCGCCACTCGTCGAGTGCTCGCGTGAGGCGCCAGCCAAGGCACTTGGCGCGTTCTACACGGACGCTCAGGTCGCGGAGTTTCTGGTCTGGTGGGCGGTTCGCGACGCTACGGACGTCATTCTTGACCCAAGTTTTGGCGGCGGCGTATTTCTGCGCGCGGCCTGCCAGCTTCTGGAATCGCTCGGCGGGACACCGCGCAATCAGGTTTTCGGTGTAGAGCTCGACGAACGCGTCCATCAAGAAATCACAAATAAGCTGCGCCAGGAATTCGCTATTTCGCCGCGACACCTCACTTGCAATGACTTTTTCGCGCTCGACCAATCGACGAGTACGCCCGTCGACGTGGTGGTCGGCAACCCACCCTTCATCCGATACCAGCGCTTCAACGGCGCGACCCGGGAACGTGCGCTGCGCAAGGCTGCGCGCGCGGGGGTCACCCTCAGCGCTTTAGCGAGTTCTTGGCTCCCGTTCGTCATCCACAGCGCGAGCCAACTCAAACCTGGCGGGCGACTCGCCATGGTGCTTCCCTTTGAGCTGACCCACGCCGCCTACGCGCGAACTGGGCTCGATTTCCTCATGCGGTCTTTCGGGAAGGTGAGCCTGCTGACGTTCCGTCAAAAACTCTTCCCGAACCTCAGCGAGGATACGCTTCTCCTTCTTGCGGACGACAAAGGGGGTAAAGCAGCGTCGTGGCGCTGGCGCGACTTGGCCCACGCGGGGGACCTCGCGGGTCTTATCAGAACGGAAGCGCGAGATCTCTACCGGTGCCGCGTCCTTGATGCAGAGCTTCTCGCGTCGGGGCAAGACCGGCTCATCGACCATTGCATTCCCCGAAAGGCGCGCGAACTTTACCGCGAACTGGCGCGATCGCGACGGGCCGTCCGCCTTGGGGAGATCGCTGACGTTGGGATCGGGTACGTAACCGGCGCGAACGACTTTTTCCACCTCTCTCTAGCGGCCAGCCGGCAATGGCGGATTCCCGAGCAATTCCTACGTGCGGCCGTGCGACGGGGACGATCACTTCGCGGACTGTTCTTCACCAAGCAGGATTGGGATGAGGCAACGGCCGCGGGGGAAGCATCCTACCTGCTTCACATCAAGCCGAAAGACGATTTACCGGCGAGCATTCAGCGCTACCTCACGACTGGGGAGAGTATCCGCTCCGGCTTTAAGGTCCGAACGCGCAAGCCGTGGTACAGCGTTCCGCACGTGTACCAACCCGACGCATTCCTCTCATACATGAGTGGAATCACTCCGCGCCTCGTCGCGAACGATGCTGGTGTGGTCGCGCCGAATAGCTTGCACATCCTCCGGCTCCACGCCGGCGTAACCCTGCACGAGCGCGCGCTTGCAACGTTGTGGCAGACGAGCCTTACACGGCTGAGCGTCGAGCTGGAGGGGCATTCGCTCGGCGGCGGCATGCTCAAGCTCGAGCCGACAGAGGCGGAGCACGTCATGCTCCCGTGGCCGGCACGGCAGCACGGCCTGCTTGATACGGCGGCGGAACTCGACGCCCTGGCGCGCTCGAAGGGAGACGCGGCGGCCTTGCGGGAAGCGGATTCGAGCATCCTTCGTCAACGACTCAATCTGACCAGAGCCGAGATCAACCTACTCCACGCCGCCGCCACGCTCCTCCAGCAGCGGCGGCTTGCCCGCGCATAGCCGCTAAGGAACGCGCTAGAATCCGAAGGATGCCGGAAGCCTCAGTTCGGACCCTCCAAGACGGCTTACAGGAGCTTTGCGGGGCGGCGAAGACGCAATCCGGCGGGCACATCAAGCCCATCCACGCCCATTGCAGTGCGCGGCTTGTCATCGAAGGCGGCCTCCCGCCAGAGTGGCTTCTTCCGCGGCCGCCGCTCTCTTCACGACCGCAAACGAATAAAGAACACCGGCTCGAACAGACCCCAAGCGCAGCGGATGATGCTGAACATTCTGTCCTCGGGGGCATCAAGCACAAGAATATCGACGTTACCGCAATTGTCCCCGGAATCGGACCTGCGCTCGGCATCTCTGCCAAAAGCACTGGGAATGCGTTCCGCAATCTTACGAATCGCATGGAAGAAGCTCTCGGGGACTGTGCCAACATTCACATGATGTACCCGGGATTCGTCTTCGGCTTCCTGCACTTCATCAAATACGCAGAGCCGGGCGACGCCCCGCCGGCGGATCAGTCATTCGGCAAAGATGGTCGGCCGCTCGATAAAATCACGCGATACCACGACGTGCTTATCTCTCTTGCCGGCAGGACCATGATTACCGATCCGGCCATGCGCTACGAAAGTGTTGGACTGGTCGTCTATCGTTGCAGCGGCGGGCGGGCGGAAATATGGCATAACTATCCGTCGCAAGACAGTCCTGTGCACTACGCTAAGTTTTTCGACCGGTTGTATAGGATTTACGACCTCCGCTACGCATACCCGGACTCATCGGGTAAGAGCTACCGCAAGACTTGGATACCCAAAGGTCCGCTGCTCCCATCCACGTTCGACGAGGTCACCAAATTTCCCTGGAAACTGAGGCTGGAGGCGTCGAAAGACGAATAGCCGCGAACAAGCGCCAACGGCCCAAATGGAATCGTCGGTCGAAGAGCCAGGGCCGCGGGCCGAAGCTCCGGAGGATACCCGGCTATTCGATTCGCCGCATGATCCGGGTCACTTCGTCCGGATATGCAGGCCGCGGATTGTACATGAAAAGTTTCTGTTGAAGAGTTTTCCCCTTGTAGTAGACGTGTTCGGCGAGCCGATGCGCCATGAACTTGATGCCGTCTTCGACGGAGGGGAAGCTGTGCTGCCCGTTGCGGAATCCCCAGTGATTATTCTCGGTCTCGGCGATGCCGCACTGAGTTTCACGAATGGAGATGGCGGGAAGCAGGCGGTAGTCGAGCTGATAGTCGTCGGCAGCGCGCAAGTAATCGGAAACGTGATAGGGCGCGGGGCAATTGTAGCTGTGGAAGAAACTCTCCAGGCGGGCGATGCGTGGATCGCGCATGACCACAGCCACCAGGGGGACGAAGATCGGCCGCTCCGCGGGTGTGTCGGCGGTCGAGCTTGCGCATACCGCCAGGCACGCTACGGCCGCGAACGGCGCGTAACGAGGAGCCGTCAGCCTGATTCTGACAATGACAATCACTTTCTCAAATTTCGACGGGGAATCGCGCTAACTTTAGGCTCCCGTAGCAGTAGAATGATAGCTGCGCGTAGCGCTGGGAGAAACGCACATGCGATTTTCAAGAAGGCATTTCGGCAAGATGGCGGTCGCGGCGCCCGCGGCCCTATGGGCGCAGACCGGCGGGCGCGCCCATCCCCAAACCCAACTCGCGCTTTGCCGGAGTGCAGATCGGCGTCATCAGCTATAGCTTCAACTCGATTCCGACCATGGACTTGATTCCCACCGTGGCCAAGCTGGGGATCAATGAGGTGGAGCTGATGTCGAACCACGCGGAGACGCTGGTGGGTGCGCCTACGGCTCCTCCACGGGCTCCTGGCGGCGGCGGGGACGCGGCGGCGGAGGAGGAGGATCGCGGGTCGCGGTGCGGCGCCGGCGATCTCCTATTATTCCGGCGGCCAGTGCGCGCCTCCGTCCGCAGCGCGGCGAAGGCCGGCGCGCCGCCGGCTGTCTCCCGAACAGGAAAAATTCCGCCAGGAGCAAGCCGCATGGCGGACCTCCGAGGCGACGATGAACAAGTATCGCGACCTGCGCAAGCAGTTCGATGACGCCGGAATCGAGTTGGCCCTGCTGTGCTACAACATGAACGGCAACATCGCGGACGAGGAGATCGACTACGCCTTCCGCATGGCGCAGGCGCTGGGCGTGAAAGGCATCTCCTCGAGCTCGACCGTGACCATCGCCAAGCGCGCGGCACACATTCGCCGAACGTTACAAGATGATCTGGGCCGGCCACGGGCACGACGACGTGTGCGATCCGGAGCAGTTCGCCAAACCGGAGACCTTCGAGAAGATCATGTCCTTCAGTCCCTATATTGGAGTGAATCTGGACATCGGCCACTTCACTGCCGGCGGCTACGACGCAGTCGCGTTCATCCGGCGCTATCACGACCGCATTACCAATCTGCATCTCAAAGACAGGTTGAAGAATCCGCAAGGAGGAGGGCGCGGCGCCAACGTGCGCTGGGGCGACGGCGAGACTCCCATCCGCGAAGTGCTGCAACTGCTGCGGCGGGAGCAGTATCCGTTTCCCGCCAACATCGAGTATGAATATCAGGGAACCGACGCGGTGATTGAGGTCGCCAAGTGTCTGCAATTCGCAAAGGATATTTTGGTCGGATGAAACGGAGCATTGGCATCTTCATCGGCCTCGCAGCGGGAATGCTGATTGCAGGTATGGCGCACGTCGCGGCGCAGGCGCCGGCTCCGGATGGACGTGGTGCAAACAAGCAGCCCGCGGCTCCGGCCCGGGGAGGCGGTGGTGGAGGCGCGTACCCGGCAAGGCCGCCCGCCGACCCCGCGGTGGTAGCTCGCGGCAAGGCGATTTACGATATCAATTGCGCTCTGTGCCATGGCGAGGATGCGCGCGGCGGCGACAACGGCCCGAATCTGATTCGCGGCGAGGTGGTCATGAACGATCGGAAGGGCGAACGGATCGGGAGCGTGCTCCAAACCGGCCGTGCCGCGGAAGGCATGCCGAAATTCGATTTCACTCCCGCGCAAATCTCCGACATTGCCGCGTTTCTGCACAGCTTTCCCGTGGGCGGATACGACGTTTCGCGGAACCGGCCGCTCAGTATCGTGGTGGGCGATGCGAAGGCAGGCCAGGCGTATTTCAACGCCAAGTGCGGGTCCTGCCATTCGGCGTCGGGAGACTTGAAAGGCATCGCCACAAGAATCACAGATGCCCGAACGCTGCAACAGCGATGGCTCATGCCGTCGGGCGGCGGAGGCCGAGGAGGCGGGCAGACGGCGCCAACCACGGTCACCGTGACGCTGCTCTCCGGCCAAAGCGCATCGGGCGAAAAGGTGGAGGGCCGGCTGGGGCGCATCGACGATTTCACGGTCACTCTGATCGACGCCGATGGTGGGTCGCGGACCTTCCGAAGAGATGGAGATGTGCCCAAGGTGGAAATCCACGATCCGCTCGAACCGCACAAGGAAATGTTGAAGGTCTACACCGATAAAGATATTCACGACGTGACTGCGTACATGGTGACTCTGAAATGAAACGATTCCTGTTCGTGGGGCTGTTTGCTTCTTCAATTTTGGCGGCGCAGGGTGTCGATTCTGTGTCGATTATTATGCCGCTTAGCTACTCCTGGCCGACGTATTCGGGCGATTATTCCGGCAAGCGCTATAGCTCGCTGAGGCAGCTCAACCAATCCAATGTGAAGAATCTGACGCTGGCGTGGGTGAGCCGCGTAACCGCAGGAGCGGGCGGCGGCCGCGGCGGAACGCCGGCCATCGTCGGCGGTGAGGGCACCGGCGATCTGGCTGCGGGCGGAGGCACCAACATCAGGGCTTCCATCCTTCAGGTCAACGGCGTTCTGTATGTTTCGACGCCGGACAACGCCTGGGCGATGGACGCGCGCGACGGTCACGAGCTGTGGCATTACTTCTGGAAAACCAGGGGCGGAACGCACATCGGCAACCGCGGGCTGGGGATGTACGGAAACTGGCTGTTCATGGAGACGCCGGACAATTATCTGGTCTCCCTCGACGCCAGGACCGGCAAGGAGCGCTGGCACAAAGTCATCGCCAGCTTCGATCAGCAATATTTTTCGACCGCCGCTCCCATCGTGATCGGCAATCATGTCCTGGTGGGCACTGGCGACGATCTGGATGAACCGGGCGTGCTGCAGGCTTTCGATCCCGAAAACGGCGCCGTCCAGTGGAAGTTTTATGCGACGCCGATGAAAGCCGGTGACCCGGGCTTGAGCACCTGGAAGAATCTGGATGCGGCGCAGCACGGCGGCGGCCAGATGTGGGTTCCCGGATCCTACGATCCGGAAACGCATCTCTATATTATCGGCACCGGCAATCCGACGCCGGCGTACACGTCGCAGACTCGCGGCGAGGGCGACAATCTGTACACCTGCTCCATCGTGGCGATCAACGTGAATACGGGCAAGATGGCCTGGTATTATCAGACCTCGCCGCACGATACCCACGATTGGGATAGCGCGCAAACTCCGGTGCTGGTGGATGGCGAGTTCAACGGCAAGCCGCGGAAGATGGTGCTGACGGCCAGCCGCAACGGCTATTACTTCACTCTCGATCGCCTGACGGGGGAGCGTCTGGTGAGCTCGAAGTTCTCGGATTCGGCGAATTGGGCCAAGGGCTTCGGCCCCACCGGCGCGCCGGCTCGCGATCCCAAGAAGGATTTCGATATCGGAGGGGCGCTGGTGTCGCCGGCCAACGGAGGCATCACCAATTGGCCGCCTCCTTCCTACAGTCCCGACACCGGCTTGTTCTACGTTCCGCAAAACGACAGCTATGCGATGTACTACCTGACCGAGACCGATCCGCGTGGAGCGATGGGGCTGGGCGGGAAAGAGGAGCAGGGCGTGGGATCGACGGGCGCATATTTAACCGCGATTGATTATAAGACCGGCAAGATCGCCTGGCGGCACAAGTATCCGGGCACCGGCGGCGGAGGCTCCAACGGACTGCTGACCACCGCGGGCAAGCTCCTGTTCGGCGGCGACCTGGGAGGCAACATCGTGGCCTACGATCCGGCCGACGGCAAGATCCTGTGGCACTCGCATATCGGGCAGGTGTCCAACGCACCGGAGACTTATATGCTCGACGGACACCAATATCTGCTGGTGGCGGCGGGCGACACGCTGTTTTCGTTCATGTTGTATTGAACGTATTGTATTAAACCTGCGCCCGCATTCCCCTCGGCAGGGAGGGGCTTGACTCCCGAACTGAATTCTAATATTTGTTTATCCCAGCATTTGAGAGACGGCTGTTGCGACGCCGCTTGACGGCATGGAGCTGCCGACATCAGAAAAGGGGATATTTTTATGCGGGTGCCTTTGTTTTCCTTTTTGTTGTTTACCGCTGTTCCGGCATTGGCCCAGAGCGACCGGGCCACGATTACCGGCACGGTTTCCGATCCGGCCGGCGCCGTGGTTGCCAATGCTCCGATTCAGGCCAGGAACATCGAAACCGGCGTCGTTTATCCGGCAGCGACTTCAACGACCGGCAATTACACCATCGCCCAACTGCCCGTCGGAACCTATGAGCTTTCGGTTAGCGTGCAGGGATTCAAGAAATGGATTCGCCCGTCTCTGACGGTGGAGGTCGCGCAAATCCTGCGCGTCGACGCGCAACTGGAGGTGGGCTCCTCGACGGAGTCGGTTACCGTGACGGCGGAGGCGACGCTGCTGGACACGGAAACCGGCGATCTGAGGCACAGCGTCACCGTCGAGCGCCTGAACGACCTTCCCGTGTTGGGAATCGGGGCCGGGCAGGCGGGCAGCGCCGGCATCCGGAATCCAGATGCAATGATTGAGCTGGTTCCGGGAACGCTTTGGCAACCGAACGCCGAGGTCCGCATCAACGGCACGCCCAACAACACGCAATCTTTCCGGATTGAGGGCCAGGATGCGTCCAACACGGGCACCCCCGGCGTCCCGGCGCAGACCCAGCCAAGCGTCGACGCGATTCAGGAGATCGCCATTCAAACCAGCAATTACGCCGCGGAGTACGGACAGGTAGGTGGTGGTTATATCAACCTCACCATGCGATCCGGCACCAATCAATTCCACGGCAGCGCTTACGATTACTTTGTAAATGAAGTTTTCAACTCAGGCACGCCGGATACAGACGCGCCGGCCGGCACGGGCAATCCCCGCCCGCGGAATCGGCGCAACGACTACGGCTTTACCCTCGGCGGCCCGGTGTGGATTCCCAAGGTCTACAACGGGCATAACAAGACCTTTTTCTTTTTCAACTGGGAGCAATACCGTGAACACGTCAACATCAACACTCAATTGGAGACCGTTCCGACCGCGGCCTACGAGACAGGTAACTTCGGTGCGGCGATGATCGGCAACCCCATCGGCACGGATCCGCTGGGCCGGCCAATCTATCAGAATGAGATTTACGATCCCAGTTCAACCTTCACGGCGCCGAGCGGGCAGGTAGTCCGGAATCCATTCCCCAATAACACCATCCCCTCCACGGACTTCGATCCGCTGGCGGTGAAGATCCAGAGTTTGTTTCCCGCGCCGCTGGGCCCCAACTCAAGCGGGTTGGTCAATAACTATGTTCCCAACATTCCGACTTCGCGGATCACCCAGATTCCTTCGATCAAGATCGACCAGGTAATCGGCAACAAGGGAAGGCTGGCGTTCTTCTATGAGCAGACCAAGACCACGGCGCCGCTCTCGTTTACGTTCGGTAACGTCGACGGCTTGCCCGATCCACTGGCGACTAACCTAGGGACGTTCCAAAACGCGCCGCTCTACCGCCTGAATTACGACTACACGCTGCGGCCGACGGTGCTGCTGCATTTTGGCGCCGGCTACCGGAGTAACTACTTCTTTGTTCCCGCGGTCAATGAGGAGGGGCAGGTTCCCGACTTTAACGCCTCGGCGTTCGGCTTTAAAGGAGGTCTTACCAATCAGTTCTTCCCGCCGATCAGCGGGTTGTGCACCGCTGGGGCTACTACTGGTCGTGCGTCGGCCAGGGCGGCATGCAGTCCTTTGGCAATGCGTCTTATGCGGAGAATATCACGCAGGTCCCGTCGTTCAATACCAGCGTCAGTTGGGTCAAGGACAACCACACCTATAAGTTCGGCTCGGAATTTCGGACCGAGGGCTACCCCGCCATCAGCAAAGCGAACAGCTCCGGAAGCTACGTCTTCGCTGCGGATCAAACCAGTTTGCCGTACCTCAATGGAACGCACTCTCTCGGCCTGACGCCGGGCTTCGGTTATGCCAGCTTCCTGCTGGGAGACGTCAAGACGGTGAGCATCGCCAACCCGGTGGATCCGCGGCTGGGCAAGAAGCAGTTCGGCATTTATGCGCAGGACTCCTGGAAGATCACCCACAAGATCACGTTCGACTACGGACTGCGCTACGATTACTCGACGTATTTGCAGGAGCAGTACGGCCGTGCGCCGTTCTTTTCTCCGACCACGCCAAATCCGGCATTGGGGGGCATTCTGGGAGCGATGGAATTCGACCGCTCCGGGCCCGGCCACTGCGATTGCAATCTCGCGAAGAATTATCCGTTTGCTGCGGCCCCGCGTCTGGGGCTGGCGTACCAATTTCTCCCCAGGACCGTGCTGCGCGCCGGCTTCGGGATCGTCTATGCGGGCACGGAAGCGAACAACAACGCGGTTCCCGGAATCGCCGGATCGTCTTCTACGGTTACGACGCCGAGTTTCGGTTTGCCCGTCACCACCCTGTCGGCGGGCATTCCGGCCGCCTACGATCCCGCGCCATGGCCGAATCTGAATCCGAGCCAGTTCAACATCCCCAGCGCACCGGGCGTGTATCCGCCGGTGTCCATCGCCTCCAATCCGTTTATGGATCCGAACGCCGGACGGCCGGCGCGGCAGTATCAGTGGAGCATCGGCATTCAGCGCGAAATCTTGGCCAATCTGGCGCTGGATGTCGCTTACGTCGGGAATCGCGGGATCTGGTGGCAGGCCCCCGCGCTTGAGAATCTCAATGCGACCCCCCTCAGCACGCTGGCGGCGCACGGGATCAGTCTCGGCAACCCGGCCGACTTGACGCTGTTAACCGACGCCTTGAGCTCGCCTGCGGTGGTGCAGGCAGGGTTCGGGGCGCCCTATCCGGGTTTCCCGCTCAATCAGACTCTGGCCCAGGCGTTGCGGCCGTTCCCACAGTTCACCACCATCAACACGTATTGGGATCCTCTGGGTGACACCTGGTACAACTCGATGCAGGTGAAGGCGACCAAGCGCTTGTCTCACAACTTGAGTTTCGTCAGCACGTTCGCTTGGCAGAAGTCGGAGGATAGGGGGACTGAGATCGGCGAACCCAATCCCGGCACCACCGGCGGCGCAGTCGTCAATGACGTTTACAACCGCCCGATCGACAAGTATATCTCCGCGTACGATCAACCGTTTATCTATAACATCTCCCTGAGTTACACGACGCCCCGAATTGGGTTCAACAAGGTGCTGTCCTGGGTCGCTCGCGATTGGACCTACGGCGCTTTCCTGCAATATTCGAGCGGCCTTCCGATCGAGGCGCCGCTCGCGACCAACAATCTCTCCTCGGATGTGTTCCAACCCACGTTCGCCGACCGCGTTCCGGGCCAGCCTCTTTTCACCGAGAATCTCAACTGCCATTGCTTCGACCCGAATGCGACATTCGTCTTGAATCCGGCCGCGTGGACCAATCCTCCCGCCGGCCAGTTCGGCACCTCGGCCGCATATTATAGCGATTACCGCGCGCAGCGCCGTCCCGTGGAAAACATGAATCTGGGCCGGGAATGGCGCATAAAGGAGCGCTACCGGTTCAATCTTCGGATCGAATTCACCAACATTTTCAACCGCACCTATGTTGGCAACCCCACGTCCACAAACGCCCTGGCGCCGCAGGTCCGGGTTCTCACAGGCGCGACCGCCGGCAATACGGCCTCCGGCTTCGGATACATTAACACGCAGTCCAACACCCCGCAGGTGGGGCCGCGGAACGGCGTTCTGGTGGCGCGATTCTCGTTCTAGGAGCGAAGGAACCGCACCGCGAATACTTGGGAGAGTCGCCTCATTTCGCCGCTAAACCATTTTGGGGGAATTGCCGATTAAATGCGCGCATGAATTCCATTGCTTTCGAATTGGGCGCGGTTTTCCTGTTGGCGGGAATGTTGATGTTCGGAAGCGCGCATGGATTCATTCCACGGAGCTTAAGGAATATAGGCGCCCCGATTTTGGTCGGCGTCGCTCTGGTCGGATTTTTGATCTGGCGGTTCGGGCCGGATCTGTACGCGGCCGCGCGCTCGAATGCCGCGCCCTGGTTTGCAACTTCCGAGTCCGCGACGTCCGCGCCGGCGCAGGCCGAAGCGGCTCCTGCCGCGCCCGCTCCTTCCGGAAAGGCGCCGGCCGCGCGTCCGGTGAAGCCGGTTACCCCGGACGCGAAGGCGATCGTGATTCGTGAGGTTGTCTCGCCGCCGGAAACCGCTCCTCCAGCCGTGACCGAAAAACCAATCGCTGAAGAACCAGTCGCTGAAGAGCCGATCGCCGCAAAACCGATCGACGACGCGGCTCAAAAGCCCGCGCCGGAATCCTCAGCCATCTCCCCTTACGATAGCGGCGTGAAGCGGGCCGTCAAGTCGGTCGGCCGTTTTCTGCACATCGGCGGCAAGAAGGAACAGCCCGCGCAATAAAGGCGTGGATTTCAGCGTCGCGCCGTGATAGCCTCAGCAGCATGCGACTGTACCTGCTTTGTGCCGCCCTGGCTGGTTTGGTGGGAATCGTGTGTGCTCAAGCGCCCGCCTCCAAGCCGCCCCAATTCACCCTTGCCGGCGACCGCTTCAAGCCGCTCACCTGGGACGAAATGACGCCCGCGCAGAAGACCATGATTGAGCACCTGCTCTCCGGCGATCGCCGCGGCGTGGGCGGGCCGTTCAACATCCTGCTGCGCAGCCCGGAAATGGGGGATCTGGCGCAGCAGTTCGGCGCCAGCATGCGCTTTCACTCCTCCATGCCGCGCCGGCTGAACGAGTTCGCCATCATTCTCACCGCGCGCTTCTGGACCGCGCAGTATGAATGGAACGCGCACCGCCGCGCGGCGGCGCAGGCGGGCCTGAGCGAGGACATTATCCAGGCCGTGGCCGCCGGAAAGCGTCCGGCGAAAATGGCCCCCGACGAGGAAACCGTCTACACCTTCTGTACGGAGGTTCTCAAAACCCACCAGGTGAGCGACGCGACCTTCCAGGCCGCCGTGAAGGCGTTCGGCGAACGCGGCGTGGTGGATATCATGGGCGTCATGGGCTGGTACCAGTTCGTCTCCATGATGCTGAACGTGGATCGTTACCCGCTGGGCGCAGGCGTCCAGGCGGAGCTTAAGCCGCTGCCGTAACAGATCGGCCCTGCGGAGCCTCTCTATACTGGTCTTAAGGTGTTTCACCGGTTGTGGTGACAGCGGCCCCAAAGCGTCTTGA
>CAVXWB010000125.1:0-60413 GCA_963765185.1 Bryobacterales bacterium
GCCTGCGACCGTGCGCGAGGCAGTGGGCCAGCAGAATCTCCGCGCCGTCGCTCAGCTTAGGGGTATTGCGGGACAGCGCATCACACATCTGCAGAGGCGGGGCGAGATCCGCGGTGCGGTGTTGGAGCACATCGCGCAATTTTCGCCGGCGTGCTGGCGGCCGGCGAAGTACAAGGCGATCCGGCGTCCTTGTTGTGTGGACACGATGCCGCTGGTGAACACACCGGTGCGATCGTCGGACGGCTCGCGTGCCATGCGCAGCACCCGCATCGAGGTGTCGTCGTTGTGCAGCACTTCGTCTTGCGCGGCCTGGCGGATGAGTTCGTCCGCGCTGTCCGGATCACCTCCGCGGCTTCTTCTGCGATCTCCCACTGTGTCAGGCGGGCAGCGGAATGCCCAGCACTTGTTCGAGCTTTTCCAACGATAAAACGGCATTCCGCTGCCATACTTGAGTAAAGCGATCATGGCGGCGGTGGTCTCGTCGTATTTTTCGGGACCGATGCCTTCCGGTTCCGGCGCGGTGAACACTTCGCCGCACAGGTTGCAGCGCAGACGTTCCAACTCATACACGGTGGCCGCCAGCGGAGCTTGTCCCACGATGCGCACCAGAGTCCGAGGTTCTTTCTGCGGATAGACTTTCCCTTTTTCACAGCCGGGGCAGGGATCGCCCGCGTGCAGTTCGGGATGCGCCACGGCAACTTTCCGGGCGCCGGTGTAGGAGGAAGCTCCATTGCGCCCGTGACCTTTTACCGGTTCTGGCTCCTTTTCAGGCGTCGGTACTGCGGGCTGCTCTAAAACGCTCTTGGTCTTTTCCGTGGTGCGTGGTTGCGGCAGCATTCCGGCCAACGCATGCAGTGCGCTCTTGAGCTTTTCGCCTTCCGATTCGCTCAACGGCGCGTGCGTGCCGCGCTCGATGATCTGGTCCAGCTCTTCCAGATTCACATCCATGCGAGGGCGCTTCATTGGCTGAGAACCTCCCGGAACCTGCGATGAAGTGGCAGGCCCAGCATCTGCTTTACCGAACGCGTTTGCTCGAAGGTGGGCGCACGATGCCCGCGGCCCAGCGTCGTGCCGATCACCTGCCAGTTGGCCGCGCGATAACAGGTCCCGCGAAAACGCGCGGTGTCCACGAAAGTTTCCAACCAATAAATCGGATGCGCGTAGAGCCGCTGCCAGTCTTGTGGAACCAGTTTGGCCATGCGTCCCAGAAGGTGCGAGGCCAGGTGCTCGACTTGGACCCACGGCAGAATCAGAAAGCGCGTGTTGTAGGCCAGCAAGTGTACGTTACGCTCGCGCGCTTCCTCGCTCCATGCCAGGTACCGGTCGCGCAGCTTCAGGTGGCGCGGCGCGCTTTGCCAGGCCAGACATGCGATCCCCTGACCGTCGGCTTTCACCAGATACTTAAGATGCTCGCCCACCGGCTGCTCATAGCCCAGATAGTGATACTGCTCCATCAGGCTGTTGAACAACGCCTCCTCCGGCGTGCGGCGCACTTGTACCAACTCCAGCGGAGTGATGCTCGCCAGTGGTCCGCGCACTGGACGGGTGTCGGGGATCACCGGCTCAGGCTTTTGCCGCTCCGCTAATCGATTCCGCACCTGGCGTTTCACCGGCGGCAACTCGATCTCACCGGCACGGTGAAGCATCAACAGTAATCCGCGACAAACCATGTCACGCAACGCGCCATTGGCCTGCTTCCATTGCCAGGCCTCACAGAGTTCACGCGACAGCTTCCAGCGGCTCAGTTCCGGATGATCCGCGATGAGTTGCCGGATGAAGAGGATCTGTTCGCCGGTGATTTCCCGGCTCCGATAACGATGTGTAGCCATCTCATCTGCAGTGTGCCAGAAAGCGTTTCCGAACGCAAGTAAAAAGTGATCAGCTCACTTTGCGCCACACTGGAGCGGCATCGATGTCCGGGTTGCCTGCCGCCAGCAGCACCTGCGCTTGATGCGCGCGCAACACCCGCGCCGGTTCCTCGGCTCCTGCTGTCATCCGGGGCCACCAGCGGAAGCGTCCTTTGGATAGACGTTTGGTCGCCAGCCAGAATCCCTGTCCGTCATAGACCAACACCTTAATAGAGGTTGCTCGCCGGCTGCGGAATACAAACAGATAACCCGAAAACGGATCGGCATCCAGCTTCTGCCGGCACAACTCCGCCAACGAATCGATGCCTTTCCGAAAGTCGACCGACTCCACCGCCACCAGAATCCGCATCTGCGACGTGATCTGAATCATCCTTCCGTGTCCCGCCAGGCGCGCAGCAGACTGGTCCAATCCGGTGGCGCCGATGCCTTCCACTGAATGCGCATCTTCGCTCCGCGCGAGGACTCGAACTCGATGACGCACTCCTCCAGTGTCGCCGGAGGTGGCGTGATCAGTTCGACGAACGCCGCCCTGGGTGCCTTTCGCCTGTGGCTGGACGGTTCGCCAAGCCGTTTCTTCAGCCCCATATAATCCAGCCGCAACGGCTGCGCGACGGAATGGACTCCGTGTTGCCGCGCCAGGTCAACCGCCGCCTGCCACAGCGACTCCGGCAACTTCGACCGCCGCGGCTGAGTGCTACGGAACTGATCCAACTGGCGTTGCAACTGCACGATTGGCTCGGGAGTGGGTGGTTTGGCTTTGCCCCTCATGATCAGCCGCACCTCAGCGACTGAATGAACTTAACAGCGCAGGCTACCCCGCGTCACGCACTCTTGCCGCAAACTCACGAATGGCTTACGTCCACACACGGGCTCACCGGAGCCTGGTCCAAAGAACCGAACGTCGTCCGCCAGAATATTGTCCGCTATTTCGAGTCTTCCCTGGCTCATTAACTCGTGGGTATAGAGCTGAACGAGCCCCTTGCGCTGTCGTTGAATACGAATCCCTCCCTTCGAGCGGGATACCGTTGTATCCCACTCCAAGTGCGTTCACCCCTTTCGTCTCGGAGCTACGGAGGAAAACGACCTATCCCCTAGTGGCAGTGGCATCAGAATTCTCTCAAGAAAAAACTGGCGCTTCACGAGCCGGCTTCCTCTTCTCGGGTGGGATCGCGCTGGCGATCGCTTGGCGTACCACTCTGCGCGTTTCCTCGCCATTGCCAGGATCGTGTCTCCCGACGCGCCCGCGCCGGATCTCTTCGAATCGTTGAAAGTTGCCGCCGTTCTGGGCGTCACCGCATCGGAGCTGCTGTCGGCCTTGGAGAGTGGCGGCGGATTAGGCGCGGGGTTGAACCTCACGCCTCCGGGCAAAGCCGAAAGGACGTAAAGGTTGACCGCCAGGGACATGAGATCCAGAAGCTGTTAAGCCGATTCAAGCATCAACGAGCGGCCCTGACGACGGCCGGATCCGTAGCTCGTTGGGTGCCGAATCGCGGAAGCGCCCGCCACGAAAGCAATAAGAACAGTAGGGCAGAAGAAGAAGTACTCCACGATCTCAGCCACGAGGCTCCGGGATGAAATCTGCGAGACCGGTCAATACCGGCTGATTCGAACCGGATCGACCATGACCAGCCTGTACGTGGTTTCTTGAGGTTCGTTCCAGCGCAGGATCGCCTGTGTCATTGCGTCGACTTGGTCGTCGTGAGCACCGTTGGGAAACTGGATACACTCCTCGATGAAGTCGTTTCCCCAGGGCGCATAGTCCGGGTGGGGCAAATACACGTTCCCGGCCTCGACCGGCGGAGAAAGCGGCGAGTCGGCCAAGACCCTGAACCGGCCGGGGATGGCCAAGCTGTCTGCGAACTCCTGGAACGATTCGAGCGCCGCGGCGTCGCCCTGGTATCCGTCGCCGAGTCCCTCGATACCGGCTCCGCAGCCGGACGCTGGTCCTGAACATCATGGCGGCCGTCAGTCAATGGGAGCGCGAGGCCATCGGCGAACGCACCCGGGACGCCCTTCGCCACAAGCGCAGCCAGGGCGAACGGGCGGGTAACATTGCCTTCGGCTTCCGGCTGGCGGGCGACGGGCAGCACCTGGACCGAATTAGGACACTACCGGCTTTAGAATGCTCTCACGCGGCCGGGCTCTCAACATTTCTGTTCTAACTCCAGATCGACGGAATCCAAGGTTTGGGAATGGCTAGAAACGATTCATTTGTTGGGTGTGGCCGATGAAAAGTTTTTATGGGCCCCTTTCCCGATCAAACAGGCGGCGTCTACGCCACCGGTCATGGGCACCGCAGGACATTGCCTTGATCGTCGGCACAAAGAGGATGGATGGACCCGCTCGCGCCGGCCACTCCCTTGACTTGAATGTTTCCATCCGTGGTTAGCTTTCCCGACGCCCCACGATAAAGATCTGCGTCGGAGCCGAAGTACACCTTTTGATGCACCGGAAGCGCCACAATGCCGCCGCCGGCGGGCATCTTGGCAGGCAAGCTGCCGATGGACCGCGCATACCGCAGCACGTCCTCATCCGCCATGGCACCGGCCGGGATGCGCGCCATCCAGGGCATCCAGAAACTCGCCGGATGGGTTGGATCGGTCTTCAACTGGAACAGGAGCTCCGCATTTCCCGCTAGCACGGATATCTTCTGCGCCGACCAAACATAGCTCCAGCGCGAACCGATCCGCCGCGCCAGGTCACCGTCTAACAGGGAGTAGCTAAGTCCGTTGCTGAATCGATTCGTACCTGGGCTCAAGGCCACTAACGGCCCGTTTCCCGTGGGAACCGGGGATGATTTCGAGGCATCCTCTGATTTCACCCACGCCCCCGCTAAGATCCAGTCTCCGACAGCCATCTCCGGACTGGCGCGATACACCGTCTTGCCATCCACTCCGGTTCTCGCGGTCAACTCCCCCGCCGTAGCTGAGCCGTCCGGGGCGATCTTCCCGGCGGTGACCGCGGCTCCGCCATCGCGCGATGCCCACTGAGTCGCGTCCTGCTGGACCGGCAATGTGGCAAAGGGCACCGTCTGCAGTTGATTCGCCGTTCGGCTCCCATCCCACTCTCCATCCAGCACGCCTCGGCGCAAGGTTGTATACGCTTGCTGCGTAGCCCCCAGCGCGTATCCACTCGCGTAATCGTAGGAATCGTCAACTTGATAGTTCAACCCCATGATAGAGACGTTGGAAACTGGAATGGTGGAAAGAACCGCGCTGTTTTGTATCGAGACCGCCCGAATCGATGTGGGAGCGGAACCGGTTTCTTCGATGAGGTACGGAACCGACGTGGAATCGGCAATGGTAATGAAGTTCAGAAACAGGCCTGCCACCAGCCCGTTGGTGGAATCCGCGCGGATAAAGGAATTCGCGCCGGCTTCATACGTCACTCGATCCAGCGAAAGGTTGCCCTGTTGATTGACTTTCACCTGAGTATCCATCTTGATTCCATGACCGGCAATTACCGTATCGGATATGTAAATCAAGCCCGCTGAGCTGAACGTGTTCTTCGAACTGGTAATCCAGATGGACGCCGGAAATGCGGCCGCCGGGGAAAGGAAACTCGAATGCTCGATCCAGATCCAGAACGCCGCATCAATCTTCAGCGGGACACTGTCAGCTGAATTGGCGGCCAGCACCGATACATTGATTAATTGCACCAGCGCGCCCAGTTGAGCGGCGCCGTCAATGAGAATGCCTGGACCCTCGGCTTTGGAAATGGCGATATTCTCGATACGCTGGCCGCCGGACCCGATTACGTGCAGCGCCGGGCCTGTGCCGGCGGGTGGAACCACCCGAGCCGCCGGCCCATGCTGGAATTGATTCGGAGAACCCCCGGAAACGCCGATCAGGTTCACCCACGACGGAAGAATCAGGGGAGCCGTCAGCGTCAGCGTGCCTTCCAGTCTGAACGTGAGCATAGAAGCAAGAGTGGGGTATCGCAAGGTTCCGAGCTGGCAGTTGGTGAGCAGGATTTCTCCCCCGGTCATGCCGTCGAGCACCGCCTGCACTGCCTTCGTATCGGCCGGGCCGTTGCTGCAAACCGGGTGATGTATTGCCTGACCGAAGCCGGCGGCTGTAAGAGCAGCCAGTGCAAGCGCGTGTCTCAACTTCACTGTGGATCGCCTCACTTCTTACCCCCTCGCGGAGAGCATGGACCTCCATCACCGGTAGTGGGAGTCGAGAGCCGTTTTCTCAACGAATCGGTTCCCGCTGAACCAGCGGAGCTCGGCGAACCACACCCGCACCCAGATGCGCCGGAGGGGGGCAACTGAAAAGCGAGAACTGCAACTCTTTTCAGACACTACCCATGTGTACTGTCCACGAAGCCTGGGAGTGAAGATGGGCAAACTGATTGTATGTTGTGTCGGAGGCTTCGAGATGCTCCAGCAGGAAACGGTCGGCGGCGGCGCAGAAGGCGATGTAGCCTCCGCGAACTTGGGCCGCGGTTTCGTTCCACACCTCCACGCCGCCGGAATTAGAGGCGCGCCGGAACACCCGCAGCCACGGATAGGCGTCGGCCATCACCACGATCTCCTCCGGCGGCCGGGTCTGCTCCAGAGCGGATTAAATGGCCTGACGCACCATATCGGCGCGGTTATAAGTGGCGACCACCACCGCATCCGTTGCGCTCCCGGATCGGCACGGCCGCGGCCCACGTCAGCGAAATCTGGTTTATGCGAATACCCCGGGGCCCTGCCGGACTGAGCCGCTCCACACTGGGCCGCTCCACACTGGGCCGCTCCACACTGGGCCGCTCCACACTGGGCCGCTCCACACTGGGTCGCTCCAGGGCACCCATCGTTATCGCTATCACCATCACTGCATCATTACCACCGCGGCCGCCGGGGCAGTTCGTTCAGTTGAGAATCGGTCCGATCATCTCCACATCCACCTCCACCGCGAGCGAGCGCTGGAGCAGTTCGACACCGAGCACGAGCCGAAGGCAGCTGCCCTCCCGGAGCAGCGTTCCTTCGATCCCGCGCAACGGGCCGCGATCGATGCGCACGCGGCTGCCCACCTTGAGAAGGTACGGCCACGGCCCTACAGGAAGGTTGGAAGCCAGCGCCGCGCGGACTCCGTCGATTTCCTGTTCGGTTACCGGCGCGGGCAGGCCCGCGAAGCCCACGATGCGGGAGACGCCCGGCGTGTTCACAATCCGCGCGCGATCGCGCAAAGGAAACCGCCCGAACACGTACCCGGGAAACAGAGGCGCGTCGAGGTCCTTGACCCGGTCCGACCATTGCCGCCGCGCGCGATACACCGGCAGAAAGGTGTCCACTCCGCTGGCGCACAAGACGCCCTCCACGCGGCGCTCATGCTGGTACCTAACCGTTAGCGCAAACCATTGACCGCGATCGGATTCCGGGAAAAACTCCGGGCTCTGTTCGAGCGCTGTAAGTCCCATTTTGATGGTGTCCAATTCCACTTCTCAAGAACAGTTGTGGAGCGCGGACCGGATTTGTCTCAAGCGAAGCGTCCAGCTCAGCGCCAGAACCGATACCACTTTCGGGGGTCTGTTCTATTTCGACACTGACTATCTCCAGGGGTCTTCCGGTGAGGGTGGCTTGCGGATTGGTCACCCACAAGGTCTCGGCGGCTGCCTCGCCATAAAGCCACGCACGGGCCTGATCCATTCGCGGGGGATGGCGCTCGCAATCGTGGCCGTCGCTGGCGCTGAAATGCACCAGGCCGCGGTCGAGCAGCAGCCGGCAGAACTGCCGCGATACTGCGCCATCAGCGCCATGGACGCCAGACTCAGAAGAGAAACAACATACCTTCGCGACCAGTCTGGTGGGGGATGCCACGGGGATCGAGGGCGCCTTACGACTTCACTCTGAGTTTTAGCAGTACCCGCATGTCCCCGGCCCAGGCCGCGATGGGTGCGGCTGCCGGCCAGCCGGTGGCATCGGACCCCGACGGCCTCACGCTCTTCGATGCGCTCGAAAAGCAGTTGGGGCCGAAATTGGAAAAGCGAACCATCCCCGCCCCGGTCGTTGTTCTCGATCACATCGAAGAGAAACCGACGGACAACTGACCTGCCGGTGCGAGATATGCCCTTCTATCGGCAAGTCACTCGGCCCGGCCTGGACCAGAAGGCAGCATGAAGGCGGAATTTTACGGAATGACCCTCGGCGAGTTTGCCCGGAGTTTCGGTCGCGTAACGAACCGCCCGATCGTCGATAACACCGGAATCACGGGGCTGTTCGACATCAACCTGGAATTTGCAGTCGAACCAGACTACGCCCACATTCCTACCTGGGGGCGCTCTGCGCGGGAACCCTCCTTCGCCTCAAGATTTCGCTCAACCTCCGCTCCCTGACGCCCCTGCGGGCGCAAGCATCGTCACCGCCATTCAGGAGTAGCTTGGTTTGAAGCTCGAACCGGCCAAGCAACCCGGTGAATTCCCGGTCGTTGATCACGTAGAGAAGCCGTTCGAAAACTGATTCAATTCTCAGAAGGAGTCTTTTCCGAGTGATCCACAACCAGCACTTCCAACTGGACCTTCCGCTGCTCAAGCTTCAGCCCCAGCTCTCAAAGCGCCCGAAACAATATCCGCCAATCGCGATAGCGGCATTTTATGGCCTTCGAAAACCAGGGCCGCGCCGGTCACGCTGCCTTCGCCCCCTCCCTCAGCGGGAGTGAGTTTGGCTCCATTCTTTCCCACCACCAAGGCGTAACCCGGAAGTTCCCTCTTTTGCCGGTGGAACGCGAGTTTGAACCGTTCCGCCAACAGCGCTTGCAGCATCAGACTGAGCTGATCCTCGGGAGCGGGAGTTGCCGCCTTCGCGGAAATATCGTATCTGGCGTCGGAGAGGCCGTCTGGGCCGGCGATCTCATACGGGTTCAGTTTGTAAGCCCATCGAATGCAGGAAGTGAGCGTCACGTTCCGCATCGTCAGGTTCCCCGGCGAGGTGTTGATGTCCTCGCGCGTAGGTCGCTGTAGCCGGCCAGTTCCATGTTGCTGTGTTGGGCTGCATGCTGGGCCATCGCGGACGCGGCCATGAGAATCGCCAACGCCGGCGCAGACGTGCCTCAGCGAACGGGCAAAAGAGACACCTGGTAAACGTGCAACGCTCCCCCAATCTTGTTGTCGAACTTTTGCGACGGCCGCCGCTCAATCTGAATTTGCAGAGCCTGAGTGTTTGGCCCAACCAGCACGTCCAGGGTGATCCAGCTGCGCGCCACCATTCCTTTGGCCGGGGAACTCTCCACGCTCAGGCGGGCGGGATTTGCCGGATCGAAGATGTGGAAAAACGGACCTTGGTCGGTGGTGACATTCTCGGCACGGACCTCGGCTGAAAACCGGTAGCGGCCGGAGCTCACCGTTGTGAACTGAGAGACGTTCGAAAAATCGATGTTTGCGGTTCCGGAAAAACGAATCTCCAGACCGTCCTTTCGTTGGATCTCCGCGCCCTCCGCCGGCGTCAACTTCCAGTCAAACGGGCTTCCGTTGGGCTGGTCCTCGAAGCGCACGTTGGCGAGCCGCTGGGGGTGAAGATCGCCTGCACTTGAGCGGTCGAGCCAATCCGCCCACGTATCCTGCGCCGAGGCGAACGCCTTCCTGTTCCAGAAGGCCCAGGCGAAATCCGTCGCCGATTTGCGATCCACCAACTGATTCTTCCGCATCCACGACCAAAGTTCGCGCAAGTCTCGGTCGGAGCCGGACCGGCGAAGCCAGGAAAACCAAGCGCTCGCGGCCGACGGCAGCGGGGGCACCACCTGCCCTGCGAGTCTCGAAACCGGGAGTCCGGAACGCGTCAAGTAGGAGAACAGGATTTGGTTGAAGGCGTCCGTTTGCCCCAGAATCCGGCGGGTTATTTCGAAGGCCCGATCCCGGCGCCCGTGGGCGAAGTCGAAATTGGCCGCGCGCATCAACACCGGCGCCATTCCCGGACCCAGGGCAATGGCGCGGTCGAACCCCCCGGCCGCCAACTGGGTTTGCCGGTTGGCGGAGAGCAGTTCGGCGTACGTGCACCATACCAACGGATTCGACGGATCCTGGTTCAGCAGCGCCGACACGTTGCCGAGATCCATGCCGCGGGAGTCGATGCCGGAAAATATCTGATCGAAGCGGCAGATGCCTCGGCGGCACAGCCACGAGTCGGAGGAGGAACGCTGGTGGTCGAGCAGAAGCGACCAACCCGAGATGGCCAGAGAAAGCACCGCGAACAACGGCCGCATTTCAGTGTCGTCTCAACCCTGGGCTCACGGCGACTCCGCTCAGCCATGCGAACGCCAGAGCATTGGCGGGAATGTACAGGTTGAAATCGGCCAGGCTGTGCACTCCAACCGTCACAAGAGAGGCAAATAGGCCGATTGCCAGCTCCCAGTTCCGGGCGCCGCGCCGCCACAACACCACCGCCAGGGTACTTGCGGCGATCCATCCCGCCAAGCCTCCCGCCAACACACCGCCCGGGATCCCGAGCTCTGCCAGGATCTGCAGGGAGTCGTTATGTGCGAAATCGACGGTGTTTACCGGTGCTGCGGTCTGGTGGCGATAAAAACCGTGCTCGAAGGCGCCCAACCCGCAGCCCGTCCACTTGTAGGCTCCGATGACGTGCATCGTGTCGCGCCAGATCTGCACATGATCGGCTGTGGAAACCTCCTCGGTGGAAGCCATGTCCGCAAAACGCAGGATCAGTTCGCGGGTGGGCAGCAGGATCAGGATCGAAAGTGGTAGCGCCACAGGCACTGCCCAGCGCCAAGCCCGGCGCCATTGATGGGCCGGCCGGCCTGTCCCGTCCCGCGCCCGCGCGGCTGGCTGTGACAAAGGCAGAATAAGCATGGTAAATCCCGCTCCGGCCAGCGTGGAAATGAATCCCATCCGCGATTGCGAAACCACCACCCCGGCCAATAAGCAGGCCGACGCAGCGAGAAGGAGGGCCATCGGCAGGGCCGAGGCTGCATCACCGGTCGCCGAGGAGTAAGCCATGCGTCGCGCCGGCCCCTTCCGCCAAGCCGAGATTGCCAGCGCGACCGCCACCGGAAAAGCCATTTCTAAAAGTCCGGCAAAGTGATTGCGATTCACATAGGTGCCGGAGACGGACCCGGCCTGGCCGCCCACCGCCGGCATAAAATAGAACTGCGATAGTCCCAATAAGCCTTCAAGCGACGCTACGCCCACCACGGGCGCAACGGCGATCCAAATCCGGTCGCGCCACCACCACGCCATCTCGCGCGCAACCAGCAACGCCGCCATCGCCGGAACCACGTCCAGCAGCCGCGTGAAGGTGGCGGAGGGCGCAACCGACAATGCCACCCAGGCCGCCGGATCCTGGCCTGTCGCCATCCGTGCGGCGGCTACGGCATTCCAATGCTCGGGAGTGAATCGCTCTACCCAGGTGGGAGGCAGCGGCGCCAATTGCAAGATCATCCACGCCAGCAGCAGCGCCATCACACCCAAGCCCCACTTGTCGCCCGAACGCAACTGCTTGCCGCCGCCAACACGCGTCGTTAACGCGAGAGCCGCGGCCGCGGATAGACCCAAGGCGCTCCAGGTCCACTGCTGCGGGTACACTCCGCCTCTGAGCACAACGGCTGCCGCCAACGATGCGGTCATCAGCCAGTAGGCCGCCCAGCGCGTGACCGCGATCGCGCGTTCGAGGCGTCTCGATTCGAGGACCGGCAGCGGCGCTGCCTGCGCGCAGGACTGAGAAGTCAAGCGGGCCTCGTTACTGGCTGGGGCTTACGGCCGCTCCGCCGCTGGTTGCGTCGGAGACAGCGTACCCCAACCCCGCAGCCGTAGCGCCTGCCACGATGGCCACCGCGGCAATGTGCCCGGCCGTCCAGAATCCGGCCGCAGCCGCCTGAGATCCGCCCATTGTCAACACGCCGCCTGTGCTCGTCGCCGCCACCGTTTGGTTCGAGACCAGCAATACCACGGCCGTGGTGGATTTCAGCGAATACCGCGCCGTGCCGCTGAGCAATTGAAACGTCGGCTTCCCATTCACCAGGTCGATCCGGGCTTCCGACCCCGGAGCAAGCGTAATGACAGACCCGTCCGGATACGTCACGATGGTCATCGCGCTTCCTGACTTAATGCTGTCGCCTGCCAGGACCGGCCACATCGGGACGCCCTGACCCGGAGTGAGATCTGCGCCGCGCAAAGCGAACGGCGCCGATGAAGTCACGGTGGCGACTTGAGTCTGCGCCTGCGCAGCCATGGCCATGAACACCACGCACGCCGCGCTCATAATCTTGTGCATTTCGTGATACCTCCTGCCTAGTTATGACGTTACCTGAAAGCCGCGCAATGGTCAATTAAAAACCGGCAATTTCGGAATAATTATTTAATATAGTTCATTCAATAACTCGCGTTACCAGTTTCTTCTGAAGCGCCTATGCCCTTTATGCTACTCCTCGGCATACATTCTTATATTGGATTTCGGCTTTAACGATCTCACCGGAATTCCTTATTACAGCCCCTCCGCAACGGCTTGCCCTGCTCTGTGGAACAGTTGCGGAACCGCCTGCGAAGTTCTCATCAGATAAAACGCCGGAAGTCCGTCGCGCCGGCGGGACCTCTTGGCGAAATTCAATTTATACCTGTGTCGCCGTATGCCGAAATGGCACTCCCACCCCCCAAGGGTTAACTGGTTGTAAGAGGTTTTTCCATAACATTTATGATTGACATGCGTCTCTGCGACCGTATACTGGCTACAAAGAGCGCCCCAATCTGTCCGTGAGAGGTGCTCTGGACGCGCGAGAACCAGCGAAGCTGGGCTCGCCGCAGGATGGGAAACCGGAAAGGTGACTCACAAGGGCGAAGCGCGCGCGAAATCCTCCTTCTGAAGTACGCCATCTCCCGCAGCCAGGTCCCCGGCCAGATCAACAACCGAATCCAAGGCCGGGGGAGCGTGTTCAAGCGCATCGCGGAACTCGTTGAGGGATCGCAATCCCGAGTCGGCAGAAAAAATCCACAGGTAATTCCAAATGAGCCCCATTCCTATCTATCTTTTCGCAGCCCTGTCCCTGTTGTTCGAGGCGCTGCCGCCCACTGCCGCGCCCGACACGTACACGCTCGGGGCCGGCGACCAGATCGTCGTGCGCGTCCCGGATTTCGAGGAAATCGACAACAAATCCGTCCCCATCGATCTGCGGGGCAGCATCAATCTCCCTGAAGTGGGCCGCATCCAGGCCAGCGGCCTCACCACCGAGCAGCTGGAAGCGGTCATCACCGAACACCTGAGGAAATACCTTGTCAAACCGGATGTCTCGGTCTACCTCACCGAAATGCGCAGCCAGCCGGTCTCGATTCTCGGCCAGGTCCAGAACCCCGGCGTGCATCAACTCAAGGGCCGGAAGAATCTCTTCGAGGTCCTGTCTCTTGCCGGCGGCTTGCGACAGGAAGCCGGAAACGTCATCAACATCACCCGCCGCCTGGAATGGGGCCCCATCCCTCTGCCCGGCGCCGCCAACGATTCCACGGGCCAGTTCTCCGTCGCCTCGGTGGAGGTAAAAAGCGTGATGAACGCATCGAATCCCGCGGAGAACATCCTGATCAAGCCCAACGACGTGATCTCGGTGCCGAAGGCCAGTACCATCTACGTGATCGGCGCCGTGAAGAAACCCGGAGCCTACGTCCTCGGAGAGTACCGCAGCCTGAGCGCCCTCCAGATCCTGGCGCTCGCCGAGGGCACCGATAAGACTGCCGACACCAAGGACGCCAGAATCATGCGCGTCATTCCCGGCTCTAATGACCGGGCCGACATCCCGGTCGACCTCAAAGCCATCCTGAGCCTCAAAATGCCGGACGTCCCCCTGACCGCCGACGACATTCTCTTCGTTCCCGTCAGCAAAGCCAAAGCTGCCGGCTACCGTACCCTGGACGCGCTGATCCAGGTAGGAACCATGGCGGTTTACCGCGCCCCCTGAGGCGCGCGGGAGCGCTCCGGTTTGCACGGCTTCATGGAAGCCAGGGCGCACCGAGCTTTTGAAAGGTGCGGCGCACGCAGCGCCGTTAAAAGTCGACCCACTACCGCTTTCTCCAATCGTCTTCTCCCCATGCATCAACTACCCGAGCCCACGAACAGTCCCAGCGAATTCCTCCCCTCCCCGGCCACCCGCCGCGACAAGGGCGCACTGCCAGCCTCTTACACCGACGCCGGCTACTCCAATGCCCCCGATTCCGCCGCTGAACCCGAATCCGGCGGCCTCATCGAATACTTGCGGATTCTCCGCCGCCGCAAGGCGGTCCTGCTCCTCATCGCCGTCCTGGGAGCCGTGGTAGGCTTCCTGGTTACTCTCCCGCAGACCCCGATCTACCAGGTCCGCACCTCGCTCGAAGTGGTCGCCCTCAATCAGGACTTCCTCAACAGCAAGGAATCCAACCCCCTCAACGAGGGCGGAGGCTCCGTCGATGCCGCCGACATCCAGACCCAGATCAAGATCCTTCAAAGCGACTCGTTAATCGCTCGGGTCCTCGCCAAGCTCAGCAGCGGCGTCCCCATCGAATCACGGGCGAACCCACGGGCGATCCCGGCGCAGCGCCTCCGGCCACGCGTCTGGGGGCCTGGCGCAAATTCCTCCACCTGCCCGACTCCGAGGCCGCCGGCGCCCGGGCTCAAGCCATTTCTTATGCCGAGAAAAACTACAAAGTCCGGGCCTCCGGCCAGACCCGTATCATCGAAGTCACCGTCGACTCCATGAATCCCCAGATCGCCACCGACTTCGCCAATGCCCTCACCGGAGAATTCATCGATCAAAACCTCGAATCGCGCTGGCAAACCACCCAACACACCAGCGAATGGCTGTCCCGCCAGTTGGACGATATGCGGGTCCGCCTGGAGCGATCCGAAGACCGCCTCCAAGCTTACGCCAGCCAAGCTGGTCTGCTCTTCACGGACGATTCGAAGAACAACGTTTCCGAGGCCAAGCTGCTGCAACTTCAGCAGGCTCTATCGGCCGCTCAGACCGACCGCATCTCCAAACAATCGCGCTGGGAAATGGCCGAATCCAGTCCCGCCGAGGCGCTCCCGGACGTGCTCAACGACGTCGACCCTCCGCGATTACCAGGCCAAGCTGACCGAATTGAAGCGCCAGATCGCCGAAATTCACGCCACCTACACCGACGCATCCCCCAAGGCTCAAAAAGTCCAGGTTCAGTTCGCCGCTCTCGAAACCGCGCTCAGCACCGAACGCGGCGACATCCTCAAGGGCATCAAGAACGAATACGATGAGGCCTTGCGCCGCGAAAGTCTGCTCACCGCGGAGTACTCGGCGCAGCGCACCATCGTCACCGGAGAAAGCGGAAAAGCGGTCCAATACGACATCATGAAGCGCGAGGTCGAATCCAACCGTCAGCTCTATGACTCCATGCTCCAGCAGCTCAAACAAGCGACCCTGGCCTCGGCTCTGCGCGCCTCCAACATGCGCGTGGTCGATCCCGCCCAGCTGCCGCGGTTACCGTACAAGCCCGACGTTCCCGTCAGCACCGCCCTGGGCCTGCTCACCGGAGTCTTTCTCGGCGCGGCCCTGGTCATCATGCAGGAGCGAGCCAACCGCAGCATCCAGGAACCGGGCGAGACCCAGTTTTTCCTGAACCTCCCGGAGCTGGGCATCGTTCCGGCGGCAAAAGGCGGCGGCCGGCTGCGCATCCGCTATGTCAGCGGAGACCCCACTGCCGCAACCATGGCGGCAGAGGAGCCTGCCCTCGCGTCCGGAGACGACCCCGCCTATCTCCGCCCAAAACCCGGCGCGCAACCCGCCCGCATCGAGCTGGCCACCTGGCAGCGCAAACCTTCCATCGTCGCCGAGAGCTTCCGCGCCATTCTGGTCTCCATTCTTTTCTCCGGCGAAAACGGCAACCGCCCCCGCGTGATGGCCATCACCAGCGCCAACCCATCCGAAGGCAAGTCCACCGTGGTCAGCAACCTGGGCATCGCCGTCGCCGAAGTGAATCAAAAAGTCCTGTTGATCGACGCGGATCTCCGCAAGCCCCGTTTGCATGACGTCTTCAATCTCAAAAACGATAACGGACTGAGCGATCTGCTGCGCTCCAAGGAAAACGTCTCCGCCGCTCTGGCGGGCGCCATTCAGCAAACCGACGTTCCCGACCTTTACGTGCTCACCAGCGGCTCCAAGACCTCGGCGGCCACCAGCCTGCTCTACTCCAACCGCATGCCGGAGTTGCTGCAGAAGCTCCGCACCGAGTTTGAGACCATCTTCATCGACACGCCGCCCATGCTCCAGATTCCGGATGCCCGTGTCCTCGGCCGCATGGTGGATCGAGTGATCCTGGTGGTGCGAGCCGGAAAAACCACCCGCGACGCCGCCATGGCCGCCCGCCAGCGTTTTTCCGAGGATGGGACGCCGATGTTAGGGACGGTTCTCAACGACTGGAACCCCCAGCGCTCCCCCAACGGCTATTACGGCTACCAAAACGGCTACTACGGCGGCTACGGGAACCGTTACTATACGCCCCAGAAAGCCGAAGACTGAAGGCACCGCGTGCGCCTGCTTCTGATCAACCAGTTTTTTGGCCCGGACACGGCGCCCACAGGCCGCTTCCTGATGGACGTGGCTCGCGCCGTTGCGGGGACGCCGATTCAAGTAACCGCGATCTGCGGCGAATCCGGCTATGGCGCATCCGCGGATGGCAGGACCAGCGGTGCAAGCACAAGCGGCGCCGGCGCGGGCAGTGCGGGCGTAGGCATCCTGCGGCCCTCCGCGACCCGTTTTTCCCGGGATGCGGCAGGGCGAATCCTGTCTTACGGGTCTTTCCTCGCGGGAGCGCTGGTGGCCGGCTTTCGCGTGCGGCGTCCCGACACCGTGGTCACCCTCACCACCCCTCCGCTCACCTCCGTGTTCGGCAGAATGCTGAAGCTGGCGCGAGGCTGCCGGCATTTTATCTGGGAAATGGACCTGTACCCCGATATTGCGGTGGATCTTGGCGCACTCCCGTCCCGCTCCCTGATCACCGGCCTGATTGGGGCGCTGGCAGACTGGTCCCGGCGCAACGCCGACGGAATCATCGTTGTGGGCGAGGAGATGAAGGCCCGGCTCATCGCGCGGGACATTCCCGAACACAAGATCCACGTGGCCGAGAACTGGGCGGATGGCGAGGAAATCACGCCTTTGCCATTCCCCGAGGGCGAGCCCCTCCATCCCCTGGTGGTGCACTATTCCGGCAACTTCGGCCTGGCCCACGATGGCGATACGATTACGGCGGTCATCCGGCGCTACGCCAACGACCCTCGCTTCCGGTTTGTGTTTGCAGGCGGCGGCATCCGCCGCCTCAAACTCGAAAGCTGGTGCCGCGAGCAAGCTATCGCCAACGTCCTGTTCCGCCCGTATTCATCGCGCGCGGAGCTGTGCGCGAGCCTGGCTCAAGGACATCTGGGTCTGGTGACCCAGTTGCCGCAGACCTGCGGTTCCATCGTCCCCAGCAAGACTTACGGCATCCTGGCCGCGGGCCGCCCTGTGCTCTACATCGGCCCGCGCGAAGCCACCCCCGCCCGCATGATCGAGCGCTTCGGCTGCGGCTGGCAGGTGAATCCCGGCGATACTGCCGCGCTGGCCAGCCTGCTGGCCAGGCTTTCCGCGCAACGGCACTTAATCTTTGAGGCTGGCGCGCGTGCCCGCCAAGCCTTCGAGCAGCACTACGACCGGCCGGCGGGCGTCTCGCGCATTGTGAAGATCCTCGGTTTGGAACCGGCCGAACGCACGGCCACGGCTGCAGCCGTGGTTCCGGTTTCGCGCAAGGCTCCGGCGGTTTTGGTCGCCGGACAAAGAAACGCCGCCGCAGGCTAACTAACCCCCAGGGTATCCCAAATGTACTCGTTGCTGTTCCTAGGATCGGTGTCCCTGGTTTTGTCGCTGTTGCTGACTCCGGTGGTGCGGGCGCTTTTCGAGCGCTGGGGTTTGGCCAGGCGTGGCAGCGAAGGGCACGGGCCGGCGATTCCGCGAGCGGGTGGAGTTGCCATCGTCCTCTCTTATCTGGCTGCCTATCTTTGTCTGCTGGCCCTGCCCCTGCATGCCGGATTCATGGTACGGGACTCTCTCAATTTCGCTCTCCGTCTGATGCCGGCCGCGGGCATCATCTTCGTCCTCGGACTGGCCGACGACATTAAGGGCCTGGAACCCTGGCATAAACTCGCAGGGGAGATCGCTGCGGCGGCGACAGCCTATTGGGCCGGCATTCACATCCATGCTTTGGCCGGGGTTGGTCTGGCTGGCGTAGGCGCCTGGTGGAACTTTCCGGTAACCATCCTGTGGCTGGTGGCCTGCACCAACGCCATCAATCTCATCGATGGCGTGGACGGACTGGCCGCCGGTGTCGGGCTTTTCGCCACCTGTACCACGCTGACCGCCGCCCTGCTGCAGCACAACACCGCCCTGGCGCTGGCCACCGTCCCTCTGGCCGGCTGTCTGCTCGGCTTCATCCGCTACAACTTCAATCCGGCCTCCATCTTCCTGGGCGATTGCGGGAGTCTTTTCATTGGCTTCCTGCTGGGTTGCTACGCCGTGGTATGGAGCCAGAAAGCCGCCACCATTCTGAGCATGACCGCGCCGCTGATGGCGCTTTCCATTCCGCTCCTGGATATGTCGGTGGCCATCGCCCGCCGTTTCCTGCGCCGTCAGCCGCTGTTTGAAGGCGATCGCAACCACATTCATCACCGGCTTCTGAAGCGGGGTTTCACGCCGCGCAAGGTGGCTCTGGTTTTGTACGCCTGCGCGGCCGCCGGAGCTGTGTGCTCGTTGGTGGTGATGAATCGGAACTGGTCGGGAATCATCATTCTGGCATTTTGTGCGACCGCCTGGATTGGGGTCCGGCATCTGGGTTACGTCGAGTTCGGGGTGGCCGGCCGCTTGTTCATCGACGGCGCTTTCCGGCGTCTTCTCAACTCCCACATCTCCATCGAGACCCTGGAGGAAAGCCTGGCGGCGGCCGCCACGCCGGAGGATTGCTGGAACGTCCTGCGCCGCGCCTGCCGCGAGTGCGGCTTCTATCAGATCGAGGTTCAGCTGGCGGACCGGAAATTCAGGGAGTGCGCCGAGATTCGGCCCTTCGAGTCCTGGAAAGTGACCGTGCCGATCTCGGAATTCAGTTACGTCGAACTGCATCGCGGCTTCGGCCCGGCCCAACAGCACCAGGTCGTGGCCGCCTTCGTGGACGTGCTCCGCAGGGTGCTCGCCCCCAAGTTCGTGGTCTTCGAACGAAGTTCCCGGCAAAGGGAGCGCACCAGCGTGGAAATGATTGCAAGTGCGTGATGAATGAGCACATCGAATTGACCGCAGCCCGATTCTATCCTCGCGTGGTCTCGGCGCTCCGCCCTTTTTCTTTTTCGCGGAAAGGGCCGGTTGCTCTCGCGCATCGTGCCGCGCCGGGGGCATGTGTCGCTTGAGTTAAACGGGATAACCTTTGAGGATCTGGATCTTTCCGAGCACGGGCAATGGCACGTGTATTGCGGCTTGTTCGAGGTGGGAGAGACCCGGGCCGTGACCGCGTATCTCAAGCCCGGCATGAACATCGTCGACGTGGGAGCCAACATCGGTTATTACACGGCTTTGGGAGCCGCGGCTGCCGGCCCCAGCGGCCGCGTGATCGCGTTCGAGCCCAGCCCGTATGCCTACCAACGCCTCCGAAACCTGGTTCTAAACAATCGGCTCACCAACGTTACGACCTTCCAAATGGCGCTATCCGACCAAAAGGGGAAAGCCCAGCTGAGCCTGCCGAAGGACTCAACCAACCACGCTCCCACCATGCTCCCGCTGGCCAACAGCGCCTCGGTACCGATTGAGGTTACGACTCTCGATGAGGTTGCGGGCGAAATCGGGATGGACTCGATCGATCTTCTGAAACTGGATGTAGAGGGGCTGGAGCCGAGGGTCTTGAGCGGAGCCCGAAGGCTGCTTGCCGCGAGGCGTATCAAGAGCGTTCTGTGCGAGTTCAACAGACATTGGCTCAAGTGCGCGGGCACGACTCCGGAAGCCCTGCGCAATACTCTCTTAGATTACGGGTTCGATGACGGCATGCGCGGCGCTCCACCCACCGCTCTTGAAACCCGCTTGTTCTTCTTACGTGGAATCGTCGATCCATGACCAAGTTAAGCCAGATGGCCGGCGGGTTGTCGCGCATGGTGTCACGCCAGGTTTCCCGCTTCGGGAACGCGGCAGGTTTCGGTCTGCTCTTCCTTCGGAGCCGCTGGTTCGCAATGCCCGCGAAGTTGCAGGTCGGCGGCGTAGCCGTAACTCTGGCGCATCCGCAAGAAGACGCGGGCGTGAAGACGGATCTGGTGGGGTGTCTGATCCGGGATGACTACGGAATCGCCAACGTGGATGGGGAAGTCAAAACCATTCTGGACATCGGCGCGAACCTCGGATTCTTCTGCATGGCGGCGCGGCAACGCCATCCCGACGCCATCATTAACGCCTACGAACCCAACCCCAGAGCCTGGTCTTATCTGACCGCCAACATCGCGCACTTGAAGGTGGCTGCCTTTGCCGAGGCTGTCGGCTCCTGCGCGGGGCGCGTGCGGGTGCTCGAGCATGGCCCCATCAACCTCGCGACAACACACCTCGCGAGCGACGGCGAAGCCTTGCAGGTTTCCTTTGACCAGGCCATCGAGCGGCTGAACGGGCGTGTTGATTTCCTGAAGCTGGACTGCGAGGGTTGCGAATGGGGACTGTTCGAGCGCACCGAATGCTGGAGCAAGGTGCAAAATCTTCGGATGGAGTACCACCTTGGGAACGGCCACACCCTGGAATCCCTGGAGGCAACGCTTCAGGATCTCGGATTTCGCATTACGAAGCGGTTCCCGAGCCAGGGCTTCGGGATCGTGTGGGCCCATCGCGTGGGGAAGCGGCGGGCGTTCAGCGAGCCGCAGCAATGTCGCGTCGAGTAATTGGCCAGGCAGGGATTGTCCCAACCGAGTTCTCAATCCGGAGTGATGCCGGCTCCCGCCGCGCTCGCGGTCCCTGCGCGGGAAGGGCGCCTGTGGCGTCATGCGGGAACCTTGCTGCGCTTCTCCGCCGGCCAGTTGGCGCTGCAAGCGATCACGGCGTTTACCGGGTTGTGCCTGGTGCGTTGGCTCGCCGTTGCGGATTACGCGGTCTTCGGACTCAGCCTGACGCTGCAGCAGGCGCTGGGGCTGATTGTGGATTTGGGCGTCACCAGCGCCATCATGGCGCTTACCGGCGGCCAATACCGCAACGGCGCGGTTTTGGGCCGCTACATCCAGGCGGGACTGCATCTGCGCAGCCGGCTCCTGGTCATCGGCGCAGTGGCGGGCATGGGGGCCATCTACGTTATCGGCAAACGGCAGCACTGGTTGTTGTCGACCGAGGCGCTGCTTTTCGGCATCGTCGTTTCCGGGGTGCTGGTGCAATTCTGGATCTCGATCTACGGCGTCCCGCTGATCTTGAATCAGCGCTTGGGAAGATATTACGGAATTCTGGCCGGGGCCGCTTTATTGCGGCTGGCCGGCGTGGCCGTACTGCGGTGGGGGGGCGCTGACAGCGGCGCGGCTCTGGCAGCCGGAACGGTCGCGTCGCTCGCGGCGGCGCTCACGCTGCGGCATTGGTCGCGAGCGCATTGGGAAGCGGCGAACCATGTCGACCAGCACACCCGGGACCAGATCATCCGATACATCGCACCGCGCGCCCCGCTGGTGGTCTTTCAATCGCTGCAAGGGCAGATCGCGTTGTTTGCGGTGTCCTATTTTGGTTCCTCCAAGCCCATGGCGGAAACGGGAGCGCTGGGCCGGCTGGGGCAATTATTCACTCTGCTGACAGCCTTTAATTTGATCGTTCTGGGGCCGCGCTTCGCCCGCATCGGCGAAGAGAAGCTGCTGCCGCTTTATCTCAAAACCGTGGGAATCGCGAGCGGCATTGGGATGCTCGCCGCCGCCGCCGCGTTCCGCTGGCCCGGGGCGTTGCTTTGGCTCATCGGTCCGAAATACGCGCATCTTGAAAGCCCGCTGCGCTATGTGGCCGCCGCGGCCTGTATCGCCTATGTCTCAACATTGCTGCTGGTGATCCACAACAATCGCCGTTGGGTTTTCTGGTGGAGCGCGTGGCTGGAGATCGGTCTGGTTGCGGCGGTCCAGGCGGGAAGCTTCGCGCGGCTGAATCTGGGAACCACGCTGGGCGCAAGCCGGATGGCGTTTTACACCTCGATTGCGATTTTAGCGGTGCAGGTCCTGGTGGGTTGGCGTTCGCTCACCAAACGCCGGTGACTTGCGCTCTGGAGATTTATCCCAAAGTGAAGCGATTGATTCCCGGCTCCGCCCGGATCCTGCTGCGAAACTGGCTTACTCAGAGGAAGCAACGGCAGTATGCGCCGCTTACGCTGGCTGAGACCTTCGAGCGGATCTACCACGCCAAAATCTGGTGCGGGGGCGATGCTTTCAGTCCTAATTCAGGTACGGGCTCAACCGGCCGCTACGTCGTCGAATACTGTGCGCTGATTACGGCTGTTTTGCGCCAAAACAACGTACGCTCCCTGGCCGATCTGGGGTGCGGCAACTTCAACACCGGCCGGGTCCTGGCCGGCATGGCCGAAAGCTATACCGGCGTGGATATCGCGCAGCCGGTCATCGACGTCAATACGCGCGTTCACGCGGGCGAAGGGGTCCGCTTCGTGCGGGCGGACCTGACCCGCGACGCCTTGCCGCCGGCCGATGCGGCCATCCTGCGGCAAGTGCTGCAACACCTGACCAACGCCGAAGTCGCCTCCGCGCTGCGCAATGTTCTGCGCACCTACTCTATGGCCCTGGTTACCGAGCATATCTACGTGGGTCCGGGCGCGCGACCCAACCGGGATATGGCCCATGGTCCCGGAACCAGAGTGCCGCTTCGATCCGGCGTGCTCATCGATCAAGCCCCCTTCGGGGTGCGGGCGACGGTGCTGGGAGATATCGACTATGCGCCCAACCAGGTGCTCAGAACCTGGGCGGTCCAAGGGGGGCAGACTGCATGTTGACGAAGCGGGCGCTTCCATCTGATCGGGTTCCGTTCGCGCACAATTGGCGGGCGTATCACTGGACCAGGATCCTGCAGAAGCTGGAGGTCACCGGGCTGACCTTGGGCATCGGCGGGCGGACCCGCTCGACCATCCCCAATCCTCCCGGCATCTTGAAGCACTTCGCGACTCCGAAAGGCAGGCGCAGCTTCGAGGACGACGCCAGCCTCAAAGCCGTCAGGAGACTGGTCCGCTCGGCCGCATCGTTCTGGGATGTGGGGGCTAATTGGGGCCTCTTTTCCTTGTTCGGGAGAGCCGAAAATCCGGACCTCTTCATCGTCTCCATCGAGGCCTCCACGCTGCACTATCGGACGCTGAGCTCGAATTGGGCGCTGCAACCGTCGGAGCGCTGGCTGTGTCTCCACACCGCTGTCGGAGACCGCGACGGCGTGACGCATCTGTCGCGGCCCGGCAACGGGTTCGATCACATCGTCGAAGGTCCCCAGGCGCACGCCGGCGCCGCGGTGGAGCTTCGGCCCATGGCCCGGCTGGATACCTTGGCCGCGTTGCTTGCGGCCGAAAGCATCGGCGTCCTGAAGATCGATGTGGAAGGCTATGAGTTGAAAGTGCTGCGCGGAGCCACGGCTCTGCTCGACGAGCGGCGCATCGGAGCCATCGTGCTCGAATCCGACGGACACGACCGGCGGTATGGATCAAGCGAAGCCGAGACCATCGGGTTCCTCGAAGAGCGCGGGTACCGGGCGGATGCATCTTTGTCGCGGTCGGGCGAGGTCTCGGGAAACTGCCTGGTGTTCCAACCGCCCGGAAAGGAGCGGCGCTTGGCGACCCAGCGTTGAGGCTTGGGTGACTTCCGAGGCTTCGCCTGCTTTTAGAGGATGCGCCAGTTCGTTCAGATCGTGGCCGGGCTGCCTCCGGCCATTGACGGCGTCGGAGACTACGCCCTGACGATCGCGCGCGCTCTGCGGGAACGGCACGAGATTGAGACGCTCTTCGTGGTTGCGAATCCCCGGTGGCAGGGGCCTTCGGCCCTCGAGGGTTTCCCGGTGACGGAAGTGGCGCGAAAGGACTCGACAGCGCTGCGGCTGGCCCTCAAAGGAAGCCTGGCCGGCGCGCGCGCCGGAGCGGCCACTCCGGTCTTGCTGCATTGCTCCCTATACGGGTACGCGCGGCGCGCTCTGGCTTTCTGGCTGCAACGCGGGCTGGCTCAATGGCAGCGCGACGCTCCTGAGAGTCCCTTGATCACCATGTTCCATGAACTGGCTGCCGACGGCCCGATTTGGACCAGCGCATTCTGGCTGAGGGGGATTCAGTGCGGGCTGATCCGCCGCATTGCCCGCGCCTCGGCGGCCAGCCTGACCAGCAACGCTCGCTACCGCCGGCAACTGGCGCAGATTGCCGGAATCGAAGAGCCTCGCATCCTTAAACTGCCCGTGCTTTCGACCGTGGGCGAGCCGGATGAACTGCCTCCGGCGCGGACCCGCAAACCGCAGATGGTTGTCTTCGGAAGACCGTTTGCCCGGAACCTGGCCTTCTCCCGAGGTCTTGCAGCGCTGGCCGGGGCCTTGAGAGCCTTCGGCATTGAGCGGATTTTGGAAGTCGGGCCGGACCCAAGGGTGCGGGCGCACGGTCTCGCGGCACGGGTGGAAGCGACGGGAGCGCTCGCCGCCGAGGACGTCAGCGCGATCCTTCGAGATTCGCGCTTCGGGTTCATTGCGCTCGACGCGGGCATGCTTTCCAAATCCTCGGTATTCGCCGCGTACTGCGCCCACGGCACGGTACCCATTGTGGCTGCGGCAGCGGGGCGGGGCGGCGGGGTAGCGGACGGTCTGTATGCCGGCCGACAGTATCTCGGTACTCCGCTCCCTAGCAGCCTTAGCGTCGACGGGTTGGAAGCGGTGTCTCAATCGGCTCGGGCGTGGTACCGGGGACACGGCGGAAGCGCCCAAGCCTCCCAATACGCCGGTATTCTGGACCAGGTTTCCGAAACGCAAGGGGCCTTTGCCCAACGCCTGCGGGCGTGATGGCGCCATGGCGCCGGCAGGCCGCCGAGGGGCAGGCTTTTGGACTTTGGAGCCGGTCTGGGAAATCTCTTGAAGCGTTTGCTCTCGGTGACAAGCCGGGTGTCCGGGCGCCGATTTCTCTGCTTGTTCGCGGGCCACTCCGTGGCGTTCAACGACTCTTGTTACCCGGCTCACCTGACCGCTCTTTTGCGCAAGGGCCTCTCTCGCATCCGGCTCGAAGCCGGGTTTGAGCAGCCCAACTTCCGCTTCACGCAAAAAGGAGCCGTTCCAGGGCTCACTCGATTTACGTGGCAAGGCGCCTCGCGCGGGGCGCTGATGGGAACGCAGAATGACCCGAAGCGTGCGCAATCAAATTCAAAGCTTCTTGTCGGCGATGGAATGGCGCTTGATGAAGCCGGAGTATCTTTTCCAGCCGGCGGCTGTTCTGCGGCGGCTCCGCAAACGCCGCGGCCGAGCAACGTCTCCCTATCTGACCGTGCGGCTGAATTGGGGACTGCCCCTGCGGGTGAAGACCGGCGACGGACTCTCCTCCGCAATCCTGCGCACCCGGGTCGACGACATCACCCAGTCGGAGATCATCTGGCGCTTGCTCGGCCCGGGTGAGACGGCGGTCGATATTGGAGCAAACATCGGTTATGTTTCAAGCCTCATGGCAGCCCGGGTGGGTCCGCGGGGGCGGGTCCTGGCCTTTGAACCCCATCCCGCCCTGTGCCGGGAGCTGAGAAGGAACGTGAGCGGGTGGGAGGGCCGGCAGGTGGAAGTCTTTGAAGCTGCCTTGTCGGAGCGCACGGGGAAGGGTAGCTTGTGCGTGCCTGCCGCATTCGAAGCCAACCGGGGCCTCTCGCGAGTCGACACATTCGCCGAGCGCGCCGCGGGCGAAGCCGCCTTGCCCATCGAGCTGCGGCGCCTGGACGATATCTGCAGCGGCGGCGCTCCGCTCGCGCTCGTGAAGATCGATGTGGAAGGCCATGAATTGGCGGTTCTCAAAGGCGCTCGGCGATTGCTCGAGGGCCGGCTGATCCGGCACATCGTGTTTGAAGATTTTGGAGGCAGCGATTCGGAGAGCATGCGTCTGCTCAAAGCCTCCGGCTACGCGATCTGGCAGATCGCATGCGGGCTTTTCGGTCCGCGCCTGGTGAGTCCGGGCACGCGCCCGCGGGCGCCTTGGTTGCCGGCTAATTTTCTAGCCTCGCTCATGCCCGGGGAGGTTCAGGAGCGCCTGCGCGGCGGAGGATGGAGGGTTTTGCGCAGCGCCGGCCGGGCGCACGCAGGCAAGCCGGAAAACGAATGAATCCGGCCGCTTTACCGACATTCCCGACCAATCTCCTGATCTACAGCGGCTCTTTCTGTCCGGCCGTGGGAGGGGTGGAGACGTACGCGCGGCTGCTCGCGGAAGGCATGCATGCGGAGCGCGGCTTCAAGACCACGGTGGTCACTGAAACGCCCCACGCCGGGCGTGACCCGGATCAGAACTTGCGCGTCGTGCGAAGACCCGGATTCCGGCGCTTGTGGCAATTGATTCGCGCCGCCGACGTGGTTCTCATGGCCGGGCCGGCACTGCTGCCGATGGCCCTGGCCACCCTGGCGAGCACGCCCTTCGTGATCGAGCACCATGGCTATCAGGCAGTCTGCCCGAATGGCCTGCTGTTGAACAAGACTCGCGGAGGGGTTTGCGCGGAGGCGTTCCGCAACCGCCGCTACGGGGAATGCCGCCGCTGTGTAAAGGCGGATCGAGGCGTAGCGCGCGCGTGGGCGCAACTGGCTCTGACCTTCCTGCGCCGCAAGCTGTGCCGCAGAGCCTATGCGCACGTAGCCGTCTCCAAGCACGTACGCACCCGGCACGACTTCGAAGGAATGCACGTAATCTACCACGGCATTCCGGACCCGCTGGCGCAAGCCGCGGCGGGCACGCCGGCGCGCGGGGACAAGGAGGTCCATTTCGGCTATGTGGGCCGGCTGGTGGAAGAGAAGGGGCTGCCGCTGCTGATCGAAGCTGCCGGCAAATTAAAAGCCCAAGGCGTGCGACACCGGCTCAGCTTCGTCGGGGACGGACCCCTTAAGGAAAAACTGCGAGTCCAGGCCGAGGCCGCCGGACTGAATGGCGCCGTCGGCTTTACCGGCTTCCTGGAAGGAGCGGCGCTCGAGCGCGCGATTGCGGAGGTGGATGTGGTGGTCATGCCCTCGGTCTGGGAAGAAACGGCGGGCTTGGCTGCGATGGAGCAGATGATGCGGGGAGGGGTGGTGCTGGCGGCCGACATCGGGGGGTTGGGAGAGGTCGTCGGCGACGGAGGACTAAAGTTCCGGCCGTTTGACTCCGAGGATCTGGCCTCGAAAATGGTGGAGCTGACCAAGCCCGAGTTGCGCTCCAGCCTGGGGCACGCCGCCCGCGCGAGGGCGGTCCGGCTGTTCCGCTGGGAACGCATGGTCGCGGAACACAAGGCCTTGGTCGAGGCGGCCAGCAGGGTTCATGAAGCTTAGGCGCACATTTTGGGCACAATTTGCGGACCAGGGAAAATCAGAGGCGCTTCCAGGCTTCGTTTGACGGTGGATATCCTGCAATCCGCTTGCTGAAGTGTTGGCGGCAGCCGCACTACGGCGCGCGGCGCTCGGCGCGGATGACGGCAACCTGGCGATCCTGCGCGAGAACTGCGGGCGCGACGGGTGTCGCGGTGGACGTCGTGGACCTGAACCGCCTGCTGAGGGATGAGCGCGTGGGGTTGGTCAGGATTTGGTCGGCGGCAATCCGGGCTGGATCGAGCACGTCGAAGGCATCATCGCGGAGTTGCATTGCGGCCTCATCCACGGCGAGTTCGTAGCCGCCCGGATCGTGGGCGCCGGTTTTCGCCACACTCCCGCCGGTAGTCTGGGATGGCCCAACGCCGATTTCTTCAGCTGGGAGCCGAACCACTAAGGGTACTTTCGAGAGGACACAGCCGTTATGCCCATGACCATGACCGGACAAATCGTCCAGGCTTCCAGCGCAAGATGGGTGCGGAGCCGCCCCGCCACTGTGGCTGTGGCCTCGCGCGATGTGGATTTGAGTTGGCTGATCCTGCTGCTGGCCGCCATCGTGCTCGAAGGGGCTTTGCGAAAGTGGCTCCTGCCTGCCAGCTTGCAGCCGCTGGCCTACGGAGCAAAGGACATCCTGGCGGGTCTGTTCATCATCCGCCACCCGCTGCCGCGCGTTCAAGCGGCCATTAAAGAAGTGCGGACGGCGGCGCTGGTAGTCGGCGTGATCCTGCTTCCGGCGTTCATTCTGGGCCTGATTCACAATCCGCTGGCTGCCCTCAGTACTTACAAGAACGCCGTGCTCTGGCCGATATTTGCCGTGCACCTGGCGCCGCATCTCAATGGACGGATTCTGGCTCGCTTCATGCCTGTATTGGCCATCGCGGCGGCTGGGATCGCCATACTGGGAGCCATCCAGTTTGCGAGTCCCACGGATGCGTTCGTGAATCGTTACGCTTGGAGCGACATGGGAGCGTATGTACCGGTGGCCGGCTTTGGACCCCTGCAAGGCACGCGAGCGTCCGGAACCTTCTCCTACATTTCGGGGATGGCCGCCTTTGGCGTGTTCGGCTTTTCCATCGCCTTGTGGCGTTCCTTGCTCCCGGCGAGTCACCGCTATAAGCTATGGGCGGGATTTGCGGCCGCGGCGGCTGTATGTTGCGCGCTCGAATCCGGATCGCGCGCGCCGGTGGTCGTCTTTGCGGCCATGTTTCTGGCCGCGACCCTGGTGGCCCGCAGAGTGAAGGTGTTCCTGCGAGTGTGGGCGGCGCTGTTCTCGATTGGCATCGCCGTCCTGTTCATCCTGGGGCCGGGTATTATGGCCGCCTTCGTGGAGAGATGGGAAACCACCGACGACACCATCATCGGCCGCATCATGGGCGAGAACGTCAAAGGCAATCTCGTCAGCCTGATCCTGGCGAACCCGGTGGGCATCGGCCTGGGCCGGTCGACCGGATATGGATACTACGAGAACGTTCTAGCCGACAGCCAGCCTGAGTCCTTCGACGATGGAGGCAGCAATGCGCTGCTCGAATCGGGACTGCCGGGACTGATGGGGCTGTGGGTGATCACCTTGCCGTTGGTGGTGCTGGTGGTGCGCGGGCTGAAGAGCAAGGCGCATGAGTTCCGGTGCGCCACGGCCGTGTTGGGAGTGTTCTCAACCTACGCGGTATGGACCGGGATTTGGTACAACCACACGGCCACTGCGTTCACCTGGGTGAGCGTCGCGATCTGGCTGAGTTGTCTGCATGGCCAATCCCTCACGGCCAGCCAGACCTGGGCGCGCGGATTGTGGCTCAGATCCGCGGTGGATAAGACATGACGCCGCAAGTCCTGGTGAGCCACCCCTTCGGGAATCCCAACGCGTACCAAGTGGCGCGCGGACTCCACGTCGAAGGCTGTCTCGTGAATTTCGCCACCTGCATTTATGCGCCGTTGGGAAGCTCCTTTCGCGCGGACAAGTTCCTGCCCAAAGACAGGGTTCGCACCTGCGGCTTGCGGGAGGGAATCCGGGTGGCGTTGGCGCACTCGCGGATTCTAGCGCACGCCGGCCGCTCCGTGGAAATGATCGATTGGGTTGCCCGGGCGCACGACCTCCGCGTGGCCGGGCAATTGAGCGCCAAGAAGCTGAAGACCAACATCATCTGGGGCTACGAAGACTTTGCGGCTTTGAGCTTTGAACGCGCCCAGGCCCTGACCATCAAGAGCATTTACGATCTGCCGACGGTGCATCACCTGGAGGCCCGGCGCATTTACGAAGGCGAGCTGGAAAGCGATCCTTCGCTCGCGCCGTTTCTCTCGCCCGGTCTGGAGCCGGAACATCGGCTGGAGCGCAAGCAGGCGGAGCTGGATCTGGCGGATGTGGTGGTTTGCGCCAGCACCTTCGTGAAGAACTCCTTGGCCCAGCGCGGCTGGCCGGATTCTCAACTGCGAGTGCTGCCGTATGGGGTCACGGTGCCCGCGGCGCCGCTGCCCGCCAAGCGCCCGGCGCACCCCTTAAAGCTTCTGTACGCCGGCCCCATCGGGCCGCATAAGGGCATTCATCACCTGTTCCGGGCTTTGAGCGATGTGCCTGAGAAGGCCGTCACGCTTACTTTGGCGGGGCAGTGGCTCCCCGGCTTTCGGAATTGGATCGAGCGGCGTTTCCGAGTCCCGTTCCACTATGCCGGCCACTTGCCCGCTGCTCGCCTGAGTGAAGAGTATCGCAACGCCGACGTCCTGCTGTTTCCCGCGCTTCGGGACGGGTTCGGCCTGGTGCTTGTGGAAGCCATGGCGCATGGAGTGCCCGTGATCGCCTCCACCAGTTGCGCGGCGCCGGATCTGATTCGGGATGGGGTGGAAGGGCTGATTATCCCACCCTCAAACCCGGCTCGTCTCCGCGAAGCGATCCAACTTTTGCTGGATCGGCCCCAGTTGGTGCCGGCCATGGCCCAAGCCGCTTACCAGCTAAGCCGCAGGCTGACCTGGGAAAACTATCATCGGCAGGTGCTGACTCTTAGCCGCGCGGTGGCGGGCTGCTGAAGCGTCCTTCCCAATGACACCGATCGCCCCCTGGCTTCGCGAGCTTCTGCGCTGTCCCGCCGATGGCGCGGAACTGAGCGAGCGAGAACAAATCCTGATCTGCCCTCACGGGCATGAGTTCGGGGTGGTGGAGGGCGTTCCCATCCTGCTCACGGAGAGCGATGACGAGACGCTGTGGGTTCGATCGGCCTCGCTCGCCGCGGCGCGGGAGGTTCAGCAAGGCCGGCGCGCCCCCAACGACCCTTTCCTCGACACCATTGGTTGCACTCCGGCAATCCGGGCGCAGCTTGCCGCGCACCTGCACCGATACGACGCGCCCCTTTCGGAAGTCGATCCCGTCGCCAGCTCGCTGGTGCTGGCCACCAACGGTCTGCTCTACAAGGGTCTGGTTGGGAGGCTCACGCGCACTCCCATTCCGGCGATTTCGTTGCCCGCCGGCGACGGCCGGATTCTTCTCGATGTGGGCTGTAGCTGGGGCCGCTGGTCGATTGCGAGTGCGCGGCGAGGCTACCGCACCATCGGCCTCGATCCGTCGCTGGGCGCCGTGCTGGCCGCCCAGCGGCTGGCGGCGCGATGGGGACTCGAGGCCGCATTCGTAGTCGGCGACGCCACTGCCTTGCCCTTTCCCAACCGCGCATTCAACGTCGCATTCTCCTACAGCGTGTTCCAGCATTTCGAATCGCAAGCCTTGGACCAATCCCTGCGGGAGATTCGCAGGGTGCTGAGAGAGGACGGGCGTATGCTCGTGCAAATGGCCAATGCGCTGGGCCTCCGCAGCCTGTACCACCAGGCTCGACGCCGCTTCGGCCGGGGCCAAGGCTTCGACGTGCGCTACCGGACGCCCCGGCAATTACTGGCGACATTCAATCGCATTTTCGGCGACGTATCCCTGGCCGCGGACTGCTTTCTGGGGCTGGGCGTGCAAAGCAGCGACCGGGATTTATTGCCTTGGGCGCACCGTCTGATCGTGGATCTCTCCGAAGCGCTCAAAAGCATTTCCGTGCGCTTTCCCCCCATCCGCTATTGCGCCGACAGTGTGTATGTATCGACGCGTCCCTTCGCTTCCTCCACCTCACCGCGCCCGAGCTGAAAAAGACTTCCTGGCCGCCGGTACACACGGATGAACGCGGATTCGCGGGATTCAAGGCGCCTTGTTTTTCGATCGGTGTTCATCAGCGGCCTATTTTAGCTTGGGGTTTTTCAGCAGCCTGCTCATTGCGATGACGCGATACACCATTTTGGGTCCACATCCGGGAGGCCAGACCTATAGTATTTCGAAATACTTCAATTTCTACAGAAACCGGCTTCCGGCGATCCTCAGCCATCCGGTCCTGGGGAAATGTCCCGGCGCCATCGACCATCTGGAGCATCACGGAACGCTGCCGAGCATGCCGCGGCGCCAAGCCTGGTGGCAGAACTACGTGTTGTGGCCGATCGAACTCGCGCGCGAGCGGGCCGACTGTTTCCACATCGTCGATCAGGGACTGCTGTGGTATGCGCGGTTTCTCCAAAAGGGGAGAATGATCGGGACCGTACATGACTTAATTGCGTACTTGATAGGCGCCGGGAAGCTGGATCTGCCGCAACCCCCATCGAAAAGAAGATTCATCATTTCCGAGAACACCCGGCAGCTGCGCAGGCTCGAAGTCATGATCAGCGTGTCCCGGCACACCGCCGACCTGCTCATGCGTGAACTGGAGATTCCGGCCCGCCGAATCCGTGTCATTCACAATCATCTGGATCCGATTTTTGCACCACTCACGGAAGACGAAAGGGGGCACGCCCGCGCCATCTTCTTTGGGGATGCCGAATATGTAGTGATTCACGTGGGCAAGGCCAGCGCATACAAGAATCGTCTGGGAGCCATGCGGGCGTTCGCGCGATTGCTCGAAAGGCTCCCCATGGCCCGGATGTTCCTGGTCCACGGACCGGCGAGCCGGGAAGAACGCGATTTCCTGGCGGAGTCGGAACACAGCGGCGCGTTCCAATTTCTACCGGCGCTCGAGGAAGCCAAGCTGCGGCAGTTTTACGGAGCCGCGGACGTGCTTCTGTTTCCTTCTTTCTACGAGGGTTTCGGCTGGCCCCCTCTCGAAGCCATGGGCAGCGGTTGTCCGGTCGTCAGCACCACCTGCGCATCCCTGGCAGAGGTGGTGGGCGATGCGGCCTTGACGCTCGATAACCCCCGCGACTATGGGCGCATGGCGGACCTGCTGTATACGGTGCTGACGGAACGAACCACCGCGGCGGATTTGCGGCAGCGAGGGCTCGGGCGCGCCAAGCTGTTCGCGCCGGAGATCGCGCTGGAGCGCGTTGCCGAAGTGTACCGAGCCATGGCTTAAAGCACGGCTTGACCTATGCGCATCCTACATGTCCTGCCCTCGCTCGACCAACGCTACGGTGGCCCGCTGCGCGCGGTGCTCGATCTTTCCGCGCGGAGCAGCACTCTCGATCTCGATTCGGAGGTACTCGGATTCGGCCCGCTTGCGGTCCCCGACAATCCCTTCCCTCGCGAGAGGATTCACGACTTGCCGCTGGGCTTCCCGCGCAGCTACAGCTTCTCGCCCGGCCTGGAGAGCTGGATCGGCCGGAACCTCAACCGCTTCGACGGTGTCATTCTGCACGGCATGTGGCTGTATCCCAACTGGGCTTTTCTTAAAGCTTGCAGGCAGGCTCGCGTCCCCTACGTTTGCTTTCCGCATGGGATGCTGGAGCCCTGGGCGCTCTACGGCCAAGGATTCCTGAAGAGGGCCAAGAAGACCGTCTACTGGCTGCTCCGGGAGCGCGCCGTCTTCAAGCATGCGTGCGCGGTGTTCTTCACCACGGAACGGGAGCGCAAACTCGCTCAAAAGACGTTCCCTCTGCCACACTCCAGCTTCGTCGTGGTTCCCTATGGAGTGGGTTGCGCTGGAGTCCAGACCTCACAGCCTGCGAATCCGGAATTGAAGATTCCCGCAAATCGAAACGTGGCTCTGTTCCTGGGCCGCGTCCACCCCAAGAAGAACGTGGCTTTCCTGATGGAAGCCTGGGCCAAGTCGAATCCCGATCCCAGCTGGCTGTTGATTATCGCGGGACCGGCCGAACCGGCTTACCAGCGCACGCTCGATCGGCTGGCCGAGACGCGATCAATTGCAGGATCGGGTGCGCTTTGTCGGCGCCGTCGCGGGAGCGGACAAGGCCTATCTGTTGGGACGGGCGGCCTGGTTCCTGCTTCCGTCCCAGCAGGAGAACTTCGGGATCTCGGTACTCGAAGCCATCAACGCAGGGTGTCCGGTGGCGATCTCAGACCAGGTTTACCTGGCCGACTCCTTCCATCACAAGTCGGAGGTTTTGCCCCTCCGGCTGGACGCCTGGATCGAGTTCCTGCGCGAACGCATGCCCGACCAGAACCATCGCCAGATGCTGATCCAGATGGACCGTGAATACCTGGTCCCCAGGTTTTCGATCGACGCGGTGACCCAAAACTGGGCCGCCACGATTATCAATGTATTCACCGACGCGGCCAAAAATCGAAACCGCGTGAAACCGGCGGGTTCGGTTGCGGCCTGAAGGCCGCATCCCGCATTCCAACCAAAACCATGATCATTCTCGGACTCAACGCATTCCATGGAGACGCCTCCGCGGCATTGCTGGCGGATGGGCAGATGCTCGCCGCGCTCGAAGAGGAAAGGCTGAACCGCGTCAAACATTGGGCCGGACTGCCGGTCCTGGCCGCGCGCGCATGCCTGGCTGAACTGCATCCCGGAGCGTTGCCCGATCACATCGCCATCTCCCGCGATCCCAAGGCCCACCTGGCCGCGAAGATGTTTCGCGCAGCCCTGCGGCCGCACCGCTGGGCCGGACTTGCGTCCCGCGCGGGCAACAGCGTGCGCATCGCCCAGGTCGCCGGCATGCTTCGCGCGCAAGGCATCTTTCCGAAGGATTCACTCAAGGGAGCCAGCGGCAACTTTCATTTCGTCGAGCATCACCGCGCCCATCTGGCCAGCGCCTTCTTCGCCTCCCCGTTTGAAGACGCCGCGGTGCTTTCGATCGACGGTTTCGGCGACTTCAGCAGCGTCATGTGGGGCCTCGGCCATGGCAACCGGATCGAGGTCAAGGGCGCGGTCCTGTTTCCACACTCCCTGGGCATTTTCTACACTGCGTTCACCCAATTCCTGGGATTTCCCAGCTACGGAGACGAGTACAAAATGATGGGCCTCGCCGCCTATGGCGAGCCGCGCTTCGCCGAGCGCAGTGCGCCATGTGGTGCGCACCGAGCAAGGCCGCTGCCGGCTCAACCTGGACTACTTCACGCATCACTCGAAAGGCGTGGAGATGACCTGGGAAGCAGGCGAACCCGCGCTCGGCTCCGTCTTCTCCCGCAAAATGACCGAGCGATTCGGAGCGCCCCGCTTGCCGCGGGCGGAGATCCAGCAGCGCGACCTGGATCTTGCGGCCTCCGTCCAACTGGTGTTGGAGGAGAATTATTTCGCGCTGCTGAACTTCGTTCAAAAGCAGACGCGCGCACACCGGGTCTGCCTGGCCGGCGGTGTGGCCTTGAACTGCGTAGCCAACGGAAAGATCCTGGAACGGACCAACTTCCGGGAAGTCTACGTGCAGCCGGCCGCGCATGACGCCGGAACCGCGCTGGGCGCGGCGCTCTATGTCCAGCACCAAATCCTCAACCAGCCGCGGTCCTTCGTGATGCGGCACGTCTATTACGGTCCCGAGTATACGGAGGCGGGAATTCAGCGCGACCTCGCAGCCGCCCGATGCCGAGTTCCACAAGCTCACCGAGGCCGCGCTCATCAATGGCACAGCGGAACAAATTGCCGCGGGGAAGATCGTGGGCTGGTTTCAGGGGCGCATGGAATTCGGTCCGCGCGCCTTGGGCAACCGCAGCATCCTGGCCGACCCGCGCAGGCACGACATGAAGAATATTCTCAACAGCCGCATCAAGTACCGCGAACCCTTCCGTCCGTTCTGCCCCTCCGATCCTGGCGGAGTGCGTAGGCGAGTACTTCGAAACCGATGCTCCCTCGCCTTTCATGGTCATGGCGTACAAGATCAAACCCGCCCAGCGCGGCTTCATCCCCGCCGTCACGCATGGCGACGGCACCGGCCGCCTGCAGACCGTCGAACGCGACATCAATCCGCTTTACTGGAAACTCATCCGCCGCTTCGGCGACGTCACCGGCGTCCCAGTCCTTCTCAATACGTCCTTCAACGAAAACGAACCCATCGTTTACACGCCCGCCCAGGCCATCGACTGCTTCCTCCGCACCAGAATGGACGTCCTGTCCATCGGCCCCTTTCTTCTTCACAAAACCGAAAACCAGCATCTGTCCGAGAACAGGGCCGCCTTCGCCTCGGCCCGCATCTAAACTACTTCTCGAACCCTAGATGTCAGCGCAGTTTTTCGATATCGAACGGCTCTCTAGCCCTGCAACTTCCTCCTGCGCTGAGCTCTCAAAGGGTTGCGCGAATCACCCGACTTCTCTACCGAATGGAAAAGTTATGCGCCGCGACCCCGGCGGTCACGGCCGCAGCCGCCCAGTTGACCTTGGTGAATATGCGCGCCGAGGCCGGATGCGCCTTCACGATCAGGCACTCGATTCCGATCAATCCCGCCGCGACGCCGGCCTTGATCAGGACGGCGCTAACGCCAAATTGGCCCTGGGGCCCGGCCAGGACCGGATTGAGCTCTCGCTTGCCGTAAGAGCTGGTGATATCCAGCGCCTGACTAGCCAGCAGCGGCGCAAAGCTAAGTTTCCAGTTCGTGACCACCGGAGCGGGGATGTCGGATGTGACTTCCCCCGCGCGCGCCAAGGGAGTAAGAGAAACGAGGGCAAGAAGGAAGGTAAGTGTGAATCTCATAATCAAATGAGGATAACCCTTACTCCTTTCATAGACAAGTCTAATATCCTGACGTCACTAGCCTTATCTGCCGCTCGGTCGCCACGGAATACAACCCTCTCTTGACTGGCGGAGGGTACGAAGTCGCCCTATTTACCCTCACTGGCCGAGTTGTCTCAAGCTAAGCGGATGCCCCCGCCGAGGTCCCCAGCGGGCCTGGTTGGGACGTGATCGGTCTCGGAGAAGTTCATCCAACTGACGGCAGCAGCACCGTTTGCGGATTGCGATGGTGAAGTGCGGCGCTCCGGAACGCCGCCCTGAAGGTGAGTCCGCCTGGGGTGTGCTCCTGGCGCAGCGGAGTCCCCGGGACCACGCTGCTTTCCGGCGCGCATTTCGCTGGTTCGGGGTGTGTGGCCAGACGTCGTGGGCTTACTAGAGTTTCGGACTTTCTCCAGGGATAATCCTATGGATCTATCCCTCGGTATACCAAGCCAAATTGGATAGCATTCCCTAAAGCGCTCCAGGTACAGTGCGGCGGACTCCGGCTCGACGCGGCGCCACGCAAGTGCGGATCAGATCCAGTCGCGCAAGGAATGGGTGGAATCGATCAGAGACCGGTGCGCGGAGGCAGGCGTCGATGACGGCCGTGCCGTTATTGGGTGCGCGGGGCCTTGAGCCAGACGGGACTTGCCAGTTCTATCCGCCAGATCGGCCCGTCTTCATAGAGCGGCCCCCCTGACTTCAGGAAAACCGCGGCGTCTGCCCACGGCCTTTGCGGCGACGCCTTCGACCTCGCCCATGTTCATTTTCATGATGTAGTGCGTTGCCTTCGCGCCGGGGCTTCGCCCGGAATGCCCATCTACTAGCATGATCGGAGGTTTTACAATCGATACTTATGCAAGCGAGCGGCGTTATTTCGCGCTCGCCTGGCCGATCATCTCGCGATCGGCGCGAGTTGGCGCCGGAATTGGCAGGGAGGACGGGTTCGAATTCGCAGCGTTGGAAGTCGCTGCGGCGGCGGGAGTGAAGACAACCTCGCGCTGCAAGACAAAGCTGATGGCGAAGAGCATGGATTCAACCAGGAGCTTGGTTGGAATGACTCGCGTGTTGGCATAGTGCACGGCGCTTTCTATGAGCAGGTAGCTTACGGTTCCTGAAATAACCACCAGCAAACAGTATTTGGGCAAAGCCGAGGCGACCGGCGCGCGGGAGTGAAAAACGCCGCGCCTTGAGGCTGTAAATTGAAACGTCCCGGCCACCAGGCGGCTCATGGTCAGGCACGCGGCCAGGTGCGGCCAGAATTGCATTCCGAGAATAAAGATTCCGTTATCCAATCCGGCCGTGGCCAGCGACACTGCGGAGAAGCGGAGAAACACCAGGTAAATCCGCATGGAGTCGAGCAGCGGATTGAAATGCGAGGAGCGGTTGTTGTCGAGATAGATGGTGGCGATGGGCACTTCGTGGACGGGCCGGTTGAGGTTGCGGCAGGTGACCAGCATATCCAGCTCAAAGTCGTAGCCCGTGGCGGCAAGCCGCAGAAGGTCGGGGATGAAATCGAGGGGAATGCCGCGCAGCCCGCTTTGGGTATCCGTCAGTTTCTGGCCGGTCACCGCACGCAGGATGTGACGGGTCAGGCTGTTTCCGAAGCGGCTGCGGAAGGGCGCTTGGGTGTCGAAGGCGCGCACGCCCATCACCAGGTGGCGGGGCCGTCCGGCCAAAGCTGCGGCCACCGCGAGAATGTCGCCGGGGGAGTGCTGGCCGTCGGCGTCGGCCGTCACCACTCCCGCGCTTTCGGGAAACGCGCAGGCCGCGTAATTCAACCCGGTCTTGAGCGCCGCGCCCTTCCCGAGATTGACTACGTGGGCCAGCAATCGGACCTTTTTAAGGCTTGCCACGGAGTGGAAAATCCCGGCATACGCCGGTCCACTTCCGTCGTCGACCACGATCACCGCTGCGACCGCGGAAGAGGCGCTCAACTGCTCCACCAGCCGGGTCAACACGCTTTCCGGTTTATACGCCGGAATCAGGATTATGGCCGCATCGGCTGACGTCGTTTCCATGGCGGCTACTGCTCCCTCAGAATCGCGGTGTTGGGTGTCACCGACGGGCCCGTCGATGGCGTCCGGAGCCGGTCGCCGAACGGCGCTGCGGCCCTCAATACGGCGAATGTGATGGTGGCGCCGGGCATCGCTGAATAATACCAAGCGAATTCTGCAATAATTCATGGGAAATATCCCCTATACTTCTTACCGAGGGGAGGACGGTCTTAGCTGGCTTTATACGCAATGCTTCACGGGCGGCTGGGACGACTTCGTCTGGCTGCGCCTGTTCAGGGATGGAGGGAGGACTCAGTGCACCGGCAGGATCGCGGTGTTGGATGTTACCGAGCCGATGGTGAGAACCACGGGCTCATTGCCGGAGAGGATCCCCGTGGGCACCTGGACGTTGACCTGATACAGTCCGACGGCGAACGGAGCCAACCCGCTGAACATCACCGTAGCCGGCTGCCCGCCAATGGTGACCACCGGAGTGGCCGGCGTGGTCGCCAGGGGCGGCGTCCCCGGACTGGGCTGTCCCGAAGCCGGCTGGGTGCCGCTGGCCACCGGTCCGAGGCCGTTCAAAAAGAATTGGACCACGCTTCCTTGCTGCACGGGATTGGCCGTGCTGATGGCTGCGTTGTTTTGATTGAGCGCGGCGGCGAGCGTCGTGCCGCTCTGGTCCACGTAGAGGAAGAACTCCGGCGCGTAGGTCCCGATCGGAATCGTGACCAGCTGCGATTGGAACGTTCCCAGATCGGCGTCGCCCGGGCGCACCGTTTTGCTCACCGAATCGCTCAAGGTGACCTTCACCACCGCCGTGGGTTGTCCCGCCAGCTCCCAGGGAATCTGCACGTCGATTTGCGTCGCGCTCACGAAGTAGAAGTGTGCCGGAACGTGGATATTGGCGGCAGGCACATCGAAGCTGACGCTCACTCCGGCGAGCGAGAGCGGTAAGTAGGGCGTGAACACCACCGAGTAGCTTTCGCTCAGTCCCGAGCCGAAAATGGAGATATAAGAACCGGGCGCGAAGCCGCCGAGCGGCACACTGTAACTGGCTGCATCGACGATCCCATTGGGCGAGATCTGCGGCAGCGCGCGCGTCCGGCCAGGGAACTCGACGGTCCCGGCATTGTTCAGCAGGTCGGCGCTGAAGCTCTGGTCGCCGGTTTGATCCGGGGAGAACAAGTACGCCTCCGCGATTCCCAGCGGGTCCGTCGCGGGCGTGGCCGCGTAGATGGCGCTGGCGGGGGCGAAGCGGACCGGCATGCTGACCACGGGTACGCCGGAGGAATCCACCGTGCGAAATGCCAGATCCACGGCCGTTCCCACTTCCGTCACAAAATTGTCTCCCAGCAGAGGGATTTGTTGGGAAGGGATTCCCGATCCCGCCATGTATAAATACGGGATGTGGAGCGCCACGGCGCCTCCCGCCACTGCGATCACGCCTTCATACAGGCCGGGTTCGGGAAGGCCGCCGTTCAGACTCACGGCCACCGTCTGCGACTGGCCGGCGGCGAGCGCAAACGTCGCCGGCGTCGCCGTCACATGGGCGTTCGAGTCCGCGTCGCGCGGTTGGACCGTCAGGACGATATTCGCGGACGAGGCCCCTGTGTTGGTAATGACTACGGTAGCGGAAGCGAGCGCGCTGGCTATGTTTCCGAACCCCACCGTGGCCGGCACGATCGTAAGCGTCGAAGCCAGGGCGCCTGGGACGTTGAGCAGTCCGCCGCCCACGGCGATCGATCGCGCGGCGATCATATTTCCGCCGGCGTCGGTGTCGGTCACGCCGGCGGAGGCCGTATTGACCAGCGCGGACTTGATCTGGCCGGGATTGAAAGCCGGATGGGATTGCGCGACCAGCGCGGCTGCGCCCGCGGCGAAAGCGGCGGCGAAACTGGTTCCGTCCACGCCGATATAGCGATTGGGGCTATAGAGCGCGCCGTTGGGGTCGAGGTTCTGGGCCGCGGTGTAGATCGACGCGCCCGGCGCCGCCAGGTCCGGCTTGATGCTCAGATCTCCGATGTTGGGTCCACGCGAGGAAAAATACGCGACCGCGCCGGAGGCCGGCGGAATCATTTCGAGCGTGGCCGGATCGAACGTCACCGTCCCGCCGGGGTTCGAAGCCAGATACGCTTTCAACGCAACGCCCGAAGCGTTCGAGATCTGGGCCATCGGGATGCCGGTATTCTCCAGCCCTAGGGGAGAAAACAGCTGCGGATCGCTGGGCTGAGAAAACATTAGAACCGCGACGGCTCCGGCGGCTTCCGCGTTGGCGACCTTCGTAAAGTAGCTGCACTGGCCGGTGGTCAGCAGCGCGATCTTCCCAGTGAGCGAAGCGGCCGGCAGACTGAGGCAGGCGTGCTCGGTGGCATCGAGCGCCGAGACCGGGAACAGCACCGCGCTAAACCCGCCCGTGGGTTGCGGGCCGTTCCCCAGCCGGGCTTCGATCGCGGTTGTCCCCATGGGAGTCGAGACCGTGGCTGCGACTGTGTGGGCGTTGGTCGTCGCGCCCACGGTAATGACTCCGTCCACATCGCCGGGCGTGTTGATGGTGTCGTTCCCCAAGGCGCCGTCGTTGCCCGCCGGAAGCACCACCACCATTCCTCCCAGGCCCGCGGCCGAGACCGCCGCGGCCCAGGGATCGCACAACTCCCCTGCCGTCAGTCCGCAGGTGGCGCCCTGGTCCGTGGGACCCCACACCGCGGACATATCGCCGGCGGAAACCAGCGCCACGTTCATGCCGTCGCCAAAGGCATCCTCGAGCGCCTGGAGCACGACGTCCGAGCTGGTCGTGTCATTCACTCCGGGAGATCCGAAGATCTTGTAGTTCCCGAGCCACGCCTGCGGCGCAACGCCCGAGATGACTCCCAGCGGAGTGGTGAGAGAAACGCCCGCCGCGATCATCGCCACGGCGGTCCCGTGACCCACGTGATCGAGGGGAGAAAGATCGTCGGGCGTCGTGAATTCCGGAATATCACTGGGCACCGCGATGGCGGCGACGTAGCTGCGCACCGCGATGATCTTATTGGTGGCGTAAGCGAGGTCGGCCGGGTTGTCCGCCACGGGGTAGCCCGCGGGTGTAGCGAGCGAGGGGTCCAGAAAGCCGGGATGGGTTTGATCGATGCCGGTGTCGAGGATCGCGATCTTCATGCCCGCTCCCGCGTTCGAGGCCCCGCCCAGCGCGGACCACCCCGCGTTCGCGCCGATGAGACCGAGCGCCTTGTTCAATTTGGGGCGCAGCAGCGTGGATATCGGCACCACCTCCGCCACGCCCGCCAGCGCGCGCAACCCCGCCACGCGGTCTGCAGTGGCGCTCACGAACACGGCGTTGAGCAGCGTATGCATCGCGCCGGTAACCGGGATCTTGCGTGCCGAGAGCGCCGCCTTCAGAGATTCCTGGGTCCGCAGCAAGGCTCTTTCGCGCTCGAGCGCATCCGCAGCCTTGAGCGCCCGGCGCGTCGCCACTCCGGTCAGAACCTGGCGCGCCAGCGGAGGATCTTTCAGAATCAGCGCATACCTACCCGGAGCCGCGCTCGACGCCTGCGCCACGGCCGCAGGGGCGAATCCCGCGCATAGAGCCGCGGCGGAGAGAGAGAAAACCACCAGCCTGAGCATTCGTTTTACTGGACTACTCCTTCCGTTTCCTCGCTGGCCTTCATGCGTCACCCCCGCCGTCCGCCGCTCGCTCGCCGTGACCACCTTACGGCACGAACACCGTCGAGGGGTCCGCGACTGGAGTGGAAAGTTTCAGTCCCGAGGGGGCGGCCGCCGCCGTGCTGGGCGGTCCGCCATTCCCGCCGGACGCCCCGCCACCATACGCAAAACCTACGCCGTTACTCACCCCGCCGCCGCTGCCGCCGGGGACATTTTCCGTTCCCGGGGTGATCTGGCCCGAGGGACCCAGCAGGTGAATCACGCCGCCGCCGCCGCCGCCGCTGGGGCCGTAGTTGCCGCTGGATCCGGCAACGCCGTTGCCGCCCTTGGCATTGATCGTGCCTGTGTTTGAAATTGACGTCTTGGAGGCCAGGATGACAACTCCGCCGCCGCCGCCGCCACCAGCGACCCCGTACGCGATTGATCCCTGCCCGGCTCCGCCGTTGGCATTGATTGTGCCGCTGATGGACAAGGCTCCCGCTGCAACGATGGTTACCGTGCCGCCCCCCACCCCATAGTAGGGCGCCCATTGCCCTGGGTCGTCCATTCCAGGCCCGCCACCGCTAGCTCCTGGTTTCAGGAGATGGCGCCATGTGCTGGACGGAAACGCGGTGCCTCCAGTACCGGGGGTGTTGTAAGGCGCCAGAGCCACCCAACCCAGCCCACCCGTGGCGGCGGGCGAGGTCGGGGTGGTAGCGTCCCCGACCGTGAGGGTCCCCGCAATCGTTACCGTTCCCGTCGCGTGGATGATGATTCCGCTGGGAACATTGAGGGTGGCGCTGGCAGCGATCATAAAGTTCGTACACTGAATCTCCGTGCCCGGGTCCGTCGTAATCCAGTTCGCGCTGGCGGTGATATCGCATACGCCGGTGGTCGTGCCGTCGGAGCCGTCACCGTAAATCGAAGCGACTCCGGCAGGGCCGGTCGGGCCGGTTGTCCCAGTCGCGCCGGTCACCCCAGTCGCACCGGTTAGTCCAGTCGCACCGGTTGCTCCCGTAGCACCTGTCGCGCCGGTTGCTCCGGTAACTCCGGTTGCTCCAGTCGCACCCGTCGCACCACCGCCGCCGGGCGAAGGGAGGACTTCGGGTCCGATGAGATGCATGGAAGTGGGGTTGTTGGCGCTGCCGCTGACCAGCACAACGCCGAGAACCTGTCCGCTGGCCGGGTAGGTCGCACCGGCGTCTTTGCAGTACCCGTCCTGGGTGGTGCTTTGCTGGACGTAGTCGCCGGCGGTGGGAGTGGTGGCGTCGAAAAGGCAGGTGGCAACACCGGCGAGCTCCACGGTGACGCTAGCCCCGTTGGAAGTAGCAGCGTTCAGGGCGACGCCGAGGATGGGGAGGCTGTTCGGCTGACCCGTCACCGCTGGATAGGGCGCCACCGTGGTTGCGGTGCTCAGGTAAACGATCTGGCTGACCCCGATGTTTCCGTCGCTGCTGACATCGGCGGCAAAGGTTGCCGTGTTTGCGGGAGCGCCCGATGTGCCCGTGGCGCCGGTGGCTCCTGTGGCTCCCGTTGCGCCGGTAAGGCCTACACCTGTAGCTCCGGTCGCGCCTGTCGCGCCTGTCGCGCCTGTTACTCCAGTCGCTCCGGTGGCGCTCGTTGCACCCGTCGCTCCGGTTGCTCCAGTCGGTCCGGTGACGCCAGTTGCACCCGTCACACCTGTCGCTCCCGTAACTCCGGCGAGGCCGGTTGCACCGGTCGGGCCGCTGAGACCCGTTGCTCCGGTCGCGCCTGTGACTCCTGTCGTGCCTGTCGCCCCTGTCGCTCCCGTAACTCCAACAAGGCCGGTTGCACCCGTGGGGCCGGTGACGCCCGTTGCTCCGGTCGCGCCTGTGACTCCTGTCGTGCCTGTCGCCCCTGTCGCTCCCGTAACTCCAACAAGGCCGGTTGCACCTGTGGGGCCGGTGACACCCGTTGCTCCGGTCGCGCCTGTGACTCCTGTCGTGCCTGTCGCCCCTGTCGCTCCCGTAACTCCAACAAGGCCGGTTGCACCCGTGGGGCCGGTGACACCCGTTGCTCCGGTCGCGCCGGTGACTCCTGTCGTGCCTGTCGCCCCTGTCACTCCCGTAACTCCGGCGAGGCCGGTCGCGCCGGTGACTCCGGTCGTGCCTGTCGTGCCTGTCGCCCCTGTCACTCCCGTAGCTCCAACAAGGCCGGTTGCACCAGTTGGGCCGGTGATACCCGTCAACCCGGTCGCGCCGGTGACTCCGGTCGTGCCTGTCGCCCCTGTCGCTCCCGTAGCTCCAACAAGGCCGGTTGCACCGGTGGGGCCGGTGACACCCGTCAACCCGGTTGCGCCTGTGACTCCTGTCGTGCCTGTCGCCCCTGTCGCTCCCGTCACTCCAACAAGGCCGGTTGCACCAGTGGGGCCGGTGACACCCGTCGTGCCTGTCGCCCCTGTCGCTCCCGTAGCTCCAACAAGGCCGGTTGCACCGGTGGGGCCGGTGACACCCGTCAACCCGGTTGCGCCTGTGACTCCTGTCGTGCCTGTCGCCCCTGTCGCTCCCGTCACTCCAACAAGGCCGGTTGCACCGGTGGGGCCGGTGACACCCGTCGTGCCTGTCGCCCCTGTCGCTCCCGTAGCTCCAACAAGGCCGGTTGCACCAGTGGGGCCGGTGACACCCGTCAACCCGGTCGCGCCTGTGACTCCTGTCGTGCCTGTCGCCCCTGTCGCTCCCGTCACTCCGGTAACTCCAGTTGTCCCGGTCGGGCCGGTGACACCCGTTGCTCCGGTCGCGCCTGTGACTCCAGTTGGACCCGTCGCACCCCTCTCTCCCGTCACTCCGGTTGCGCCAGCGACACCCGTTGCTCCGGTCGCGCCTGCAATTCCAGTTGAGCCCGTAACACCGGTCGCTCCCGTCACTCCGGTTGCGCCGGTGACACCCGTTGCTCCTATTGCGCCTGTGACTCCGGTTGGACCCGTAATACCTGTCGCTCCAGTGACTCCGGTAATTCCAGTTGCACCGGTTGAGCCAGTGACACCCGTTGCTCCTATTGCACCTGTGACTCCGGTCGGACCCGTAATACCTGTCGCTCCTGTAACTCCGGTAATTCCAGTTGCACCGATTGGACCGGTAACACCAGTCAACCCGGTCGCGCCCGTGACTCCGGTTGGACCTGTCACACCCGTCGCTCCAGTAACGCCGGTAATTCCAGTTGCACCGGTTGAGCCGGTGACACCCGTTGCTCCTGTGGCGCCTGTGACTCCGGTTGGACCCGTAATACCTGTCGCTCCCGTAGCTCCGGTAATTCCAGTTGCACCGGTTGAGCCGGTGACACCCGTTGCTCCAGTCGCGCCGGTGACTCCGGTTGGGCCCGTGACACCCGTCGCTCCCGTAACGCCCGTCGATCCCGTAACGCCCGTCGATCCGGTTGCTCCGCTGAGGGCGGCCAAGCTCCAGAAGGCGTTACTGGCGCCGGCAGGTGGAGGATTGCCGACATTTTCGTCCATCAAGCTCACGTAGGCGGAGCCATTGGAATAAACGGCGTCATCAATGGAATACGCGATCGCGGCGGAGTATGCGCCGCGCCAGTTCAAACCGATTCCCACCGCTCCGGTTGCGCCCGTGGCTCCGGTGGCGCCATTCGATCCGATCGATCCGGGCGCGCCGGGAGACCATTCGATCCGGCTGAGCCCACGGGTCCGGCCGGCCCCAGGGGTCCCTGGGGACCGATCGCACCACTCGCGCCCGTCGCGCCCGTCGCGCCAGTCGCACCGGTGGGGCCAATCAGTTGCCCCGTGTCCGACCGGCTCAAGCCCGTGCTCTGCGCGCCGAAATTCACGCCCGAAATGCTGGCCGCGAAGCTTTGCGGCGTGTCGTAGGTCGAAGGCACCTGTAAACTCACATACCCCGACGTGACTTCGGTGAGCAGGAGCGTCGCCGAGACGCTGAAGCTCTCTCCGGGCGCGAAGGCCGCGGCCGCGCCGGTGTAAGTCAGGGCGATCTGTTGGCCGTTTGCGCTCAGCACAGGAGTCAGGTTCGTCACTCCGAAGGCGGCGGCGTTGACCGTCACCGCTCCCAGCGATTCGAGCGAGCCGCCAGGGACTTTCACGGTGAACGTGAAGGTGTCGCCGGGCTGAATCTGCTGGGTCGAATTCGGGTTCGCGTTCAGAACGGTAAACAGAACATTGCCGGCAGTTCCGAATTTCAAGCACCGGCGGCGCGACGGCGTACAACGGCACGATGTGCGTGTCGGTCTGAGCCCAGGCAACACCCGATAGCAGGGAAAGCAAGAGGACCGGTACGGCGCGGCGAATGCGGAGTTGCATCGCCGGATAATACCAAGCCAATTCTTGAATAATTCCTGGGAACTTTCCGCTGTACTCACTACCATGGGGAGGATTGCAAGGCCTTTCCTGCCGCCAACACTCTCTGCGACTCCGACCACGCCAGATTATTGCGCGCGAGTTGAAAGTCGGGCTTCAAGCGCAACGCTTCGCGAGCGGCTTCTATGGCTTCATCCCAGCGGCCCATGGCCTCATAGCCCGCTGCAATATTGTTGTAGGCTTCAGGATAATCCGGCTTCCGCCGGAGCGCCTCTTGCGCCATCCGGATGCAATCCTGATATCGCCGCGCCTGGTGATAGAGCAGCGAAAGATTCAGATAGGCCTCCGCGCTGGGGTTCGCCGCGATGGACTTTTCGGCATCCGCCAGAGCATGGTCGCCGCGCCGGTCCAACGCTTGCAGCTTGGCCAGCAGCGCCTGCGCCTGCTCATTTGAGGGATTCAGCGTCACGGATGTGCGCACTCGGGTCAGGGCCTCCTGGGCGCGTCCGCGCTGGTCCAACCAGCGCGCGTAGAAATAGTAGGGAAGCGCGTCCACGGGCGCGAGCGACAGGGCGCGCTCAAAATGCAGCTCCGCCTCGGCGTCTTTGCGGATTTGCCCGTAGGCGATTCCCAGATTGATCTCCAGAACGTAGTAGCTGGGCGTAAACGCCAGCGCGCGGTGGAAGGCATCGAGAGCGCCTTGAATATCGCCGGAGCTCATGCGCGTGAGCCCGTAATTCATCCACCCTCGCCCGTTCCTGGGACTCTTGATGGTCACGTCCTTCCACAGCGAGGCTTCGTCCCTCCACACGCGGTTGCGCTGATAGGTTCCCCAGCCGTAGGCTCCAACCAGCCCCAGGACTCCGGCGATCAGAGCCGCGCGACGCACGGGAGCGGGAGCCGTCTGGCGCCGCCACAACAGCGCCAGCGCCCAGACCACGCCCATCGCCAGGCCGACGCAAGGAAAGAACATGCGATGGTCGTTCTCGACTTCCGCCAGAGCGAACACCGAGGTCGGGACCAGAGCGATCAAGAACCACCAGAAGCCCAGAGCGGCCGGCGCGGTTTTGCGGCGGCGGGAACACAGGATCGCAGCCGCCAGGATCGCGCCCACAAATACGAAACCTGCGATGACGCGGGGATCGGAGGCGTTGGGTATCGGCTCCATATCTGTGTCGGCGCTCAGATCCAGGGGTACGAAAAACCTCAGGAAATAGCGCAATGCGATGTAGGGTTGGGTGATGCGATAGGAGAAGGCGGAGGATGCTCCGGCGACGAAGGTCGAAGGCGTCATCTTCACATGCAGAAGGCCGAAAACAGCGCTCAGCAGCAGAGCCGGTGCGCATGCGCGCAAAGCCGCCGCCGGACGCTGGTCCTCGAAAAGGACCAGGTAAGCGAACAACAGCGCCGGAAAAACCAGCGCCGGGGGCTTGGAGAGCAATGCCGCCGCCACGGGCACAAGATAGAGACCGTATCTGCGCCGCTCGGGATGAGCCACGAACAGATACAGCCCCGCCACGACCCCCAGCGTCGAATACAAGTCGCCGCGCTGAATGACGTAGTTCACCGTTTCCGCGCAGGCCGGATTCAACCCATACCATCCAGCCGCCAGCAGAGCGACAACGCGGTTGCCCGGATGCGGAAACGCCCTGTCGAATAGCCGCTCAAATAGCAAAAACATCAGCGAGATCTGGACCAGGTACCACAGGAACGTCGACAGGTGAAACGCCACTGGTTTCAGGCCGCCGGCCAACCAATAGTCGAGCGCCAGAGAAGTCGAGACCAAGGGGCGCCAGGCGCGGTTGGCCGGCAGGACGCTGAAGGTGGAGGCGTCGGTAAAGAAGCTGGGGATGTTCTCGAGGCTGCGGATGCTGGGGTTATCCGTCACCGCATGCGCGTCGTCGAAGTGGAACGAGTTCTCAAAGTGATTCGCGTAGACGGCGCAAATCAGGAACAGCAAGAGAGCCAGGCCAAACCGGCGGGAGGCGCTCGAAAGACGGGAAAACATGGTCACCGGCGCGAACATCTCAGCAAACCCTGCAGCAAGCCCAAGAATTCATCATGGCTGGCAAAAAACCGCTCATGCTGGTTGGCGATTATGTTGACGATTGCGAAGTTATGGTTCCTTTCCAAGCGCTGCTGATGGTCGGGCATACCGTTCATGCCGTCTGTCCGAATAAGCGGGCCGGCGATTCGGTACGGACAGCGATCCACGATTTTCGAGGGGGACCAGACTTATAGTGAGAAGCGAGGTCACAAGTTCTCTTTGAATGCGACTTTCGACGAGATTCGAGCGGACGATTACGACGCCGTGGTCATTTGTGTGAAGTGGCGAACCCAGTGGACGCAGGCCGAGTTCAGGAAGTCAAAGGCAGCTCAGTTTGCGGAGACCATCCGGACTTGCGTGCGGACCATCCGGACGCGCATTGGCTGGCGGCGATCCGACCGCGATGGCCATCGAAGCCGAGTTTCGGAGGGGGCTTTGGGCGTGGACTTTCGTGCGATCCAGGGTTGAAGTCTTTTATGATGTCGCGCTCCTCAAGGGAGCGGGGAGCCTGGCCTCATGCTGGTCTTGCGGGCGCGTGCCGCTGCCGCCGGCACGAATGCGCGTGAACGGGTCCGGGGGCGGAACTCTATCCGCACCAGATGGAACCTGAGAGCCTGTACGACTTTCCCGCGTCATCGCGAGGCCCGTCAGCGTAAACGTCTCCGTCTCTCTTCAACCGGATAGCAGGCAGGCCGCGCTGTTTCAGGTTCTCAGCTCACGAAGTATTTTCGGGGACCTCGTGGAACGGTCGCCTGGGCCAGATCCTTCAAGCGCTGGCGTTCAGGGTAGTTCACGGAATGCAGCGAAAAGAACCGGTGCCTGCAGTTCTCGCAGCGGTAAGGCAGGACGAACGCAGGGACCAACATTTCCGGAAAACGCAATGTTGACAATCGGGTGCACGTCGACCTGCATTCGTACCTGGGGCACCTGGTCACCTGGCCGCGCCCCATGGCCACGACCATAACGGAGAACCACCAGATCAGCTGGAAGATCGCTGGACCCGCAACAATGAGGGCGAGCAGGTAACGAATTCTCATGCACAATCCAGCAGTAACTATACGCGCTCCAGGCGCTCCTTTCTTTACCGAAGATGCCTGCCCGCATATTCCCTGTCTTACAAGTGGGCAGCCACGAGGCCTCACAACGCGACCGGCTGTCTTCATTCGCGATCGTCCGGGGCACGGTGATCAATGCCTATGCCGACCTGGTCCGGAGTCCGCTCTTCAAAGAGGCACCTGCGCTTCGGGGAACACAGTTTCGACAGCCTCCAGGGAACCCTTTCAGCCCGTCCACGCACACAATGAAGACTTCGTGGACGCCGCGATTCTTCAGCTCCGTCAGCACCTGCAGCCAGAACTTCGCGGCTTCTCCGTTTGTGCCCAAGAGGCTCGCCCACAGCCCCAGTACCTCTTTGGTCCCCTTCATGTCCACGCCGATGGCTACGTAAATCGCCTTGTTCCGCACGTGGCCGGCGTCGCGAATCTTCACCACTAACGCGTCCAAGCACACGATCGGATACCTGGCCCAGAGCCGCGCAGGCCTGCCCGTCAACGCGAACGTCTCAGTCTCTCCAACCGAACGGCGCACTTTGGTTAACTTCTGCGCCCTCCTCTAAACTAAACCTTCAGAAAACGCCTCGCTCAGTACGTCAGTCGTGAAGGTGTTCATAACGACACCATTCATCGCTCTGTTCCAACCAAAAGCCAAGTCGTCGATCCGTCGGACTCTGATTCCGACTTGACTGTGGTACGTCGATTACTCGCTCCAGGCCGCGCCCCCGATCGAGTGGGAGTGCTACTGCGAGCGCGACATCGAGTGTCACGTATGCCGAGGGGAACGACTCGCGATGCTGCGGATCGATCCCATGACCTGAGTGTGCGAGGTGGGCCGACTTCCGCTCTTGTGGTGTCGGCTCAGGAAATACCACAAGGAGCGTTGATCAAAAGGAGATAGGTTCGAGTTCCGGCTGGGGAGCCAAACGAACCCCACTTCTGGTTTCACTGCATTCTGGTTGACTGCGGCGAGCCCGCGTCCCCGCGAAATGGCCAAAACCCTCGGAAACCGGCTCTCTATAGAAGAGTGTCGCCGCCTTTCGGATTGGTACAAAACATTGGTCAGGTCAGAACTGGAAGCGCGCCACTAACTGGCCCTGGCGTGGGGCGCTGAACACCGTTCCGTTGTTAATGAATCCGAAGCCGGCGGTGGTCTGACCCGCAGCGTTCCTCGTTTGCGTTGCGAGCGCATTGCTGGACGTGGGATTGTTCATCTCGGTGCGGTTGAAGATATTGGTGAACTCCGCGCGGATCTGCAGGCTGGTCTTCTCCCGGATTCGGAACTCCCGGCCGAGGGACATGTTCTCTACGGGACGACGTTGATAGCGATAGTCATCATAATAAGCAGCGGCGGTGCCCCACTGGCCGGGCGCCGGATTCGTCCATGCCGCCGGATTCAGCGCGAACGTTGTGTTCGGATTGAAGCAGTGGCAGTTGAGGTTCTCCGTAAACAAAGGCTGGCCCGGCACCCGGTCCATGAAGGTTCCACCCGTTGTTCCCACCGCGCCCGTGCCGCGGAACAGAGTCGAGGCGAGTCCATTGGTGGCGATTGGCGACATAATCGGCAACCCGCTTCCATAGCGCAGGATTGCACCGATCCTCCAATCGCGCGCGATTGACGACAGCACCTTATTCCCGCCCGGTTTGGGGGTCGTATAGCCTGCGGCCACCGTGAACAGGATCGGCTGATCGAGCCCCGAGAGGTATCTGTTTTGCGGGCGGTTGAACACGTCGTTGGTGCCCGGAGTCACCGGCGAAAGGGTAGAGATATCGCCCTCGGTGCCCATCATGAAAGCTTTGCTCCAGGTGAAGCTGCTGCCGGCATCGAAACCATGGGAAAACCGCTGGGTCGCCTTCGCTTGCAGCGAGTTGTACCACGTATCGCCGTCCGGCGCCCAGTGCATATTCGTGATGTTGCTGAACTGCGGGAACGGCCGGAGCGATTGTGCTACCGTCGCGGTTTGGGGGAAGCCCGGGTACGGCGGATTGCTGAATCCGAGTTGCTTCGCCAGAGCCGAATTGAGCGGCGAGTTCAAAAGCTGCAAGTCCGTAGCATTGTTGAGGCTCAAATTGTTCCCGTTCAGGATCGACTGTCCGATGCAATTCGGGCAGATGATGTACGCCGAATTCCACCAAGCGCCGCGATTCCCTACATAGGCAGCTTCCACCATCAGATTGCGGGTCAACTGATGTTGTAGGCCGAGGCTCCACTGAAGAATCCTGGCCGGGCGGCCGGCATGCGGATCGATTTGCTGCGCCGGCGACGCTATCGTCCCAGGCAGCGGAACCTGGCCGGGATTGAGGTTCGGCCATGTAATCTGATAAGGCATGCCCTGCGCCATCGTAAACGCAGGCGTTCCATATGCGGGGGCGGCGTAGGTATATTCTGAGCCGGTGGAATAGGAGTTGAGACCGTTGTCGGTGGTTACGTAGTAGGAGACGCCTGCTCCCAATCGCAAGACCGTTTTCGGGGTGATCTGATATGCGGCTCCGACGCGCGGTCCGAAGGCAAACGGATAATCGTGAGCGAGGCTGCAGTTGCAGTGTCCAGCGCCGTAGCCGTTGAACGTCACCGCGCCAAGCAGATTGCCCGCGGAGGGATTTGGAGTGCTGGCTGAGAAATAGGGTATGCCGTCGTCCCCCTGTAAATAGGTCTGGTAATCATACCTCAGGCCGTAATCCAGAGTGAACTTGTGCGTAACCTTCCAGGAATCCTGCGCGAACAAGGAGAATGCATGCGCCCCCAGACGCGTTGTCGTGGGTACGCCGATGAATCCGCTGTCAACCGCGCCCAGAAGGAAGCTCGCATACGGGAATCCGGGAGTGCCTCCGCTCAGGGACTGGCCATTCGTGGAGGGAAGGCCCGACTCGATGGAGGAGAAATCCAACCAGCCATTGGCGTAGGTGCTGTTTTTTGCCGGATATCCTACAAAGATCACTTCGCCGCCCGCTTTGTACGTGTGGTTGTTGTGTACCCAAGTGAGGCTTGTATTGGCGGTGGGCTTGGTGTTGGTGATGTCGGCGACAGTACCGGGTCCCATATTCGCCATGCCGCCTTGCGCCGAGGTTAAGCCTTGGAGGGCCGGAAAAAAATTCGCATAGGTGCCCTTCAAGCCAATGCCTGTTACTGGGTTATACGCAGCAACGGGCTGGTTGTCGTTGAGGTCGATCAGACCCACGCCCAGATGCAGCAACAGCGTGGGTGTGATGGTTTGGTCGAAGTTGAGCCGGATCGTGTTCGCAACGATATTGGAAGGCACAGCTGTGGTGATGGGGACCGGGAGGGGACCGTTATTCGGGCTGCTCGTCGCGGTGCGCGACCAATACCCGGACAACTTGGATTTGGAACTCAACTGATAATCCAACTTCAGAGAGGGAATGTCGGAGATCCTGGGATTCGAGTAGGTCGCCAAATAGTTGTTGATCAGTCCGGAGTTGGTCGGCAGCGGAATCAGGTTCTGAACGGCGAGAGCCACCGGGTCGATTTCCGTCATGGGAATCGTGTTGTTTGCAAACGGATTTCGAATGATTTGGCCATTCGCGGCGACATATTGCGACAAAGGGTCATAGATCTCGTTGGCCATGATAGGGCGGCCCAGCGGGTCGGTACCCACGGTGGCTCCCGTCAGAGCCTGCGTGAAATTGCCCTGGCGATAGGCGAGGGTCGGCACTGTGGTGGGGACGTTGTTCGTGATAACGGTCTCCCGGAACTGTTCGAAGTTGAAAAAGAAAAACAGCTTATTGCGGCCGTTATAGATTTTGGGAAGAATTACCGGGCCTCCGACCGTAAACCCGTAGTCGTTGCGCCGCTGACGCGGGCGCAACAGGCCGCCGTCGCCGTTGTTGGTGAAGGGCGTGCCTGCGTTGAGCGCCTCGTTGACGAAATACTCGTAGGCGCTTCCATGAAACGAGTTGGTGCCGGACTTCATCGTCACGTTGAAATAGCCGCCGCCTACCTGGCCGAATTCAGCCGCAAAATTGCTGGTTTCGACGGCGAATTCCTGAATGGCTTCCACGCTGGGCTGGGTCATGGACTGAGTGTAGATCAGTCCATTGGTGGAGTCCTGACCCTCGACGCGCAGGGACTCCGTGTTGGCCGGCAGACCGTTCAAGCGAATATTGGAATCCGGGGTCCACATGGAACCCGGCAGCATCTCCATCACGGAGTATGGGTTGCGGATGCCGGCTGAACCGGCGGCGCTGGAACCGATCCCGATCACCGGCAGATTGTTCATATCCTCCGTAGAGACGTTATGGCTCAGCTCGCCGCTCTCGGTCTTAAGCAGCGGGGCGACATCCGTCACCGTGACAGATTCGACGTTAGAACCTACTTCCAGGACCACGTCAATGCGCAGAGTTTGGGCCACGGGAAGAGCCAGGTTCTCCCGGATAAACTTCTTGAAGCCGGGCACCTGGACGGACAAGACGTAAGTCCCGGTGGGGAGTTGCGAGAGCGTGTAGTTGCCGGTAGCGGAGGTGGCGGCCTGATATACTGCGCCGGTTTCCAGGTGGCGGGCTTCCAGCGGAGCGCCGGCGACTACGTTGCCCGAAGGATCCGAAACGGTTCCCGTGATGGTGCCCCGATCACTCTGGGAAAAGGACGCCACGGCAAACGCCAAGCCTATCAGCACCGCTTTTGAGAACCGCATACCCACCTCCCTAGGAACGACCTTCCGCGATCAAACGCCTCAACCTCAAGCTGTATAAGGTTATGCTAAGGAGGCGGTCGCGTCAATGCCCATTTCGGGTCATTGACAGAGGATGGTCGCGCGGGGGTCTGATAAACTGTTCCAAACGGTTCCATGTAGCTCCGATTGGGGTGTCGTATGCGAATGAGGTAGAGGATGGTTGCGCTTCGCCGCGCTCCATCTTAATTTGCGCTCGACCCGCACAAAGCCTTATCTCAAGACGCGCGCACCACCTGGACCCAGGCACAAGGGACTTCCCCACGAGACCATTCGCCCGATAGCGCAAACCTAGGACGGCTATCTGTGGCTGGCGACCAATGAGGCTCTAGCGCGCTTCGATGGTACGACTTCGTCGCCCTTACGAAAGACGATGGCTCGCTGCCCGCGAATGCGGTATCCAAGCTGAGCGCGAGCCGCGACGGCAGCCTATTCTATCAGCCCGTGGCAGAAGAGGCCGAATCGCAAAAGCCTGGGACAGTCACCATATTTCGCCACAGAGGCGCGTTGATTCGATGGAGGCTTCCCGGTGGGCGAAATACGGTGGCTGTCCTTCGCTGTCCCGGTTTTTGCGCCAGACAACTTTCACCACGGGCTGCTATGAATCGGAACGGCTCATGGTCTCGCGCAATTCCGATGGACACTTCGGGATCTTCGGCGCACAGCCAGCGGGGCGGCTTCCGTCGCCGTACAGACTCGTTCTCAACACGAATTTCCGCTGCTCGGGCCCATTCTCATTGTGACAATTGTTTGAGAAGCGCCACCGTTTCAAATTGAACTACAGGAGCGATGCCTCCGCCGCGATACAGGCCATCAGCCCATTCGAGCGGCGTTCGTCCCTGTTTGTCCTTTGCATCCAGCTTTGCACCCTGACTCACCAGGAAGCGAACGGCGGCGTTCCATCCTCTAAATGCAGCCCCGTGCAGCGCAGTCACGCCAGCGGCGTTCGCCGCATGTACGTCATTCAGTTCAATACACAAGCGAAGTGCTTCCAGGCCATCGCTTTCCGGCCAAGTAAACGCGCTGCCAGGAACAAAACCAACTCCCGATGCAACCATCAATGGAGTTGACTTATCACTGGCTGTGATCGAAGGGTCTGCTCCATGAGCGAGCAGCAGCCGCAGTACGGTGATATCGTCGGACGCGGCAGCCCGATAAAATGGAGTCGCTCCCACCTCGTTCAGCCAAGTCCGATTGGCGCCACCCCGAAAAGGTGGTCTGCCCGTCAACTGCGCATTTGAGTCAGCTCCGCGATCGAGAAGGGTCTTGATCAATGTTAGCGCGACTTCTTTATTTACTACCGGTTCCGGCGTGTCGGTCGGCCACCAATCGCGCATCTCCACTACCGCGTAGAGAGGGGCCTTACCGTCCTTGTCAGCAAGGTTGGGGTCAGCCCCACGACTTAGCAGAAAGTTCGCCACTTCGAAATGCCCATTGAGAATCGCCATTAACAGAGCAGTCGTTCCATCTGCCATGGTGAAATTCAAATCAGCGCCGCTCTCGGCCAGAATCCGTACCGTCTCCAGACCATCTTCGCGGGCTGCAAACATGAGCGAAGTCATCCCACCCGCGGGCCGTCTGTCGAGTTGCTTCTCACGCGCGCGTATCCTTTCGAGGACGCTTCCGATGCTGTGAAGATCGTTCCTTTGCTCATAGATCCGCAGCATCTCCTCATAAACGCCGGGCAAAACCTTGGACTTGGGAAACTGCTTTTCAAAGCCCAAAAGCAGAGAAAGCTTCTCATCGGGACTGTTTGCAGTCTGAATCGCCTCGAAGAGCTGACTTTCCGGACTACCCGGTTCGGCACCACTCGAAGCAGAGGCTTTCGGGCGTCCCGAGGGCCCCGATACAACGATAATCTGGGCAAGGTGGAAATGCGAATGTGCATTTACATCAGCTCCGTGCGCGACCAGCATTCGCACAATGGAGGGGTGTCCTTCTGCAGCGGCCCACATTAAGGCTGTCTGTCCATTTGAGCTTTCTCTGGCATTCACGTCCGCACCATGGGCAAGGAGAACGCTGACGGCGTCCGGGTTCCCCGTCCTGGCAGCCGTCATTAACGGTGTTTCCCCGAGATCGGAAAGAACGGCATTGGCGTCCAGACCGGCCTTCATTAACGCTTCGATCGCGGCCGCATTCCCATTGACACATGCCAGTGACAGCGGAGTGACTCCAAAGCGATTCGCCGCCTTCACATTCGCGCCGGCTCCGATCAGCAGGTTTACCATTTCCAGACTGTCGCGACGTACGGCCCAGTGCAGTGCTGTAGTTCCATCCGCTTGTGATTGATTTACGTCTGCCTTCTGCTGCAGCAGGGAGCGCACCAGCGGGATATCCCCTTTCATAGCGGCATCGGCGACGGTGTCGACGGCAGCAATCCCGGCGGCAGAAAAGAGAACAAAAAAAACGCTTACAATTACGTACACTCTGCGCATGTCATCCCCTTCCTATGGAGCGGTTCGTGGAGCTTCCGCTAAATTTCCAACGGCCCCGTGCTATCACCGAAGCTCTCTTTCGGAATACCAGCCTTGTTCAGGACGGTCAGCAGCAGATTCGACAACGGAGTATGCGGCGAATTCCGAACATGCCGTCCTCCCTTCAGCTGGCCCGAGGCCCCGCCAACCAGGACGACAGGCAGCGGAGAATGATTATGGATATCGCCATTGCTCATCGTGCTGCCCAGCATGATCATGGAATGGTCCAGCAAGGTGCCATCTCCGTCAGGCGTGGCTTGAAGCTTCTTGACGAAATAGGCCAGGACATCGATGTGGTACCGGTTGATTTGCGCGAACTCTTTTTTGGCCGCTGCGCTGCCCGAAGTGTGTGACGCTGCATGAAACCCGGTTTTAATGCCGCTCTCCGGAAAGGTTCGGTTGAGCTTGTCCTTGGAATACATGAACGTGGATACTCGAGTGATGTCGGACATAAAAGCCAGCGCTTGAAGGTCATACATCAGCTTGGCGTGCTCGTCCCACGATTGGGGCAGCCCGGCGGGCGCATCCGCCAGATCCACATCCGCCGTGGATTTGGTGGAAGCTTGCAGCCGCCGCTCAATCTCACGAATTTCATCGAGATATTGATCCAGCCGGTTTCGATCTCCGGCCCCGATCGATGTTCGAAGACGGGTGGCTTCGTGCATAATCGAATCCAGAATGCTGCCATTCTCTTGCCGCTGCCGGATGCGCTCTTCAGGTGTGCTGCCATCGCCGAACAGGCGTTCCATAACCACCCGAGGGTTTCTCTCCATGGGAAGCGGTTTCTGCGGCGCTGCCCAAGAGATGGTATTCAGATAGGAACAGCTAAACCCGTCATCGCAGATACCGGCATAGCCGGTGTCCTCGATTCCGACTTCGAGCGATGCCAGGGGCGAATCGCGGCCGATCTTCTGGGCGATCACTTGATCGACCGTGGTGGACAGATACGCGTTCTGGCCGGCATTTTTCTGCGGCGGACTACCACTCAGGTACGCGGCGGCGGACCGCATGTGATCGCCGGCGCTTCCATCTCCGGCAGGTTTAGCTTCAAGGCCGCTCACAATCGTCAGACGGTCTCGAAAGCGTTCCAATGGAGTAAGAATATTCGTAATTTCGAAATTTGTCCCTTCCGAGGCAGGAGTGAATTCATCCATGATCATCCCGTGCGGGACATAGACAAAGCTAAAACGGGACGGAGGTGCTGCCGCACTCCCGCGTATCGGTGACTGGGCAGGCAGCATGGCGTCCAGGAAAGGAAGGGCGACGGAAACGCCTGCTCCGCGTAGAAGTGTCCGGCGAGAGAGGTGCTTTTTTGCGATTACCATTTGATCTCCTTTATCTTTCTCCAGATCCGAGCCTATGTGCTACTCTTCAACCGCATCCTTGGTCTGCATTTGAAATGGCGCGCTGTTCACAATCCCCATCACGATCGACGAGAACCTGTAATTTTTGGGGGCAGCATCTCTGACGATCGCGCGGACAGTGGGCATGTCGTAATACTGCACTCCTCGCCCCAGAGCATATGTCAACATTTTTTCTGTTATCGTCTGAACCAACCGGTCCGAGTATCCCAGCAGCGCTTGCCGCAAAGACGCCGGACCATCCACCCTGGTTCCGTCCGCAAGTTCCCCTGACGCATCGATCTTTTGATTGCCTTCCGTGCTCCTCCATCGCCCCACGGCATCGAAGTTCTCAAGCGAGAAACCAATCGGATCCATGATCCGGTGACAACCCGCACACTGTGGATTTTTCCGATGTTCTTGCATGCGTTGACGCAGCGAAAGCTCTTCCACGCCGCTGGCGGCATTCTCTTGAAGCGTTGGGACGTTGGCCGGCGGACTGGGCGGAGGGCTGCCCAGGAGGTTTTCCAGGATCCACTTGCCACGCTCAACCGGCGAAGTCCTCGTCGGCAGGGAAGTGACGGTCAAAATGCTGCCCTGACCCAATAATCCTCTCCGGGGAGTGTCGGCCAGGCTTACACGCCGGAACTGGCTGCCGTACACATTCGGGATGCCGTAATGGCGTGCGAGACGTTCGTCGACAAACGTGTAGTCCGCTGTCAAGAGGTCCAGCACGCTACGGTCTTCCTGTACAATGCTCCCAAAGAACAGCTCCGTTTCGCGCCGGAAGGCGTTTCGCAAATTGTCGTCAAACCCGGGAAACTCGTCCGGAGACGGAGAAGCACTTGCCAGGTTCCGCAGTTGGAGCCACTGGCCGGCAAAATTGCGTACCAGTTCACTCGAACGGGGATCCGCGATCATCCTGCGAACCTGTGACTCCAGAACGGCCGGGTCTTTCAATTTCCCTTCGGCGGCAAGCTGCAGCAGCTCGTCATCGGGAAGACTGCTCCAAAGGAAAAACGAAAGGCGAGAGGCCAATTCCAGATCGGTGATGCGATAGGCTGTGCCGAGCTTGAGGTTGGCAGGTTTCTTTTCAAACCGGAAGGTGAAGTCCGGGCTTGCAAGAATTCGACGCAGCGCCATTTCGATGCCCTGCTCGAATCCGTTCGCACGGCCACTTCGATAGAAGGCCATTAAAACTTCGAGATCCGTCTGGTTCACCGGCCGGCGATAGGCGCGTCGCGCTAAAGTCGAGATGATTTGTTCGGCACACTGCGTTTCTTCGCTTTCCTTCGCGGGATGGCACACAAAGATCCGGCGGCGGCTGGGTGTTTCACTTACGCCAGTGACGTGAAGCGGGCCTCCGATCGTGACGCTGGTGACATGCGGCAGAGCAGTTCGCGAAACATCCAATACCGTGATCGAACTCCGGAGATAACTGCTGGAAAAAACATCTTCGACAAGCGCGTATTTTTGTTTCGTGAAGGCCACACCAACCTCGTGCAAGCCCGCCGGCACCGGTACTCGCACTTCGAGGGGCTGAGTTATGTTGTCGACACTGGTACGGTGGCTTTCTTCCTCATCGATGTCGAACACTCGTTTCCGCTGTCCGTCGATGCTCAGTTCGAGCTTTTCTCCGCGTGACATTCGGCCAAACAGGTCTTCCCCATTTCCGGGGTCTCTCAATAATGCAACCTGAAAGCGGTATTCACCGTCCGCTGGAAAGGTATATCGAATGAGCAGCCCACCGCGTGTTCCCAAAGGCAGCCCCTCAATGTGCTCATCCTGGGAGAGATCCGCCGGTACAGTGAAGGTTTCAAGACCGGGCGCCACGTTAGCTTCGCCGACGGCGAGGCGGCTGATCTTCGACGCCGCGGACAAATATCCATTCAGCAGAGCCGACGACACGCCCAGGGAATTTGCCATATTGTCGAAGCCGAAACTTGCATCGTCGGCAGGCAAGAGCGAGGTAACGTCAATCTCCAAAGCCAGCAGGTCGCGAATGGCGTTCGCATATTCGGCGCGGTTCAGGCGATGGAGCCCGACGGAGCCAGGCTGCGGGTTTTGAGCGGCATAGCGGTCCAGCCCGTCCTCCAGCGCGGCTGCGAATTCGTTCATCAGCTTGCGCTCAGGTCGCGGCATCCCCGCTGGCGGCATCATGCCCGCACGAACCTTGCGAACGACCTTCTCCCAGGTCTCGGCGTTTTCACCGACTCGTGTAATATCTATTCTGTCTAGCATCAACCCAGCGGTCTTCAACCTCTGGTTGTGACATCCGACGCAATACTGATCAAGGAATCGACGTTCTGCCGGGATTGGACCATTTATACCGCGGCTTTCGGATTGGGCAAACGCGGGCTGCCTTGACGTGGAGATAAGGGACAGCGCAAGAAGTGCGGCCGGAACCAGAGTCCTCGCCACAGACGAGTGCCTTCGAAGTTTCACGCGTAACACCATCGCCATTCTATGTCCTACTCGATTTGTTCGCAATGGCCCGATTGAGTCATGTCAAACGCAAAGTAGTGAATCGCCGCGCACGAACCCGAAGTCCCAGAGGGGTTCGACGGTATTCTGCCGATTTGCCGAGAGACAATTCAAAGGTCAGTTTCCAGCTACGTTGGGTTTCGCGGAGGGCATGATAAAAGTTGAAGCCGTCGATGGAAGCGATCGCCTGGCCCGT
>CAVXWB010000126.1:0-7664 GCA_963765185.1 Bryobacterales bacterium
CTGGTCTTACGATCAGAACGGGAATGCGGTGCTGCCGCCGTCGTCCTGTCCGATCAAGACCCCGCAACGGCAGGCCATCGTCGCCTTCAAAGACGTGCCCAATACCGCTTTCGCTGGAGTATCGTTAGGCAGCTTCGCGGTCGCGGCCGCCGCCGCGGGCGTCAGCGGCCTGGCCCAGGCAGCGCAAGCCTGCCAGGCGCAATGTAAACAGAACTCCGGGTGTCAAGGATACACGTACTATCCGGCAGGACCCGGGGCTCCTACGGCCATGTGCGACCTGAAAAGTCAGATCACAGAGTCGCAGCCCGACGAGTGCTGTCTGTCCGGCCTCAAAACAATTACGTACGCGGTCACCCCCGCGGTCGCCGCTGCGCCCACCCCCGCTCCGGCTCCTCCTCAGGCTCCCGTCCGCGCCTCCGCTCCTGCGATAAAGCTGGTAACTGGCGATTGGGTGAACCAGTTCGGCGCAATCAGCCGAATCGTGCAGCAAAATAATACGATCAATGGAACGTATACCGACGCCAAGCAACCCTCCCTCTCTGGAACCTTACAAGGAACATTCGACGGAGAGACGCTGCGTGCAACCTTGAAATGGAAGAATGGACCTGACAATAGCTACGGATCGCTGCTGCTGACTTTAACTTCGCAGGGCAGATTGGAGGGAACCTGGACCGACGCCACGGGAGTTTCGGGGCCCTGGAGCATGGAACCCGCCGGCGGTGGCAGGCGCTGATGGGTGACCGGAAGCGCCACGCATGGTATATTGGCGCGCATGGAACGAAGAACATTCTTAGCTGGCGTGGCTGCACCCCTGGCCACATTTTCAACGGGGGTTGGCGGTCAACTGTCCGCCCAAACCCCGGCGACTCCGCGCACCCGCATCAAGCAGAGCGTGATGGCGTCGGTTTGGACGGGCTCGACGACTTCTTTCGAGGAGCGATGCAAGATTCTCGCTCGCATTGGATTCAAGGGCGTGGATTTGCCCTCCGCCCAGCAGGTGCCGATCCTCACGCAAAATGGCTTGGCGCCCGGCATGATGACGGGTACGGGAACCAGCTTCCAAAATGGATTGATCCGCAAGGAAATCCACGACAAGATTGAACAAGCCACGCATGCCGGCATCGACATGTGCGTCAGCGCTGGATGCAAGGTTCTCATCGCTATCCCAGGCGAACGGCGAGGCATGTCTCGGGAAGAAGGGGCCGATAACGCAGTCGCGATCCTGGACCGCGTGAAGGGCTATGCCGAGCAAAAAGGCGTCAACGTTTGCATGGAAATTACCAACTCCAAAGTCGCGGCGGACCAGCGCACCGATCAGATCTTCGATCATATGGCATGGGGTCTGGATGTGGTCAAGCGCGTCAATTCACCGCGCGTGAAGATCTTGTATGACATTTACCACGCTCAGGTCGCGGATGGGGACGTAACGCGGACGCTGCGCGATAACTTCGACCTCATCTGCCACATCCACGTCGCAGGGGTGCCCGGCCGCCAGGAAATCGACGACAAACAGGAACTCAACTACCGGTTTATCGCCAACGCGATCGCCGATCTGGGATACACCGGATTTGTGGCCCACGAGTGGCGCCCTGCAATGGGGAACGATCCAGTCAAAAGCCTGGAACGGTGCTTCGAAATTATGAACGCATAATTGGAATGCGCCGCGGCTGAATGATTACCCGCACCGCGCCGGAATTGGCCCAAAACGCAGGTTTCCTTATATACTACGCAGATGGAAGTCAGTCTCTTTCCCAATCCGCGCCGGCCTGGTATTGGCTTGCGGCCACGCAGCGAGAGCCAACGGCCGCTGCTACCGCAGCATGCCCGCCATTGTCCGGTGCTGGAGGCGGGCAGCGCCCTCGGCCTCATGGTCTATCCGCCACTGGCGGAGCATGAGTTGTTTCAAGTCGGCTTTGACGGCGAGGGGCGGTATGAATTGCAGTATTCCGTGAATCCTACAGGGCGCAAGTGGGAGCCGCTCTTTACGGTGATCTACCAGCTTCCCGTGGGCGGTATCGGCGCGACCAAGGAAGAAGTCAAGCTGATGATTCCGGCGACCCCGGAAGCCAGGCATACCGCAAGCATGATGGCGCGAATGTTCATCGCCGTGGATGACCTGGGCACGCCGGCAGGGGCGGTAACGCTGCGTGGCGCGTATAATTTCCAGACCCCCGCGGGCTGGGACACGGTGTACACGTCGATCTTTAACATGATCGAGCGGCCCGCGGCGCCTGCGCTCGTGATTCGGGTCGAGACCGATTGGTATGTCCACGATACTGAGTTCCGATACGTTCTGCTGCCCGGCGAGACGATTTCCGCATCGCACAACTTGCCGATCGGACAGGCGTTCTTTGTGCCGCGCGAGAAAATCACTCTGCGCGACGGAACCGAGGACGAAATAGCGGCGAGGCAACAATCCAGCCAGGCGTTCTTCGACGACAAGGCTGCCTCCAAGGTCAAGACCGCGTACGGGCTGGAACACAGCCCGCACTATCTGCGGAAGAGCCGGCAGGAGAACGCGGCTCTTGAAGCGCGGACAGCCGGCGACACAGGCAGCAAGACTCCTTAACCGCCCAGCGGCTCCGCTCTTATCGGCGTGAGCCAAACCCCGAATTTGAAAAAAGTAGTGGAAGGATATGCCGTCATACAGGAGTTGGCGTACCAAGCGTCAAGCTAGACCAGTTTCACAGTTTCTATGAGGTGATGTGGAGCGGGCGCCCTTGTCCGCGATCGTTCAATGAGTCGGGCCCCTGGCCGGACTGCCAGCGCTCAAAGCGCGACCAGGGGGTCGCGCGCGGGTCGGGGACCCGCCCCACCTTTCGGTATCCACGAAACCGGGTTAGACGGACTGGGTGATTTCGCGCGGTGCTGCCAAACCCTCGCGCTTACGCGTTGGGAGGCTGGAGCGGGTTTATTGAAAACACAGGGCATCGCCGCGCGGGAATACTGGGCATGAAATTGCGCTTGTAGCAGTCGTGAAGGACGCCGAACATCTGCTCCGCATCGCAGCCCTGTTTGTGGTGGGGACACTGGCTTTCCTCGGCGTTCGAGCCTTTTTTGTCCCGCGCAGCTTTGGGGAGTACGGGCATTACCGCGGTGACGCCATCGCGGAGATTGCGGCGCTGCCCATCGTCCACGCCGGGCACGAAACCTGCGAAATGTGCCACACCGATGTCCTCGAAGTGAAGACCAAGGGCAAACATGCCGGAGTCGCTTGCGAGGCTTGCCATGGCCCGCAGGCCAAGCATACCGAGGACCTCTCCATCGTGCCGCCCCTGCCCGACCCGGCCGTGCTTTGCCCGCAGTGTCATGAAGCCAGCGCCGCCAAACCGAAGTGGTTTCCGCAGGTGGACACGAAGGAGCATTCCGGCGGGTTGGTTTGCAATATCTGCCACTCGCCGCACAACCCAGGGATGACTGGAGATTCAAAATGAGCGACGCTTCTCAAAAAACGACCCGGCGCCATTTCCTGACTCTGACCGGAGGCGCCGCGGTGGCGTGGGAATTCCTGCTGGCCGGAACTCCGGAACAATCTCCGAACTACAAAATGACGGACCACTGGTGGGGCATGCTGATCGACGTCAACAAGTGCATCGGCTGCGGCAACTGCGTGCGCGCGTGCGCTCAGGAAAACGACGTGCCGGAAGGATTCTTCCGCACCTGGGTGGAACATTACCATGTGGATGACTGGCACCTGGAGAATCCCGTGGTAGAGTCGCCCGACGGCGGTAAGCACGGATTTCCGGTGGTGGCCCAAGGCGTGGGGAAGGATTTCTTCGTTCCCAAAATGTGCAATCAATGCGCGGATTCTCCGTGTGTCCAGGTCTGCCCGGTGGGCGCCACGTTCGTCACCCCGGACGGAGTGGTGCTGGTGGATGAGAAGTACTGCCTGGGCTGCCGCTACTGCATTCAAGCCTGCCCTTACGGATGCCGCTTCCTCCATCCGACCAAGCATGTGGCCCAGAAGTGCACCTTGTGTTATCACCGCATCACCAAGGGCCTGACGACGGCGTGCTGTGAAGCTTGTCCCACGGGCGCGCGGCAGCTGGTGGATCTCAAAAATCCGAAAGATCCGATTCATGAGTACTTAAAGACGCACAGCGTGGAGGTTCTCAAACCGTACTTGGCTACCGGCGCCAAGGTGTTCTACAACGACCTGGATGGTGCAGTGAGATAAAGCTCGGTGAGATAAGGAGGCGCAAATGCATCCCGGAGCGGTGGAAGGTTTCATGTACCCGAACGAAGTGGAGCTCCAGTGGGGCGTGCTCATCGTGCTCTACCCGTATCTCACGGGGTTGGTGGCGGGAGCGTTCATCCTGGCTTCGCTCGAGCGCGTGTTCAAAGTGGACGCGGTGAAGCCGACCTACCGTCTGGCGCTGCTGACCGCGCTGGCCTTTTTGCTGGTGGCGCCGCTGCCTCTGCAACTCCACTTAGGACATCCGGAACGGTCCCTCGAAATGTACCTGACGCCGCACCGGTCCTCCGCCATGGCGATGTTCGGCTTCGTTTACCTGTGGTATCTGATGGTGGTCCTGGTGCTCGAAATCTGGCTGGATTACCGCAAGGACATCGTAACGTTCTCCCAGACCAGCTCCGGCTGGAGACGCTGGATCTACCGCGTCTTGACCCTGGGATCGTCGAACATCAGCGAGCGGAGCCTGCGCATCGACGATCGGGTGGGCTGGATCATCACGGTAATCGGCATTCCTTCGGCCTTTCTGCTTCACGGATACGTCGGATTCATCTTCGGCTCCGTAAAGGCGAACCCGTGGTGGTCGTCGCCGCTGATGCCGGTGGTGTTCCTGTTTTCCGCCATGGTTTCCGGGATTGCCGCCGTGATGCTGCTGTACCAGTTCACCTCGCGCGTCCGGAAAACGCCCGTGGACATGCGCTGCCTGGACACCGTGGCGCAATACTTGTTCTACACGTTTATCATCGATTTCAGCCTGGAAATGCTGGACCTGATCCAGCGCATTTACGAAGCCGACGAGTCCTTCCGCAGCCTGGATTTCATGGTCCACACGCGGTTGTGGATGTCGCAGGTGGTGATTCAGATTCTGATGGGAACGCTGGCGCCGATCGCGATTCTGGGGCTGACGCAGGTTTATAAGTTCGGCGAAGCGGTGCGCCGGCGGATGTATGCGCTGGCAGGCTTGCTGACGCTCATGGGAATTCTGGCCATGCGCTGGAACGTGGTCATCGGCGGCCAGCTTTTCTCCAAGAGCTTTCTTGGATACACATCGTACAAGATGGCTTTTGCGACGCGCGAAGGATTGCTGACCGCGGTTGTGCTGAGCATCCTTCCGCTGGGAATTTTGTGGGTGCTGGTGAAGCTGCTGCCCCCTTGGGGGGAACGCGGTACCATGCCCGGTGTCCCTGCCGCACAGGGAGACTAGGAGCTTGTCCGGCAGAGGCCGGACTGAGGAGGACTCCGTGGCGAGACCTCTCATAGATACGGTGTCGGCCCTGGAACGCCTCGCCGCGGAGGTGAGGGATCTGGAGCGCCGCGTCCGAACGTTAGAAGAACGAGCTCTGGAGGAACGGGCTTTGGAAGCGCGAGCTTTGCAGGCCCGGACAGCGGCAACGAACTCGCGCGCCGCGGAACCTGCGCCGTTCTTGCAGCCCGCCGTCAAGGCGCCTGACTGGTTCTCCAGCGGCTCGATTCCCGTACTGGGCACGGCGATTCTCGGCATCGGTGGAGCGTATCTGCTGCGGGCGATCGCGGAGTCGGAGACCCTGCCTCGCCCGGCCGCAGTGGCGGTTGGTGTATGTTATGCAGCCCTTTGGCTCCTGCTTTCCATACGCCAGAGCCCCGGCCGCGAGCAAGCAGGCGTGGTTTACGCCGCCACAGCCAGCTTGATCCTCTTGCCGATGCTGTGGGAGGCCACGGTGCGGTTCAAGGTCCTGGAACCCCGCCTCGCAGCAACGCTCCTGATTACCTTCGTAGTGGCGGGAGATCTGCTAGCGTGGACGCGCGACCGTTCGGCACTGATGTGGGTCACCGCCGTGCCCGCAGCCATCGCGGCTGTGGCGCTGATTGTCACAACCGGGGAACTGGCCGCGTTCACGATCGCGCTGCTCGCGATGGCAGCCATGGTGGAGGCTGCTGCGATTCGGGACCGGTGGGTCAGCTTGCGGCCGGCAGTGGCCTTCTTCGCCAATACGGGGATCTGGCTGACGATTTATGTCAGCGCACTTCCCCATGCGCCGGGCTCCTACCAGCCGGCAACGCGCACGACCGCGATCGTGCTCGCCTTCGCGCTGCTGGCGATTTATGCGGCCAGCATGGGATGCCGCAACATCCTGCTGCGGAAGAAAGTCACCCTGTTCGAAGCAGGACAGACGGCGGTGGCTTGCATTCTCGCCGTCGGCGGAACACTGCGATTCGTGGAGCAACACGCAGCACTCGGCGCGTTTTGTCTGCTCGCGTCGGCCGCCTGTTACTTCGCGGCATTCAAGCGCTGTGACATGGACGGGAGCGGATCGCGAAATCATGCTGTCTTTGGGAACTTTGGGCTGGCCCTCCTGCTGGCCGCGAGCGCACTGTTGCTGCATGGTCCGTGGGCCGCGCTGCTATGGTCGGCTCTTGCGGTGGCGGGGATGTTCGTGGCCGGCCGAATCTCATCGCAAAGATTCTCCGGGACGCTCGCGATGCATGCGTCGATCTGCCTGATGGCGGCCGCGCTGGTCTCCGGTCTGTTCGAGTACGGCTGGCTGGCGATGACCGCAACCGCGCTGCCGGGACTCTCCAGCTTCCCATGGGTGGAGGCGGTAGCGGCTGCGTTCTGCTACGCCGCGTGCTCCGCGGGACGCACCGGCGAATGGCCGCGTCTGGTGGCCGCGAGCCTCACGGTTTATGCAGTGCTGGCGTCCCTGGTGACGATGCTTGTGCCCCACGACGCGTCCTCGCTGGCCACGGCGTCGTGGCTGGCCACAGCTCGAACCCTGGTCCTCTGCGCGGAGGCCCTGGTCGCGGCTGGCGTCGGCGCACGCTGGCGCCGGCGTGAACTGGTGTGGATCAGCTACGCCGCAATCGCACTGGTGACATTGAAGCTGTTTGTGGAGGATTTCCACCAGGACTCGCCGGCGGCGCTGGCCGTCGCCCTGCTCTCGTATGGTACGCTTCTGGTCTTGGTGCCGCGCCTGACACGGAACGTAACGGCGGAGATTCACCCCAATATGGAAGATCGAAGCTGACCTCCAAGGTTTGCAAATGACGAGAGTGCGTCTACGAGTGAACCCGGGTTACTCCTGATTTGTCCGCCATCCGGAAGTTGGCCGGATCAGGAAACGGGAAGCCGGCTTAGCTTCGCGAACCGTTGGCCCACCGGTCTAAGTCAGGCGCCTACCATTACTCAGGCAGAGCGAAACTGTATAGCACTCCGCCGGCCGAGATCGCGATGAATTGCTTGCCGTCGACTGCATAGCTCATGGGCGACGCCGCCATGGTTGCGCCGGTCGAGTAATGCCACAGCGCCGCGCCGGTGCCCGCGTCGAGAGCGATCAGGTTGCCCTCGCCGGTCGCGGCGAAGACGATGCCGCCAGCCGTCGCCAGCACGCCCGCGGCGAGCGAGCCGCGGCTGATCTTGTATTCCCACTTGGTCGCGCCGGTCTCCGGATCGATGGCCTTGATGCTGGCCGCGACCGGCTCGCCCAGGCCCGCG
>CAVXWB010000127.1:0-15236 GCA_963765185.1 Bryobacterales bacterium
GAGCGTGACAAATAGATTCTGCCCCGGTGGAAGACCGGCAAGCTTCCCTTGAAGGCCCGTAATCAGGGAAGAATCGCCGTCACGGCTGCTGCCCACGGCCGGGCCCAGAAGCAGCCGGTAATTCGGCGTTTGTGACCCTTGCGTCCACGTGAACACGGCCGGGTCCTGCTCAATGGGTTGATTCGCGGGAGGGCAAACCAGCTGCGCGGCGACGGGATCGGGCGCTTTCTGGCCAGCCACTGAGGATGCGGCAACGGTAATCAAGAGCAGTGTCCAAAGCAGCATCGCTTGTACCTCTTCGTTTATTATCGGCGTCCCTGGCAGCGCCCGGTTGTCCCGTAAAGCACCCAAGGCGGCTTACCAACGTTTCGGCGGTCAGAGATCTTCAGGACGAAGCCCGGTGTCTTTACCGATCTTGGAGAGCGCGGCTGGTCCGATCTCTTCACCGTCGTGAAAGCAGAATGTGAAATTGGACCAGCCCGCACGCTGGAGCTTTCGATGGGACCCAACCTGCTTCTTAAGCGTCCAGCCGAGCCGCAGCAGGGCCGCGTAGACTCTCCTTGCCTTCGTGGCGCGCCAAGCGCTCACGCGGCAAAGAGGACCTTCAGCGGTTCGGGAACATCATCGCCGCTCTCGATCATGTCCGCCAATACCTGGAGGGCGATCGACTTCACCTTTCGCACCGCGTCTTCCTCACTGGAGCCATAGGCCATCACTCCTGGAAGGTCCGGCACCGAAGCAAGGACTCGACCATCCTCCTCCCGCTCCAGCTCGACGCGGATTGGCTGAATCTCGACCATATCTTTGCTCATTGTAGCGCTACTGGAGAAGGAGACTTCTAGAGACCGGTGGTACGCACCCAGAAGCTCTCGGTCCAGGTGCCGCCCGGCGGGACGCTTTGCAGCTCGGGATATTTGCCCTCGTGATTCAGGTTCACGGCGTCGGTGATCCCGGCCATTGGCCCAGCGGGATGCCTGCGGCGGACGGCAAGCAATTCATCGCGACCTCGGCCGGCTGGGTGCTGTGCAGTTTCGCGCTCCCGCAGTAGGAGCAGCGAATCAGCGCGGACCAAACAGCGTTTGCAAGTTTCGTGAACCATGGACAACGCGAAGAATCTCCACACCGTCGAGCAAAGGAAGGTACAGGATGAGAATTCTCTCGAACCCCGTCACACGGAATACCCGCAGTTGTCTTAGCTCGGGACGCCGGAAGCGGGAATGCCATCCCATGTTTGGTTGCGTGGCAAGAAGAGCGAAGGTTTCGTGAGCCGATACCAAGAAGCGATGGCCTACCTCGGCGCCGGCAACGGTCGCGTAGTAGTAAGCTTGGTCTTCGAGATCCCCGTCCGCTTTGGGCCGGACGGCGTAGCGACCTTCGCTCACCGCGCGCTGGTTTTCCTCAGACGATCGTCAAGGCGGCGGTGCTTCTCTTCCCAATAGCCAGGTCCAATTTCGACTGGTTCCCCGGAGCTCAGGCCTTCGAGGGCGAGTCCCTCGATCTCCTCCTCCGCAGATTGGTCCGCGTTGACGAGGCGCTCGACATAAGCGGTGACGGAAAGTCCTTCTGCGTCGGCTCGCGCGCGAAGCCGCGCCTCAACTTTTGGATCGATCGTGATGGTCATAATCCACCCTAGCTTTCTCTTCAGTCCTACAACGCATTGTACGCCATCGCCCAATAGCGTTCAGAACTCCCAGCCTACAGGCAGCTTAGTGCAGGCAAGGGCAATTTCTCGTTCACAACCCGCTGGTGCGCACCCAGAAGCTCTCGGTCCAGGTGCCGCCCGGCGGGACGCTTTGCAGCTCGGGATATTTGCCCTCGTGATTCAGGTTCACGGCGTCGGTGATCCCGGCCATTGGCTCGAAGCAAATAAATTCCTGGGGCTGGCCCTTGGCGTCGTTGGGCTCCCACACCACCGCGGCCTGCCACTTCGGCCCGAACAAAACCTCCACCATCTTGCCTGAGCTGGCGATGTAGAACCGCGCGCGGCCATCCGCTTCGCGATCGAGATCCACGAAGCCGTCGTCCAAGGTGCGATTTTCCAGCAGGAACGGATCGGCCAGATCCATGGGCTTGTATTGACCGGTAGGGATCAGGCGGGCGTCGGTGACCACGCGCCGGCGCGCCGGAATCCGCCCCACCCAATCGTTGCGGGGAACATCGGGAATACGGAAGTAAGGATGGAATCCGATCGCCAGAGGCATGGGCTCCGCGCTGAGGTTGGTCACCACGATGCGCACTTCCAGCTCGCCGTTCGAGAGAATGTAGGTCATCTCGTATTCATGCGCGAAGGGCCATTGCGCCATCAGGTCCGGATATTTCCAGAATTCCAGCTTGCTGGTAACGCGCGCGGACTGCGCATCCGCCTTGACCTCGGTCACGCGCCAGTGGGGCGAAAAAAGAGATCAAGCCGTGGATGGGAGTACTCCGGTGACGTTGCCTAGCGCCATGTCGAAGGCGTATTTCTTGCCGTTGGCCCAGAAGGCCTGCTGGTCCAGCCGGTTTCCCCAGGGAGCAAGAAACGGAATCCCGCTTCGACCGGGCCGCTTCTGAAACTCGGAGACGTCGGCGTAAGGGAAGTGGAGAATGTTCTTGCCGTGCACCTTCATCTCGTAGGCTTCGTTGCCCACCGAAGGCACGATGGACACCTCCACGCCTTGGGTGGCATCGGTGAGATGCACGACCGGAATCCCGTGATCCGAGGCTTGCTCGGCTTTATAATTTTGAGCAGCCATCGTCAGAGAAAACGTGAAGAGCGGGACCAGATATTTCATAAACCCTTCGAAGCCGCATGTGTATCGGGTACATTATATAAGGTATGCTGGCCAGCCGCCGCGATTTCGCGAATCCCATCCGGAACATTACAAGGTCTGACATGAAAACTTTTCTGGGAGTTGTCTCTCTGACGCTTTGCCTGACGGCGGCCGTGTACGCCCAGCCTCCGCAGACGCCTGGGGCGGGCCGAGGCCGTGGTCCGGCGCAGGGTCCGATGGCGCGCATGGCCGCGCAGGCTCCCTTCAACAACAACTGCGCCGGCTGCCATAAGAACAGCAAGTCCAGCGCCGACGAAGGCCTGTTGAAGGAGAATAACGCCCCTTCGACAGACACTCTCGCCACCATGACGCCGGAGGCCATCTACGCCGCGCTCACCACCGGCGCGATGGTGCAGCAGGCGGCGAAGCTGAGCGACGATGAAAAGCGCCTGATCGCGGAGTTCTTCGGTGGCCGGCCTCTGGGCGCGGCCGACCAGGGCGACGCCAAGAACATGACCAATCACTGCGCGATGAATCCGCAGATGGGAAATATTTCCTCTGACGCGTCGTGGACGGGATGGAGCAACGATCTGGCCAACACGCGCTTTCAACCCGCCAAGGCCGCGGGCATCTCCGCGGATCAAACCGCCAAGCTGAAACTCAAGTGGGCCTTCGGACTGCCCGCCGGCGCGGAGACGTACGGGCAACCCACCATCGCCGCGGGACGCCTCTTCCTCGGCGACGATAACAGCTTCGTGTACGCGCTCAACGCGGCCACGGGCTGCGTGTATTGGTCCTTCCAGGCCGAGGCGCAGGTGCGCACGGCCATCGCCATCGGCCCCGTCACTATTGACCAAGGCTCTGGCCGCGGCGCCACCAAATTCGCCGCCTATTTCGGCGATCGCAAAGGCAACACCTACGCCGTCGATGCGCACAACGGCGAGCTGCTGTGGAAAATCAATCCCGAGCAGAGAGTGCTGTCGCACATGACCGGCTCGCCGGTGGTGTATGACGGCCGCGTCTACGTCGGAATCGCGGGTCGGAGGAAGTCGCCTCCGGCGATCCGCATTATCCCTGTTGCACGTATCGCGGCAATCTCTCGGCTCTGGATGCCAACACCGGTAAGGTGATCTGGAAGAGCTACACCATTCCCGAAGAACCCAAGCCCACCAAGAAAAATTCGCTGGGCACGCAGCTTTGGGCCCCTGCCGGCGCGTCCATCTGGAGCACGCCCACCATCGACACCAAGCTCAAGGCGATTTACGTTTCCACCGGCAACGCGTTTACTGAGCCGGCGGCCAAAACATCGGACGCCATTGTGGCTTTCGATATGGCTACCGGCAAGATGCTGTGGTGGTACCAGGGCGTGGAAAACGATGCCTCGCCGCAGGGCTGCGGAGGCCGCGGACCCAAAGGCGAACAATGCCCCGAACACCCCGGTCCAGATTGGGACTTCGCCAATTCTCCGATCCTCAAGACGCTGGCCAACGGCAAGCGCGTGCTGATCGCCGCGCATAAAGGCGGGACGGCGGTTGCCGTCGATCCCGATAACAAGGGCGCGCTGCTGTGGAAGGCCGATCTCACCGACGGCGCGACCGCCGGCGCGGGCGGACAGATCATGTGGGGCGGAGCCGCGGACGATCGGAACGTGTATTATTCGCTGCAAACCGGCGCCGTCGCGGCGCTGAAGCTGGCCGACGGAAGCAGCGCGTGGGTCAAGCACATCGATCCGGCCGCGCCCGCCGCGGGAGGGCGTCCGCGCCGGGGATTGGTTGCCGCCGTGACCGTGATTCCCGGAGTCGTCTTCGCCGGCGGATGGGATGGAGTGCTGCATGCGCTTGCCGCCGCGGACGGCCATGAGCTGTGGCAGTACGCAACCGCGCACGACTATGCCACCGTGAACGGCGTCGCGGCCAAGGGCGGCTCGCTCGGCGATCCCGGCGCCGCGATTGTCGGCGGCATGCTGTACCTGGGATCGGGATACATCGGAACGGGAAATGGAATGCCCGGCAATGTGCTGCTGGCATTCGCGCCGGAATAATCGTGCTGCTTCCAACGACCTTGGTCGGCTCCTATCCGCAGCCGGACTGGCTGATCGACCGCGATCGGCTCGCTCACCAGATGCCGCCGCGCGTGCGCGCATCGTCGTTATGGCGCGTTGCCCCGGAGTGGCTCGAGCAGGCGCAGGACGACGCCACTCTGCTGGCCATCCGCGATCAGCAGCGCGCCGGTCTCGATATCCTCACCGACGGCGAAATGCGCCGCGAGAGTTATTCAAATCGCTTCGCCACCGCGCTCGAAGGCATCGACCTGGAGCATCCGGGTGAGATCAAAAGCCGCAGCGGGCGCATCATTTCCGTTCCGCGCGTGACCGGGCGAATTCGCCGCAAGCACGCGGTGCAGGTTCGCGACGTCCAGTTCCTGCGGGCGAATACCCAGCGCAAGATCAAGATCACCGTTCCGGGTCCGTTCACTCTGTCGCAGCAGGCGCAGAATGAGTTCTACGGCAGCGTTGAGGAAATGGCGCTCGACTACGCCGCCGCGGTCAATGCCGAGATTCTGGATCTGTTCGCCGCCGGCGCGGACGTGGTTCAAATCGACGAGCCCTGGATGGAAGCGCATCCGGAAAAGGCCCGCGCGTACGGGATCAACGCCCTGCGCCGGGCGCTTGAAGGAGCCACGGGAACCACGGCTCTCCACATTTGTTTCGGATACGCCGCGCTGGTCGAGGGGCGGCCCGCGGCCTATTCGTTTCTGGAAGAATTGGAGGATTCGCCGGTGCGGCAGATTTCGATCGAGACGGCCCAGTCCGGGCTGGACTGCGCAGTGCTGGCCAAACTGCCTTCGAAGACCATCATCCTGGGCGTTCTGGATCTCTCGACAGCCGCGATCGAGCCGCTGGAGATCGTGGCGAACCGCATCCGCAGGGCCCTGCCGTATGTGAGCCCCGACCGGCTGGTGATCGCGCCGGATTGCGGCCTGAAATATCTGCCCCGCGAAGCCGCCTTCGGCAAAATGAAAGCGATGGTGGAGGGCGCGAAAATGGTTCGCGCGGAATTAGGCGTAAACCAGCTCTTGAGCTAGCGGCCCGTGCTGGCCTTCTTCAACGGCCAGAACTCGAAAAATTCCGCGTAGAAAATCAGGAACGGGAAGGTGACGCCCAGGAGTGCGGAGGCGAGCCAGCGCTCGAAATCGTTGCCCGGAGGTCCGGGAGCGAGCTCGCCGCTGACTGCCGGCGCCAAACCGCCGTAGAGCAGTGCCAGACCCGTGCCGATCACCGCCGCGACGGCCGCGCTTAGAATTCCTTTCAGCGGCTGCGCCGCCTTCGCGAACAACGACCCTTGCAGCATGTTCAGCACGAGGATGGTCCCGAAGATGAACGGAATCGGAACCCGCACCATGAATTGGAGCGGGTCCATGGCCATCGCGACCACCCCAACGTAGAAAATAATCCCGCCCAGCGCCAGACAAATCGCGGTCCAGACCAAGCCCAGCACCGGCTGCTTCATTACGCTGGAGAAGTTTGTCAGAGGCCACAGATCGAAGTGCAGCATCAGGAACATGATCCCGATGGCGGTGATGTAGAACACCATCGCGAGATTGGCGTTGAAGAGGCCGTGCGGATCGAGCGACGGAGTGTAGACCGGCGCGCCGCGCATGAACTCATAGTTGAAGAACAGGCGGAACAGCAGGTAATTCACGATATAGCACGCCGCCAGCATCGCCAGGCCGGCCGCCACCGGATTCTTGATCAGTGTGGTGAACGGCCATCCGCCGAATATGATCGCCGCCCAGAACGTGATCACCACCGAGGTAATGGTGCACATCATCAGCATGGGCGAGAGCGGGCGGACGCCTCCGCCGACTGCAAGGAAGTACGCGCCAACCACGGCCACGCCGATAATCCCGGTCAGCAGCGCCAAAAGAACTCCCTTGACCGGCTGGGCGCGCTTCGCCGCGAAACCGGGCTGCTTGCACCCCCAGGTGACGCCGATCACGATTTCCATGGGAATGATGCACAGAAGGCAATACGTGACGCTGCCAAGGAATTTCGCCGCGGGGAAGAGCGCCACAAACCCCAACGAGACCGCAATGACCAGAGCGGAGGCGACCAGGCCGAGGGCCGGCTGTTTGAGCATCCTCTGGAGTCTACAACGGATGCGCCTCGTCTGCCAGGGCGGGCGTCAACCCTGGCGCGGACCAAGCATCGAAAGCAGATAATCTTGCGCCCCGGGGTCCTTGCGGATGCTCTTCCACGCTGCGAATGCATCGGTAGCGATCTGAAGCGTTCGGAGCACATCCGTGCGCGACCAGATCTTGGCATTGTCATAGTCGGCGTCGTGCCTCGCCTGTTGCAGACGTACAAAAGCCGAGGTCACGCCGCGTAGCCCCATTTGCGTAGCGCTCGGATTCTTCACATTCTTGTCGCTGATCTTCTTGGACGTATCCTTCATCTTCTTGTGATCGAAGACGCGCCCAAGCGTCGCCCGCTGCTTCTTCGTTTTCCAGTTGAGGACGAAGTCGCTAATCGGCAAATGAAACAGCGCGTAGTAAGCGTTCGATACAGCGCGCCGTAAACTGGATTGTCTGGGATGTTGACCGCCTCTTTGGGCGAGATGGCACGCGTCCTTGAGCAGGTCGTCCGCAAACGGCATCCTTCACGCCCATGCCTCTTCACGCAACTCTTTTTGCTCAGCATGACTGCGAAAATTGTAATAGTCAAAAACGCCGAGAGAAGGAAAATCGAGCCTTTCCGACATCCTCTCGACAACATCCGAAGCGACGTCATGGAGCCTGCGAGGGCTGCTGGCATCGTCTGAAAGCGTGACCCGAAAGAAGATTCCCCAATCCCCGCTCCAGTCCTGCTCTATATCGTATCGAATCCGTTCCACGTCGGGCCGCACTCTAGACGCGACATCCTGGACGGCTGCCTCGATTTCCGCCTGCATGGTAAGGGCTCTGGGCGTGTACATCGGCACGGCCTCCTCTATCAGCATAACCCGCAGAAGAGACGCCGGAAGTAAGAAGGCTCGCTGGTGTTACACCAAATCCGCGGCCTTAATCGGCAGACTCCGGATGCGCTTGCCGGTCGCGGCATATACCGCGTTGGTCACCGCCGGAATGATCGACGGAGTGCTGGCCTCGCCGATGCCGCCGGGGCCCTCGTGGTTGTCCACCAGGTGGACTTCCACCACCGGCATCTCGTCGATGCGCAGAGGATCGTAGTTGTTGAAGTTCTTCTGCTGCACGCGGCCGTGATCGAAGGTGATGCCGATCTTGAGCGCCGCACTCAATCCGTACACGATGCCGCTCTCGATCTGCTGCGTGACTCCGGCGCGGTTGACCACCTGGCCGCAATCGACGGCGCAGACCACGCGATGCACCTTCACCTTGCCCCCGGTCACGCTGACCTCGGCCACCTGCGCGTTATAGCTGCCCAGGTTGTTGACCACCCCGACGCCGTGGAATCGCCCGGCCGGCAGCGGTTTGCCCCAGCCGGCCTTCTCGGCGGCAAGATTCAGCACGTTCAGATAGCGCGCGTTCTTCGGGTCCTTGGAGAGCAAGCGCGCGGCGAAACTCCACCGGGTCCTTCCTGGTGGCCGCGGCCATCTCATCGAGGAAGCTCTCCATGAAGAAGCAGTTTTGCGAGAAGCCGACGGAGCGCCAATAGCTCACCGGAATGCCGGCGTCGGGCGGAGAATACTCGATGTGCGTGTTGGGAATGTCGTAGGTGATGCTGACAATGCCCTCCACTCCGGTGCTGTCCACGCCGTTGCGCAGCCCTCCGAAAGAAGGGCACGCCACGCGGCCTGTGAACGCGACAGGCCAGCCGTCGGCGTCGAGCCCGGCGGCAAACGTGGTGTAGGAACCCGGCCGGTAGGTGTCATGCTGCAAATCGTCTTCCCGAGACCAGGTGAGCTTCACCGGAGTGCCCGTGACGGCCTTGGCGATCTCCACCGCTTCGCCGATAAAATCGGCGCCGCCGCGGCGTCCGAATCCGCCGCCCAGATACTCAGTGTGGATGTCGATCTTGTCCGGCGGAAGCTTGGTAATCCCCGCCGCCGTCTGCTGCGCGATGGACTGGATCTGTGTGCCGGCCCAAATCTCGCAATGGTCGGCGGTCACGTGCGCCACGCAGTTCAGTGGCTCCATGGGAGCGTGCGAAAGATACGGCGCCTCGTACACGGCTTCGAGTTTCCTCGCCGCGCCGCTCATGGCCGCTGCGGCATCGCCGGTATTGCGAGCCACGGCTCCCGGCTTGGCGGCAAGGTCCATGAACATCTGCCGCAGACTGGCGGAAGACGTGTTGGCGCGCGGCCCCTCGTCCCATTGAATGGTCAGAGCCTTGCGGCCTTCCAGCGCGGCCCAGGTGTTGTCGGCCAGAACCGCCACGCCGTTTGAAATCTGCACCACGTTCTTGACGCCGGGAACGGCTTTCGCCTTGGTAGCGTCGAAACTCGCGACCTTGCCTCCGAAAACGGGGCAGCGCTCCAGGCTGGCGTACAGCATGCCGGGCCGTTTGATATCCAGGCCGAACGTCGCCGTGCCGTTCACCTTGCTGGCCGTGTCCAGCCGCTTCATGGAAGTGCCGATCAGCCGGTACTGGCTCGCGTCTTTCAACTTGATGCCGGCAGCGGCCGGCACAGGCAGCTTGGACGCGGCGACGGCCAGGCTTCCGTAACTGAGTCTGGCATTGGTGGCCGTATTCATCACCGAACCGTTGTCGGCCTTGCACTGCGACTTATCGACGCCCCACTTCTGCGCCGCGGCTGCGAGCAGCATCTCGCGAGCCTGCGCGCCGGCCTGGCGCAGAGGCTGCCAGGAAGTGCGAATGCTCAAGCTGCCGTAAGCTCCCATCATCCCGCCGCCGGCATAGGCCGGCTCGACGCCCGGAAACTCGGTGCGGATCTTATTCCAATTGCACTCCAGCTCCTCAGCCAGCAGCATCGATAGGGAGGTCACCGTTCCCTGCCCCATCTCGGACTTGTGAATCATCAGCGTGACGCTATCGTCCGCGCCGATGCGCACAAACGCGTTCAGCTTCGAAGGCGCGGCGGCGGTAGGCGCCGGGGTCTGCGCGTCCAGCGGAGATCGTTCCGGCAGATAGAAGCCGATCACCAGCCCGCCCGCGGCGGTAGCGCCGGCTTTGAAGAAGCTTCTGCGATTCAGCTTCTTGTTGACGATGGGGGCCGCTGTTGGGTTAAAAGCCGGACTCATGCGGTTGCTCCATTCTGCTCGACGGCGCGGTTGGGCGGCAATGACGCGCGATAGCGCGCCGCCGTGTGCACCGCCCTGCGAATCGACTGATACGTTCCGCATCGGCACAGGTTGCCGTGCATGGATTCGTCAATATCGGCGTCGGAAGGATTGGGAGCCTTGGCCAGCAGCGCGGCCGCGGTCATGATCTGACCGGATTGGCAGTAGCCGCACTGGGGCACGTCTTCTTCGATCCAGGCCCTCTGCACGGGATGGCTCCGTCCGTCGGCGGAAAGACCCTCGATGGTGGTGACGGATTTGCCCGCCACGGTCGAGATCTGCGTCACGCAGGAGCGCGTGGGCTGGCCGTTGATATGCACCGTGCATGCGCCGCATTGCGCAATTCCGCAGCCGAACTTGGTGCCGGTCATCTCCAGAACGTCGCGCAGAACCCACAGCAAAGGCATCTGGGCTTGCACGTCCACGGTCTGGGCTTTTCCGTTCAGGGTGAACTTTACTGCCGCCATTCGAACCCTCCTTAAAATGATTGGGAGACTCCGCTTCAGTATACAACTCAATCGAGCGCGATCACCACGGCCCCGGCCACGATCAGCAATCCTCCCACGCCCTTGCCCCAGGTCAGCCTCTCTCCCAGGAACGCAGCCGCAAACAGGATCACCAGCACGACGCTGAGCTTGTCGATGGGCGCAACCCTGGATGCGGGACCGGCCTGGAGAGCGTGAAAGTAACACAGCCATGAAAGACCCGTGGCCAAGCCGGAAAGAATCAGGAACAGCCACGTCCGCTTTGAGAAGGCCTGCAAGCTGTCCGGCTGCCGCGTGAGGTAAGCCAGCAGCCAGGTGAATACGACAACCACCGAGGTGCGCACCGCCGTGGCGACGTTAGCGTCGACTCCGGCGACACCAAGTTTCGCCAGAATCGCCGTGGCCGCCGCAAACAGAGCCGAGAGCAAGGACCAAGTGAGCCAAGTCATGCCTCTGAAACTAGCATGAGCGGCCGACGGATTGGGTGATTTCACCCAACTGCGTCATAAGCCGCGAGATAGCTTAACGCGGCCGCGACCACCTATGGTCACGCGGCCAAATGTCGTCGGCGGTCTTGGACCGTAAATTTCTGTTTGTGCCGCGCAAGCTTCAAATTCCAGGAGAGTTAGCCGCAAGGATGCGCACATTGTTTCGACGCCGCCCGAAAAAGGCGCGCCAAGTGCTGTTGCGCAGTGCAGTTAGCGACTGTGTCATCGGGAATTTTTAATGGCATGAGAACTGCAAGGGAAGGGGAAATCTCATGAAACTACTGGCGACTCAATGGCGTGTATTGGCGATTGTCGGGCTGGTGGCGGTCAGCTTGACCAGCGCCCCGCGACGGCCGTATTCTCCGCAGGAAAAGGCGTTTTACGCAGATGCTCAAACGGTCGAGTTCGTCCTTCCAGGGCTGACCATCACGGTGAACTCCGCCGCCATCGCGGCAAACGGCACGATCACGGTTACGTATACGCTGACGGACCCTACTGGTCTGCCTCTGGATTCGGCGGGGATCACCACGCCAGGCACGATCAGCCTGAGCTACGTCGCCGCAGTGCTCCCGGTCGGCCAGGAAGACTACACCACCTACACCACCAATTCCGCGACGGGTACGCTGCTGGGCACCATCCAGCAGCCGAGCGCGGACTCGGGCGGCACGACCGCGTCGGTCGGACCGGGACAATATACATATACGTTCCATACGGCGGCGCCCTCGGGGTTCAATGCGGCGGCCACGCATACCATCGGTATTTACGGATCGCGAAACTTGACGGCCTATAACCTGGGCACCGAATACGCCGGCGCGACCTATAATTTCGTCCCCAACGGCTCCCCGGTGACTCAGGTTCACGACATCATTGAAACGGCCAGCTGCAATGCCTGCCACGATCAGTTGTCGGCGCATGGCGGCTCGCGCCGCGGCATGCCCATGTGCGTGCTGTGTCACACGCCGCAAAATAGCGACCCCAACACCGGCGACACCCTGGACGCCAAGGTCTTCTTTCACAAGATTCACATGGGCGCGAACCTGCCCAGCGTAATCGCCGGCACACCTTATATTCCGGCCATCAACTCGCATGGGACCTTTAACTACTCGACGGTGGAGTTTCCGGCCGATACGGAGGAGGACCCACGGGGTTGCAGGTGTGCCATTCGCAGACCACCGGCGCCGCGCAGAAGACCGCGTTTCTTCAAAATCCGTCGATGGCGGCGTGCGGGGCCTGCCATGACAACGTCAACTTCGCCACCGGCCTGAATCACCCGGGCGGCATCCAGACCAATGACGCGCTCTGCGCCGACTGCCACATTCCTCAAGGTGAAATGGACTTTGACGCCTCCATTCTGGGTGCGCATGTGGTGCCGACCGCCTCCACCCTGCTCTCGGGATTGACCGTGAAAATCACGAACGTCTCGGGCGGTACGGCGGGCAGCACGCCGACGGTGACGTTCACGGTGCTGAACACCGCAGGCGCCGGGGTTCCGCTGTCTGCGCTAGGCTCCATCTCGGCCACCATGACGGGACCGACCACGGACTTTGGAGCCATCAGTTTCGGGAGCAATGTAACCACGCCGGGTTATGTCACCGAAAGCATGTCGGGTGCGACTTGCAGCGCGTCGGGAACCTGCATGTATACCTTCGCGCATGGGATTCCGGCCAACGCGGCAGGCACCTATGCCATCGGTATCGAGGCGCGCCGAACCGACACCGTGCCGGAGTTGATCAACGGAGCCACTGTCCAAACCGCTATCGAGTACGGAACGCCCAACCCGGTCACCTACTTCTCGGTGGACGGCTCGCCGGTGACGGACCGGCGCACGGTGGTCGCGCTGAGCAACTGCAATCAGTGCCACGTCAACCTGTCGGAGCACGGATCGCTCCGCAACAACGTTGAATACTGCGTGTTCTGCCACAATCCCAGCGCCACCGACGCCTCCACGCGCGCCACTGCGGTGGCTCCCTACAACACCCAGCCTGCGCAGGGCATCAACTTCAACCTGCTGGTGCACCGCATTCACTACGGCGCGAATCAGCCGGCCAGCCGGCCTTACATCGTGATCGGGTATATGGGCAGCGTGAACAACTTCTCGGGCACTCTGTTCCCGGCGCTGACCCCCACCGGCGAAGCAACCGATACGGAGAACTGCTCGCTGTGTCACGTCAATAGCACGGAGCAGAACGATCTGACTCTGACCGGTTTGCTTCCGGTGACCGATCCACAGGGACCGATCAATCCGGTGCAGCCCTTCACGTCGGCGTGCACCGGCTGCCACATGGATCTGGCGACAGCGTCTCACGCGCTCTCCAACACGACCGTGCTGGGCGAAGCCTGCGCGGTGTGCCACGCCGCCGGCGCCATCGAGGCCGTCGACCAGGTGCATGCGCAATACTGACGCAGGGTTGCTGTGCATCCTGGTGACGCTGGCGGGCCTGCCCGCAACGGCACAAAACACCGCGCAAAACGCCGCGCCTCCAGCAGCCGCGCAAAACGCCGCCCCTCCCGCGGGGGCGCAGAAAGCTGCCGCTCCAGCGGCCGCGCAAAAAGCCGCTGCTCCCGCCGCGGCGCTTCCCTCCGGCTACGCCGGATCGGATACCTGCGCCGCTTGTCACGAAGACATCGCCAAGGCCTTCGACAAGAGCCCCCACCATATCGTGGATACGGACAAAAAGCGAGGATGGGACGGGCGAGCCTGCGAATCCTGCCACGGCCCCGGGGAGGCGCATGCCGAATCTGCGGATCCAACGAAAATCCGCAATCCGGGACTCTCGCGGCCGCCGCGGCCGACCGGCTTTGTCTCACCTGTCATCTGAACACGTCCACGCACGTTGGGCGCCTCGAAAGCAGCCACGCCAAAGACCAGGTGTCCTGCACCACCTGCCACAAGATGCATTCCAATGGCGGGGCCGATCTGGTGGTTCGCTCACCCGCGGCCATCAACCAGCAGTGCGCGGGCTGTCACCTCAACGTTTGGGCGCAGTTCCAAAGACCCAATCATCATAAGCTTCCCGAAGGCGCCATGAGCTGCGTCGATTGCCATAATCCGCACGGCAGCATCCAGCCGGCGATGGCCCAGAGCTTCGGCGCCAATGAGCCGGGTTGTCTCAACTGCCACGGCGATAAACGCGGTCCGTTCACCTTCGAGCACGGACCCGTGCGTTTTGAGGGCTGCGCCGCCTGCCACGAGCCGCATGGCTCCGCCAATGCGCGCATGCTCACGCGCCAGGACGTGCGTTTTGTCTGCCTGGAATGCCACGCCAATCTGCCCACGGGCAACACCACCGGCACCATTGGCGTTGTGCCGCCGTCGTTTCACGATCTGCGCGTCCCGCAGTTCCAGAACTGCACGGTATGCCATCAGAAGATCCACGGAAGCTACGTGGACAGGGACCTGCTGAAATGACCGCTCCGCGGCTTTTTCTCGCTTTGATGGTTGTGCCTCTTTGGGCACAGCCGCAGCCGGCGCCGCCGCCGGCTCCCACGACGCCGGCGCCAACTCTTACTGCGCCGGCTCCCGCAACGCCGGCTCCCGCGGCGCCAGCTCCAGCGCCGGCGACAGCGCCTTCCGAAACCACCGCCGCGGCGACCAGCGCGGGCGCCTCGCCCGTCCCTTCCACCGAGTCCTGGTTCAGCGGCTATATCGATATAGGCTACACCTGGCGCAGCGATGTCGGCGGCAGCTTCGACGCCTACCGCAGTATCGTCAATCTCGGTTCGGGACCGAAATTGATCGGCGCCGATTTCACCATCCTCGATCCCAAGCATCGCCTCTTCGATGAGATTCGCGTTCGCGCCTCCGGTTGGGGCGACGACCCCTACGAGCTGTTCCATCTGGACGCGAAAAAATCGAAGTGGTACGAATTCAGTGCCGACTATCGCGACATCGCCTACTTCGATTACCTTCCCTCCTACGCCGATCCGCTGCTGGCGCGCGGCGTCACGCTCAACGAGCAATCCTTCGATACGCGCCGCCATATCGGCAGCTACCGTCTGGATCTGCTGCCGGGCAACTGGATCATCCCTTATCTCGCCTTCGACCGCGATTCCGGCTCCGGCTCCGGCGTGACCACCTTCGAGACCGACGCCAATACGTTTCCGGTGCCCAACACCCTCAACGATCTGACCAATCTCTTCCGCGGCGGCGTGCGCATCGAGAAGCGCCGCTTTCACGTGACGCTGGAGGAGGGGGGAACGACCTTCGCGAATAACCAGAACGTCTATCAAAACTCAGGCATAACCAACTACGGCAA
>CAVXWB010000128.1:0-9902 GCA_963765185.1 Bryobacterales bacterium
GATTGGGATGGCTACTATGCTCGGGACCAGCGCGCCGATCATGGCGCCGAATGGATCTGGGGCACGGTCAATCAGGTCCCCACCATTCTTTCTCTGCTCACGCCCGAATATCAGAAGCGCATGGTGCAGATGAATTATCACGAGGCCGTGGATAATGCTCCGCAATGGGAGGCTTCCTTCTGTTATCCGGAGGGCTTCATGCGCTGGTGGGCGCAAGCCTCGCAGGGCGGAAATTTCCAGCTCACCATGACGCCGTGGAACGTGCAGTTCCTTTCCGGCATCGCGGCCAACTTCCTGCGCCAGGTCCTGATCGGCAAAGAGCATGTGCAAAAGGTTCCGCAGTGGTACGGGGAGACCGTCGGATTCTGGGATGGAACCACGCTGGTGAGCTGGACCGCGAATGTGCAGGCCTGGACGCTGTCGCACTCGATGTTCGAATTCAGCGGCAAAATGGAGACGGTGGAAACCTTCAAGCCGGTGATAGACGCGAGCGGCAAGTTTATGGGACTGGATCACGAGACAGTATTTTACGATCCGGAAGCTTTCGTCCAACCGCTGCACGCCACCTATCGTTTCGTCCGGCAAGCGACCACGGACAATCCAACCCGGCGATACACTTACATCGAGTGTTTGAGCAACCTTCGCGAATACGGATGGCAGGCCCACTCAACTTACCAAGTCCGACCCGCGCTACATCGATTACTACGGCCGGCCGTGGGCGCAGGACTGGGAAAAATATTTTGAAGTCGGTTGGGATAGGCCGCAGGATGCCCTGCCCCAAGATATACTCGACCTTTTCAAGTAAGGAGAATCAAATCATGAAAAAAGATCCAACCAGAGGCTTACTCATTGCGGCGTTTCTCGCATTTGTATCCGCGGGGCTGTACGTCGAACCGGCTTTGGCGCACCACTCCTTCGCCATGTACGATCAGACCAAAACCTTGACGCTGACCGGCGTGGCCTATCAGTTCGTCGCGCAGGCGAACCACGCCGAGATCCACTTCTATTTGATCGGGCCCGACGGCAAACTGGCCAAGGACAAAGACGGGAAGAACGCCGATTGGGGCGTCGAGATGGCGGGCGCCGCGGCCGTGGCGGCGCAAGGCATTACGGCGGCCGCGTTCCCCGTGGGTACGATATTCAGCGTCAAGATGAATCCTCTACGGGACGGCAGTAATTTTGGATCCCGGGTCGGCGGAATCGCCAAATGTCCCTGGAAAATGCCGCCCGCGCCCGGTAAAACCTGCGACACCGTGAAGGGCAGCGAACTTCTGGGCGCAAGCACGTTTTAAAGCGACCGGTGGTCGAAGGAACCGCGAATCGAGGAAGGCTGACTTGAAGCAATTTGCCGAGTGGCTGTCCACAACATTTCCGAGCGTCTTCATACAAAACCATAACACTTGGGTGATCCCGGCCATTCAATCCATTCACATCGTCGGCATTGGATTGGTGATGGGTTCCGTATTCATGATCTATCTGCGCATCCTGGGATGGGCGGGGATGGATCAAACTCTGCGGCAAACCGTGAGCCGGTTCGGTCCCTGGCTGACAGGCGGGTCTGTGTTTGATGCTGGCGACGGGAATCCTGATGGTGATCGGCGAGCCCGTGCGTGAACTGGTGACGTTCTCGTTTTGGCTGAAAATGTCTTTGGTGGCCGTGAGCACGGCGATCGCCGCAGCTTTCCAAATTTCCCTGCGGAGACACGAGCGGCGGTGGGAAGAAACGCTGGTCAACCGCAGATCCGTTCAGGGGCTGGCGATCCTTTCTTTCCTGATTTGGGTGTGCATTATTATCCTGGGACGTCTGATCGCCTATGACCATGTCTGGGGTTCCTGGTCGCCGGCAACCAAAGCATGATGGCACCGCAAAGCGTTACAGATATTTCCGCGTTTCTAAAATCGCTCGAAGAGTCGGGGCTGGCCACGAGAATTCGCGATTCGCTTTTTCTGTTTCCGCTGCTTGAATCGACTCACGTCTTTGGCCTGGCTTTGGTTTTCGGCACGATTACGATCATCGACCTCAGGTTGTTGGGGATTGCTTCAACGAAGCGGCCGTTCCAGAGGATGGCGTCAGAAATCCTCAAGTGGACCTGGGCGGCTTTTGCCTTGACGGCGTTGACCGGGACGCTGATGTTCATTACCAATGCCCCGGTGTACTATCACAATTTCTTTTTCAGGACCAAGATGCTGTTGCTTGTGCTCACGGGCGTCAACCTGATCGTCTTTGAGCGGACCGCCGGCCGTACCATTCGGGAGTGGGATCAGGCTCCGTCGGCGCCTCGTGCGGGCAAGGCTGTGGCAGTTGTGTCCCTCGCTATTTGGATCAGCATTATTTTTATGGGCCGTTTAATCGGTTTCACAACCAGTCGCGCCGTGGTGACGGCTCCGCCGGCAGGCATCAATTTCGAGGACTTTCTCCAAGGGACCCCGAGCGACAGCGGCCCAGCCACACCGCCGCCTAAGTAACAGCCCGCAAAACGGAGCCTGGGTCGCGACCTGGAGCCAGGCTGTTGCTCTCGGGAATTGAGGGCCGCGACCGGCCCTTTGCGGGCTAGCAGGTGAATGCGGGACAAGTCAAACTAGCGACAGTCTCTTGTGCGCGGGTGGGCGATATGGTACCATGCCGTCGATCTAGGATTTGGCCCGAATCGGGATGGGTTTGAGCACCAGGACGGAGTGACACAGTGAAGCGAATTTTCACAAGCGGGATAACATGCTGGGCCGTGGCCGCCGCTGTCGGATTGGTGGCGTGCGGGGCGTTCTCCAGCCGAGCCGCCGAGCCGGATAACGGCGCGCTTGACATTGTGCAGGTTCGGCCGAACTTCTACATGATCGCCGGGGCCGGCGGAAACATTGGCGTGCAGATCGGCTCCGACGGCGTGGTGCTGGCAAACGCGGGCTCCGCGGCGGCATCGGGCGAGGTTTTGGCGGCCCTCCGAAAGCTGACCAGCTTGCCTGTGCGGTACGTCATCGACACCAACGCGGACGCCGATTTCGTGGGCGGCAACGAGAAGCTTGCCAAATCCGGACTCACCATTTTCACAAATGCAATCGGCAACGCGGGATTGGCCGGGGCGATGACCAACGGCGGCACGGCGTCCATTCTCGCGCATGACAGCGTCCTGCGCAGGATGAGCGCGCCTACCGGCAAAGTGTCTCCTTATCCGGCGGACGCTTGGCCCACGGAGGCTTTCTTTCAAAATCGAAAGGCCCTCCGCATGAACGACGAGGGGATCGAAGTTCTGTATCAGCCGGCGGCCCACAGCGATGCCGACAGTTTCGTTCTGTTTCGCGGCTCCGACGTAGTGGTTGCCGGAGACATTATGGATACGACCCGGTTTCCGGTGATCGATCTCGCGAACGGAGGCAGCATTCAGGGGGAAATCGACGCCCTGAATAAGTTGATTGATTTAACAATCGCGCCGACTCCTTTTATCTACAAGGGAGTCGGGACCTATGTGATCCCCGGTCACGGGCGCCTCTGCGAGCAGATGGAAGTGGTGGATTACCGCGACATGGTGGTGATCGTCCGCGACGTGATCGCCGATCTGATCAAGCAGGGAAAGACGCTCGAGCAAATAAAAGCCGCGCGTCCGGCTTTGCCGTATGAGACGCGGTTCGGTTCGCAAACGGGTCCGTGGACCACCAATGCGTTTGTCGAGGCGGTTTACAAGAGCTTGAGCGCCAAGAAATAGGAACACAGTGCAACGAATAAGGGATCGAATTTCAAACGGAGCGGTGAGGCAGCTCATGCTGTTCATGGCTGGATTGCTGCTGGCGCAGACGGGGCTCAACGCGCAGGGCCGGGGCGGCGGGCGGGGCGCGCAGCAGCCGCAGAATCCTCAGGCGGCGGCGCCCATTGACTTAACCGGCTATTGGGTTTCGGTGGTGACAGAGGATTGGCGCTACCGCATGGTCACGCCCGCGCCCGGCGATTACCAGGGTGTTCCAATGACACCGGAAGCGCGCAAAATCGCCGACTCCTGGGATCCCGCCAAGGAGCAAGCTTCGGGAGATCCGTGCAAGTCCTATGGGGCGCCGGCGCTGCTGCGCGTACCGGAGCGCCTGCACATCGCCTGGCAGGACGACCAAACCTTGCGCATGGACACCGACGCGGGCAAGCAAACCCGAATCTTTCATTTCGGCGATTGGAAGGCTCCCGCGGGTCCGCCCACGCTGCAGGGAGATTCGAAGGCGGAGTGGGAAATGCAGCGCGCCGGGCGGGGGCAGGCCGCGGCAGGTGGATCGCTGAAAGTCACCACCTCGCATCTGAAGGCTGGATTTCTGCGCAAGAACGGGGTTCCCTATAGCGACAACGCCAGCCTCACGGAGTACTTCGATTTGATCAAGGAGCCCAGCGGGGATCCGTTGATGGTGGTCACCATTGTCACCACCGACCCCATGTATTTGCGCCAGCCCTTTATCATCAGTTCCCAGTTCAAGAAGGAGTCGAGCGACGCGAAATGGAAGCCCACGGCGTGCTCGGCAATCTGGTAATGCAAGGAGATCGAGATGATCTGCAATAAAATGACCCGCAATAAAGTGAGTCTTGGTTTGGCGATGTTGTTGTGCGCCGGGCTCCCCGCGCTGGCGGAGATCGACCTGTCGGGATCCTGGGCGCCGATTAACATGAGGACGCGCTCGAGCGCGGCGGTGGTCCCAACCCGGACGATTGGGCGGGACTTCCGCTCAACGAAGCGGGCAGGGCCAAGGCTTTGAGTTTTTCGCAATCGATCAATCTCCATGCCGGAGCGCATCTGCTGGTTCCAGACGCAGTGGCATATCGCGGCGGGACCGTTCAGCCTGAGGATGTGGGCGCAGCCCGATCCGCTGACGGGTAAAGTGAGGCGTGGATAATCGGCGCCTGGGAAACCCGCGCGCCCATGACCATCTGGATGGACGGGCGTCCGCATCCCTCGAAGAACGCTCCGCACGATCAGACCGGTTTCACCACCGGCGTGTGGAACGGCAACGAGCTGATCGCCACCACCACGCATCTAAAGACCGGGTACATTCGCCGCAACGGCGCGCCCAGCAGCGACCAGGCCACCATCACAACGCATTTCCTGCGGCACGGCGATATGCTGACGGTGGCGTTGCTGATGGACGACCCGGTGTATTTAACCGAGCCGTATATTCTGACGCGGTCTTATACTCTGAGCACCGCGCCGGTTGCCATCGGGGGCCCTCCCTGCATCACCGGAGACGAAGGCGTGGAGTCGGGCACGGTTCCGCACTATCTTCCGGGCAAGAATCCTTTCATCGATGAGATGACCAAGCTCTACAATATTCCGGAGGAAGCCGCCATGGGCGGAGCGGAAACGATGTATCCGGAGTTTCGCGACAAGATCAAAGACAAGTTCACGATTCCGCCCAAGTGCAAGCGGAACTGCGGTAATTAGGCGGCCCGGTTGTTGCGCAGTGCACAGTAAGATATAATTCTTTCACGCAGGAGGTAGCTTGAAAACCAAACTACTTGTTCTCGTCTTCGCAGGAGTGAGCGTTCTGGGCGTTCGGGCCTACGCACATCACTCTTTTGCGTCCACCTACCTTGAGGATCAAAGCATGACCGTCGAGGGGGATGTGTTGCAGTTCCTGTACCGGAACCCCCATTCGTTCGTGCAGGTGGAGGCAAAGGACGCGAAGCGGCAACGTGGTCCGCTGGGCTATCGAATGGGGCGGCGGCGGGCAGTTGGGGAGCCAGGGCGTCAACCGCGACACGCTGAAACCGGGCGACCATGTGATCGTCACCGGCTCGCCGGGGCGGGATCCGGATGCCCACCGCCTTCGCATGATTAATGTCAGCCGTCCCTCCGATGGCTGGAAGTGGGGCGGATCCTTCGACTAGCTGGGTCACCTAGCGCAGAACTTGATTGGTTTCCCAGGCTCCGTACAGATACGCGGCCGCGAGCAGTAATCCGCAAACCACGGTGGCGACGGTGAGAATCTCGCCCCAGCGGTCAATCTTCTCGATCTTTGCAGTGATTGCAACCTGGTGAGGAATCAGCCTTTCCTCGCCTTGAGAGAGATGGACCAAGTCATCTTCTCCATGGGTGGTAATCAATTTTCGATACAGCGCGAGCCCCAGCACAAGCACTCCTAGCAGGGACCAAAGGATGATATAAGGTGTGAGATTCATGGTTTAACAGCCTCCTTGTCTTTCATAAGTGCATTCCTCATTCCAATTACCGGGCAATTACCGGGCGGTGAGCGCCCGCGCATTCGTCGCGGCGGACTCGTTCGTGGCGCGCAGTTCCGATCCGCTGCCGGCCAGCAGGTTCAATCAGCAGGACCGTCGCCAGCATTCGATCGAAGCCAGCACGGCCGTTGAGCGAATGGCGATGAGCCAAATAGCCCTAGGGAGTAGTCTTTGGCGCACACGCTGCGTCATTTCACCCAAGTTCTCGCCGCCCGGGTCGCTTAGTCGGTCACTTCAGAAGTACACTAACGCATTTCCGTTTGTGGGGCGGACGCCCTCGTCCGCGCGGGACGCCGCCGTTCTAATGAATAATGCGCCGCACAAGCCGGCCGGGGGCCGGCTGCGGTCCAGGGGGACCGCCCCACCTTGCAAAGCTCGGCACCCGGTTCGTTGGCGTATTTGCGAACGGGGGTACTTAGTTACCCGCTGGCGGCCCAACTTTGCCGGATATACTTGGACGCTAACTTGCACTACACTGAGCCGTCGAAATCAAAGTTGCGTGTGCGGGAGGGTTGACGATGTGCCTGGCGGTACCCGGAAGAGTGGTAAGTATTGAGGGCTCCGACCCCGCCTTCCTCGCCGGTTGCGTGGACTTCTGCGGCGTGCGAAAGAACGTCAGTTTCGCGTTTACCCCTGAAGTGGTGCCCGGTGACTTCGTTCTGGTGCACGTGGGCTTCGCGCTCACGCGAGTGGATCGGGAAGAAGCCGCGCGCACCTACGCCTATCTGGCGCAGATCGGTGCACTCAAAGAGGAGGGCCTGGCTCCGGAAGAGGCCCCAGGGGATGCTGGTGCGACGCCGTGAAATACGTCGACGAATACCGCGACCCTCAGATCGCACTGGGGATCGCTCGAGGAATTGCGAGCAAAGTGACGCGGCCCTGGGTGCTGATGGAGGTGTGCGGCGGCCAGACCCACACGCTCATGCGCTATGGCATGGAGGAGCTGCTTCCGAGCGCGGTGGAGTTGGTTCACGGACCGGGATGTCCGGTCTGCGTCACGCCGCTCGAAATGGTGGATCGGGCCATTCGGATCGCCTCGCTTCCGGACGTGATTTTCACCTCTTACGGAGACATGCTGCGGGTGCCCGGCTCGGAAACGGACCTGTTGCAGGTCAAAGCCAAGGGCGGTGACGTTCGCGTGGTGTACTCGCCCATGGACGCCGTGAATCTGGCGCGCGCGCATCCGGATCGCAGAGTCGCCTTCTTCGGCGTGGGGTTTGAGACCACCGCGCCCGCCAACGCGATGGCGGTGTGGCAAGCCAAGCGGATGGGTCTGAACAACTTCTCGATGCTGGCGTCGCATGTCCTGGTGCCTCCGGCAATGCGGCTGATTCTGAGCTCGCCTTCGAACCGGGTACAGGGATTTATCGCGCCGGGTCACGTCTGCACCATCATGGGTTACCAGGAATATGAAGATCTGGTCAATGAATTCCGCGTGCCCATGGTGGTGGGAGGATTCGAGCCGGTAGATTTACTGGAAGCCATCTTTATGCTGGTCTCGCAACTGGAAGAGGGACGCGCGGAGGTCGAGAATCAGTACACGCGCTCGGTCAGCTATGAAGGCAACCTGCCCGCGCAGCGAATCATGCGTGAGGTCTTCGAGGTTGCGGATCGAAAATGGCGCGGGATCGGGTCCATCGCCGAGAGCGGCTTGCAGCTTCGCGAAGAGTACGCCCGCTTCGACGCCGAGCGGGTGTTCGACGTCGAAGGCCTGAGCGCCGAGGAACCCAAGGAGTGCATCAGCGCACTGGTGCTGCAAGGGCTCAAAAAGCCGCTGGATTGCCCGGCCTTCGGCACACGTTGCACGCCCATGAATCCTTTGGGCGCGCCCATGGTTTCGACCGAGGGCGCTTGCGCCGCTTATTACCAATACAGACGCCATGCCGCCGCTAACCACTAAGTCGCAACCAGTAATCGATCCGGCTGGGTTCTCCTGCCCGGCGCCGCTGAAGCTCAGCGAGCGCATCCTGCTGGGACACGGCAGCGGAGGACGGCTCAGCGCCGAACTGCTGCGCGACGTCTTCCTGCCGCTGTTTTCGAACCCGGTCTTGAACCGCCTGGACGACCAGGCGATTTTGGAGATCGGCGGAGCGCGTGTGGCCTTCACCACCGACTCCTTCGTAGTCAAGCCTCTGTTTTTCGCGGGCGGCGATATCGGATCGCTGGCGGTACACGGAACCGTAAACGATCTGGCGATGGGCGGCGCGAAGCCTCTGTTTTTAAGCGCCGGGTTCATTCTCGAAGAGGGATTTCCCACCGAGGATTTGAAGCGCATCGCGGCCTCGATGGCGCGCGCCGCCGCCGCGGCCGGCGTCGCCATCGTGACCGGCGACACCAAGGTCGTCGAAAAGGGCAAGGGCGACGGGTTGTTCATCAATACCACGGGAATCGGGATCGTGCCGGAAGGCGTGCGGTTGTCGGCTGACCAAGCCTTGCCGGGCGACCGGGTGATCTTGAGTGGATCGATCGGCGACCATGGCATCGCCATTCTGGCCCAGCGCGAGGGGCTGGAGTTCGAGACCGAGATTGTCAGCGATTCCGCCGCGTTGCACGGGCTGGTGGAGGCAATGCTCGCGGCGAGCCTGGAAGTCTCCCATTCCATCCGCTGCCTGCGCGATCCCACCCGTGGTGGGCTATCCAGCACACTTAATGAGATCGCGGCGCAGTCCCGGGTGAGCATTCAGATCGAGGAGACGGCCATCCCGGTTCGCGAAGAAGTGAGGGGGGCTTGCGAACTGCTCGGCTTAGACCCGCTGTATGTGGCCAATGAAGGGAAACTTGTGGCCATCGTCGCGCCTGAGGCGGCCGAAACCATTCTGGCGGCGATGCGCCGCGATCCGTTGGGAGCCGGCGCAGCCGTGATTGGGACGGTTGGCAAGCAACGTGCCGGAACAGTAACGATGAAATCCGCATTTGGGTCGACTCGAATCGTGGATTTGTTAGCGGGCGACCAGTTGCCTCGCATTTGCTGAGAGCGATTATGCACGAAATGGGAATCGCCAGTTCGGTCCTTGAAGCGGTTCATAAAGAACTGCGGCTCTACCCTGGCCAACGCGCTACCAAGGTTGGCTTGCGCATCGGCGAGTTCGCTGGAGTCGATGCCGAGTCCTTGCGATTCTGTTTCGACGTGCTGGTGAAGGATTCGGCGCTCGCTCCGCTGGCGCTGGAAATCGAGATGAGTCGCGTGGAGGAAGGCGCCCGCGGCGATGAACTGGATCTGGCGTATATCGAGCTGGAATCCGAAGGCGTTCAGGAGGTAGCGGTATGAACCGGGTTGTCGTGGAAAAGAAGGTCCTGAGTGAAAACGACAGGATCGCGGCACGGCTGCGCGATGCTCTTGACGGCCTCGGGACGTTGTCGCTGAACTTCATCGGCTCTCCTGGAGCGGGCAAGACGGCATTGCTCGAAAGGACTCTCGAACTTCTGCCCGCTCACACTCACGCCGCGGTGGTGACGGGCGACATTCAGACCGAGAACGACGCGATTCGCCTGCGCCGCTACGGATATCCCGTGCGGCAGATCACTACCGCCGGCGCCTGTCATCTGGACGCGCGCATGGTGGAGGAGCACATCACCGACTGGCTTGAGTGCGGCCTCACGCTGCTGTTCATCGAAAACGTCGGCAACCTGGTTTGCCCCACCAGCTATGACCTCGGCGAGGACGCCAAGATTGTGGTGTTGAGCGTTGCCGAGGGCGAAGATC
>CAVXWB010000129.1:0-22386 GCA_963765185.1 Bryobacterales bacterium
GATCACCAATCCGGACAACATATACCGCGACAATGTGGCCGCGGGGTCCGATGCGACAGGTTTCTGGTTCGCTTTGCCGGAGCATCCGACGGGTAAGTTCGAAGGCACGAAGATCAGCAAGACAACCTGGCCGCGCCGAACCAAGGTGCGGGAGTTCAAGGGCAACGTCGGCCACTCCAACTTCGATTCGTTCATGATGGACCGCGGCCCCAGGGCCGATGGCCATTTCGCCACCGGCGGGCATATGTCCCTTTCCAATACAGCTGACGCGAACAGCCCTCAAGTGGAGTCGGTCATCGAGGATTTCACCGCCTACAAGAACCGCAATAGCGGTCTCTGGAGCCGCGGTGAGATGCACGTGTACAAGAACTTAAAGTTGGCCGACAACGCCATTGGCTACACGCATGCCTCCGGCAACTCCGGTCGTTCCCCCTTTACGTCACGGGTGGTTGACTCGCTGTTCGTGGGCGAAACCGAGAACATCGGCAACCCCAGGAAGCCGGCGGAATTGGCTTACGGCCGCAGCTTGCCGGAGCCCGAAATCGCGGATTTCCCGATCCGCGGCTACGAGTTCTACGATTACCATCATGAACTGGAGAATGACACCTTCGTGAATTTCCAGGACAACGCCACCCGCAAGACGGGAGCGATCTCTTACCTGCTGTATACCAGCTTCGGAATGAGCTCCAACAACTCCGTCGAGCGCGCGAAATTCATCAACGCCAAGCCGGTGTATTTCCCGCCGATGGAGCGTAAGTGGAGCAACGACGATTACGGCAACGGGAGCTGGCAGACCGCGGTGTTCCACGACAAGGACGGCTCGGTCGGCGGTGTTCCCAATTCCTTCATTCTCATCAACGACGCGAACGACTCGATCGCAATCGACGACGCCTGCGAGATCAAGCCCACCTGGAACGCTGCGGTGTGCAAGGGCGACGTCGGGCGCTTGAATGTTGGCGGCGGCGGTGGTGGCGGTCGTGGCGGTCGTGGCGCAGGTGCCGGTCCCGGCGGTGGCAGAGGCGGGGCTCCCGCAGCTGCTGCGCCTGGCGGTAGAGGCGGGGCTGCGTTAGCTGCTGCGCCTGGCGGCGGAGGTCGCGCTGGCAGGGGCGGCGGTGGTGCCGTCGGCCCGAGAGTCGGATTCCTAGGCGCTGCTGCACCTGCGGGGCCGCCAGTCGTTCTCAGCCGCAACGGTAAGGATTTCACCATCACCGGTGCAATCAACATACGAGCGGGTACCGAGATCAAGGTGACCACCGAAAGGCCGTCCGTGAACCTCAGCGTGACGGAACTGGATGCCGGTTCGTGGGTGATGTTCGAGCTGCCGGGATTCACCACTGCAGCCTCGGGTGCGCCGCAGGACAGCATGGATGCACTTCGCAAGGCCACTGCCACCTCGTACTACAAAGGCAACGGTGAGCTTTGGGTCAAGCTTGTCTCGAGCGGTGACGTCCTTGGCACCGGCCCTAACAGCGGCCCCAGTGGCGGAGCCAGCCTCAGTGTCAGCAGGGATGCTGCCGCTGTTACTGCTGCTGCTCGATAGGCAAGTTGGCCCGGCTGTGTAAGGAAGAGCCCCCGGCGCAGGCCGGGGGCTTTTTGTTTCGTACCGCAATGCCCTGCGCAATCGGTTCCCGGAATCGCCTCCGGCGTCCGGGGAAAGGTCCGCCCAAAATCAGGTCCAAAATCCGGCATCCCCTCTTGTTTTCTCCGTCCAACCCGGAAAAACGGCGTCCGCCCCCCTGACGGCCGTAGCCTCCCCATCGACCCCAATCCCACCTGGATGGGGTATTCGGTCGGGCACTGGGAAGGAGACACGCTGGTGGTCGAGTCCAACGGCTTCAACGGGAAGGCGTGGCTGTCCGGACGGGGCAATCCGACTACGGACGCCATGCATGTGACCGAACGAATTCACCGGCGCGACGTCGGCCACATGGACATACAAATCACCATCGACGATGCCAAGGCGTACACGAAGCCGTGGAAGGCGGAGCTGCATCCGGAATTAGTTCCGGACACGGAGTTACTGGCGTTCGTCTGCAACGAGAACGAAAGAGATCTCCGTCACCTGGTTGGAAAGTGAGATCGCCGGCGGAGAGCAGTCCAACGGTGGGTCCCAGCCGCACTGGTGGGCATGCGCGCCGGTTAATTAAGATCGAAGAATCGGAGTACACCACGGAAAACTACGCTTGTGAGATTGCCCTCGTCGGGGGTGGATGCAGCGGGCTCCTGGTGGCCGTTCAACTATTAAGGAATGGCTTCCAGGGCCGCATCGCGGTTTTTGAAGTCCGCTCGCGGTTGGGATTAGGCTTGGCCTACTCGACAACCCAGAGCCGTCACCTGTTAAATGTGCCAGCCGGAAAGATGCCCGGGGCACCGGATCTTTTCGCACCGCGAATGGGATACGGAGAATATCTGGAGCATGTCCTAAAAGATGGGAACCGGCACGTTCGGATGAGGAACGCCCCGGGCGTCCTTCCAAAACGGTCAGATCCTCCGTTGAGTTTGTTCGCTTCGAACGGCCACGACCTGCGAGTTTTTTTCTGAAGGCGCTGCACACAGATAACGCTGGGTGCGGGGCGGGTGACGCCCGGTGGTCACAAAAAGGGGCCGAAAGACCAAAACCACTAGCTCGCTGCCGCAAGTGCGACTTTCGAAGTCGGCCTCAGCAGATGGCTAGGTGTGAACTGCCCTTCAGACCATTGAGACTCTGCATCGAACCGCACTTCGACAAAAAATCCCAGTACGTCGTCATGTACGCAAGTCTCGACAGTCCCTTTTAACTGATTGTTTCCACAACAGATACGGACTTCTTTGCCTGGGGAGATCGGAACGCCGGTGAGGACCAATCCACTCCCCTCCTCGATCTCCTCCAGATTCCCCTGAACCGTGTGGCACCATCCGCCCAAGTCAGAGCAGATTACCGACACAAGCTGCGAACACATGTAAGGTCTCTTTGCAAGGGTTGCCATACAGGATTTACCTGAGCACGTATTAGCCCATTGAGGGTACGAGTACTACGGAGCATTCGCTGGATCAAGGGGCAACCGCGCCCTGCCGGAAATTGGGGTTCCCGCGCTCCTGGTCACCGTGCATTGCGTTGCGCCGGTTTTGATTCGTTCTGCGCGTAACAAGATTGAGGAACACGACAGGATAACAACGGACTGATGGTGTCTCAAAGGAGAGCAAAATGGCGGTTAGACATAGTATGATTTGGCGCACAGCACGAAAAGTCTTACCAGGTTCGCCTGACAAACAGGTTGCCGATGTTGAACGGCAGTTCATCCGCCAACTGTACGACAGCTGTCTGGCGCGACACGGGGCGGATCATGAGCAGACACGGCTGGTGTTGGACCACATATCGGCTCTTGAACGCAGAGGCTCATCGAGAGCCGGCGCAGGCGCCCGCCGGATTCACTGACCGGTGAGAGCGGGTCTCGCCACCGCCCGACCTGTACATCGCCGATAAGCGGAACGACGTCATCCGCAAGGTCTCCGGTGGACGGGATGCGCGGAGATCGCCCTACGCAGCGGCCGGTTTGATGTTCAGCGTTCCGACTTGCTCCAGCTGATAACTGCCGCCGGTCTTCTTCACCGGGCAAACAAAAGTGAATGTCCCGTTTCCCAGCGGCTGCAACTCCAGCAGCGCGGTTACGTCATGGACTCTGGCGCACACGCCGCACCGGACAACCTTCTTCTGCATGCTTAACACTAGCACCCTTCGGTTGAATGCCAACAGATTACATTCTCGCCTCGCTGATTGCGGAGCGGGACAAACTCAACGCGGCTATCGCCGCCCTAAATCTAACAGCCCGTGGTGAAAGTCGTCTGGCGCAAAAACCGGGACAGCCACCGTATTTCGCCAACCGGGAAGCCCCCATCGAATCAATGCGCCTCTGTGGCGAAATATGGTGACTGTCCCAGGCTTTTGCGATTCGGCCCCTTCCGCCACGGGCTGCTAAGGGGTCCGATCAAGCGCGGGGGACGGCCGTCGAAGAATGGTTGGACATTCGATACGCCATACTCAAGCAGCACTGGGCCGGAATCGGCTGCTGCCGAGCGAATGCGCCAGAGGTGGGCTGTGAAGCCGAAGGCGAAGGCCGGGAAGAAGGCTTAAGGCGGGTACGGCCCACATCTACGCGTTCAGCATGCCGGAGCTTGACCCCTCGCCGCTTGCACATAGGGCGCGGCGCTATTTGGAATTGCCTTTCGGCGCGGCCTCGCCCTTGGTAGCCGCGGCGGCGGCCAACAGCGGAGTCTGCTTGGCAACCTCCTCCGGCAACGCGAAAACCTGGATGGTGTTCATGCGGCGGGTAGACGTAATCGACTTGTTGTAAGCCGCGACGCCGGCGGTCAACTGTCCGTCGCCGGTATACACCGCCAGGTACTGACGGCCGTTGACCGCATAGGTGATCGTCGAATTCGCAATGGGGCCGGGCAGAGTCTCGTCCCACAATACCTTGCCGGTATCCTGATCGAGCGCGCGAAGGTGCTGCGCGAGGTCGCCGAAGAATACGAGATTACCGGCGGTCAGCAGAATAGCCCCGTTGATGGGCCCGGGTCCCTTGAAGATGTGATCGATCTTTCCCGGTGGCGGCGTTGATCTTGGAAACGCCGGAGAGTTCGTCGAGCTTGGAGGGGTCGCGCACGACGCCGGTGTGCGTTGGAGCGCGTGCCTGGCTCGCCGGTCTTCTCTTCATTGCAGGCGTCCACGAAGGGCACATACAACGAATTGGTGATGGGGCTATAGCCTTGCGACCAGTAGCTGCGAGTATTGAAGAAGCAGACCCGGTTGGTCATGTTGGGACGGGTCAGCATGGCGCTTTCGTTCAAATACGTGATGCCGTTCTCGTCGATGTTCTTCAAAAAGAAGTTGGGCACGTCATAGGGCCAGGGATTGGCCCACAGGAACTCGCCCGTATGGCGGTCGAGAGCGAAGACGCCGCCGGATTCACCGGTGGCGAGAACGATATCGCGGCGCTCGCCGGGCTTGATCTTCTTGTTGAACCACTTGGCGGTGGCAGGCGTGGGATTGAGCGTGGTGGTGACCAGAATGCGATCGTTGGTCCAGTCTTCATCCCAATCGTCGCCGGGCAGATGTTGGTAATACCAGTTCAGTTTGCCGGTATCGGCGTTGATCGAGACAGTGGAATTGCTGAACAGATCGGCGGGGGCGTGCGTGGGAATCGCGTTGAAATCGCCGTGGCGTTCGAGGCGGGTGTTCGGCGTGGGATTCGCGACGCCCCAAATGACCGAGTTGGTGGTGGGATCGTAGGTGCCGGAGAGGCCCCAGGGGCCCGCGACGCGCTTGTCATCGGGAAGGCCGCCCCAGGTGTCGCCGCCGGGCTGGCCGGTTTCGGCGGCGGTCATGAACTTCCACAGCAGCTTGCCGGTCTTGGCGTCGTGCGCGTCGATGAAGCAGTTTTCGTGCTTACCGCCGCAGGCGCCGCCGGAGATCACTTTGTCTCCGGCGATGACGGCGCCTTGCGTGGCTCCGCGGGTTTCGGTCTTGGCTTCCCAGCGCATCTCGCCGGTGCGCGCATCCAGCGCTTCCAGGTAGCTGTCCGGCGAAGTCCAATAGACCATGTCGAAGCCGATGGCGATGGTCTTGGCGCGCGCGCTGCCTTTGAGGTTGTCGGCCATCTTGCGCTTGTGCTCCCAGATGAGCTGGCCGGTGGCAGCGTCGCGGGCTTCGATGACGGCTCCAGGCGCCTGCAGGTACATGACGCCATCGTGCACCAGCGGGATGCCTTCCTGCGCGCCCGCGCCCTGCGGTGACCGACCAGGCGAGCTTGAGTTGACCGACATTGGACTCATTGATCTGCCGCAGCGGCGAGAAGCGCTGCGCGTCGTAGGTGCGGTTGTACATCAGCCAGTCGTTGGGGCTGGGGTTCTTGAGGTTGTCCTCAGTGAGGGGCACAAGGTTGCGGCCGGGTTGCTGAGAAATGCCGTGAACGGCGAGGAACACGACGAGCGCGGCGGTGGCGGAGGGAATAAGGTTGTGTTTCATGCTTCGTCGAAATTATAGCTCTTGGCACCGAGCCTGTGGCGGATCGCGTTGAAACTCGCCGATTCGAATCGAACTGCAGCCCACGTTCGGAGCCGCCGATACACAAGGAAGGAGCCCATTCGTGTTCGTGGACTATTATGAAGTCCTCCAGATCAGCCCCAACGCCGACCAGGAGACGGTGCGCCGCGTTTATCGGATTCAAGCGCAGAGATTTCATCCCGACAATCTCAAAACCGGCGACGCCGGGAAGTTCCGTTTGCTGGCGGACGCCTACCAGGTCTTAAATGACCCGCGGAGCCGTACTTCCTACGACGCGGAATATCGCCGGCACGGGCGAGCCGCGCAGGCCGCATTTGTGCCGCCACCGGCGTCCGATCCCCAAGACGAAGCGGAGAGGCGGTCCGAAATCCTGCGGCTGCTTTATCGCACGCGCCAAGCCCATCCCGATCAGCCGAGCCTGGGCCTCCGCGACCTCGAAGCGCTCCTTGGAACGCCGAAGCAGCGTTTGGAATTCAGCCTCTGGTACCTCAAGGAGACCGGTTACCTGACCCGCAGCGACAGTGCCCGCCACACCATTACGATCAAAGGTGTGGAACTCATCGAGTCGATGAGCCAGCACGGGTCCGGCCCTTCACCGCTCGATCTCGGGAAAGAAGTTGGTTGACCAGGGGCCAGAGAGTCAACGACGCCCGCGATTTGGCAGCAGAGCGGTGCCTGCCTGTAAACACTTGCCGCCTGATCCCAACCGGACTCATCTGCTTTGGCGGGCTGGCTTTCCAGTTGATCCATTACTTGGAGCTTCCGCCCCCTTCGACCCCAGCTTCAGCCGCCCCTTCAGCAGCCTCTCGCCAGTCCTCGACCTTCCGCATGCTCACCGTGTGCGTCATTGCCGGGCTCCGGGGTTCTTACGGCCGCGCACGTAATTGAAGGATCACGGCTCGAAAATCTTCGATTCATGGCCCCGGATCCGGATCCCGGCACCTTGTCTCGCGACGTACTTCCAGTAGTCGCAATAAATAAAAAGCTCTCGCGCGCAGTTAACCGGTCGAGTTCCAAGACAGGCCGCGGGAACGTATTCAGTAGTGTTTCTCGCGTTTCAAAGTCGCGCCAGAATCCTCGATCTTAACGGCGATGCACATTCATCTCTGCTTGGCTCTGGCTTCAGTTTCGCGGCGAGTCGCGTATTCGCTTAAAAAGTCGGGCACCCGTGCCGCGGCTAGCCGACATTCCGGGCCGGCCTGAGCTGCGTGAATTGACGCAAAAGAGCCGGCGCCCTGCGCAATCTGGTGGCACAGTTAGAAGCAAATCATAGATTCCGAAGTGTTTTGAGCTGAGACCAAGCGGGCTGCCATTGGAGATCTGCTTGCCCTGTTAATAGCGAGTGATCAAATACGATCACTGGCTGAATGTTAGAATCGAGTGCGAAATATCCGGATCCAAAAGGGACATTGGCATCCCCACCACAGAGCAGCCAGTGGCTACTAGATGCGGGCCTGAAACAGCTTGAACAGCTGTTTCGAGCCATCGTCTACCAGTCTGCCGAGCCCATTCTTATCGCGGACAACGGCCGCACGTATCGGGACGCCAGTTGCGGTGCGGGCAGGCTGTTCGGACTTCCAAGAAACAGAATCATCGGCCGCAGACTCGACGATTTTGCAGAACCCGGCTTCCGGCCTCAGATCGAGCAGTTCTGGCGGGCCTTTCTGCAAAAAGGTGAACAGCGGGGCACGTTCCCGCTGGTCGCCTCCGACGGTGCCGTACGAGAGGTTGAATACGCGGCGAGGAAAAACGTCCTGCCCGAGCGCCACGTGCTGGCGCTAACCGAAATAGCCAAGAACCTCCCGGGGGCCGCCGAGGCCGCTGAAGATCCGGCGTGGGGGCAGGACTACGCACTTTTCCTGTTCGACGCCGACGGACGGGTTGCCGGATGGTATTCCGGAGCAGAGCGGATTTATTGGTACCAGAGTCAGGAGATCGTCGGACAGCCTGTATCGTGCCTTTATCCAGACGAGGATGCTCTTGACGTCGGGCTAAAGAAGGAGTTGAAAAGGACCGCTGCTCAAGGGCATTTCGGGAACGAAGGTTGGCACGTAAGGAAAGACGGGTCGCGATTTTGGGCGAACGTGCTGACGATGGCGCTCCGCAGCGAAAGCGGGGAGCTGCAGGGCTTTGCGAGAGTGGTGCGCGACTTCAGCAAGCGTCACCTGGCGGAAGAACAATTGCGGCGCGGCGGCGTGCTCCGGCCCCTCAGCAGAGACCGCGCGAAGGAGTCAACCATTGCCGGCGTCGTTTCAGGCGAGTTCGACCAGATTTCCAATGCGAATGACACGTTCCTTCAAATGGTTGGTTATCGCCGCGAAGACTTGGTTGCAGGCCGGCTGTATTGGCCGGATCTCACTCCCGTGGAATACCTGGCTCTGGATGAAGAGGCCCATGAAGAAGGCATGCGGTACGGGGCCTGCACGCCCTTCGAGAAGGAATACATTCGTAAAGACGGAACTCGGGTCCGCGTTCTGGTGGCGCTCGCCGTATTGAACCTCTCGCCGTTTCGCTGGATGACCATTGTGCAAGTCCTCGGAGGCGAGGGGGCGGAGACAGTTGAGAGCGAGAACACGGGTAACAGTTTCGAGGAAATTGTCGGCAGAAGTGCGGCTCTCAAGCGGGTTTTGGGACAGGTCGAAACGGTTGCTCCCACGGATGCGACCGTACTGATCCTGGGGGAAACCGGTACAGGAAAGGAGTTGATCGCGCGTGCCCTTCACAGAATGAGCCGGCGCCGGAATTTTCCTTTCATCACCCTGAACTGCGCCGCCATTCCGACCGGGTTGCTCGAAAGCGAGCTGTTCGGCTACGAGAGAGGAGCCTTTACCGGCGCCTTGTCGCAGAAGATCGGGCGATTTGAGTTGGCCGATCGGGGAACTCTCTTTCTGGATGAAGTGGGCGACATCCCCCTGGAGCTGCAACCAAAATTACTGCGGGCCTTGCAGGAGAAGGCATTTGAGAGGTTGGGCGGCACCAGGACGATCCCCATCGATGTCCGGCTGCTGGCGGCAACCAACCGGAATCTGACCCAGATGATGAGGGATAAACTCTTCCGCAGCGATCTTTATTACCGGCTGAACGTGTTCCCGATCACGATACCTCCGTTGCGCGATCATACCGAGGACATACCGGCTCTGGCAGAATACTTCATCCGGAAGTACGCTACCGAAATGGGTAGGGAAGTTGCAACGATCCCGCCGGACACAATGCGCGCTTTGATGAGTTGGCCCTGGCCCGGGAATGTGCGTGAGCTCGAGAACTTCATTGAAAGGTCGGTCATCCTCTCGCGAGGCCCTACGCTTCGTGCTCCCTTGGCGGAACTCCATGCCGATGCAGTGGAAACCGCCGACGCCACGCTCGCAGACATTGAGCGTGAGTATATTATCCGGGTTCTCCGCGAGACCGGTGGCGTGATCAGCGTAGCTGCCACCCGTCTCGGGGTGCCACGCACCACGTTGAACGCCATGATGAAGAAACTGGCGATCTCCCGCGCGGATCTTTGATTTATGCCGATCGGGATGACGCGGATCGGTCAATCTCAAACTACCTCCGCTGCGACGCAGCGTCACTGGCAGGCGCGGCTCCATTACACTTATCTGGAGCGTGATGAGAGTCGGCGCCGGATCGCCGCTCTACGGCTGATGAACCACAAGATGCTCCGCATTCGCGCTAGAATGTTGAACCGGCCTCCGGCTGGCCTCCGTTTCGAATCGTTCCACCGCCAATCATGCTGATGAGATCGACCACCGCGACCTGCGCCCTGATTGTTTGCTTTTCCATGTCTCTGGTTTGTGCCCAGAATACACGGGAGGATCCCCCAAAGCCTCGCCCCACCATCGGCTTGGCCCTAGAAGGAGGCGGCGCCCTAGCCCTCGCGCATGTAGGTTTGATCGAATGGTTTGAACAACACCACATTCCCATCGATTACATCGCCGGCACCAGCATGGGCGGCCTCGTGGCCGGCTTCTACGCATCCGGGATGACAGCGCCGGAGATGCGGCAAAGAGTCGACGATCTGGATTGGAACAAACTGGTCAAAGGTCAGGTGGACTACAAGAATCTTGCATTCCGCCGCAAGGAGGACGCCCGGACCCTGGGCAACATGACGGTGCTGGGACTTCGCCACGGGCTGGTTCTTCCCAGCGGATTGAACTCAGGGCAGGCGTTGGATCTGCTGCTCAGCGAGATTGCGCTTCCCTACGGCGAGATCAAGAGTTTCAATGATCTACCCACGCCGTTTCGTTGCGTCGCGACGGATCTGGTCGCGGCGAAACAGAAAGTGTTTGACGCCGGGCCGCTGGAACAAGCGCTGCGGGCAACCATGTCCATTCCCGGCTATTTTGACCCGGTTCTCAAATCTTCAGGCGGAAAAGAAACTCATGAGTATGTCGATGGCGGTCTTCTAAATAACCTGCCCGTGGATCTTGTGAAAGCCATGGGCGCCGACATTGTGATCGCTGTGTACCTGGCCAGCGATCCATATGACCCGAACAAGCCTCACACTGCCGTCGACGTTCTTAGCCGCTCGCTGAGCGCTGTAATGGCGGCCAATGAGAGGCACAACATTGAGATCGCCGACATGTTGGTGTCCGTCAATCTGTCCGGCTACTCGATTGAAGATTTCTCGAAGGCCCAGGAAATCATCAACCGGGGGTTCGAGGGCGCGGAAAAGAGACAAACCCTTCTCGCCAAATTCGCGCTGGATGATTCCAGTTGGCTTGCCTACATGCAGCGAAGAGAGTCGAGACGCAAGACCGTGGCTCCCGCGCCCCAGTTCGTCGCCATTGAAGGGCTTGAAGGCGCTGACGGCAACAACGGGAAGGACGCCGCACTTGCCGATGACCTCCGAAGCTATTTCGCCGATCAAATCGGAAAGCCGCTCGATCCACCTTGGGTGGAAGCGCAAATCCAGAAGATCATGGGCATGGGCGTGTTCGCTTACATATCTTATGCGTCGATTGAGCGCGACGGGCAACCCGGTCTGGCGATCCATGTCCAGCGATCCAATGCGCGCCCGCCCACACTCCAGCCCGCTATCGGCATTGACGGCTCAGACTATCTGAATCCGCGCTTTTCGGTCGGCGCACGCCTCACGGTCTCCGATTTCGGGGGGTTTCGGTCGGAATCGCGCACCGATCTGATGGTTGGGTCCACCTATGGCATTCGCAGTGAGTACTTCCATCCGTTCTCCCCACTGAGTAACTGGTTTATCGCTCCCCGCGTGTTTGCCGAAAACCAGCCCCTGGAGTTCTACCACCGCTCGCGTGTAGTTGCGCTCGATCGTGAACACAACTCCGGCGGTGGCCTGGATTTCGGTTATAGCATCGCCAATACCAGCGAAGTGCGGCTCGGATACGAGGCCAGTTATCTCAGCACGTCTTTCCGTGTCGGAGATGCGTCGGCGTTTCCCATTCTCGCTGGACGATACGGCGCAGCTCATCTTTCCTACACCTATGATCGCGTGGACGACGAAATTGTTCCGCACGCGGGCCTGCTGGCGCACGGCGACTTGCGTTGGGTGGATGCCAACCCCGGTTCAGCCGGACATCTACCGGTTCTCGATGTCAAGAGCACTTTCTTCCAGCCTGTAGGCGCCCGGAATACAGCTTTCGCCGGCATGGAGGGCGGGACCATTTTCGACACTCGCAACGCAGGAATTCCATTTTTCTTTCTGGGAGGCCCGCAGCGCCTGAGTGCCTACGGAATGAACGAACTGTTCGGCAACCAATATTTTCTCGGCCGATTGGGATTCCTGAAGCAAGTGAACGCGTCTGCTCCTTTCACGGATGGCCGGGTGTATCTGTTTGCGGACTATGAAGTCGCCAAAATGTATGGAGTGAAGGACGCTACCGTTCTGCCGATGGACGCGAACGCCGGCGTGCTGGTGAGAACGTTGGCAGGGCCCTTGTTCGCCGGTGGCAGTATTGGCGATGCCGGTCATCGCAAGTGGTATTTTCAGTTAGGCCGGTTTTTCTAACTAGCCCGCAAAGGGCGCGGCGGCGCCCTCATTTCATCCACGCAACAACGCCGCCGCGCTCCGTTTTGCGGGCTGTTTCTGAGGAGAATCCCGGATGACCTTGGCGAATGTCGCGCGAAAAGTCAGGATCATCGCCTAATCTCTTCGCGGCGTCATTGATAAGCGCTTGTTTGGCCAAATCCTGAAAAGACAGCCCACCAGTCGCCAGATCGCCATCGTCGTACAACATGCGGTCGCCCAGCCCATTCAGCAGGCTTCGCCAGTCCCAGCGCGACAATCCGCCAACGTGGTGATTCGCGAGATACGACGTTACACTGGTGGTGCAGTTGTCGGTTAGCGCGTTGTACCATTGCGGATGACTGCGAAGCGTCTCGATCCATTGCAGATACCGGAGAAACAACCGGCGCGACTCGTCTGGGTTTGCGAGGGTATGGTAGAGGCGGACATATTCTCCGGTCCGGTAGTCCGTGCGCAGGCGCACCACGTCGCGCTCATCGGCCACCAGGTAAATGAGTTCATATTGGCGGAAGAAGCCGCGCAGGGTGGAATAGCTTTGGCCGATGGCTCTTCTTTGCTCGATTGACATCGCCAGGAAGGTGTCGTTCCCCGTTCCATCCCCGAACTGGAAGCTCACGATCGCATGCGCAATCAAGGGCGAGCCGAAGTGGGTCAGGAATAGATCCACACCCCGGATTTGCGAAAGGTCCACGGTCTTGACTTCCCAACGCTGGGTATAGTCAGTCTCGGTGCGATAGACGAAATTGCGGACGTTGTGGACGGTGATCAGATTGGCGTGCCTGTCTGCCCATGGCAGTTCAGCGACGTCCGGCTGCCACGACCGGATGTTCGTTGGAGCAAGCGAAAACCACCAGGCGAGTACTAAGATGAGACTTCCCAGCCAGAGAAGGATCCCGTTGCGGCTGGATCGGAAGAACCAGACAATTGCGCCGACGAAGCCGGAGTAAAGGCAGGCGGCTGGAATACGAAGCCAAGGGATCCGAACGTCGAAATAGAGTGCGGCGACAGCCCACAGCGACACGAGAACCGCCAACGCGATGACGAGATTGCGCCCCAGAGACGGCCAAAACCGCGGTTCCGCGAAGTCCACTCCACATTCTTTCATACCTGCAAACAAGCGCCCTACGCAGTGTTTACCGAGGGGAGTGGCCAGCGGCTACCAGGCGCTGCAGAACGGATTCTGAGGCCCTCCTTTATCGCCATCGGCGCCCACACGGAGTAACAAGGAAATCCACGTTCATCCTCCTCTTCGCTGTCTGGCCGCACAGTGGCAGCCTTGGCATAGCGAACACTTCGATTACCGCCGGCCGCCTCCACGAGATCCGCCGCCGGCTGGCGCCTGTCTTTGCTGCACCTGCTGCATCTGCTGGGTGTGAGCTTGATGCATTTGCTGCGTCTGTTGCTGGTGTTGCTGCTCCACTTGCTGGACTCTCGCTGGAGCAGCCTTCTGTTTCGTCAGCTGCTGATGTTCCTGGTCCTGCTTCTGCTGGAGTTTCTGCCGGTCCTGGTTCTGCTTCGCGACTACCTTGTTCTGCTGCTGCTGGTATTTCTGGTCCAGCTTCGCGTTCCCCGTATTCGGCGCGGAGGCCTTGATGGGCGGCAGGTCCTTAGGATGGACCGCAAGGTTGGGGCGAGAAGTCGCAGTCGTTGGTGGGGCGCCGTGGTTCGAAGAAAACCTTTGCTGGGGGTTATTGTGGGCAGACCACGCATGTTGAGTTTGAGCGGATACGGGCCCAATATGTTTGCCCCGCGCGGCAGCCTCCTCCTCCGACGTGGCGCGCGCGTTGATTCCACCGTTGCCGCCGTTATAGCTGACGCGGTTGATGTTCTCGTTCACCCTTGTGTTGTAAACGTTGTGGATGGCGTTGGTGTCCAGGCGATTCACCGCCGAGTTATAGAAAAAATGCCCGTTCTCCCAGCGTCCGCCTTCATAACCATGACCGAAATATCCGAATCCATAGTCGATGCCGCCGTAGAATCCTACCGACAGGCCCCAGTAGCCTTCATTGAAAAGATATCCGTTGCCGCCCCAACCCCAATAGCCCGGAGTCCAGAGGTACCCGGGTTCGGGAGCCATCACCCAGGTGCCCGGCACCCAGTAATACTCACCATCCCAAGCCCAGTATCCAGGCGTCCAGATATAACCGTCGCCGGGGCAAATAGGCTGCTCGTAGGCGGGCAGTTCAGGGGGCGCGATATTGACGGACACGCCGACCTGCGCAAAAGATCCAGTCGACAGGAATAACATTCCTCCTGCCAACAATAGTGAACGAATGAAGCGAATACGCATTACTTTCTCCTCTTGCCGATGATCCATCGGCTTCCGGCAAGTGCCGTGACTATCCAAAATAAAAGGGTGTTGCAGGGCGCGTTCCACCAGGATCCGGCCGGCTCTCGTCAAACGACTCTGCGTCCTTGGAAACAGGCGGACGGCCAGTACAACCACAGCCAAAACCAGCAAGATATGAACAAACCCGCCGCACGATTTTGCGCTCCTTTTAAAGACTCATTCCGATTGTTTCCATCGCAAGCGTAAGTCCAAACAGCCTCCCCGTTCTGTCGACCAAAACACCTGTTTGCGCGATGGAGCCCAGAGACATCATGCGCATGCTTCGGGAACGGTAGAGGGCCGGTTCCCGCGTCGACAGCTGGTCATTGGGTGAAATGGCCATCCGGCTTCGCGTGGCGAAGACGTTTGAAAACGACCGGTCTGGCGTCAGAAATATGTAAGAGCATGATCCAGCCGCGCGGCCACGCAACACAAACATCCATGGCTCGATCGTTTGCCGGCGTGTTCTGCTTTTCGCGCGAATCATGTAGCTGAGGCTGGCCTAATCTTCGAATAACCCGCGGGCTTCGATGCGGCGATCCGTGCGTCGCACAAAAGGGCCCGGCTCCCATTGATCACTCGTTGAAGGAATGCCCGACGGCCGCGTGCAGCGGAAGTGTCGCACCCAAACGCGAAATCCCCCATATCGAGTGGTGCAGATGAACTCTTCCTCACCACTGAGACGAACATAGACTTCCTTTGAGAAAACTCTTTTAAATGTCATTTCGATTCTCCGTCTGGCAAACAAAACTCCCCGCGGGCTTCATGGCCCATCAGCCGCACGGCAATCCATGCTCAGGTGTATCGCCCATCGCCAACCTGCACGCGAAGCCCCATCCAGCTCATGCTCCCAAAGGAGTTCTCTGCTCTCCCAAGTTCCTCCGGTTTGGCAACTGCAACGGCGCATCAGGCCGGCGAATAAGGGGGGAGATGTCGCGAGAACCCCATCGACGTGACCGGGACCTTGGCGCGACGGCGGTCCACAAGCCTGGCCATCGCATTCGACTTGTGCTTCTCGTTGAACTCCACGGTTTCGTCGAATACCGTCTTGTTCGCATCGTTCAGCGAAGGGATCGATTTATAAAGATCCCAGGTGCATTCGTAGTTGTCGGTTGTCAACATGCGTCCGCCACGCATGAAGTACCCGCCCGCGGGGTTCCCGGCGCCATCCAGACTTCCACCGAGCAGGGGCGCCGCTTCGAGGATCGAAATATTTCCGCCAGGCAGCTTGCCGTCGCGGATCATGAAGGCGGCGGCAGCTAGAGATCCGATGCCGCCACCCACAAGATAAGCTTTTGATTTCGTGCTCATTTAATCTGGCCCTTCAGAGAGGCGTGCCCAATCAGCCTGCTTCACGTGCATTTGTTTCACCATCCCTTTCCGGCCGCGGATTCCTGACCGCTGAACGGCCATCCCACTGCCGCAAGTCATGCAGAAGGGGGAGTCCGCGGCGATTCTTGCTTGTCTGCGACATTGCCAAGTCGCGTGTTCCGAGCCCCGATCGCGCGGGCACAACTTCCAGAGGTCATGACCACATTTGGTCGCCGACCACGGATCGTCAATGCCGGTTTGCGTCTCCGCGTGCACACGGATTCCAGAAATTCAAGCCACCTCCGAGGCCGAGAAGACAAAGCCTGGTAGAGATGAAGTGCGCAGGGCCTCTGCCTGACTTATCGAATCCTATGGCAACGATGATGGAAGCACCGCAACGCGGCTTGCACGATTACATCTCGTAGATCTCCCAGCACGCTGACGTTCGGGTGGGCTCTCCACTGCCTTTGGGAACCCAAGGAAACGCGAGGCGGAGTTCATTTCGCCATTTTCAGCCGCGCCGCTACCAGTGTTCGACTCGAGCATCATGCGAGCCCTTCACCTTCGCAGGCTTCGTGTCAAGCGAGCGGTCCGTCTCGTGGCAGAAGTCGCAGCCTCCTTGGTTCTCGACGCCGAGCGCGACCGGAAAGGTTTGCATCTGAGCCATGAAGTTCTCCGGCGTCAGCACTTTGAGATTCTTGGGAGCATTCTTGCCTCCGCCTTTGACTTGGGCGTTAAGGGGAGTTTGAGGGACCGTGACCATGACGGTCGCAAGGATCGCTATCGCGGCGAGTGTCGAAAAGAGGGTCCAGAGTTTTCGCATGGGCGCGATTATATTACCCGGTCTCCTTCGAAAGCACTTCGCTGCGATGATGACTGTGATCATGCCGGACCTTGCTCTACAGACCGCCGTGTCCATCACCATCCCGACGTTCGCCGTCTTCGTCGGTATCCTGATGAATAATTCGCGCCTGAGTGACCTTCGTGCCCACATGGATGCGAGGTTTAATGAAGTTGACCGCCGTTTTGAAGACCTGATAGAAGCAATCGGCGTGCTCAAGCACCTGGAAGAGCGGTAGCCTCCGCCAGCACTTCCGCGATCTGCGCGATAGCCCATTCCGTCTCAGCCTGCGTGATCGCGTAAGGCGGCATGAAGTAGAGCACGTTGCCCAGAGGGCGCAGCAGCAGGCCGCGATCGAGCAGCGCGGCGCGCACGCGAGGGCCGAACGTATCTCAAATAACCCGGCTCGTCCGAGCGCATCTCCACGATGCCGACGCCGCCGATGACGCGCACGTCGCCCACGTTCGCCAAGCTCCGCAGCGGGCCGAGACCGGCGCGCAGCGTCTGCTCCAACGCAGCGACGCGGTCGAGAGTCGCTTCCTCGCGGAACAGATCCAGGCTGGCCAGAGCCACCGCGCAGGCCAGCGGATTCGCCGTATAAGAATGGCCGTGGAAGAAGGTTTTGGTGCGATCCTCGCTCAGGAACGCTTCGTAAATGGCTCGGTGACGGCGGTCGCGCCCAGCGGCAGATAGCCGCCGGTCAGCGCCTTCGAGAGGCAAATGATATCGGGGCTGACGCCGGCGTGCTCGCAGGCGAACATCTTGCCGGTGCGGCCGAAGCCGGTGAGCACTTCATCGGCGATCATCAGCGTTCCATAGCGGTCGCACAGGCGGCGGACGCCGGCCAGGAATTCGGCGGGCCACACGATCATGCCGCCGGCGGCTTGCAGCATCGGCTCGACCAAAACGCCGGCCACCTCTTCGCCGAGCTCATTCAGCCGCGCTTCCAGATCGCCCAGGCAATCGATGCCGCAGGTCGCGCGGGTCAGGCCCAGAGGGCAGCGGTAGCAGTAGGGTGAATGCGCCCGCGCTACGGAGAACAGCAGCGGCGCGAAGGGGCGCGTGAACAGGGAATCCTCGCTGGCCGACATCGCGCCCACGGTGTCGCCGTGATAGGCGTGATGGAGCGTGACGAAGGTCGCGGCCCTGGTCCTGGCTCTGCGATTCCGCCAATATTGACAGGCCAGCTTCAGCGCCGACCTCGACGGCGGTGGAGCCGTTGTCGGAATAAAACACGCGCGCCATGCCGGGCGGCAGAAGCTCCAGCAGGCGCTCGGCCAGTTCCACGGCGGGCCGATGCGTGCAGCCGGCGAACATCACATGCTCCAGCTCGCGAGCCTGCGCCGCCAGGGCTTCATTCAGCTTGGGATGCGAATGGCCGTGAATGTTCACCCACCAGGAGGAGATGCCGTCCAGAATCTTGCGGCCGTCCTCGGTGTACAGGTACACGCCCTTGCGCGCGCGCGATGGCCAGCGGCGCGGGCGCGGTGAGCATTTGCGTGTAGGGATGCCACAGTACGGCGCGGTCGCGGTCGATCGAGACTCATTGAAAAAATTCCTGCAAACGAGCGGCGGGATCGAGCGCTGGCGGCCCAGTGCCGCAGAGCTGCCGGCGTGAGCGGGATCGAAGCGCGGCATCTCGCCGAGAACGGGAACGCGCCGTAATGCTCGATGGCCGCGCGGTTATCGGCGTCCGGACTCCCACCATCACCACCCCGCGATGGTCAACCGCCGCGCGCGCAGGGCTTCGATGGTCAACAGCGTGTGATTGATGGTGCCCAGAGCGGTTCGCGCCGCGATCACCACCGGCAGACCCAGCCGCTCCATAAAGTGGATCATCAGGTCGGATTCGTTCAACGGAACCAGCGCGCCGCCGGCGCCCTCCACGATCCATGCATCCGCGGACTCCTTCACCTCCGCCGTCAGAAACGGAAGGTCGATGCGAGTGCCGGCGCGCTGGGCGGCCAGGTGCGGCGACACCGGATCGGGCAGCCGCACGCCGTGCAGGTAAGCCGCTTCTTGTGGTGAAAATAAAAGCCGCGAAGAAGAAAGCCGCAGAGCCTCCGCCGTATCGTCCTCCAGCCCGGTCTGGATCGGCTTCCAATACCGCGCGCCGCGATAGCGCACCATCAACGCGGCGGACACGGCCGTCTTCCCCACGCCGGTATCGGTTCCGGTTACGAAGAGGCCGCGCACAAAGCGTCCACGAAGCGGCCGGCGAATTGATCGATGACTGCTTCCGAAAGATTCACGTTCACCGAAATCCTCAGCCGCGCGGTTCCTTCCGGCACGGTAGGCGGACGGATGGCCCGCACATCGAACCCGTGTCGCTGAAGCGCCTCGGCCACAGCCACGGCTCGCTGGTTCGATCCCAGCATCACTGGAATAATCTGCGAACCACCATCGACGCCGAGCCGCCCTCGCATATAAGAGGCCAGCGCCAGCAGCCGCGCGCGCCGTTGTGGCTCGCCCTCGATCAGGTCCAGGCTGGCGTCCAAAGCCGCGGCCACGGCAGGCAGCGGAGCCGTCGAGAAAATGAACGGGCGCGCGCGCTGCACCAGAAACTCGATGGCCCATTCCGGTCCCGCGACGAAAGCTCCGGCGACGCCCAGCGCCTTCCCCGCGGTGTTGATGGAAACGAAAACATCCTCGCCTAATCCCTGCCCTCGATCCCCGTAAATCCCGACGGCGTGCGCTTCATCCACGATCAGGGCCGCTCCGGTTTCCCGGCACAACGCCGCGTATTCCGCCAAGGGCGCGAAATCGCCGTCCACGCTGAACAGAGATTCGGTGACAACGAACTTCTGTCCCGCCTCGGGCGCTTCCCGCAGCATCCGCCCCAGCGCCGCCGCGTCGTTATGCGGAAAGATGACATGCGGAAAAATGACGCGCCGCGCGCGCGACAGCCGAGCCCCGTCGATCAAACTCGCGTGATTACGCTCGTCCGAAAAAATCACGTCGCCCGATTCCGGAAACGCCGTCAGCACGGCCACATTCGCCAGGTAGCCGCTCGAAAAATAGAGTGACCGCTCAGTGCCCTTGAAGCGGGCGAACCGCCGCTCGATATCCGAAAAGCACTCGCGTTCTCCGCGCAACAGCCTCGATCCCGTGCTGCCGCAACCCTGCTCGCACACCGCCGCCGCCATGCGCTGCTTCAGTAAGGGATGCGCGGCCAGGCCCAGATAATCGTTCGAGGAAAGATCGATTCCAAACGGCGCGCGCAGGCTCCGCCGTAAGCCGGCCCGGTCGAGATCCTCGAGGCCCGCTCGAACCCGCCGTTCCAGGCCGTCAATCACCCGCACTCGCCGCGGCCTCCGCCGGACGCAGCCTCAGCCCGAGCTTGTCGAACAAGCGCCGGTCCGCGTCCGCTTCCGGATTGGGAGTGGTCAGCAGCCGGTCGCCGAGAAACACCGAATTCGCGCCGGCCAGCAGACACAGCGCCTGCGCCTCATCCGACAGCGCCAAGACGCCCCGCGCTCAGCCGCACCATGGATTTCGGCATCAGAATGCGCGCCGTCGCGATCATGCGCGCCAGCTCGAGCGGATCTTCCGCGGGTCTCTGGCCCAGCGGCGTGCCTTCCACGCGCACCAGCAGATTCACTGGGACACTCTCCGGATGCGGATCGAGCGCGGCCAACTGCGCAGCAATCCGTAGCGCGCGCCCCGTGTCCTCGCCCATGCCGATGATTCCGCCGCAGCACACGGTGATGCCCGCGCGGCGCACGCGGGCCAGCGTATCCAGCCGCTCCTGATACAGCGCGCGTGGTGATGATCTTGCCGTAGAATTCGGGCGACGTATCCAGGTTGTGATTGTAGGCGGTCAGGCCCGGCGTCGGCCAGTTCGCCGGCTTGTTCCTGGGTGAGCATGCCCAGCGTGCAGCACGCCTCCAGCCCCAGCCCGCGAACGCCGCGCACCATTTCGAGAACGCGCGAAAACCGCCCGTCCCGCGGAACGTCGCGCCAGGCCGCGCCCATGCAGAATCGCGTCGCGCCCTGCTCGCGGGCGCTGCGCGCGGCTGCGAGCGTTTCCTCGACGCTGAGCAGATCCTGGCGCTCCACTGCCGTATCGTAGCGCGCCGATTGCGGGCAGTAAGCGCAATCCTCGGGACACCCGCCGGTCTTGATGCTGAGCAGCATGCAGCCCTGCACCTCGTCGGCGCGATGATGCTCGCGATGCACCGTCTGCGCGCGGAAAATCAGGTCCGGTAGCGGCGCCGTATAGATGGATTCGATTTCCTGAATGGTCCAGTCGTGGCGGATAGGAGTCATACCGAAGCGCCGTGCTCCAAACGGTGCAAGCTTCAGTGTACCTTTTACCGCTCTCCCAAGCCCATCGCAGAGTTTATTTCCAGCCGATTCCTCGTCTTGGCGCTTTCGCTCGCCCCGATCGCCGCGCCGCACCGGCTATTTTGTAGTTGTAAGAGTCCGGATGTCTCGTCGCATCCGGATCACGAGAGCGTGGGAGAGCAACCCGGGCAACCCCGCGTCCATCATTACTGATGGGGCGTAACACGATGGGCTGTGCCGTTGTAGTTTCGACGGCGCTTCCCGGTGAGCGACATCACCTGGGCAAGAGGTACCTCTTCGATCTTTCTCAATCGAGCCGCCCGACGCCACCGCTGCGCGCGCAGTGTCTTTACCGCCGCCGCGCCGCGTTGAATTGTGGCCCTCGAAGTGCTCCGGCTTTTCCCTTATGGCGCATGGAACCATCGTCTTCCTGGGAGGTCCGCAAGTCGAAACGGCGGCGCTCGGCGATCTGGTTCCGGAATTCGGCTGGTCGCTCGAAATCGTGGTCGGCCTGGACGGCCTCCGAGAATTGAGCGGGGCCTGCAACTTGATCGCGGTTCTGTTCGACGCCCACGGTCTGGGTCTATCCTGGAAGCACGCGTTAGCTCTGGTGCAGGAGGCCGCATCCCCAGCCCTCCCGATCCCCTGCCACCGGCTCTCCGATCGCGTCAATTGGCCCGAACTTGCAGAAGCTGGGGCATTTCACGCACTGGCCCTGCCCTTCGACCGGTCCGAGGTGCGCCAGAGCCTGGGCTTCGTGTCGGTCGCCGGGAGCCGGCCTGACGCCAACGTTCTTTCGATATCCTCAATCGAGCGGCTTGGCGCCGCGGTGGACGAGAGGGCGCAGCCCGCTGCCACGCTGAAGTGTCGATGCGTCGGCCGCTGTCACTGCTCCGGAAACATCACCACAGCGGCGGAGTCCGTGGCCTAAAACCGAGGCGACGACCGGCCGTCACCGCGTGTCGACTTTCACGTATCCGTCTCATGGAGTATCGATCCAGGCCCCGAAGGGTCCGGAATCCAGATCTACCCGGATCACACTATGGCGCTTCCTGTACCAGCAGGGCGTGTCGCCGTAATGCGGCAGGAGCGAGTTCACGCACTCCATGGATTGCGGCTGGTCGTACATATACCTGGTCGTCTTGTTTTTCAATTTGATGGCGTAGAAGTGCCGCACCTCGACGTCGTCGAATTGCTCCCGATGGTTGGGAATGCCGAAGCGGACCGAAAGATAATCGGCGGTGAAGACCAGCCCGAAGATCGCCGCGCCGCCAAGGGCCGCGAGCATCAAAGCCCGCTTCATCCGCCAGACCCCCGCTCCCGAACCGACGCGATATGCGCGACGTGATGCTTGCCGTGCCACGCGTATAACGCAAGATTCCGGTCCAGCCGGATGACGCCGAGCGCGGGCGCTTCGGCGATCTCGGCAATCCACAGCCTCCGCTCGGCCGCAGTTGTCGACTGTGGAAAAGAAAACTCACCGATCGGGTATCTGGGATCTTCCCTTGGTTCGGGCTTTGGATCGGGCCTCATGGATATTCACCAAGTATGCCTGCCGTGGCGACGGCCGCCGGGAC
>CAVXWB010000130.1:0-36959 GCA_963765185.1 Bryobacterales bacterium
CGTTCTCAGCCGCAATGGCAAGGACTACACCGTAACGAACGGCACCGTACGAGCTGGTACCGAAATCAAGGTGACCACCGAAAGGCCGTCCGTGTCCCTCTCCCTGACGGAAATGGAGAAAGGCTCGTGGGTGATCTTCGACCTGCCGGGATTCACCAGCGCAGCCTCGGGTACGCCGCAGGACAGCCTGGATGCACTGCGCAAGGCCAGCGAAACCTCGTACTTCAAGGACAAGGGTGAACTCTGGGTCAAGGTTGTCTCCCCCGGTGACCCCGGCAACGGCGCCCCTGGTGGCGGAGCCAGCATCAGTGTCAGCAGGGATCAGCGCGACGGTTGCTGCTCGATAGGCAAGTGCCCAGCTTGTAAGGAAGAGCCCCCGGCGCAGGCCGGGGGCTTTTTGTTTGACTGCAATGCTGCGCAATCGGTTCCCGGAATCGCCTTCGGCGTCGCGGGAGGGAATGGTGCGTTATATGCTGGGGGGCTGATCGTCTTCTGAAGGTTCAACCACACGCCCCTTATTAAGCTCGGCCATTTCCTTCTCGTACGCGGCCTCGACGGCCTTGGCGACGCGTTCAAACCATCCTTGCCTGCGTCGTTCCATGCGAACCTCTCGCGCCATTGGGCAAGCAGAAGACGCCGCGCGTCCGATCCATTTCCTTGTGAGCGCGTGAGCAGATCGCAGTCCTCAACCCAGAGTCTCCAAGCAAGGCCTTTTTGTAAATCGACTTGTTCGTAGCACCGCTTCCAAGGCGGGAGGAAGCTATATACATCGGCGTAGAACTCAACCCTGCAGTCCGCGGCTTAAAATAGGGCTCGGCACGGGGGCCCTCCTCCATTGGGACGGTCAAAAAGATATTCGTGGGCCGCGGGCTCCCCGTACTCTGCTAGGGAAGCCCGCTCGAAGCGGCCACCTACGGCGTAGAGCTTCGCGCGGTGGCCGTCCCATTCCAGCGAGAGCGTTGCACGAGGGCCCCCGTCGCCCGGACGGGACGGCAACCCGAAATCCCATAGACGTCACGGCCACTACCAAGGTACAAATCGATTGTCTTCGGCTTTTCCGAGGGGCAAAGAGGATACTTAACCTCGACGTGAGTGTAGCCTCCCCGCCATTCCTGGATTCGCACCAGGATGTCGCCATAGAACCATTTGTCAAAATCCTTCGCGCCAGCCTTCTTCGACAAGTCATCGTGCACACGAATAGATGCTTTGACCTCATCAAGTTCCGCTGGGGTGAGTTGCAGGGTCTCGGTCGAAAACCGCGTGTCCAAGTGAATGGCAAAATGGAGCGCATGCTTGAGCGGGGCGGGACCGGCGTCGGCGAGCGTACGCGCGAACGGTCCCTCTAGACCTTCGATGGCTTTAAGCCGTGACTCAAGGTCGGAACGAATCTGTTTGTTTTCTAAGAAGAGAGTCCGAACGAGGAATCCCAGGACACCAACCGTGAGAACCAGCGCCGCTTCGAACATAAAATAAACTAACCAATTGAGGTTAGCAGAATCTTCACCGGCGTGGAACTCGGTAATGGGTTCAGCTTGCGTAGATTGGAGGCCCCTCGACCAGTTCGTCGTCCGTGATCTTTCCGCCCTGCCATGCGTCATTGCTGATCTCGACAAAGTCCACTAGTCTGCACTTCAGGCAATGGACCTTAATTGCGAGCTTGAAATCACGCTTCGCCTTGGGTCTGTCCTCTAGATCGTAGGTAGGCGGGCCGTCCCGCACCACCGCGAAATCAGAAATCTGCAGCAGAGTGTTGTCCGCGCATCGTGGGCACAGGAAAAAGAAATGCTCCGAGCCGTCGGTCATTCCGCGCAGCTTGCCCCGTTTAACCTCGGACGATGCCGCATAGGGCTGCCCGCCGTTGAACTTGCTCATCTGCTCTCCTTGCAGCATCAAATTGTATCAACTGCTGCCGAGCTTCAAAATTCATCCATTGCGAAAGCTTCAGTTGGCCGTCTAACGCGCATCTCGTAGAGGTACTGTAACGGAGTGGTCTTCAAGTCTCGATGTGGGAAGTGGGGAGCCTGTTATGTGACTTAACGCCGGTGACTCCGCCTCCGCCGACTCGCTCTGGGCTTCTATCACGCGGCTGCTATTGGAGGCGATATCGCGCTACGGGTTGGCCCGCAACACCGAATCCTGGATTCTCGCTGGACACTGGCCGACTTCCGGGGACCTATCCGGTGCCGCCCACCCTGTGTCCGGATCGGCGACCGTCCGGACGGAGCAAGGACACCATCGAGATTTTGCCGCTCCCGTCCCTTGCCAGCCTCTCTGGAACCTGATATCGTGGACCAGTTCAATTGTCGGATAGTGATTTACATCGATGGTCGAGGTTTAACGATGCGAAAACATAATCTCTTGTTCCTTTCGTTGCTGGTTCCAGCCTTTTTAGTCCTCGGCGGATATGCCGTCGTTAAGGCTCAGCAAAAAACTTCTTCGACGGCCAGCGGGAAGCGCTGGTCTGATGCAGCCACCTGGCCTGACAAGAAGGTGCCGGGCAAAGACGCCGTTGTCACCATTGAGAAGGGCATGGACGTCGTCCTCGATGTCAGTCCGCCGCCGCTGCACGGTTTAACGATCAACGGCAAACTGAGCTTCGCCGATAATAAAGATCTTGAACTGACCACCGAGTGGATCATGGTGCACGGGGAGTTGGAGATTGGTACGGAAGCCAAGCCCCACACGCGCAATGCGACCATTACCCTGACCAATAACGTCCCGGGTGAAGACATTGAAACCATGGGTGACCGCGGGATCATGATGATGGGCGGAACCCTGAGCCTGCACGGTACTCGGAAAAACTCCTGGACCAAGCTGGCAAAAACAGCCGCCGCGGGTAGCAACACAATCGAAGTCATGAATGCCGGTGACTGGAAAAAAGGCGACGTGATTGTAGTCGCGTCAACGGATTTCGATCCCCACCAGGCAGAGCAGACGAACCATCTCCAGCGTCTCTGGAAACGTGATTACGCTGGATCAGAAACTTCAGTATATGCACTACGGCGAAGTCACCTTCGGCGTGGATGAGCGTGGTGAAGTCGGCATGCTCACACGCAATATCAAAATCCAGGCTTCAGCCGACGCAGAGAAGTCATTCAGTGGCGGGCATGTGATGGCGATGGCCGGCTCAAGCATGAAGGTCTCCGGTGTCGAGTTCTTTCGAATGGGTCAGCACGAGAACCTTGCGAGGTATCCGATCCATTGGCATCTGGTTGGCGATGCGCCGGGGCAATACATCGAGAACTCTGCGATTCACGACACCTACAGCCGCTGTGTGACGGTGCATGGTACGAACGATGTGCGGGTTGAGAACAATGTGGCGTACAACAACGTCGGTCACTGCTACTTCCTCGAAGATGGCGTGGAACACGGGAACCAGTATCTGAACAACCTGGGGATGCTGACCAGGTGCAATCCCACCCGGCCCTGTAATTCGACCAACGCTCTTAACGGCTCCGGGGCCGGTCAGAATGACACCGATCAGTTGATTCCTTCCGACAACACGGCGTCCACCTTCTGGATCACGAACCCCGACAATACGTACCGCGGGAATGTGTCCGCAGGTTCTGAGGCAACAGGCTTCTGGATGGCTTTCCCAGAACATCCAACGGGTAAGTTTGAAGGCACGGAGATCAGTAAGGCTACCTGGCCCCGTCGAACGCAACTGAAGGAGTTTTCCGGCAACGTCTCCCACTCCGACATCGACGGGCTGATGTTCGATCGCGGCCCCAATGCACAGGGTAAATTCAACCTTGGCGGGAACACGCATCTGCCCTATACGGATCCCAGCGACACCAACAGCGCGAGGCTGGAAACGGTGATCAAAGACTTTACCAGCTACAAGAACAGTGGCGCTGCCATCTGGGCCCGTGGCGAGAATCATGTGTTCAAGGGCCTGAAACTGGCCGACAGCGGTATCGGCTACACACATGCGTACCCTGGTGTGGCCCCGTACCACGGCGACTTTACCTCGAAAGTCGAGGACTCCCTGTTCGTGGGCGAAACCGACAATAAAGGCACCCCCAAAACCGAAGCGGAAATCGCGTATGGTCGAACCATGCCTCGCAAGGACGCGGATTACCCGATCCGTGGCTTCGAATACTACGACTTCACGCACCATATTGTCAATACCAAGTTCGTCAATTTTGTGGACAATGCCACTCGCAAAACCGGAGCCATCTCTTACCTGCTGTACACCAGCTTTCCAATCAGCACCAACAACGATGTCCAAGGCCTGAAATTCGAAAATGCCAAGCCGGTGTATTTCCCACCGCAGCAGGATCGCCGCTGGTCCTTCTCCGGTGAATTCGGAAGGTTTTCAGGCTGGAATGGCGCGGTGTTCCACGATATCGACGGGTCGGTCGGCGGCGTCCCCGATTCCTACATTGTGATTGACAACGGGATCGCGGACGATCCTGCAACACTGTCAAATCAAGCCGGACTGGAACGCTGCCGTGTGTAAGGGCGATATGGGGCGCATGCGGATTAGCGCCGGCGGCGCCGGAGGTCGTGGCGGACCTGGCGGTCCTGGCGCTGCCGGAGGTCGTGGTGGACCTGGCGGTCCTGTCGCAGCTGGCGGTCCTGGCGCAGTCGCTGGTCCTGGCGCTGCCGGAGGTCGTGGCGCTGCTGGAGGTCGTGGCGGAGCTGGCGGTAGAGGAGGTTTCGGTGGAGCGCTCCACCGGTCGTTCTCAGCCGCAATGGTAGGAAATTTACCGTCAACGGGGACACCACGGTACTCGCCGGTACCGAGATCCGGGCGGAAAGCGAAGCGCCGTCCCTGAACATTAGCCTAAGGGAGCTGGACAACGGCTCATGGGTTATCTTCGAATTACCGGGATACTCCAGCGCAGCCACGGGCACGGCACAATCCAGCATGGATGCACTGCGCAGCGCCAGCAGCACCTCGTACTACCGCGGAGAAGGCACACTTTGGGTAAAGCTTGTCTCTAACGGTGGCGGCGCTCGTCGCCGGTCGTGGCGGCGGAACGGGAGCCAGTATCCAGGTCAGCAGGTAGCTGAAACGTGCGGTATTAAGAGAACACCAGTCAAGTTGAACAGGGGGATGTCATGAAACTGAATTCCATTCGTCAGGCGGCCGTCCGGGCGTCCGCGTTGGGGCTGTGCGGTCTCGCACTGGCAAGCGCACCGGCTGCGCGTGCGCAAGACAAGCTGACTGCGCAGTCATTGATTGACCGCCAGCTGATCCTGGATCAGATCACGCGTTACTACTACAACTTCGGCAAAGTGGATCGGCAGAGCGAAGAGAGCTTTTATGCCGAGGACGGCGAGTTGATTCTCGGCACGAAGCACTACAAGGGCAAGGAAGGCATCAAGCAGGCATACAACCGTGCCCCCGCGGCGCCTCCAGCTGGCGCGGCCCCTGCGGCTGGAGCGGCGCCTGCTGTCGCCGCAGCGCCCCCGCGCGAGAGGACCGCTTTCAACGTGGCGATCGAGAATCCGCTGATCATCGTGCACGGCGACACGGCCACCTCGCAGGTCATTTTCACCGAGTACCGGCAGGAGAAGGTGGGCGATCCGATGAAGATGACGACTCAGGGAAAGGAGTATGCCACGTGGGTCAAGGTGAATGGCCAGTGGCTCTACAAGACCCGCCAGATCGCGAGCGGCAGTAATCCGCCGGAAGGCTGGAAGGAATAAGCACTCGGCGCGTTGGATTTGTCGATATTCGCTCTCTCGGCTTTGCCAGGGAGCGCGCTGCTCGCCCAAAATATAACCGGAACCTGGCAGGGCACCCTGAAGGTCAGTGGGCCCAACGGCTCCGTGGACCTGCGCACCGTGATGAAGATCTCACGGGCTGACAACGAAAGCCTCAAGGGCGTCATCTACACCGGCATCGATCAGGGCGCCGCGCCCATCAACACCACCAGCATCACGCTCAAGGGCTCGGCAGTCAAGGTCTCCATCGCGGCGCTGAACGGAACATTCGAGGGAACTCTGAGCGGGGACGGCAATAGCATCAGCGGGAAGTGGACGCAGGGCGGTCCCGCGCTTCCGCTAAATCTGGTTCGCGCCACTGACCAAACCGCCTGGACTATTCCGGCGCCGCCACCGCCGCCTGTGTCGATGCCCGCAACCGCGAAGCCGGAATTTTCCGTCGCCACCATCAAGCCCAGCAACCCCGACGCGCCGCGCGGGGGGTATGGCGTTCGGGGCCAGGATGTGACCACCACCAACGTCACAGTGAACTGGCTCATCAAGCTGGCCTACAACGTGCATGCCCGTCAGATCGAAGGGGGAGCGGCTTGGCTTGAGTCCGCGAAGTACGATGTGGTTGGGCGGCCAGACACTCCCGGCCAGCCCAGCAGGGATCAGATGAAGCTCATGATTCAAAAATTGCTCGCCGATCGCTTTCAACTCAAGTTCCACACCGAAAAGAGGGAACTGCCGGTGTACGCTATGGTGGTGCTCAAGACCGGCCCGAAAATCACCGTGAGCGCGGGGGATCCCAATGCTTTTCCGGGAATCGGTTTCGGTCAGGGGCCGGGGGTGCTGTCCCTGAATGGCCGCAACACTGGCCTAGACGCGGTGGCGAACGCCTTGCAGAGTAATGTCCTGGACAAGCCTGTTGTGAATCAAACCGGCCTCACCGGCAGGTACGATTTCGCCCTGAAATTCACGCCCGACCCGACTCAAATAGCCAACTTCGGCGCGGGCACGCCCGGCACCCCTGGCGATCTCGATGCGCCCCCCGATATCTTCGCCGCGTTCCAGCAACAGCTCGGATTGAAGCTGGAATCAACCAAGGCGGCTGTCGATGTGATGGTAATCGAAAAAATAGAGCGACCTTCGGCGAATTAAACCGCATTGGCCACCGATTAAATCCGTCCGGCTGCCCATTGCCACCCGGTTGGCTGGCGAGGCTGAACGGATGGCGGCTTCAGAGGACTGATCTTCCAAAGAACGCCGCATCCGGCAGCTTCCGAGCCGGCGACTACAGGGAGTTGGGCCAGACTTCGTTGAAATGAGGCCTGGGGCGGGGTATGATCTCGTCAGATATAGGCCTGAAGATCTGCGGGTGGGAGATACGCGATGAAGGCAGTGGTGCTGCATGAGTATGGCGGTCCCGAGAAGCTGAGATTTGAAGACAACGTCCCCGAACCGCAGATGAGCGGAGGTACGGTACTCATCGCGACAGCCGCTGCGAGCGTTAATCCGATCGACTGGAAGTTGCGTTCAGGGATGCGGCAGAAGGATTTTCCGTTGTCGTTTCCGGCAATTCTGGGCCGCGATGTGAGTGGCGTCGTACGGGCGGTGGGCGCGAATGTGAAGCACTTCAAGGCCGGCGACCGCGTTCTTGCCCTATCCAACGCGACCTATGCCGAATTGGTGGCAGTGGACGAGTCGGACGTGGCCCATCTGCCGGATGGCGTGGACCTGGCGAACGCGGCCGCGATCCCGCTGATTGCCCTCACGGGAGACCAGCTTGTGCGCCTTGCGACAAACGTGAAAAAAGGACAGGTTGTTCTGATAACGGGAGCGCTGGGCAGTGTTGGGCGCGCGGCAGTGCATACGGCGAAGAAGATAGGCGCGCAGGTGATTGCAGGTGTCCGCGCGAAAGAACTGAACGACGCCCGCTCCCTCGGTGTCTCTGACGTGCTCGCGATTGATGACGATAAAGCGATTGAGAAATTTCGCCTGGTGGATGCAATTGCGGACACCGTTGGCGGTGAGGTTGCTGCGAAGCTGATCGTGAAGGTAAAACAGAGCGGCTCCTTTGGGTACGCCTCTGCGTTGCCGGAAAACGCGGCGGCCAATAATCCGACAGTGAAGATTACGCGCGTGCTCGCGCAGCCTGATCCGTCCAAGGTGCGTGAGTTTGCCGATGACGTGCGCGATGGCAAGTTCGTTCTGCCTATTGGTCGCCGGATGCCGTTGCGTGATGCGGCCGAAGCACATGAGCTAGGGGAGAAGGGCGGCATTGGGAAGATCCTCCTGCTGGCGCCGGATTCTAAAGAGTGAGATTCTCACGCCAGCTCTGGAAGGTTAGGCGACAATCCGGCCGGAGGTTTATACGTGGACGCAAGGGCGTATCGTTCCCTATTGACGACAGACGGCCCGACACGGGATAACAAGCCCAATGGCTACCTTCTCGGTTCATACCGCATCGCCACCGCCCCCGAGCTGAACTCCAGCCGGCCCACGAGCCTCAAATCGATATACTTCGATAGCCCCGCGAACAACGTCGGTCCGTGGCCCGCTAGCCTGGGCTGCACCACGAACTCGTACTCATCGATCAATCCCAGCTCAGCCAATGCCAACGGGAGCTTCACGCCTCCCACCAACAGTCCCTTACCAGACCCCGCTTGAGCTGCTGAATGGCCTTCCCTAAATCCCCACGCACGAGCTCCGCGTTCCAATCGACCCGGTCCAGGGTGCTCGACACGACGTACTTCTTTGCCGCGTTGATCGTCTGGGCGAAGGGTTCCATCCAATCAGGTCTCGCGCCCGTCCGCGTCGGCGGCCGAAACGCTGCCTCCATCATTTCGTAAGTCACCCGGCCAAAGAGGAGGGCATCGGCTTGGTCGAGGTTCTCGACCGCATGACGATGCAAGTCTTCGTCCGCTAAGATTGCACGATGATCGCAGCAGCCGTCCAATGTGACGTTGATGGAATACCGGAGGGGTCGCATTACACACGCAAGCGGGGCGTGGCCATGCGTCGCAACCAGTTCAGCGAGTGGTTCGTCATCGACCAAGGCAAGTTAAGCGCCATCGATTCCTCGATGTTTTACCCGGACCAGGACGCGTTGGTGCCCAATTGGCCACCATACGAGTGAAGCGCAGCACAGCGCGGAAATCAGCCGGAGCACAAACGTAACCTACCGGCCGGCCCCGGCGCGGCCCACGGCTCCATCTTCATCAGCGCGCCGTCGTTCTCCTCGGTGAGCACGTACAGCAAGCCATCGGGACCCTGCCGCACATCGCGAATGCGGTTCTGCAGCTCGTGGAACATCGACTCGCGGTGAAGTTCCTCCCACTTGTCGTTGAAGTCGATTCGCTCCAGATGGCCGGACCGCGGCACTTCGCCCTGCCGCATCCCGCCTACGAACAGATTGTTTTTCCAGTTGGGGAATTTGTCGCCGGTGTAAAACGTCAGGCCGGAAACGGCAATGGCCGGCACCCAGTAGACAACGCGGCGGCTCCATGCCTTCCTTGTAATCGGCCTCTCGCTCACCCGCGGTCCCAGATAGAACCGGCCATTGCTGACCACGGGCCATCCGTAGTTCTTGCCCGGCTGCAGAATGTTGACCTCGTCGCCGCCGTTGGGTCCGTCTTCGCATTCCCAGATGGCGCCCTTGTCGGGCTCCAACGCCAGCCCCAGCGGGTTGCGATGCCCGATCGTAAAGATTTCCGGCCGGTACCCGCCCGGCCGACGAAAGGGTTATCCGGCGGAACGGTTCCGTCGTCTCTCAGCCGCAGCACTTTGCCTGCGAGTTCTTCGGATCCTGCGCGCGCACGCCTCCGGTGATCGCCCACGCCGATCGTCATGTAAACCATCCCGTCGCGTGCCGAAAATAATCCGCGAGGCGTTGCCGGTCGGAATCGCGGAGAAGAGATCCCGGACGTCGGCAAGCCCGCTTGCCGTCCCATCGGCCCGCGCCAGCGTTCTGACGTCGAGTTGTTCCCGCTGCCGCCGGCTTGTGATAAGCTGAAGTAGATCAGCTTGTTTTCGTCGAAGCGTGGATGCAGCGCGAGATCCATCAGACCACTCAGGCCCCGCGCACGGATCTGGGGCAGGCCCGCGACCGGCGTGGGATCGAGCACACCATTCCGCACGATGCGCAGCCGCCCGGCCGTTCCGTAACCAGGATCGCGCCATCGGGAAGAAACGCCATGCTAACGGATGGACAAACCTTTCGTGACCGTCAGCCGGATCTGATGTTGGATGGCTGTGTCCAGCACGATCGGCCCGTCAGGAAGCGGCGGCGAAGGCCAGTTGATGCCGGGGGGCGCGGTGGGCGCACGTCCCGGGCCGCGCCCGGCCGTCAGCCGGAGCCGGCTGCTGCGCCTCGACCGCAATTCCCGTCAGCAACAAGCGTCAAAGCAAACACACGTACTCCGCATCGGCAAACCTTTCCTTGAACGTCGTCAGCCATTATATGCCCGATTCGATCCTGACAAACGCCGATCATCAGTAGCTAAGGATCTGTCACAAAACAACTGGTTCAATTGAGCGCGGAGCGGGGCGAGATCTTATAGTTCCATTCCCCATGGAAGACATCGCGTTCCAGGCGGAGCGCGGCAACCTGCTGGTCTGAGACTTTCAGGCCGGCAGGATAGAAATTGGGATCGATCTGTGCCCGGACCTTCAGGCCGCCCTTTGTGCTGGTGGCAGCGATGAGGTCGACGATGACTTGATGGCTGACCAAGGGCTTCCCTCTCCAGTTCTGGCTGATGAAGGAGAAGAGGCGGTGTTCAATCTTGTTCCATTTGCTGGTGCCGGGCGGCAGATGGCAAACCCGAAGTTCCAGGCCGGTCTCATCCGCCAGCCGTTGTAGCTCAACTTTCCAGAGCCGTACGCGGGACCCATTGCTTCCACCACAATCGGCGGTGATGAGAAGTTGCTTGGCTTTCGGGTACGCGGGCTGCCCCATGCTGTACCACCAGCGGCGAATTGTTTCGACGGCAAAAGCGGACGTATCGTGATCCACGCCGACGCTCACCCACCCCGTATTGTTGGCGAGATCATAAACTCCGTAGGGTGCGGCGCGACCCAGCTCCGGGATCACAAAATCGTGCACCCGTACTTTCTCGGGATCGCCTTTAGGGCGCAGTTCTCTGCCGCTATTCTTGAAATCGTCCACTAATTCCTTCTTTTTCGTGTCGACGGAGATCACGGGCTGGTGCCCGCGCAGCAGTTGATTCACCTGCTCGTTGATGTGCTGGAACTGCAGGTCACGGTCGGCATGACTGGACCCCTCCAAGGTCTTGCGGTTGGCCTGCAGGCTGTAGCCCAGCTCATGCAACAACTCGGCAACCATCCGATGACTGGTCCGATGGCCCAGCCGGTCGAGTTCGTCGGCCAACTTGCGCACGCTCTTGGAGGTCCAACGCAATCGCGACTCCGGATCGCCTCGAGTAACCGGTTCCACTAGGCGCTCCAGATCGCTCTTCAAGGTTGCATCCGTATCGACGGTCTTTTTGCGGCCTCCGCCTGCTCGGCGCACTCGGCCTGCCTGCACCCCCGGCGCTTCGTCGAGCTCCTTAATCCCCTGAATAATCGCCCGTCGCGAAACCCCGGTCTGGCGCGACACCACCGAGGTTCCCCCAAAGCCAACCGTTAAACTCTCCGATGCAGCCACGAGCCGCCTCATCCGCTCATCCAGGAACGGAGCCAGCTTTTCAAATCGCATCCGGATTTCGCTCACCTCAGCCACTAGGCTAAGTATAAAACATTTCCGGCACAAACTGTTTCACTTATTTCGTGACAGGCCCTTAGTGGAGGCCGAAGGTTAGGCGCCGCGTGCGGCCGCGGCCTTCAGAGCCTCTCCCACGGGCCCGTCCGCGACCCTGGCGCTGAACCAATTCGGATAGACTGGCGCGGGCGCGGTCATTTCATTCAGCCCGCGAAGCTCCTCCGCGCTGAGTTGCACGTTGACCGACGCCAGGTTGTCCTCCAGCTGAGCCATCTTATTCGCGCCGATCAGCACGGAGGTGACCGCGCGCTTGCTCAGCAGCCACGCCAGAGCCACCTGCGCGGGCGTCGCCTGGTGAGCCGCCCCGATGGCCCGCAAACGGTCCACCACCTGGTGGCCTTTTTCGCGATCGTAGGGCAGCATGTCGAAACCGGTCAGCCGGCCGCCGTCGCCCTTCGGATTCTCACGCGTGTATTTGCCGCTCAGGAATCCGCCCGCGAGAGGACTCCACACCAGCACGCCGATCCCTGCATGTTCGACAAAGGGGACGACTTCGTGCTCCAGATCGCGGCCCACCAGCGAATAATACATCTCCGCCGCGCGAAAACGCGCCCAGCCATTCTTGTTTTGAATCCCGACGGCGGTCGCCGCCAGCCACGCGGGCCAATTCGAAAAACCCACATAGCGCACCTTGCCCTGCCGCACCAGGCTGTCCAGAGCCTCCACGGTTTCCTCGACGGGCGTGTGCGCATCGAAGCGGTGCACCAAATACACGTCGATGTAGTCGGTGCCCAGACGGCGCAGGCTGCCCTCGGCCGCATTCCAGAATGTGATGCCGCGACAAGCCCTGATGGACCAGCGCGGGTCCGGAGCGGAACCCGGTCTTGGTCGCGATCACCACGTCCTTTCGCTTGGAGCCCAGAGCCTTGCCCAGCATCTGCTCGGATTGGCCTTCGGTGTAAACGTCGGCCGAGTTGAAGAAATTGACGCCCGCGTCCAGCGCCTTATTGCACCAGCTCATCGGCCAGCGCCGCGCCGACCTTGGCGACGGATGCGAAGATGCCGGCTGCTGCTTCCGAACGTCATCGCTCCGAAGGCCAGGCGCGAAACAATCAAACCGGTGTCGCCCATTCGTGTATATTGCATGGCCTACCAGTGTCGCAAAAAACCCGGGACAGGATACTCATTTCCGGCTTTTTACGAAGCTGGTTATGATGGAGCAATGGACTCCGCTGTCATTGCGCCCGCCGCAGCCTTCGCTCGGTGATCGAGCTGGAAAAGCAGTACCTGTTGCAGAACTACGCGCGTTATCCGCTGGTGCTGGCTCGCGGCAAGGGCTGCTATCTCTATGACACCTCCGGCAAGCGCTATCTGGACCTGATCGCGGGCATCGGCGTCAACGCGCTGGGGCACGCCCATCCGCGGCTGATGAAGGTGATCCGGGAGCAGGCCGCGCGCATGATCCATTGCTCCAATCTGTACTATCACGAGTATCAAGGGCCGCTCGCCGAGCGGATCGCCAAGGCCAGCGGCCTGGATCGCGTGTTCTTCTGCAACTCCGGCACGGAAGCCGTGGAGGGCGCGCTGAAGATGATCCGCGTCGCACGGCCGCAAGCTCAGCGCGGAGAAGTTCGAGACCGTGGCGCTGCTGGATTCCTTCCACGGCCGGACGTTCGGCGCGCTCTCCATCACGGGCCAGGAAAATTACCGCCGCGATTTTGAGCCGATGCTGCCCGGAGCGCGCTTCACCAAGCGCAACGACATCGCCGGCGCTGGAGCAAGCCGTGGGCGCCGAACACCGCGGGCATCGTGCTGGAGCTGGTGCAGGGCGAGGGCGGGGTTCATCCGCTGGACGCCGGCTTCGTGCGCAAGGCTCGCGAACTGGCGGACCGCTTCAACGCGCTGCTGGTGTTCGATGAGACGCAGTGCGGCGTGGGCCGGACCGGGAACCTACTTCTCCTATCAGTTGACTGAGCCGGTGGTGATGCCGGATATCATCGTCGCGGCCAAGCCGCTGGCGTGCGGCATTCCGCTGGGTTTCGTGGCGGCCACGGAAAGCGCGGCGGCCACCATCGCGCCGGGCATGCACGGGACCACGTTCGGCGGAGGTCCGCTGGCGTGCCGCGTCGCGCTGGAGTTCTTCGACATCCTGGACACGCTGCTGCCCAGCATCACGCAAACCGGCAGCTATTTCCGCATGCGGCTGACCGAGCTGGCCAAGAAATATTCGTTCATCAAGGAAGTGCGCGGCTGCGGCCTGATGATCGGCATGGAGCTGGATTTTTCCGGCAAGCAGACCGTGCTGGACGCGATGGCGGAGGGCCTGCTGATCAACTGCACGCACAACACGGTGCTGCGCGCGCTGCCGCCCTATATCGTGACCGAGCAGGACATGGACCGCGCCATCCGCGTGCTGGACAAGGTGCTGAAGAAGGCCAAGCCGCCGGCTGCCGGCTAGTCTTTCGTCTCGGTTCGGCGACGTATTTCTGGTAATCGGCAGGCGAGAGCAGTTGGTCGGTCTCGGCCGGAGCCGACATCTTGACCTTGATCAGCCACGCCGCGCCGTGCGGATCTTCGTTGAGTTTTTCGGGCGCGCGACCAGCGCCTCGTTGACTTCGATGACTTCGCCCGAAACCGGCGCAAAGATGTCGCTGACAGCTTTTACCGATTCCACCGATCCCATGGTTCGGCCTTGCTCGAGGATGGCGCCAACCTTGGGGAGATCGACGTAGACTACGTCCCCCAGCTCCTTCTGCGCGTGGAAGGTGATTCCAACGGTGCCGACGCCTTCATCGACGCGGACCCACTGGTGCTCTTTGGTATAGCGGAAATTTTCAGGGTACATGCCCAAGGAAACATTAAGGCTATCACAGAGGCGCGGCCTTCGACACCCTCCGCCTTTGGCCGTGCGGTAGACTTGTTGCTTTCCAAGGGAGGCTTCATGAATCTGAAAAATGCGGTGGCACTGGTGACCGGAGGCAGCAGCGGCATCGGATATGGAATCGCGAAGGCGCTGATCGACAGCGGCGCGCGCGTGGCCATCACCGGCCGCGGCAAGGACCGTCTGATGGAGGCAGCGGCGGCGCTGGGCGCGCATCCCATTCAAGCCGACGTCAGCAAGGAAGCCGACGTCGAGCGCACCTACGCGGAAGTGCTCGACAAATTCGGCGACCTCGACATTCTGGTCAACAACGCCGGCCGCGGACGTGTTCAAGACCGCTGATCGAAATGGATCTGACAGGGATTCGAGGAAACCTTCGCCACCAACGTCACCGGCGTGATGCTGATGACTCGCGCCGCAGCGAAGATTTTCATCGAGCGCAAGCGCGGCAACGTGGTGAATATTTCCTCCACCGCTTCGCTGCGCGGCGCTCCCAACGGCACGGCGTATTACGCCAGCAAGTTCGCGCTGCGCGGCATGACCGAATGCTGGCGCGCGGAGCTGCGCAAGCACAACATCCGCGTGTTCCTGGTCAATCCCAGCGAAGTGATCACCAATTTCGGCGCGGCCGCCGGCTTCACGCAGAAGGACAACCGATCAAGCTGCGTCCGGAAGACATCGCGCACATGGTCAAGGCGGTGCTCGAAATGAACGACCGCGGCTTCACGCCGGAGCTTTCCGTCTTCGGCACCAATCCCATCGATTAAAGCCCGCACAGGGCCGGCTCGGCCATCCAAACAGTCAGGAACTCTGGCACATTTCGCCGAGCCAGGCTCCGTTGTGCGGGCGAATTTCTCAAACACACCGGGAAGAAAACGCCGGGGCGCATCGTCTAACTGGTCGAAAGGATCGGAAACGATGACACCTTCGAAGACCGCATTTCTATTTGCGCTGGCCGCCCCGCTGTTCGCGGCCGAGCTTGGCGCGCAGCCGGATCTGTTGCCCACGAATGGGGAACCTTCACCTCAGTCGCCGGGGCGGATGGAGATCCGGTCCGACTGGATCGCCGCTGACGGGTCCGCCGGAGCTGCCGTGCTTCGTCGACCGCACCCCTACGCTCCAAGTCGAGCTGGACGGGTCTGGTCCGCATGGAAACGCCCGTGCTGTACTTCTATGCGGCGCGCCGCATGAACGTTTCCGTGGACGTCAAGTTTCCCTTGGGTACCCTCACGGAGTGGGACCCGAAGGCCAGCCACATTGACTTTGGCCATCTGCACTTGGGATTCTGTGCAACTCGCCCCCCGGTCGAGAATCCGGCATTGCCCTCCAGCAAGGGCGAGAGCCGCTACTTCGCCGCGCGGAACACCGATGCCACGCCACTCAAATGCCGGCGGTCAGTGGGAAAAGATGATCTTCTATCGCGGGGTGGGCAGCTTCGCCGTCCCGTTGCGGCCGACCTTTACCGCCGACGGAAAGATCAAGATCCGAAATGTGAGCGAGCACCGCGTTCCAATCGCGATCGTGTTTGAAAATCGGGGAGGGTGGATGGGTTACCGCATCGTCTCGGACCTTCAGGAACCGGTCACCATCGAGCCTCCGGATTTGAGCGGGACCGTCGGCGACATTCGCCGCACCATCGTCGACGCGTTGGTCGAGCACGGCGGCCTTTACCCCAAGGAAGCGCAAGCGATGATGGCAACCTGGCAGGATTCCTGGTTTGAGGAAGGCATGCGAGTCATTTATATCTTGCCTCAAACCGCCGTGGACGCGGTGCTGCCTCTCACGGTTCAACCCGCCCCCGCGCAAATCACGCGCGCCTTCGTCGGCCGCATCGAGATGTTGTCGCCTGCCGTCAGGCACGACATGCTACTGGCGGTCGCCGCCGGCGATATTGCCGGCGGCGAACAATTCGGCCGGTTCCTCGATCCCTTCGCCGCCCAACTCAAGCTTTCGGGCGGACTCGTCGCCCAAGCGTCGGCCGATCTCGAAGCGCGATTCTCTTCGAAATCGTGCATTCCTTAGCGGCCCGCGGTGGGGCGGGTCCCCTGACCCGCGCGCGAGCCCCTGCTCGCGCCATTTGGCCTCAGCGTTTCTTTCGCGCCCTCGCCGGATCAACCACCGAGAATTGCAGCTTCTTTTCGACGCCATCCACGCGGTCCAGGCGGACCTTGACGCTGTTCGCCGATGGAGAACTGGCGGCGGCTGCGCTCGCCGATGATCTTGCGCGTGTTCTCGTGGTAGTTGTAACGGTCGCCCGGGAAGAGTGTCCATGGGCACCAGGCCTTCGATGAACATTTCTTCCAGCTCCACGAAGAATCCGAAGCGAGTGGTGGAGATGATCAGGGCGGGGAACTCGTCGCCCACGCGGTTCATCATGAACTTGACCTTCTTCCACTCCACCAGCTCGCGCTCGGCTTCGGCGGCGCGGCGCTCCGTGTCCGAGGACATGGCTGCGATGTCGCGTGCAGATCCGGGCCATAGACGCGTTCCATCCAGGTGCGCCGCCAGAATCCGATGCACGATCAGATCCGGATAGCGGCGGATGGGCGAGGTGAAGTGCGTGTAGCTGGGCGCGGCCAGCGCGAAGTGCCCCACGTTTTTGTCGCTGTAGCGAGCCTGTTTCAGCGAGCGCAACATCAGGTAGCTCAAGATCCGCTCCTCCGGCTTGCCCTCGATCTTCTGCACCAGCTTCTGATAACTGCGCGAGGTCAGGTTGGGATTGTCCATGCACGGCGACGGTCACGATGCTGTCCGGCGGTCTTATCGCGAAATCGCTTACCGGCGCGGCGCCCGGCGCTAGCGAATAGCCGAAATGCGCGGCGATTTCCTCGAATTCCAGCACGCGCTTGGGGTCGGGCCGTTCGTGGATGCGGAAGATGGAGGGACATGCCCGGCGGTCTCCAGGTGCGATGCCACGGCTTCGTTCGCGGCCAGCATGAACTCCTCGATGAGCCGGTGCGCGATGTTGCGCGGCGCGCGCGTGACGCCGGTCATCTCGCCGAATTCGTCGAATTCGAGCAGCGGCTCGGGCAGATCGAAGTCGATGGAGCCGCGGCGCTGACGCGCTTGCGGTTCAGGATCAGCGCCAGTTCCTGCATCAGCTCGAACCGGTCCGTGAGCTTGGCATAGCGTTCGCGCAGCGCTGCGTCGCCTTCCAGGACTCCGTGCACCGCGGTATAGGTCATGCGCTCCGCGCTGCGAATCACGCCGCGGCAGAACTCCTGCGCCACTACGTCGCCGTGCGCGTCGATCTCGAGCAGCGCGGACAGCACCAGCCGGTCCTCGTGCGGACGCAGCGAGCATTGATCGGTGGATAGCTCCAGCGGCAGCATGGGCACGGCGCGATCCGGGAAATAGACGCTGGTGCCGCGCAGCAGGGCCTCGCGATCGATGGGCGATCCGGGCCGCACGTAGTGGCTCACATCGGCGATGTGCACCTGCAACGCGAAGCGCCCGTTCGGGCAGCCGCTCCACCCACACGGCGTCGTCGAAATCGCGCGCGGTCTCGCCGTCGATGGTGACGATATCGAGCGAGCGAAAATCGCGGCGGCGGGCGAGCTCGGTCTCGGGAATCGGCGCCTGGGAGCGATCCGCGCCTGCGCGAGCACATCGTCGGGAAAGTGGTGCGGGATGTGATGCGAGCGGATCAGGATCTCGACGTCGATGCCGAAGTCGTCGGGACGGCCCAGGATTTCGATGACGCGTCCCACGGGGCGCTCATCCGTCGTCGCCGAAATCGAGGATTTCGGCGGTGACGATCATGCCGTCCAGATCCTCGATGGATTTCACCTCGACGGGCGCGCGCGCCCACGCGATGCACGGCTGTCGCCCGCGGCCGGGACAGCGCATGCCATCTGGAATCTCGATCCACTGGCGGATGCGGTCGTCGTGAGGGACCACGAAGTTGCCGTTGCGGCGAATGCGGAACTCGCCCACCACGGAAGGATGGGCGCGTTTGAGCACGCGCAGGATCTCGCCGTGCGCGCGGCCGTCCGGCTCCATGCGGCCGATGCGCGCCACCACGCGATCGCCATGCATGGCCCGGCCCGCGCCTTCCTTGGGAATGTAGATATCGCCCTTAAGGCCCGGCAATGGGAACGTCCGGCGTGACAAAGGCGAAGCCGTCGCGATGCGACGCTGAAGCGTCCGGCGGCGAATTCGCGGCTGGAGCCGGTCGCAACATATTGCCCCGATCGTGTTTCGACGATTGCGCCCTGCGCGGCCAGCCGGTCGAGCTCGGCTTCGATCTCCGGCTCGGTCATGCCCTGCCGGGACAAGCTCGCGCAGCAGTTGTTTGAGAGTCGCCCGCCCGTGCGGCAACTTGCGAATGTGCTCCAGGACCATAGGCTCGATTATAGTGGGAAGTCATGGAACTCAAGGCAATTCGACTGGAGATCCCGGAGGACGGCAATCTCATCCTGGGGCAAAGCCATTTCATCAAGACCGTGGAGGATTTGTACGAGGCCATCGTCAACACCGTTCCGCAGATGAAATTCGGCATCGCCTTCAACGAAGCCTCCGGAGCGTGCCTGACGCGGGTGGACGGCAACGACGACGATCTGAAGGCCAACGCGACGCGCAATGCGCAGGCTATCGCCGCGGGGCATACCTTCGTCATTGCCATGCGCCACGGCTATCCCATCAACGTGCTCGGCCGCATCCGCGAGATTCCTGAGCTGTGCACGATCTTCTGCGCCACCGCCAACCCGGTGGAGGTGATCGTCGCCGAAACGGAGCAGGGCCGCGGCGTCCTCGGCGTGATCGACGGCAGTCCGCCCAAGGGAGTGGAAACCGAGGCGGACGCCGAATGGCGTCACGGACTGCTGCGCAAGATTGGATACAAGCGCTGAGGCGGCCGTGCCGTTGCGCTCGATTTAGCAGGCCGCTGAAAAACCTTATTGGCGGCCGATTGACGCGGATGAACGCGGATTCAAAGACGCAGAAGCCTTTGTTTTCGATCGGCGTTTATCCGCGTCTATCGGCGGCCCTCTGTCTTTGACTTTTTCCGCAGCCTGGTAGGTAGGCCGGCCGGCGGGCGTTTAAGGATGCGGACGATTTCCACTTGGCGCGGCGCAGCGTCTACACTGAAATCGTGCGCCCCTTTGGTGACGCGCTGATGGATCATCTTCCCCGCGTCGGAAAATACGAGTTGGAACAGTTTCTCGGCGGCGGCATGTCGCATGTCTATCGCGCCAAGGATAGCGTGCTGGGGCGGCGAGTCGCGCTGAAAATCCTGACTGAGGCAGGCTCGGCCGACGCGGAAACCAAGGCGCGCTTTCTGCTGGAGGCGCGCATGGCCTCCAGCGTCAATCACGAAAACATCATCAGCATTTACGATTTCGGCGAAGAACAGGGCCGTCCGTTCATCGTGATGGAGTTTCTGGAGGGCGAAAGCCTTCGCGAAGCCATCAAGAAGGGGCGCCTGGGGAATTTTCAGCGCCGCTTGAAAATCGCGCTCCAGGTGGCGCGCGCGCTGGATTACATTCACGCCCGCAAGATCATCCACCGGGATATCAAACCCGAAAACATTCACATCGACGAAGCCGGCAAAGTCAAACTGATGGATTTCGGCATCGCCAAGAGCGAAGGCGTGCAGCTGACCCGCGCGGGCTTCACGCTGGGGACGCCCTACTATATGGCGCCGGAGCAGGTGCTGGGCCGCGCGCTGACGCCTCAAGCCGATGTCTACGCCTTCGGCATCCTGCTGTTCGAGCTGATGACCGGGAGCAAGCCCGTGACCGGCGAATCGGTGGAGAAAATCTTCCAGCAGATTCTGTATGAGCCGTTGAACCTGGAGCCACTGGCGCGCATGGGAGCGCCGCCTTCGCTGTGCGACCTGATCGCGCGCTGCACCGTCAAGCAACTGGCGCAGAGGCCGCAGAACCTCGGCCCGGTGTGCGATGAGCTGGCCGCAATGCTGGATTCTTTGCGGCCACTGCATCGCCCTGCGCCGGCCCTTCCTCCGGCGGAGCCGCACGCAGCGCCGGTGGCAGCCGCAGTCCCAATCCTGCCCGTTCCTCCGCAAGGCAGCGCGGCCGACGTCCCCGGGTTTCCCGCATGGCTGCCCGTGCCGCTGCGCAGCGAGAGTGGCTTGATGTCCCTGGCCGGGACTCGCGGTGGTGCTTCTGGCCGGAGCCGCCTACGCCATTCTGGCCATGGCGCACATTGTTTGATGCCCCCGGTTTGATGGATCAAGAACCGCCAGCTCGCAGAAGAGAGTCCCCCGCGCCTTCGATCCTGCGGCTGTCGTTGGTGGTGTATGCGGCGGTTCTGCTCGCGACGGCGCTGGCGGTGGGGACGTGGCTGTGGATGCGCAAGGCCGCCGACCTGCCCATTGAGCCTTCGCCTCACCTGCCCAGCGGCGCGATCGTTTCCCGCATGATTCTGATCCCGGGCGGGACCATTCATGACCAACCTGGGGGAAAGCCGTTCTATATCGATACGACCGAGGTCACCAACGCCGAATTTTGCGCGGTCATCCATTGCGCAGACGCTTCGCTCGCTCCCGGCCGGCCTGCGGTGAACGTGACCGTTGCGCAGGCGCGCCAGTATGCAAGCTACAAGGGCAAGCGCCTGCCTACCGCGCAGGAATGGGAGCGGGCGGCGCGCGAAGCGAACCCTGCGTATCGGATAACCGGCAACGTTTGGGACCTGGTGGAGAGCCCGGCTGGACCTGGCGCCGAGGCCCTGTCCGGCGGTCAGCTCAAGCCCACGCGCCCCATCGGCGAACACCAGTCGGCGCCGGACATCGGGTTTCGCTGCGTGCGAGATGGGTAACGATAATCGGAACGCTGGCGAATATCAAAACCGCTACAGCTTCGTTTGGGAAGCGGCCGGAGATTTGATCGGTCTGCTGGCTCCGCAGCCAGGTGAGCGGATTCTCGATCTCGGCTGCGGCCCCGGCCAACTTACCGCGCGCATCGCCGAAAGCGGCGCGGCGGTAATTGGTATCGACCGCTCCGAAGCCATGATCGCACAAGCGCGCGCCAACTATCCGCTGCTCGACTTCCGCCTCGGCGACGCGGCGTCTTTCGCGCTGGACGCGCCAGTCGACGCGATTTTTTCGAACGCCGTTCTGCATTGGGTCACGGACGCCTCCGGAGCGGCTCGATGCATCGAGCGCGCGCTCAAGCCGGGTGGGCGCTTCGTGTGCGAATTCGGAGGCCGCGGAAACATCGCCTCCGTCGCCCGCGCTCTCGAAGCAGTGACGGGCGAAAAGCAAGCGGACTGGTATTATCCCAGCATCTCCGAATATTCCGCCGTGCTCGAAGGCAACGGACTGGAGGTCCGCTTCGCCACGCTCTTCGACCGCCCCATCCAAGTCGAGGGCGACAACGGCATGGACGATTGGCTGAAGACGTTCCGTTCCTCGCTCACTCCCGAGGCGCGGGCGGCGACAGTCGCGCGTCTTCGTCCCGAACGCTTTGACGGCCGAGGCTGGACATTGGACTACCGGCGTCTGCGCGTCGTTGCTGTAAAGCCCGCATTAGCGGGCGGGCTGTGAAGACGGCGTGAGCAAAAGCCCTTCGAACTGCTTCTCCAGCTCTGAGAGGCGCGCCTTCAAAGCGCCGATCTCCGAGTTCATCTCTTCCTTCTGCTCCTGAATCTGCCGATGTTGCTTCTGAACCTCATTGAGCAGCATGGCATTGATCTTCTGGTATTGCACCGTCTGGATCTCTCCCGACGGCGAATGGGCCACCAGGTCGGGATACACCTCGGCCACCTCTTCGGCGATCAGTCCGTAATCGACGGGCTTCGATCCGTCCTCGTAGGCTTGTTTGTAGCGAAACGTGACGGGCCGCAGGCGCATCAGGCCGCTGCTGGCCTCACCCATGTCCTGGATATCTTCCTTGTAGCGGCGTGAAGAACTGACGGTACCCAACTGGCCGTTGGCATCGATCACGACGGGGACGGCTCCGCTGAGGCCAGTCGTCGTGCCGCTTACGCCGGCCGCGAAGAACGAAGTCTGCGTTCCGGGGGTTCCGATCCGGATGGTGCCACTGTCGCCGGCGGCGCCTTGATTCCCAATGTGAATATTGTTGCTGTTGCCAGCCGAGACGTTTTGGGCAGCGGTGTATCCGATGGCAATATTATTGCTTCCGGTGGTGTTGCCCACCAGCGCGTATAAGCCGGTGGCCGTGTTGAAGTTCCCGGTGGTGTTGTCGTACAGCGCATAGTAGCCGCTGGCCGTATTGTCGTAACCGGTGGTGTTGCCCGCCAGCGCGCTTTCACCCATGGCAGTGTTCTCGCTCCCGGTAGTGTTGCTCACCAGTGCATATAGGCCGGTGGCCGTGTCGAAGTTTCCGGTGGTGTTGTAGTACAGCGCGTAGTAGCCACTGGCTGTGTTGTCCGCCCCGGTGGTGTTGTGGGTCAGCGCGTTGTCGCCGATGGCCGTATTGGAGCTTCCGGTGGTGTTACTGTACAGCGCGCCTTGGCCGCTGGCCGTGTTGAAGTTCCCGCTGGTGTTGTTCTGTAGCGCGCCCTCACCGCTGGCCATGTTGTCGCCCCCAGTGGTATTGCTCGCCAGCGCGTTGTCGCCGATGGCTGTATTGGTGAATCCCGTGGTGTTGTTCGCGAGGGCTCCCGTCCCGATGGCCGTGTTGCCATTCACGTCGGTCGGCGCGGCATAGTAACCGTTCATGTCAATAACCACATCCGTCGCAGCCGGACCGGCGTTATACACGCTGATCCCGCCAGCGGGCGTTCCCGCCGGAACAATGGCCGCGTTAGCCACGATTGCTCCTTGAGGATCATTTAAAGTCGCGACGAAAGGCTGTGTGCCGCCGGACGGCCAGAGCGACACGTAATCGACCGCTCCCCCCGCCGCGGGCACAACGGTGAGGTTAAACGAATAAGCTTCGGCGATGGAAGGGATCACACCGCAGGGCGCGGGCTCGGTGTTGGCGCTTGCCTCCGTGGAAGATTGCACCGGGATGGTCAGAGTTGCCTTGGGTGCTATGGACGGTCCCGAAAAAGGAGCGATCCCGTTGAATCCGGCCGCGGTGCCGCGAGTATCCACCAGCCGGCAGGGCGTGATCGCCACGAACGTGAGAGCGTTGGTGGACACGGCATTCGCGGAAAATTGTAGCTGCGGAACGGCCTTCCCGGCAACCCCTCTCTCCGTCTGGTTGGGTTGCCAGTAAAGCGGCGTCGCCCAGTTTTTCAATGGAACCACATTCTCCTGCGCTCTCTGCGCATTCACCACCATGGGTAGAAAAACCAGGAAGGAAAGCGCACCGCTTGCACATCTCGAACCGGTCATTAGATTCCTCCATTTCGAGGCACATTGTATCGCACTGCCCGGCTGCGGCCCCATGTTACGCTCGAATCATGGGGTTTTCGCAGTCCTTTTTTGCGTCGCGATTCGGCATCACGGAGCGCGATCTGGAGTCCTACCTGAGTGAAGCGCTATCGGCCGGAGGTGAGTACGCCGACCTGTATTTCGAATATCTGGCCACCAGCTCCATCGGCATCGACGAAGGCATCGTCAAGAGCGCCTCGCAGGGAGTCGAGCTGGGCGTGGGCATCCGCGTCCTCATCGGCGAGCGCACCGGCTACGCCTATAGCGACGATCTGAGTCCGGACAAGATCCGCAAGGCCGCGCGAGTCGCCGCGCGCATCGCCAAGGGTCCTGCCAGCATCGTCAAGACCGGCTTTGAGGAAGCGCACAAACATAATCTCTATCCCATGCTTCAGAGCCCTCACGAAACCGGACTGGCCGAGCGCGTCGATCTGATCCAGCGCGCCGACCGCGCCGCGCGGGCCTACGATAAGCGCGTTTTCCAGGTGCAGGCCGGCTATGCCGACAGCGTGCGCGAGGTTCTGGTCGCCACCAGCGACGGTCGCCTGAGCTTCGACCGCCAGCCTATGGCTCGCCTGAACGTCATGGTGCTGGCGCGCGAAGACGGAGGCGTTCCGCAGTACGGCCACGCGGGCGGCGGCGGCCGGGTCGCGCTGGATTTCTTCCTGGGCGACAAGTCGCCGGAGTACTTCGCTCGCGAATCCGCCCGCCAGGCCATCGTGCAATTGGGCGCGGTCGAATCCCCGGCGGGCGAGATGACCGTCGTGCTGGGACCGGGCTGGCCCGGCATTCTGTTGCATGAAGCCGTGGGGCATGGCCTCGAGGCCGATTTCAATCGCAAGGGCGTCTCCGCCTTCAGCGGGCGCATGGGGGAACAGGTGGCCAGCCCTCTGTGCACGGTGATCGACGATGGCTCCATCGGCAGCCGGCGAGGGTCGCTTAACGTGGACGACGAAGGCACGCCCACGCAGAGAAACGTTTTGATCGAGAACGGCGTGTTGCGCGGCTACTTGCAGGACCAGCTTGCCGCGCGATTGATGAAATCCGCCTCCACCGGCAGCGGACGCCGCGAAAGTTATCAGCACATCCCCATGCCGCGCATGACCAACACCTACATGCTGGCGGGCGAAAGCGATCCCGGCGACATCGTCCGTAGCGTTCAGAGGGGCGTGTATTGTTCGGCGTTCGGAGGCGGCTCAGTGGACATCACCAGCGGCAATTTTGTGTTCTCGGCCACGGAGAGTTATTTGATCGAAGACGGAAAGCTCACGCGCCCGTTGCGCGGAGCGTCGCTGATCGGCAACGGCCCGGAGGCGCTCAAATACGTGAGCATGGTCGGCAACGACCTCAAGCTGGATGAGGGCATCGGCATCTGCGTCAAGGAAGGCCAGAACATTCCCGTGGGCGTGGGCATCCCGACCGTGAAGATCGACCGCATGACGGTGGGAGGCACCGCGGCGTGAATGAATTAGAACGGATCGCCTCGCGTGCGGTTGCGCGCGCACTGGAGCTGGGCGCGACCGACGCCGAGTGCACTCTCGCCGAAGGCGAGGAGTTTTCCGCCGGCGTGCGCATGCGCGAAGTCGAAAGCCTGAAGCAGGCCGGCTCGCGCGGCGCGGGCATCCGAGTGCTGGCGGGCCGCAACACAGGCTCGTCGCGAACCTCCGATCTTTCGGAGAAGGGCATTGAGGAGATGGTGCGCTCGGCGCTGGATCTGGCGCGCGTTACCACCGAGGACCCGCACGCGGGGTTGCCCGACGCGGCCGATCTGGGCGTGATCGACAGCGATCTCAAGCTCTACGATCCCGCCATCGAGGCCATGGAAACGGATTGGAAGATCGCGCAGGCGCGCCTGGCCGAAGAAACCGCTCTCTCCGCCGATCCGCGCATTACCAATTCCGAAGGAGCGTCGTTCGATTCCTATCTGGGCGCACGGGCCTTCGCCAATTCGCGCGGTTTCATCGGCTCCTACCGCACCACCAGCTGCGGACTGAGCGTAGTGCCGGTAGCCAAGAGCAACGGCCACATGGAACGGGATTACTGGCATACAACTTCTCGAAGAGCCGCCGGTCTCGAGAACGCGGAGGAGGTCGGCCGGCGCGCCGCGGCCCGCACTCTGCGCCGCCTGGACGCGCGCAAAGCCGACACCCAAAAAGCGCCCGTGATCTTCGAGCCTCGCACCGCCCGATCCTTGCTGGGCGAGATCGCCGACGCCGTGAACGGCAGCGCAATCTATAAGCACGCGTCTTTTCTCACCGGTAAGCTGGGCGAAAGAGTGGCCTCCGAGGCGCTCACCATCATCGACGATGCCACCCTGCCCGGCTTGTTCGGATCGACGCCTTTCGACGACGAAGGGGTTACTTCGCGGCGCACCGTCGTGATCGAGCGCGGCGTGCTGAGAAGCTACCTGCTGAACACCTACTTCGCGAGCAAGCTGGGATTGAAGACCACCGGCAACGCGTCCCGGGGGCTCAGCGGCAACGCGGGGATTGGGGCGGGGAACTTCTATATCGAAGCCGGCGAGATCACCGAAGAGGCCATGATCGCCCAAGTCCGCCAGGGTCTCTACGTCACGGAGTTGATCGGAGCCTCGGCCAACCCCGTCACCGGCGATTATTCGAGCGGCGCGGCCGGCGTGTGGATTGAAAACGGAGAATTGGCCTACTCGGTGTCGGAGATCACTATCGCCGGCAATCTGAAACAGATGCTGATGGATCTCAGCCAAACGGCGTCCAACCTGGAGTTCCGCGGCTCCATCGTATCGCCTACAATCATGATTCAGGAGATGACCATCAGTGGCCGTTGAACGCCTGGCCGCCCGCAAGGGTCCCGTCGTTCCGATTCCCGTCTATGTCAGCGCCGCCATTGCCGTGTTGGGCCTGGCGCTGTTCGCGTATCTCGAGTACGGTTCCAGCCGTCCCGCCGCCCAGCTTCCTCTTTCGCCCGAAGGCAAGGCTTACGTCAAGAACCTGGCGTTGAGCGACATTACCATAAAGGCGACGGGGAGTTTTGCGAACCAGACTCTGGTGGAGATCGAAGGCAAGATCGGCAACACGGGCGACCGAGCCATCGATGTTATCGAGATCTACTGCGTGTTCTACGACACCTACGGGCAAATGGTGTTCCGGCCGCGCGTGCCCATCGTGAGCGCGCGCATGGGCGGTCTTAAACCCGGCCAGACCAAATCCTTTCGCCTTCCCTTCGATGAAATCCCGGATAGTTGGAATCAGGCCCTGCCGGTCCTGGTGATCGCCGGCGTCAAGTTTTCGTAACCCGGCGTGACTGGAGAACTACGCTGATTCCCCTAATCATTTCGAGACCTGTCGGGCAGTGTCGAGACACTGGCAAGTCGTTTCAGAAGAATAATTTGGGGAGTAGTACGGATACAGAAGAAAAACCATTGGCTGTCTCGCCGATGCATGGTACTATCGAGATAAGTTCGGATAACAGAGAGGGTTTTAACCCCGACCTATGTATAACGCGTTCTTTGGCTTCTCGGAGAGCCCCTTCAGTCTCAGCCCCGATCCTTCGTTTTTTTTCCGGAGTGAGCAGCATGAAGAGGCGTTGGCGAACCTGGTCTACGGCGTGCAGGCGCGCAAAGGGTTTATCGTCCTGACGGGCGAGGTGGGAACGGGCAAAACCACCATGCTCGAATGCCTCCGCGACTATCTGGAATCGCAGTACATCGAATTTGCATTCCTGTTCAATTCGCGCATCAACCCGGAGCAGTTCTTCGAGATGATCGCCTACGATCTGAATCTGCCGTGCGCGCGTACTTCGAAGACCGAGGTTTTGTTCGCCCTGAATCAATTGCTGGTGGAGCAGGCGCAGGACGGCCGGACCGTGGTGCTGCTGGTGGATGAGGCGCACAACCTGGAATGGGAGGTTCTCGAGGAAATCCGGCTGCTGGGAAACCTGGAGAACCGCAACGGCAAGCTGCTGCAGATCATTCTTTCGGGCCAGCCTGAGCTGGACCGCAAGCTGGATGCTCCCAATCTGCGCCAACTGAAGCAGCGCATCGTGCTGCGCTGTAATTTGCAGCCCTTCACGCTGCGCGATGCGGTGGAGTATATCGAATCGCGCCTGGAAAAGGCCGGGATGCCCGACCAGGACGTATTTTCCGAAGAGCTGATGGCGGAGATTCACGTGCGCGCACAAGGCATTCCCCGCCTCATTAACGCCATTTGCGACAACCTGCTGCTGACCGCCTTCGCCATGGAGCTCAAGCTCTGCACGGTGGACATGCTCGATGAAGTCTGCCGGGACATGCGCCTGGAGTGGCCGGGCAGCCGCCGGCTCCGCTCGCGAGTGCCGGAAGAAGCGTTTGAGCGCGAGCGTCCGTACAAAGTTTAGCGCCCTTCCTTACCTTCGGCGCCTCGCCCAAGGGAAAGACCCCAGAGCCAGCTAAGTGCGTTGCTTTAGCTCCGTCGCGTAGGGGGTTTCAACTTATACTGCTAAGGTAACAAAAGGCTTGTGAACGCCGCGCACTCGTTTCAAGATGGGAGTGCACAGGAGAGGTGCTCGCATGGCGAAACTGTTTCGTATAGCGCGGTGGTTGTGGCTGGATAATCGTGGCCAGGACATGATTGAATATGCCCTGTTAGCGGCGTCTATTGCGGTCGTGGTCGCAGGCTTCTTGCCTCCGCAGATCATGCCCGCCATCAGCAACATTTTTTCGAAGATCGTTTCGGGCTTTAACGCCAGTTAGCCCGCAAAGGGTGCGGCGGCACCCTCATTTCATCCAAGCAACAACGCCGCCGCGCTCCGTTTTGCGGGCGAGCTCCTTAGAAGAGCCGCGGCCGGCCTATCTGGTCAGGTAGACGGTGAAATTGGTGACGTCGCGGAAGCCGAGGCGGCGATAGAGGCGGTAGCCCGCCTCGGTTGACTCCAGCACCAGGGGCCCCGTCGTGTTATCGAGGGTGTCCTCGCGCGCTTTCTCGCTCGAGACCGCCGCGCGCAGCAAAGCTTCCCCATATCCCTTGTGGCGCTGGGCCGGGACGGTCCCCAGCGAGTATACGCCCACAGCGCCGCCCGCCCGCACCAGGGCTACGATGGATACCGGGCGCCGTTCACCATTCCCAGGTATCCGCGATACGCTCCTTGCCAGGCCGATTCCGGCTCATACACCGCGCGCGCGACGCCCATGGGAATATCAAAGCAGGTCACGGTGAGTCCGGCGAAGGCAGCGCGCGAAGCCGCGATCGGAGACGGCGCGGCATTCGATCTCCGGAAGCGGGCGCGAAGGCGCCGCCAGCGCGAGCGCGAGCATGCCGGGAGCGTGAGAAATGGGCGCATGCCTGCTTCGGTGAAGATTTCGCGGCAGTGACGCCGCGCGGAGGGGCTCCAGCAGATCCTCGCATACCCAGAAGGACCAGCGCACTTTCCGTTCGTGGTAAAAGCGTGCGGCGGTGGCCAGAACCGTGGTCAGGTCGCGCTCGGAGACAACCGGCCGCTCCAGCATGGCGATGTTGAAGACTCCATAATCCAGGCCGGAGTACACCATCTCCACTCCGTCGGCGGCGCGAACTTCTCCGCTGCCCGTGGCCTCGCCGAAAAAACGCATGGCCACGCGAAGATTGGCTTCGACCATCTGGAAGCCGCCGCGCATGATGTTAGAGCCCACTTGGTGGGGCGGGTCCTGGGTTGCCTGGGTCCGGGGACCCCCCCACATTGCGGACGACTTTTTTAGAAGCAGCGTCATGTTAGAGCAATGTCATGGGATCGACGTCGATCAGCAGGGACGCTGCAGGCCAGCGTTCGGCGGCGGCAAAACGCCGCAGTTCCGCGAGAATCTCGCTCAGGCGCGCGCGGCTGGAGGTTTTGAGCAGCATCTGAAAGCGATATTCGTTCTTCAGGCGCGCCACGGCGGCGGGCGCGGGCCCCAATACCTTCATGCCCTCCGGAGCCGGCTGGAGCAGGCGTCCCAGAGCTCCGCTGCGCGTGAGCGCCTCCTCTTCGCGCGCCGCCCGGACCACCACGTTGGCCAAAGCGCCGAAGGGCGGATACCACATCATGCGCCGGAATTCGATCTCCTTAGCGTAGAACATTTCGTAATTCTGCGCGGCGGCGCAGCGGATCGCGTAATGATCCGGGTTGATGGTCTGAATCAGCACGATGCCGGGAGTGTCGCCGCGTCCGGCTCGTCCGGCGGCCTGGGTCAGCAACTGGAAGGTGCGCTCTGCCGCGCGGAAATCGGGCAGGCCCAGGCCGACGTCGGCGTTGACCACGCCCACCAGCGTGACGTTGGGAATGTCGTGGCCCTTGGCGATCATCTGCGTGCCCACCAGAATATCGAAGGCTCCGTCGCGGAAGCCGGCCAGGATGGTCTCGTAATCGCGCTTGCCGCGCACCGTGTCGCGATCCAGGCGGGCGATGCGGGCGCGCGGAAAGGCCGCGTGCAACTCCTCCTCCACCCGCTCCGAGCCGGCGCCCAGGAACTGGATGAACTCGCTATCGCACTTGGGGCAGCGGTCCGGGATGCGCGTCGAATAATTGCAGTAATGGCACAGCATGCGCCGGTCGCGGCGATGGTAGGTGAGCGTGACCGAGCAGTTGGCGCATTCGACGCGCTGGCCGCAGGCGCGGCAAGCCACGAAGCTTGAAAAGCCGCGGCGGTTGAGCAGCAGCATGGTCTGCTCGCCGTTGGCCAGACGCGCCGTAACGGCGTCGATCAAGGTTCGCGAAAAGGTGACCTGCTTGCGCGTCTCCAGAAACTCCTGGCGCATGTCGATGAGCTGCACCTGGGGCAGAGGACGGCGCTCGATGCGCTCGGGAAGCTCCAGACGCGTGTACTTGCCGCGGTCGGCGTTATGGCGGGTTTCGAGACTAGGCGTGGCCGACCCCAGCACCACCACGGCTCCCTCATTGCGGGCGCGCACCACGGCAACGTCGCGGCCGCTATAACGGGGCGTCTCCTGCTGCTTGTAGCTTTGGTCGTGCTCTTCGTCGACCACGATCAATCCCAGGTTCTGGAGCGGCGCGAACACGCCGGAGCGCGTCGCGACGGCCACGCCGGTCCCTCCGGAGCGGATGCGGCGCCATTGCTCGGCGCGTTCGGTGTCGTGAAAGGCGGAGTGCAGGATGGCGGCGCGCTCGCCGAAGCGCCGATGGAACTGGTCCGCGACCGCGGGAGTCAACCCGATTTCGGGCACCAGCAGCAACGCGCTTTTGCCGCGCGCAATCGCCGCCTCGATGGCGCTGAGATACACTTCGGTCTTGCCGGAACCGGTGATGCCCTCCAGCAGAAATGCGCAGAACTGTCCGGCATCCAAGGCCGCGTGGATTGAGTCGAAGGCTTTCTGTTGGTGCTCATTGAGCGTTCGTGCGACTCGTGGGACGATCTCCGCGGCATCTGGAAGCGGCGGAGCCGCAGCGACACGATGACGGCGCGCCCCGGTCCGGTCTTCCGACTCCACCAGCCCCTTCTTCTCCAGCGCCCGGAGAATGGACGCCGCTTTGGGAACCTTGCGCGCCAGATATGCGCCGGTGAGCGGGCGCAGGTCCAGAAGCCGCAGCAGCTCACCTGCCGGATCGGGCGCGCTGTCGTCGAAATGAAACTGGCGCGCCGCGTCGTGGCCCGAGGAGGTCAGCGAATAAACCTTGCCGTGACGGATGTCGGCAGCCAGCGGCGTCATCGCGCGCAGAGTCTCGCCCAAAGGCGCGCAATAGTACTCGGAGATCCAGCGGCCCAGCTTGAGCAGGCCGGGATCGAGCACAGGCTCTTCATCCAGAAGCCGCAGAGCCTCGCGCGGCGCGGTGGAGGGCGCCTCATTGTGGGTGCGCAGAACCACCCCCGCCACGGTGCGTTTTCCGAACGGAACCAGCACCCGGCAGCCGGTCTTGACTCGCGGCCGCAAGGTCTCCGGAAGCAGGTAGGTGAAGGGCTGACCGAGAGGCACCGGCAGGCTGACGTCGCAATAGAGGTCGGGCATACCCTCCCTACGCGCTTCCCTGAAAGAGGCCGAACAGCGCGCCCTGCGGGTCAGCCAGAACGGAATAGCGCAAGCTGTTCTCGACGGTCATCGGCGCAACATAGACACGCGCTCCGAGCCCGGTAGCCTTTGCGCTGGATGCGTCGCAATCGGCCACCTGGAAATAAATCAGCCAGTGCGGCGGGGCATTTTTGTTTCGATGGGAATCGGGCAGAATGCCGCCGATGGGGGTTTGGCCGTTCTTGATGTGCAGATAGGAATCGGCGGGTTTGTCCTTGCCGGTAACGAAACTCCAGCCGAAGAGAGCTTGGTAGAAGTCCTTGGCGCGCTGCCGGTCGGGAGTGTTTAGGTCGGCCCAGGCGAGCGTGCCGTTCTCGCCGGCGATTCCGGTTCCGATGTGGCTCCCGGCTTGCCAGATTGAAAAGGCCGCGCCGGTAGGGTCCTGAATTTCCGCCGTCCGCCCGAATGAGAGAAAATTGCAGCTCTGGATCTGAGAAGTCGCCCCCAGGGCGATCGCCCGTTTCTGGGCGTGATCGGCGTCGTCGACCGCGACGTAGAGCTTCCAACGGGCCTGCCCCGAGCTGATCGTGTAGCAGCCGGCAGTGTCGCGGCCGTCGAGCTGAAACCAGGTGTAGATCCCGCCTTCGAGGTCATCCGCCTGCCAGCCGAACAGCTTGTAGTAGAACTGCTTGGCGGCGGCCTGATCCGTGGTTGCAAGCTCGATCCAACTGAACGACCCCGATGGATGCTTCTCGACGTGAGGCATGAGCGGATTATAGCGTTTACGGCTGAAGCGCCTTGCGCAGCTCGATAAACTCCGGATACATCAGCGCCTGAAGCAAATCGGTCTGCTCCGGCAGCGGCCACAGCCGCACCAGGCTTCGGGCCTCGTCCTTCCTGCCCGCGCGGACCAGAGCCTCGGCGTACAGCGTCCGTATCAAGCCGTCTCGCGCCGGGGCGGAGCGATGGTAATCCCTCTCCAAAACGGCCAGATCCGACGGGACGGATTGCGGGTTGCTCCACACCTGAAGCTGCCGCTGGACCGCCTCCGCGGCCTCCTGGGGCGCATGCGCCGTCTGGAGGTCCATCTTCAACAGGTCCACGGCCTGGTCGCGCCGTCCGGTCTCGTACAGCCAGTTGGCGCGACGCCACGGCAGCAGGGCATCGTGCGCTTTGGCGCGATCCTGCCAATACCGCTCGGCGATTTTATCCGCTTGGGCCAGATCGCCGGCCAGCCAGCGCGCATGCGCGGCCTTCCATAACGTCGCGCCTTGCAGGAAGGCCGGCTCCTTTTGATAGGCATCCAGGAAGGCGCGCTCGGCTTGGTCGAACTTTCCGTTCAACAAGTAGGCCTCGCCCAGCGAATCCAGCGCGTTGACGGCCTGGCCGGGCTGGCGTCCGTACTCCTCAAAAGACTTGCGCGCGCCATCCAGGTCGCCCGCGAAGGCCTGGGCGTATCCCAACTCATTTTTTACACCCAGGATGCCCGGATTGGTCCGCGCCAGGTCCTGGTAATCGCGCGCTGCGTCGGTGAAACGGCGCGCATTCATTTCCATCTCGGCCAACGCTTCCAGCAACCCAGGATCCGCCGGAATCAGCTCGACCAGCTTCCGCGAAGCCGCCAGCCGCGCCGCTTCGTCCTGGCGCAGCGTGGCCGCAGCCAGCTCCAGGCGCGCCCGATCGATGGGGCCGCGCAGGCCGGGACGCGCCAGAGCCCGCTCGGCGATGTCTTTCGCCTCGTTGGCGCGATCGGTGTCGGAGGAGGAGGCAGTCTGCTCCACCCACCCCAGCCAGGCCAGCGCAAAATCGGGGTCGAGCGTAACCGCGCGCTCATACTGGCCCTGGCCCCACGCATCGACGGCCGCCGCGGGAGCGGGAAACGCGCGTGCGCCTGGTGCGAGAATCTTCGCCGCGCGGTTCATCGCATCCGTAAGATCGCCGTCTTCCGCGGCGGTCCGGATCATCCTGTGCTTTTCGGCATCCTCCACTTCAATTTCGAAGTGAAGCTTGCCGGAGCGCTTTTCGAAGTACCCGTGAACCAGGCGAGTGGCGCGCTCCAGATAGGCGTCGCGAACGGCTGCGGCGGCCAGCGTCACGGTTGCGGGCAGGCCCGTCAGATCGTGCTGCAGCATCCGCGGCGCGGCTTGCGCGATCCAATCGAGCGAGGCGTCGCCGGTGAGATTATCGAACGTGAGGAAAGCTTCGCGCGTGAGCGCCGGAGCGGCTGGCCGCGAACACGACATGGTGATGCCAGTCAGCGCGAAGACCAGCGCCGCGGCGAGGATCGAAGCGGGCTTCAGAGAACCTTCTGCTCCGTGGCCATCAATTGCTTGAATTCGGGATCTTCCCGCAGCACCATGAACTCGGGATCCTTGAGAAACTTCTCCCGATCCTTGAATCCTTCTTCGAGGGCCTTGCGTATGTATTGAATCGCGCGATCGTTTAACGCCCGCCTGCGCGTAGGTCTTGGCAACGTAGTAGTGATACTTGGCCCGCTCCTCCACGGTTTGATCCTGAACCGAGGTTCCTTGCGTGCTGCGCCGCTCGAATATGTCCGGGTCGATACGCAGGGCCTGGGCGTAGTCCTGCGAGGCCAGCGCGTACTGCTTGCGCGCGAAGTAAGCCGTGCCGAGATTGGCCAGGAACGGCGCCGAAATCGGGCCGCAGCGGCAGCGCCTTGCGGTATTGCGAAACCGCTCGCCGGTAGGACTTGCGGGCGTAATAAACCGTGCCCAGATTGTTGATCGCCTCGGCGTACTTCGGGTTCAGCTTGATGGCGCGTCTCATAGTACTTAGCGGGCGTTGGATCCTAGATCCGCAAGCTGGTGATACGCGATGCCGGTCTTGTTGGCCATGATCGGCGGATGTGTCCGCGGCGGCTTTGAAGCAATCGACGGCGTCGCGATACTTCTTGCGCGCCATCATGATGTCGCAGCGCATTTCCGGCGACACGGCACGCGGCGGCGCCGGTGTGGCCTCTTGAAACGCCAGACCTGGAAGCCCGCACCCTGCCAGGAGCGCAAAGCGCGCGGCGCGTATCATCCGGGAGGAATAAAGCATAACAACGTCCTCGGCTTTTCTAACTGTGGCTTTTTTAACTGTAGCACCGGTTCCAGCCGGTTTGAATGCGACAGGACTAGAGGAATTGGCTTAGAGGCGGCGATCCCGATTACTTAAACAGATCGCCCACGCTTGTGCCAGAAACCCTTCTTTTCGGCTGCGGCTGGCAGGCGACTGGGGCGTGACTTGGATCACGCGCGTGGCCCCGGGATCGGACACCCGCGCGTTCGCCACCGGCCGGACGCTGGAGGCGTCGGGCTGTTGCGACTGCACCGGCTCCCATCCGGCCACCTGCGTGGTGCGCCCGTCGCCATGCACATGGCAGGTCTGCTACCGGCTGGGTTCCGGCGATGAAAACCTCGCTGCGGACGTGCGGGCAGCGCGGCGTGGCCAGCTCACCCGTGTCGGCGTCGATATCCACCGTGACGATGCCGTCGGGCGCTTCAAACGGATGCACGTTGCGGTATTCGCGGTGCTGGTGCGCGCGCTTCATGAACTCCACCCAGATGGGCAGAGCGCTGTGCGCGCCTTCCAGCTTGAAATCGCGATTGTCGTCGAAGCCCACCCACACGATGCAGATCAGCTTGGAGGTAAACCCGGCAAACCAGCCGTCGCGCGAGGTGCCGGTCTTGCCGGCCGCGCAGGAGTAAGATCCGCGTCGACAGCCCGGCAGGTGAGTCCGCGGCCGGCGACCGAGGCGCCGGTGCCGGAGCGCAGCACCTCCTCCAGCATGCTTACTCGACCAGATAAGCGACGCGCGGATCGATGGCCTGGTGGTGCTTCGGATGCGCCGTCGAAAACACGTGTCGTTCTGGCGGTCGCGGATGCTTTTGATGAAACTCGGTATCGATGAGCTGGCCGCTGTTGGGGAAGACGGTATAGGCGCGCGCGATCTCCAGCGGCTTGACTTCATAGGTGCCCAGCGCGATCGACGGCGTGGGCTTGATGTCCACATTCAACCCCACCCGGCGCGCCGTCTGCGCGACCTTGTCGTAACCCACCATTTCCGCCACCTTCACCGCCGGCACATTCATGGAGTGCGCCAGCGCCTCGCGCAGGGTCACCGCGCGGTATTGATATTTGTCTTCGAAATCGGCGGGCGTCCAGGGCGGCTGTTGTTCGAACCAGAACGTGGTGGGCTCATCCGACCACGGTGGAGGCGGGCGTGAGCACCGGACCGCCGTTGGGGTCGAGGGCCGTCTCCATGGCCGCGGTGTAGACGAATGGCTTGAAGGACGATCCGGGCTGGCGCAGGGCCAATGCGTGATCCAGCTGGCTGACCCCGTAGTCGCGTCCGCCCACCAGGGCTTTCACCTCTCCCGTTTGCGTGTCGAGCACGATCATGGCGACCTGCGCGCGCGGAAACTCCTCGGTGCCGTAGTTCTTGGAGCGGCGGCGCCAGGCCTGGTCCGTCTCGACGATGCCGGTCTTGACGGCCTCCTCGGCGTCGTGCTGAAGATTCATGTCGAGCGTGGTGTACATGCGGTAGGAATCGTTCTGAAAGTCGCGATCCTGGAACTGGTCGAGCAGCTCTTCCTTCACCATGTCGACGAAGTAGGGGGCTTCGCTCGATTGCGTGGTGCCGCGCGTGACCTTCAGCGGCGAAGCCGGCGGCCGTCCTCATATTCGCGATGCCGTGATCTTGCCGTTCTCGCGCATATTCTTGAGCACCAGGTTGCGGCGCGCTTTGGCCTGTTCCGGATGCAGGAACGGGTCCCAGCATCTCGGACTGGATGCGTCCGGCGAGCATGGCCGCCTCCGGCAGAGTCACCTTGCTCAGATCCTTGCCGAAGTAAACCTGCGCGGCCTCGCCGAATCCGTTGATGCTGAAGCTGCCCTGGTTGCCCAGATAGATCGAATTGGCGTAATACTCGAAGATCTGCTTCTTGGTCAGCTTCTGCTCCAGGTGCAGCGTGATGAACAGTTCCGCGGCCTTGCGGCGCCAGCTCCGCTCCGTCGTCAGCAGCATCGTGCGCGCCAATTGCATGGTCAGGGTGGAGCTGCCCTGCGCTAGACGCCTGTCTTTAAGATCGACGAACGCGGCGCGCACCAGGCCGATGGGATCGACGCCGGGGTGCTGAAAGAAGTGCTTATCCTCGGCCGAAAGCACCGCGTCCACCATCACCTTGGGGATGTCGTCGAAGTGCACAATGCGGCGCTTCTCGCGCTTGCTGTCGAACAGATTGGTGATCAGCTCCGGCTCCAGCAGGTACTCAGTCCGGTCGGTATGGTCGGCCAGCGAGATGATTTGCGCTGACCTTGCCGCCGGTGATTTTGATCACCGCGCCTTCCTGGTCGTAGGCGTCGGGACCGGGATTGATCTCGATGCCGTCCGGGCGAACGCGGTACCAGCCCGCGCGGCTGCTGTTGGACTCCAAGATCAGCAATACGATGATTGAAGGTACGCAC
>CAVXWB010000131.1:0-31734 GCA_963765185.1 Bryobacterales bacterium
TTGGCGCTGGAACTGGATCGCGTTTCGGTAAAATTCAAAACGGCCGAAAAGGTGGGTCCGGTGGGTGAAGGCCGTTCGGCCGAGGCGCAAGCGGTGGTGAGCCTGCTCAAATTGGGCACCGGCCCTTTTCATGAAAGCGGTGCTCACGTTGAATCATAGGTGAGGGTGGGGCAGCCAATCCTGGCAGCAGCCGGCTGAGGGCCAGTAGCCGGAGGGCGCCAGAAAGAGCGGCCGCCGGGGCACGATTGCCCGCCTGCGTCATTTCGCGCATCCCTGCGTAAGACACAGATAACGCGGACAATGAAGGCAGACATGCGATCGCCGGTGCGAAGGCCGCCGTTAGAATGCCGTTGGCCGGCTGAAGCCTAGCAGGCCTTCAGCAGGCACATGCGCCGGGCGGCCCGGCGGGCCTTCAGGCGTTCATTGGCTTTCTTTTGCTTTTCCGCAGAGACCACGGTCTGACATGCGTCGCAGCGCTTCCGTATCCGGGACCGCGTGACAAATTCCGCGCCGCAGCGGCGGCACTGTTTCGTCATCGTCTCCTCCAGCGGGAGAATGCCCGGTTTCTTGGGCAGAAGATGAGAATAATGGAAATCGCAATGATTCACGTCAGGCACCTCGTGTTAATAGGCGACCAATAGGTTCCGGATTCGCGGACCCCCAATAGGGTGTTTTGGCGCATGGACGGATCCTCATGCTTAAAAAAACCACACCCAGTGGCAAGCGGTTGGAACTGAAACGGTCCGGGCAATGAGCCCGGATGTTGTTCAATGCCTACGGCTTCCGCACTATGGGCCGGTCTCCGGAAACTACCCGGCGACCAAGCCCTTCCAGGAACTGTCATGGTTCGCACGTTCTGATTGCACGCCGCTGGCCGAACTCAAGCGGCGCTTGGGGAAACTGGGCGGTAGAGTTCGGTGGCACCCAGCAGTTCCCATCTCAAATGATTCACGTAAAAAACGAGAAGCGGGTCCGGGAAACGTCCCCGGAAATTCTGGTAAACCCGGTCTTCCCAACCTTCGGTAAAAAACGGCTTCGGGTCCATATCTTTGGCGAAGAACCCGTTTTCATGCGGCACGCCGAGAAAATCCAATATCGCGCCGATCATTTCCAGATGCGACACCAGGATGGCCTGCGCCAGATCTTTGCCAAAATCTTCATCGTGCTCCGCGAGCCGCGCCCAAAATCGAGGGACCGATTTGCGGAGCAGCTCGGTATTCACTTTTGACAGATGGGCGCGCACCTTAAAGCCTTCATACATCTGGTAAGTCTTCAATTTCCCGATGGATACACTACGCACCAATTGCTCAAACGCATCTTGGCCCATGCCAAGGTACACAGCAGATATTTCCATAGAAAGAGTAAGCTTATCACTTTCAGACTGGTCTGCGGAGGAGGGGGTCCGGTTATCCGGGGGGTTGTCCACGGGGATGCGCCGCCAAAGCGGAGCCGCTAATCCCCATCCCTCGCTATCGACGTCTGCCGGCATCCATTTTCCGATGCGTCCAGTTGTACAGTGCCAGGCCTAGAGCGCCAAGCAGTCCCAGAAGGATCAACACCTCAGGTACGTCGTGAGGGCGCATAACTCTCTCCTATTCGGATTATAGTCCTCCTGTAACGAAAAATAAATTAAATCGGGCCAAAATATCCAAAATGAGGTCCCAGAGGGACTGGCGACAGCAACATTAGCAGGGCTTAAGTCCCGGGCCGGAAGGGTCCGCCAGTATGGTATATTTCGGTTTCCAAGGCTTTATACTCGCCAAGTGAGACGCGATGAGCCGCGCGCGCCGCCTTCGTCGACAATCGACCCACACTGCCGCAACCCCAAACAAACCAACCGTTGTGGCGGAGCCGCCGGTTCCTAACGCGCCGCTGTGGCTGGCGGCGGCCTTCCTGATTCCCAACCTCGGCGCCCTGGCATGTGGGTTCGTATTCGACGACCGCGTTCTCCTCGTCGAGAACAAATCCCTGCATATTCAGTCGCTCGGCCAACTGGCCCACATCTGGAAATCGGGATACTGGCCCGACAACCGCGGGCTGGAGTTGTATCGCCCGGTGGCGCAAACTGTTTGGGCGCTGATTTGGGCCGCCGGAGGCAACTCCCACCCGGCGGTATTTCATGCCTTCGGACTGGCTCTGGGTTTCACGGCTGTGCTCCTCCTTTACCGTCTCTTGCTTGCCATCGCAACCCGGCACGGTTACCGGCGATAACGGGCCGGAAGCCGGTGTGTGGGTTATCGCCCAGACCAACGACCTGGGAACGCCGATGATCAAGACCGTGGTTACCGACGATCAGGGCCGCTATCTGGTGCCTGAGCTGCCGGTGGTGAATTACAAGGTATGGGTCAGAGGGTATGGAATCGAGGATTCGAAACCTGTCGACACGAGGCCTTCGGCCAATCCAGTCCCGCTGAAAGTGACCAACGCGAAGACTCCCCAAGAGGCCGCGAAGGTTTATCCCGGCGACTATTGGCTGTCGCTGCTGGCGCCTCCGCCGAAGGACATGTTCCCCGGAACGGGTGAGAAATCCGACACCAACCCGAATGGCAACGGCTTGAACGCCAACATGCTGACTCAGGACATGTGGATCAATCGCCTGAAGTCCGGATGCAACTTCTGCCATCAGCTCGGCAACACGCTGGATCGCGATGTGCAGCACGTGTGGGACGCCAAGCCGGATCTGGCCAAGACCCATGAGGCCGCATGGGAGTGGCGCCTGGAGACGTCGGCGTTCGTGGAACCAATATGTACTCCACCATGACCGGCATGGGCAAAACCGAGACCTTGAAGGTGCTGGCCGACTGGACCGAGCGCATCTCCAAAGGGGCAGTGCCCCCGGTGCCGCCGCGCCCGTCCGGGATCGAGCGCAACATCGTCTCCACGCAGTGGGACGTCGGCGACGATCACTCCTTCATGCACGATCAGATTTCGACCTATAAATACGATCCGACCGTCAACGGCGGCGGCCCGAACTACCTGGTGAACGCCGGGCACGGCCAGTTGGTGGTTCTGGATCAGGCCGACAACTTCACCTATTCGATCGACATTCCGACGCGCGACCCCATGGACAAAGTTCCCTCGCGCTTCCCGTCGCCGAACCGTGCCTTCCTTCTTCTGGGGCGACGAGCATCTGTGGTCCAATCCTCCTTACGATCCGGCCGATCCGCACAACCCCATGATCGACAGCAAGGGCCGCGTGTGGCTGACCTCCAAGATCCGCGGCAACACGGAGCCGGCTTGGTGCAGCGACGGCAGCAACAAATACTCCGACTGGTATCCGCTGCGCAACAGCGCCCGCCAGGCGTCCATCTACGATCCCAAGACCAAGGAGTTCCAGTTGATTGAAACCTGCTACTCCACGCATCACGTGGTGATCGACAACGATCCGGATGAGACGATATATTTCAACGAGCTGAGCGGTCCGGTTTTCGGCTGGATCGATTCCAAGGTTTACGACCAGACATCGGCAACCAGACCCACGACGAGCATAGGCCGAACAGGCCGCTGTGGGCTGGTGCGAACAGACCGTCGACACCAACGGCGACGGCAAGATCACGCGGCCGTGGAACGACATTCGGCGTGATCGCGGATCTGGCGGCTCTGTACAACACCGACACCGGCGGCGGCGCGGCTGCGCCCTCCGGCGCCCGCGGCTCCGGCTGCCGGCGGAGGTGGCCGCGGCAGAGGCAATCGGGCGCTCCGACGTGCGCCGTTCGATCCCAAGCTGGACACGATGGTTCACTTCAGCCTGTACTCGACGATGCCCAGCCCGGTGGACGACTCCGTGTGGGGCGTCGCCGAGGATTACCCCGGCTACTTGATCCGTTTGCAGCGCGGCAACAATGCGCCGGAGAGCTGCCGCACGCAGGTCTTCAAGGTGCCTGCGCCGGGCTACGATCCGCGCGGCATCGACGTCGACAGCAACGGCGTGGTGTGGATGGGCCTGGCGGCCACCAGCGATCTGGCCGCCTTCGACGTCCGCAAGTGCAAGGACCTGACCGGTCCGCAAAAAGTGGACGGCAGCCAGTGCAAGGAAGGCTGGACGCTGTACCAAACCCCCGGCCCCAAGCTGAAGGGCACGGACGTTCCGGCCGACTTCCACTACTTCAATTGGACCGATTCGCAAAATATCATGCAGCTCGGGCAAGAACACACCGTTCTTAACGGGCTCGGATTCCGACTCGCTGATCGGCCTGAATCCGGCCACCAAGAAGTGGACCTACTTCACCATCCCGTATCCGCTCGGCTTCTACGCGCGCGGCATGGATGGCCGCATCGACGACGCCAACGCCGGATGGAAGGGCCGTGCGCTGTACTCCAACTACGGCACCCACTTCGTCTGGCAGATCGAAGGCGGCAAGGGCACCAAGGGCAAGATCGTGAAGTTCCAGATCCGCCCGGACCCGCTCGCCCGTTAGGAAAGAGCCAGCAATACCAAATCGCCCGCACCGGAATTTCCCCCGGTGCGGGCGATTTCATTTTCCGCCCCGGCTTCAGGCCGTCTCGCTCCTTGATTATCGGCCACATCCTGTGAGACGCTTCCATCATGAATAGTCGTGTCCTGCTGGTGGAAGACGAAGAGGCTCTCCGTCTGTTCGTCGGCGACAGCCTGCGCAACGAAGGCTACGCCGTCGAGTACGCCAGCGATGGCCAGGAGGGACTTGAGAAGGCGACCAATCTTCCCGTCGACCTGATCATTCTGGACCTCATGCTGCCGCGCAAGGACGGATTCGAAGTCTGCCGGGAGATCCGCGCGGCCGGCCGTGCCGCTCCCATCCTCATGCTGACGGCTCGCAGCCGCATCGAAGACACGGTCAACGGATTGAAGATCGGCGCCGACGACTACGTCACCAAGCCCTTCAACATGGGGGAACTGATGGCCCGGGTCGGGGCGCTCCTGCGCGCGTTCCCCGGCGCCCAGCCCGGCTCCTCCCAGCGTCTACGAGTTCGGATCGATCCGCGTCGATCTGCGCGGCACCGAGGTCAAGCGCAATGGAAAGGCCGGTGAATCTTTCCGCGCGCGAGTTCCAGCTTCTCCGGTTTCTCATCCAACATCGCGGCGAGACGGTTTCGCGCGATGTGCTGCTGCGGGACGTGTGGGGCGATGGCGCAAAAATTTATACCCGCACGGTAGACATGCGCATCGCCAGCCTGCGCCAGCAACTGGAGGACGATCCGAAGCAGCCCAAATTCATTCTCACCGTGCAGGGGCTCGGCTACAAGCTCAGCGTCTATGAAAGATCTTTCGCGAAAGCGATCTCGACGGCAATCGTGATCCCCAGCGCGATCATCGTGGCCGCATTGGCGCTCTTGCAGTATCGCTGGAGCACCCGCATCAGCGAAGCCACTTCCGTGAGGCTCGCCGACAGTCTCCAGATGTCGATGATGAATTGGCAGAAGGATTTTTTCCGTTACTTTTCGGAAATCGGCCTGGCTCTGCGCATCGATCCGGTGGAGGACGCGCCGGGCGATGCCGGCCAATATGTCCGGCGCTTCGCCGAATGGAAAGCGGTTGCGAAGTATCCGAAGCTGGTCTCCGGCGTCTACCTGCTGAAATCGGACGCAACCGCGCATCCGCAGGCGCTCCGGCTGAATTCGCAGGCCCGGCGCTTTGAGCCGGCGGACTGGCCGCCTCAGTTTGAGCCCCTGCGCCAGGACCTCAGGAGGTTCTCGGCGGAGTTTCTGCGCGACCGGGCCTCGCAGCAGCCGTACGAGCTTTTCGACATGGCGGGCTGGCGCTTCGACCCCGGGATTCCGGCTCTCTTTCATCCCAGTCATCATTGGCACCAAAGTAGATTGGATCGCAATTGAGTTGAGCCGGGAGGAAATCCAATCGAGAATTCTTTCCGACTTGTCCCGGACTTATTTTCAGGGCACGGACGGACTCGATTATCTGGTTGCCGTTGTTTCCGGGCACGCGCCCAGCCGCGTGCTCTACTCCTCCGATGCCGGCTTCGGCGACCCGGAGCCTGCCGACGCGGACGGGACCATCGATCTATTCGGCCGGGTCCAGGACAAGTCCCTTGCTTCGCCCGTGCACGTCTTTCATGCGCCCTCCAACGACAAAGGTCCGGACGCGTCGGTGAAGATCTCCTGGTTTCCGTTTCTTCGCGAACCGGCGGAGGATTTGGATTGGCGCTTGATCGTAAGACACCGGCGCGGAGGCGCGCTGGGAGCCTTCGTGGGGGAGATGCGGCGCCGCGATCTTGCGATCGGCTTTGGCGTGCTGCTGGTGCTGGTGATCAATATGGCGATGCTGATCGTCACCAGTCACCGCGCCCAGCGGCTGGCTCAGCTCCAGATGGATTTTGTTACGGCGGTTTCGCATGAATTGCGGACGCCGCTGACCGTGATCATCTCCGGCGCGGACAACATCTGCAATGGCGTTGTCGACAGCAAACAACAGATGGCGCAGTACGGATCTGTCATTGGCAATCAGGCCCGGCAGCTTTTTGGACTGGTGGAAAGAATCCTCCTGTTCGCCGCGACTCGCCAAGGCCGCCTGCGCTACAAACTGCGCCCGCTCCAGGTTCAGGAAGTCGTCGATGCGGCGCTTGCCAGCACGGCCGGACTGATTGACGCGGGCCATTTCACCGTTGAGTGCGATATTGAGGACGAGTTGCCGCAGGTCATTGGGGATGCCGCGGCTCTTTCCCAATGCCTCCAGAATCTGATCACGAACGCCTTGAAGTATGGCGCCGCGCCTCAAACTGACGAACGCCAAGGCCAAGAACGTTGGATCGGCATTCGAGCCAGAGCCCACGAGCATGGCTCAGCCGGCAAGGAGGTCCAGATCAGCGTCTCGGACCGGGGCATCGGGATCGGCGCATCGACTTGCCGCATATCTTTGAACCGTTCTATCGCAGTCCCTCTGTGAAGGCTGCGCAAATTCGCGGCACCGGCCTCGGCCTGCCTTTATCGCAGAGCATCGCGGAAGCCATGAACGGGCGGATCCTCGTCACCAGCGTCACCAACGTTCCCGAACGCGGAACCACATTTACTCTGTGCGTGCCTTGCGCGGAGGCATCCGTGCAACCGAATGAACGCAAGGTTGTGCACGTTGCGTAGTTAAGATCGGGTTTCAAGCAGGTTTTACAACATCGTTACATCGCTTTTTGCCTGAGCCAAGGTAGTGTGGTAATTGGCATACCTCCAGGTAAGAGAGTCATTGCGAACGCTGACCGCACCATCCGCTTTCCCGCTTCTGGTTTTCACCCTTCTGCTTGGGTTTCCGGTATTGACCTGCGCGGCCGCCGCCGGGGGCAGCATTTCGGGAACCGTTGAAGACGCCACCGGCGCGGTGATCGCGAAAGCCACCGTGACCGCGACCAACACGGACACAGGCGTCCGGCAAGTGGTCACAACCAACGCCACAGGCGCCTACTCCTTCCCCAGCTTGCCCGTCGGCCACTACGAAGTCGAGATCACTGTCGCCGGCTTCCGGCCGTACCGGCGGGCGAGTATCATGCTCGACGTCAACAGCGCGCTTTTGGTGGATGCAGTGCTCGAAGTGGGCGAACGCTCCGAAACCATCACTGTGAAGGAGTCGGCCGTGCAGGCCGAAACGGCGAGCACGCAACTGGGGGATGTCATCACCGCGCGCCAACGTGGCGGCTCTGCCGCTCAACGGACGCAGCTATACCGATCTGCTGGCGCTTCAGCCCGGCGTGCTGCCCGTCACCACCATCACGTCCCTCACGGTCCAGGGGCTGGGCCAGAGCGTGTTTTCTCCTTCCGGCGATTTGAATCCGGGAACGCTTTCCATCAACGGCCAGAGGGAGTCCGCCAACGGCTTCACGGTCAATGGCGCCGACGCCGAAGAGACCGGCAGCATGGCCGCGGCCATCGTTCCCAATCTCGATTCGATCGCCGAATTCCGCATCCTGTCCTCCAACTTCGACGCGGAGTATGGCAAATATACCGGCGGCCAGATCAACGTCATCACGAAATCCGGAACCAACCAGTTTCATGGGGATGTCTTCGAATTTCTGCGAAACACCGATCTCGACGCACGCAATTATTTCTCGCCCACTCGCGGCACGTTCATTCAAAACCAGTTCGGGGGCACTGCCGGCGGCCCCATCGTACGGAACAAAGTTTTCTTCTTCTCGGATTATCAGGGCACCCGGCAGATTCAGGGAACCGACACCGGGCTGATCCCGGTGCCTTCGCTTGCAGGACCGCACCGGCAACTTGTCCGACCAGGCGAGTTCCCTGACCGGCACGGTGAGCGGGCCATACTGGGCGAATCTGCTGTCGCAGAAGCTCGGCTATCCGGTTTCCACGGGCGAGCCCTATTACACGCCCGGGTGCAACAGTCCCTCGCAGTGCGTTCTTCCCGAACGCCACCATCCCGCAGACCGCGTGGTCCGCTCCGGCTGCGAACTTGCTGAAGTATATTCCAGCGCCGAATCTTCCGGGAAATGTTTTCTCGACCTCAGCCTACAACCAGATTCTCCACGATGACAAGATTGGTGAGCGCGTCGACGCCAACACACGCTGGGGCACAATGTTCGGCTACTATTCTTTCGACAATTACACGGTGAACAATCCTTACCCGACCGCTCAGGGAGGCGCCAATGTGCCCGGCTTCAACGCGCCTGAATACGGGCCGCGCGCAGTTGGCCGTTTTCGGCGACACCAAAACGCTGGGACCGAGCGCCGTCAATGAATTTCGCCTCAGTTACACGCGCGACGCAAACGATCTGGGCAAGCCGGCAGGAGGGCTGGGCGTCAGCCTTGCTTCGCAGGGCTTTGTAACCGGAGCCGGGACGCTGGGCATTGTTCCGCTGGCGCCTCAAACGCAGGGCGTGGAAAATATTATCTTCAACAACTTCACAATCGGGTCCGATCCCGGACCGGTTTTACCAGATGAACAACAACTTCGAATTGAGCGACAATTTTTCCAAGGTAGTGGGAAATCACACGATCAAAGTCGGGGCGCAGTTGGATTACGACCAGATCAACACCTATCCGCTACGCCGACCTGAATGGCAGCTTTAACTTCTACGGGACCGAGACCGGCCTCGACTTCGCGGATTTCCTGCTGGGCATCGCGAGCCAATACACGCAGAACGATCTCAGGCCGTTCTACGGCCGCAACAAGTACGTGGGCCTCTACGCGCAGGATAGCTGGCGCGTCACGCACAACCTCACGCTGAATTACGGCCTGCGCTGGGACCGCATCGAGCCGTGGTATGAGAAATACAACAACAACATCACCTTCATACCGGGCGAACAGTCCGTGGTTTTCCCGACCGCGCCCACGGGCATCGTCTATCCGGGCGATCCGGGAGTTTCGCGCACGCTGGCTCCTCCGGGAAACCGGGATTTCGCGCCGCGCCTCGGCTTGGCTTACTCGCCCGACGGCAGGATCGCAGGCATCCGGAGCCGGTCAGCAGCGCCGGCTTCGGCATGTTCTATGCGGCGATTCCGGGAGAAACCCTGGGCCTGATCAGCGACAATGCGCCGTACGGATACACCTACACGAGTCCCGCTCCGCCGCTGTTTACAACGCCATTTATCGACGCCGCCACCGGGCAACGTGGAAGGCCAGCGTTTCCCGGCGCAGCTCGCGCCGTTAAATGTATCGCCGAGCAATCCGGACCCGAACATCGATTTCTCTCAATTCGAGCCGATCAGCACGATACCCGGCTATAAGACCAACAACACCATTCCTTACACCGAGTCGTACATGCTGTCTCTGCAGCGGCAGATTGGAACCAAGACTCTGCTCAGCCTGAGTTACGTGGGAAACCAGGCCCATCATCTTCTGGTCCTGGAGGCGGCCAATCCCGGCAACCCGGCGCTGTGCCTCAGCCTGAGCCAGCCGAGCGAAGTAGCGCCCGGTCCGCCACCTGCGGTCCCTTTGGCGAGAGCAGCGTATACACCAGTGCTTCCGGGCAAGTGATCAATGGAACGCGCGGGCCTTTGGGCCCTGCCTTCGGAAGCGTCAGCTATCAGACCACCATCGGCAATTCCAATTACAACTCCCTCCAAGCCAGCCTGCACCACACCAGCGGGCGCGTACAATTGCTTCTCAGCTACACCTACAGCAAATCCATCGACCAGGCTTCGAATTTCGGCGACCAGGTGGACCCTTTCGATCCGAATCTCAGCCGGGGACTCTCCTCCTTCGATATGAGGCAGAATTTTGTCGCGAGCTACACCTATAAGATCCCCTTGGAACATCTTTTTCGCAGGGGCAAACGTTGGACGGAGGGTTGGTCGATTCTCCGGAATCACGCGTTACAGTACCGGGCTTCCCGGTGACTTTCTACAATTACGCGGATACTTCCTTGCTGGGAACGCAAGGGAACGGCATCAACAACCTGGCCGTCGACGAACTTGAATATACGCACGGTCCGTTGGACCTGAATCACAATCCGCGTAACGGAAACCCGTACTTCAATACCTCGCTTTTCAGTTTGCCTCCGTTCGGCTCGAATAGGGAACAGCGGCCGCCGGCTCTTTTCCGGGCCGGGGATCGACAATTGCGATTTGACGTTGCAGAAGAACTTGAAGCTTACTGAGTCGAAATCTGTGGAATTGCGCCTGGAGGCTTTTAATGCATTCAATCACGCGCAGTTTTATGGTCCCAATTCCGTGGATGGGAACATCAGCAGTGCGACCTTTGGCCACGTCGTCAGCGCCGCTGCTCCGCGACTGCTCCAGATTGCCTTAAAGATGGCTTTTTGAGGCTCGTTTAGCGGGAAGGCGAAAAGCGGGGACACCATAGCCTGCCCCGCCCGGACGTTGTTGCCACCCCGCACGGTTTAGCGCGGGGACAGGCAATGATGTCCCCGTTTTTCGCGGTTGATCAACGGCGGGAGCAACGGTGCCCGTTTTCGCTAGACGTATTCGAACAGAGCCATGAAGCCGAAATCCATGTGTAACTGCTGATGGCAGTGGAACAGCGTGAGGCCGGGATTATCGGCCACAAAATCGATCTCCATTTCCTGATAGCCCCCCACCATGACCACGTCCTTGATGACACCGGAGGATGGCTGGCCCGCCACTCGCGTCAGCTCGAAACTGTGGCGGTGAAGATGCACCGGATGGATATCGTCGCTGGCGTTGCGCATGCGCAGCCGGTAGCGTTTGCCTTGCTTCACCTGGAACATCGGGTGCATATGATCTTCGTCAAACGCGGTGTCGTTAATGGTCCACCGATTAAAGCCATCCGCGGCTGCATTTTGCTTGGCAAAGGTCATATCGATGACCTGATCCGGCGTTGCAGCTGCTGCCCCGGAATTTCCAAACAGGGCGTAGTTCCACACGAACGGCTTGGGAGCAATCCACTGCGGCTTGCCGTTCTGGCCGGCATATTCAACCACGATCCCCATGCCGTGCTGGCGATCGTCGTTGGCCATATCGCCCATGATCCAAATACCGGGGTGATTCATCTCGACAATCGCGGAGACTCGCTCCGCCGTGCCGAGCCACAGTCCCGGAACCGCCACGGGCTTGGGGATGGGATTGCCATCCAAGGCAACAACCGTGAAGGTGTGGCCGGGCAACGCCAGACTGCGGATCTCAGTGGCGCTTCCGTTCAGCACATGGAAGAGCACGCGTTCGCCTGGCTTCACGCGTATCGGTTCGCCGCTGCCCAGCATGCGCCCGTTGATGGTGAAGGAATCATACCCGACCTCGAATCCATGCGGCGCGCCTTTGGCGAGCGAGGCTTTCATGGCGCTCTCTCCGGAATCCTTCAGTTCTTTTACGGTCGCCGCGGGCGACAGAAAATCCATGTCCATATCGCCACCGCGGCTGAGCGTCGGTTCGAACTCTTTCAGCGTGAGAAAAACTTCGCGATCATAATTTCCGGGGTTGCTTTTGGGCTCGATATAGACAGGACCGACCTGGCCCGTATACTGTCCCGCGTTCAGATTTGCGGCCGCATGGACATGGGTGTGGTAAAAGCGAAGCCCGGAAGGCTTGGGGACGAAATGGATGCGGCGGCTTCCATGCGGCGGAATAAAGGGGGTGCCTTCCTGCGCTGCGCCATCGACGTCGGTTGAAAGAAACTGCCCATGCCAATGCAGTTGTTCCGGCGTGTCGGTTTGGTTGTTGATGTCGATGGTGACCGCTTGGCCTTCTTTGAAGCGGAGCAAGGGCCCGGGAAATTGACCGTTATAGGTAGTGGTGGAAATGATGCGATTGGGAGCCAGCTCCACCGGCTTCACGGCGATGGTCAGGGTGTAATCCGCGGGGGTTTGCGACGAGGCTTCCTTGGATTCAGATCTGGACTCAGACGTTCCGACCTGCTTGCAGCCGGAGGTCTGGGAGAGTAAAGAGCCTCCGGCGAGCGTGCCCGCAGCATTCATGAAGGTCCGGCGCGAGAAGCGGGAGATTTTCATTTGTGCGGGGCCGGTCAGTCCAAATACCCGTACGCCGCCAGCGTCAGGAACTCCGGGAACTCCGCGCTGGTCATCATCTGTTCGAAGATGCGGCCGGCGTCCGCGAAGCGTCCGGCACCTGGACGGGTCTTCAGCTTTTCGAGCTGCTCATCGGTGGCGCGGCGAACCATCTCCGCCGTTACCACCCGGCCGTCGTCGAGCTTGGCTCCGTGCTTGACCCACTGCCATACCTGCGCGCGGCAGATCTCCGCGGTGGCGGCGTCTTCCATTAAGTTATAAATCGGCACGCAGCCCACGCCGCGCAGCCAGGCTTCCAGATACTGAAGCCCCACGTCGATGTTCCAGCGCAGGCCGGCTTCCGTGATCGTGCCGGTGGGCACTTCCAGCAGATCCTTGGCGGTGACGTGCACGTCCTCGCGCTTGCGATCGATCTGGTTGGGACCCTTCATATACTCGTCGAAAACTTCCTTGGCCACGGGAACCAGGCCCGGATGCGCCACCCAAGTGCCGTCGTGGCCGGCCTTCACTTCCCGCAGCTTGTCGGCGCGAACTTTATCCAGCGCCTGCTGGTTCGCCACCGGATCGTTCTTGATCGGCACCTGCGCGGCCATGCCGCCCATGGCGTGAATATTGCGGCGATGGCAGATCTGGATCAGCAGCTCCGAGTACGACCTCATAAAATGCCGCTCCATCGTGACTTCGCCGCGGTTCGGCAGCACGAAGTGCGGATCATTTCGGAATTTCTTGATGAAGCTGAACATGTAATCCCAGCGACCGCAGTTGAGGCCGCTCGAATGATCGCGAAGCTCGTACAGAATTTCGTCCATTTCGAACGCGCCGAAGATGGTTTCGATCAGCACGGTGGCGCGAATGGTTCCGCGAGGCATGCCCAGCGCGTCCTGGGCGAAATTGAAAACGTCATTCCACAGGCGCGCTTCCAGATGGCTCTCCATCTTCGGTAAATAGAAATACGGGCCGGTGCCGCGGGCCATCAGGTTCTTGGCATTGTGGAAGAAATACAATCCGAAATCGAACAGCGACCCCGAGATGGGACGCCCGCCCGCCAGCGCGTGCTTCTCGTTCAGATGCCATCCGCGAGGCCGCATCAGCAGCGTGGCGGTCTTATCGTTCAGCTTGTAAATCTTGCCCTCAGGGCTGGTGAAGTCGATCACCCGGTTCACGGCGTCGCGCAGATTGTACTGGCCGTCCACGTTGTTCAGCCACACCGGCGAATTGGAGTCTTCGAGATCCGCCATGAACACGTTCGCGCCCGAATTGAGCGCGTTGATGATCATCTTCCGGTCCACAGGGCCGGTGATCTCGACACGACGGTCCAACAGATCGGCCGGGATCGGAGCGACGGTCCAATGCGCCGCGCGAATCTCGGCGGTTTCGGGAAGAAAATCGGGATATTTGCCGGAATCGATTTCGGCTTGGCGAGCCTTCCGCCGCGCCAGCAGCTCCTGCCGCCGGGCGTCGAACTCCCCCGCAAGGCTGGCCAGAAATCGCAGAGCTTCCGAAGTCAGGATCTCTGCCTGGGTATCGCTTACCGGCGCTTTGATTTCGATCCCCGATGCGCCGGTTTGCATGCCTGTTGACATGTCAACAGTATACTTAAACGCATCGCGAAAAACCTGGGACAGTATACTCATTTCCGCCGGCCGCGGGTGTCGTCCGATGTCAATCCGCTGCTCCGGCGGAAATGAGAATACTGTCCCGGTTTTTGCGCCGGACAACCTTCACCGCGGGCTGCTAGCGTCGTAGACGATGCGGCCCCCCACCATCGTCAGCACCGGTTTGATGTCCTTGATCCGATCGGCGGGAACGGTGAGGTAATCGCGGTCCAGGACAACCAGGTCCGCCAGCTTGCCCGGCTGGATCGAGCCCAGATTGTTTTCCTCAAAAATGAAGTTTGCGTTTTGACGCGTATGCGCGATCAGTGCATCCTCCCGGCTGATGCTTTGCCGATTGACTTTGAGGCCGCCCGCCATCTTGCCGGTCACGGCAAAATACAGCGTTGTGAAGGGCAGATATTGGTTGGCCGCGCTTCCATCGGTTCCCAGCCCCCACACGATGCCGCTGTTCTGAATGGTGCTCAGCGGCGGCATGTCGTAGGCGCCGTCTCCGAACCCTTCGTGCATGATCGCGCCGTTGATAACGGCCCATGGATTCACGGCCGCATACATTCCCAGCTTCTTCATGCGCTCCAGCTGCGAAGCGTCGATCTGGTTCACGTGCGCGAACACCCAGCGCAGGTTCTTGATGGGATGTTCCCGATTGATGGCCTCGATTTGATCGAGGAACGCATTGATGGTGTCGTGCAGTTCCGCATGCACGTGCAGGGGCAGGCCGGCCTTGGCGATCTCCAAAGCGATGCGGCGCCACTGCTCGAGTTGATCCGGCCGCGGATCGGACTTGAGCGCGAACATGGGGTCATGCAGCGGTGAGTACACGCTTTCGCCAAACGCAATATTGTCGATGTAATTGTCGCCCTGAAACAGCTTCATCCCGACGATTTGCTGGATGGTTCGGTCCACCTGTTCCGGTGTGCCGGCCGCGGCGCCGCCGATACAAAAGACCCGGACATTCAGCCGGTCCTGCGCTTTCCATCTCTGAAAGATTTCGAGGACGTCGGCGTCGCAACCAGGGACGCCGAACGAGGTGAGACCCGCTCGATTCATGTCCTTGACCAAGGCTGCGCTGCTCGATTCAAGCATACCCGGCGCTACCTTGGGCAGCTTGGAGGCCACGGCGCGAGTGCCCGGGATGTCGCCCTTGATCACGCCCGTGGGCTTTCCGGCGGCGTCGCGCAGGATCGACCCTTTCACGAAATCCGGAGGGTCCGGCGCGCCGGCTTCAATTCCCAAAGCCTGCAAGGCCCGGCTATTCAAAAAAACCTGATAGTAAGATTCCTGTATCGCAACCGGATTGTCGGGCGCGATCCGATCCAGCTCCGCGCGCGTGAAGGGCTTGGGATCGTCCATGAACTGTTGGTGGGCCCAGCCTCCGATGTTATAAATCCACTCCCCCGGGCCCTCCGCTTTGGCACGGGCGCGCAGCATTTCGACGGCTGATTTTCGCGATTCCACTCCGTCGAAACGGACCTCTCGCAGCCAGGTTGTAGCCGCGCGCAGAAGATGCATGTGGTTATCGATCAGCCCGGGAATGACGGCGCGCCCGGCCAGATCGATCCTGCGCGTGTTCGGCCCCGCAAGGCGAGCGATGTCCTGGTTGGCGCCGACCGAGAGGATGCGATCGCCCCGGATGGCCACGGCCTGCGCGATCGAAAAGCGTTCATCGACGGTGATGATTTTGCCGTTCAAGAGGATCAGATCCGGCGGGCTGCGGCGGCTGCGCACGCAGCATCACGGCCGCAAGCATCGCCGCGATCGATGTCTTTACAATCAACCGTTGCACGCTCTCCTCCAGTTCGCGGCAGCCTCCAATTCGCGCCAGCCTAGGTCGCCGAGTTCAGCTCCAGTGTGCCATATCCCTTTCCGGCGAGGTGCTACGGAGGCGCGCGATTCATGTATCCTAGAAATGGGATGTGAAGTGGCACGGAGTCCGATCCAAGGCGAAAAGCCGTTGTACTGGGTCGGGTCTTCAAAAAGAGACTTGCTGGAGTTTCCGGAGCCGGTGAAAGACGCGGTTGGCACCGCGCTAAGTGTTGCTCAATTCGGCGGCAAGCATCCGGCAGCCAAGCCGTGGAAGGGTGAGGGGGCCGGGGTTCTGGAGGTTGTCGAAGATCATGCGGGAGACACCTACCGAGCTGTCTATACAGTTCGCTTCGAGAATGTGATTTACGTCTTGCACGCGTTTCAGAAGAAATCTCCGAAAGGCATCAAGACGGCGCAGCGGGACGTGGAGTTGGTAAGGAAGCGCCTGAAAGTGGCGCAGCAGGATTACGAGGAGCGCTATGGCAAAGCCAAGAAGTGAACCGGGCGAAGAGGTGGTCCGGAGCTCGGGTAATGTGTTTCGAGACCTCGGGTTTGCGGATTCGGAAGAGCGGCGGACAAAGGTTCAGCTAGCCGGCGCGATTAATGAGCTGGTGCAGCGTCGCCGCTGGCCGCAGGCGAAGGCAGCCCGCCAGTTGGGCATCAACCAACCGAAAGTTTCGGCGCTCCGGAACTTCAAGCTCGAAGGATTCTCAGTCGAACGCCTGATGCATTTTCTGACTGCCCTGGATCAGGATGTCGAGATCATGATCCGAAACAAGCCTCGCTCCCGGCGAGGCGGCAGAATTGTGGTCCGCGCGGCCTAGCAGCCCGTGGCAGAAGGGGCCGAATCGCAAAAGCCTGGGACAGTCACCATATTTCGCCACGGAGGCGCCTTGATTCGATGGAGGCTTCCCGGTGGGCGAAATACGGTGGCTGTCCCGGTTTTTGCGCCAGACGACTTTCACCACGGGCTGCTAGCCTAGGCGGCGCTCCGGGCTTAATCATCTCTTACTTCCCCACCAAGTGCTTGAGGTCTTTTTCGTTTTCATCACAGACGTATTCAATCAGCTCTGTGTCGGGGGTCGCGGTGAACTGAAGATTCACGGTCCACGGCTTGGTGTAGGCTTTGGGATCGTCGACGATGAGTTGAAGATCGATGTGTCCATAGTCGCGGCGACGGAATCGCTCCGTCAGATGCAAGGACTCCGTTCCGGGATGGCCGCTGTTATCCAGCCAATTATTTTCGACGAAGCCTGACGATTCGACCACCAGCGTGTCGCCGTCCCAATGGCCCACCGAGTAGCCCATCCAAGTGGGATTGGGATCTTTGGGAAGCTGGCGGCCGTCCAGGAAAATCTGCCTGTAGCTGTGGAGCGCTTCGTAGAGAATCACGATCATTCCGCTGGAATTCAGAATCTTGAACGGGTACGGCACCACGTGCTCGCGGGGCACACCCGACAGAACACAATAGGCCTGTGGATCGTCTTTCCCCTGCGTCTCCACGCGGTGCTTGTACAGTTCCTCCGCCCAGGGTTGGAAGGACACCTCGCCCGGTTTAAGATCCTTGGCGATGTTGCCGGTGTAACCGGCGCGCGTGGTCCAGGTTCCGGACAGGTCGGGCTTGCCGTCCGCGGTTTTCGGCGCGGGCGCGCTCAGGTTGGGCTTGCCGTCGGGCCCGCGCGGAACTCCAGGAGTCGGAAAGTTGAGCCATTGCGCGGGTGCGGTTGCGGCAAGCAGGAAGGCCATGGCGAATGCAGCAGTCATGTCTTTACCCATGTGTCGCTCCTCAGCATACTCAAGTCAGTGACCAAGCGCACGGGGGGAGTGCCGATGCCCGAGGCCTCGCCGCAAGGATAGAATACGGACTACGACCGTGATCTTGCGCACCTTGATGTTCGTCGCCGCCGCTGCCGCGGGAATCGCGCAGAGCCCCGAAGTTCTTTTTCAGACGCGCTGCGCTGGGTGCCATAGCCAGAACAACGCGGTGGGCGCGCCGCTGCCGGGGACGCTGCGGCAAATGTCATGGCAGTCGATTGTGGCGGCGCTCGAAACCGGGAAGATGAAGGGGATCGGCAGCGGCATCAGCGCCGTCGAGCGCGAGGCGATCGCGAAGTTTCTGGGGACCGCGGAGTCGCAGCCTGTGGCCGTGTCCTCGCGATGTTCGGCTGTGCCGCAGAGGCTGACGGGCGATTGGAACGGCTGGTCCGATGCGGCCAACACGCGCTTCCAGCCGGCGCGCGCCGCTGGACTGACCGCGCAAACGACACCCCAACTCAAGCTCAAATGGGCGTTTGGATTTCCAGGAGTCACCACGGCCTTCGGAACTCCGGCGATTTTCGGCGGCAAGGTTTTCGTGGGAGCCGCGGACGGGACGGTTTATTCTCTCGACGCGCGCACCGGCTGCGTTTACTGGACGTACACGGCTGCGGCGGGGGTGCGGACCGCACCCGTGCTGGATGCGCGATCCGCGTACTTCGGCGATCTGCGCGGCAATGTGTACGCCGTCGACGCTGCCACCGGAGCGCTGCATTGGAAAACGCGCGCCGACGAGCACCCCCTGGCGGTGATCACGGGATCGCCGAAGCTCGACTCGGGCCGGTTGTACGTTCCGGTTTCGGGGAGAGATGAGTCGATGGCCGCAACCAATCCTTCCTATGAATGTTGTACGTTTCGGGGAAGCGTGGTCGCGCTGGATGCCGCAACCGGCGGCGTGATCTGGAAATCGTATACGATCCCCGACGCGCCCAAAATAACCGGCCGGAACGCCAAGGGTGTAAATTCCTGGGGACCGTCGGGCGCCGTCCCGTGGTCCTCGCCGACTCTCGACTTGAAAAAGAGAGCGCTCTACATCGGCACCGGCGTGAACTATTCCAAGCCGCCTACCCAGACCAGCGACGCGATTATCGCATTTGATATGGACTCCGGGCGGCTCTTGTGGTCGCGCCAGTTCACCGCGGGCGACGCCTATAACTTCGCCTGCGGCGCAGCGGACAAAACGAACTGTCCCCGAGACCCGTTCATTGACGCCGACTTCGGCAGTTCTGGAATTTTGCGTTCACTGAGCGGCGGGAAACGCATCCTGGTGGCAAGCGACAAATCCGGCGTCGTGTATGGTGTGGATCCCAATCAGCAGGGCAAGATTGTTTGGAAGCAGAAGCTCGCTTCAGGCGGCGTCAACGGCGGATTTATGTGGGGCGGCGCCAGTGACGAGCGGGGTGTCGCTTACATGGGCATTTCCGATTTCATCGCCGGAAAACCGGAAGTGGGAGGCGGTCTGGTTGCGCTGCAACTGGCCACGGGTGAGAAGCTGTGGATGACGCCGGCTCCGAAGCCGGGCTGCCTTGCCGTTCCCGGATGCAGCGCCGCTCAGCCCGCGCCTGTGACCGTGATTCCGGGCGTTGCATTTCTTGGGTCCTGGGATGGACACATCCGGGCGTACGATACCAAAGCGGGCGCGATTATTTGGGATTTCGACACCGTGCGGGATTTCCAAACCGTGAACGGCGTGAAGGCGCGCGGCGGTTCCATCAATAGCATGGCTCCTGTGGTTGCAGGTGGGATGGTCTTTATGACGTCGGGCTATTCGGGGTCGGCCATGCCGGGCAATGTGTTGCTGGCGTTCTCGCTGGATGGCAAGTAGATCAGGCGGCCTGATGGACCGGTTCGTGATGCAACCGGATCAGCTGCTCCGCTTTCAGAGAAGCCATCGCGTACGTCCGCCCGCTATCGTCGCAGAACTCAACCTCGAAGACACCCGGCGCTAAGTGCTCGATCACGGTGCCGACCTGGCCCCTGACCAAACCGACCTCCGGCATGTCCTGGAGCAGCGCAACCACCGTAAGCAAACCAATATCGGCCATGGCGATCTTCCTTTTTATAGTACGTAACAACTCGAACTCTTGAATCGACCACGCATGGGCATTCAACCCCGCAGCCATCGCAGGAGTTGTGCGCAAGGTTTGATGGACCGGCGCGAGGCTGCCGTGCATGTGGAAGCAGTGCCTCCATCAATAACATGGCTCCTGGTTGCCGGCGGGATGGTCTTTATGACGTCGGGCCACTCGTCGGGAACGGCCATGCCGGACAATGTGCTGTTGGGTTTTTCCGTGGATGGCAAGTAGGACCCGGTAAATCTCCCAGTCGAATAACGCCTCTCGCCAAAGTTCGTATCGCAACCTCTGATTCTCGATGCCTGAACGGCATGAGTGTTTCAATGTGCACCTCAAAGTGATCCGCCCATCTGTCTTCGCGAGGATGAAACAGCGGCGTGATCTGCGCGGTTTCGGGATCTATCCCGGTCAGGTTCGGACCTTTTTGAAATTGCACTGCCAACAGGCGAGCGCGAGATTGTCCGGCTCTGTTGTTCCGCCATGCTGCCGGGCTACGATGTGCTCGACATGGAAGGGGCGCTGGAAGGCCGCTTGCGGCACGCGACAGTATTCACAACGCTCGCCGGCGGGCTCGCTCATTCTGGGGGTTGTAAGGTTTGACGGGCCTTCGATTGCCAGTAGGCCAGCAGATCGCTGATGTTCACGTAGGCTTCCAGTTCTGCTGCTTCTTCGCCGGTCAGTTTTCCTTCGTTGGCTTTGGCGTTGAGCTCATCAATGCGCGCCGCATCCTCTTCTGGGAAGTCCAACGCCAGAATGCTTTCCGCCAGTGGCTTAGTCAAACCCCGACCCGTCAGGTCGAATACACTGCGAAACACCTCCGCGTGGGGCTTGGGATGGAATGTTGACTGGGACATCTGCTTTCAGTCTGCGCCGTTTTGCGCGGCGCTTGAACGGCGTTCGTACGCGCAACCACAGATAGGTTCTCAGGCGCCTTTCCGGCCGCACCGGTCCCTACTTCCACGCCGAGTACACGGGCTTGCTCACCAGAAACGCCGGGTTGACTCCCGGCCGCGGGCGGAACTTCTGCACGCGGCCGCTGTCTACTTCGGCGACGTAGAAGTTGCCCTCCTGGTCCACGCTGAAACCGTGGACGCCCCAGAAAGCGCCGGCAAAATCTCCCTCTACGCCCCATGCGTACAAGAAGTGCCCATCCAGATCGTACTTCAGCATCCTGGAAGTTCCGCGGTCCGCGGCCCACAGGGTCCGGTCGGCGCCGATGTACAACAGATGGATATCGGAGGGGTCCTGGCCCATGCTCCATTCGTAAAGATATTTGCCGTTCTCGTTAAAAACCTGAATGCGCTTATTGCCGCGATCGTTCACGAAGACGCGCCGCGTCTGCGGATCGACCGCGATGCCGTGCACGTTGTTCATATACCCCGGGCGCTTCTCATTGGGCGGCGTGCCCTTCTGCCCCCAGTCCAGCAGAAACTTTCCATCCTTATCGAACTTCGCCACGCGGGTTCCGTTGTAGCCGTCGGCGACAAACATGGTGCTGTCCGGAAGCCACGCCAGAAACGTCGGGCGGTTGAAATGCGTGGCATCGGCGCCGGTGACCTTGGGCGTGCCGATCGTTTGCAGCAACTGTTTCCCATCGTGCGAAAACTTGTAGATGACGCCCATGTGGTCGTCCACGATCCAAACGTGCTTCTCCGGATCGTAAGGATTGATGGCGACGAAGTGCGGGCGCTGTAAAATTTTATCCCATTGGGTCCAGCGCTCGACGATGTTGCCGTTGGAGTCCGCGATGGTGATGCAGTTCTCCCATTTCGCGTCGACGCCGACGGTGCCGGACCAGCCGTCGGTGGGCGCTCCCGGAACCGAGCCGCTGGCTCCTCCGCCGGGCAACGATGCGGTGGTGGCGTCGCGCCACGGCAGGCGGCCGATGGGGAATTGAATGCTGGGACCAAACTCGGGCAGCATCCTGGATTGTGGCCGCCGGAGGTTGGGCAGCTCGCCGCGGAAGAGCAGGAAGACCCGGTTGGGGCTTTCGGCGTAGACGCTCTGCCCAGCGCCCCAGGTCCATTTTTCATTGCCAGGGAGGGTGCTGATGTCTTTGGGCCATCCCTTCACCACGTCATACGGTCCGAAGACGTCCTGGCCTCCCTTGGCTCCGGGAATCGCAGCGAAGCCGGCGCCGGGCGTTGTTGGAGTCTGCGTCTGCGCCTCGATCGTTCGGCGTCCAGGGCCGAGCGCGAGAACAAGAACAATCGTCAGCGGGAAAAGGCAAACAGCCAAACTCTTCAGCATGGATACGCTCCTCGGCATCCCGCAGTCGCCCGCACGGGCCGCCAGCGAACAGCGGCTCCTAAGCAGCTGCCCGCAAAACGGAGTGCGACGGCGTAGTCACATTGGCGAGTTGAAGATGCCGCCGCACCCTTTGCGGGCTAGTATATCCTAGGGCTATGCAAGTCGTCCTTCCAGAGCAAGCCCTCCCAGCCAAGCTCATCTTGAATCCCGAACTGCGGATGAACGACGACGGGTACTACGAATTCTGCATGGCCAACGCGAATGTGCGATTCGAGCGAACCGCGCAAGGGGAGATCATCATCGTGCCACCGGTGGGAGGCGAGTCCGATTTTCAAAGCGTGGAAGTAATCGGGCAGTTAAGGGACTGGGCAAAACGCGACGGTCGGGGCAGAGCCTTTGGTACGAGCGTGGGGTTCATCCTTCCCACCGGCGCGGCGTATTCTCCGGACGCAGCCTGGGTGTCGAATGCGCGCCTGGCACAGTTGACCAAGCAACAAAGGCGCAAGTTCCCCCGCCTGTGTCCGGAGTTTGTGGTGGAAGTGATGTCGCCGAGCGATCGTCTGAAGACCGCGCAGGAGAAAATGCGCGACTGGATGGCCAACGGCGTTCAACTGGGTTGGTTGATCGATGGCGACAATCAAACCGTCTATATCTACCGCGCTGGGCAAGGAGATCCTGAGACGCGAACTGGCGTCCCGAAACTTTCGGGTGAGGGCCCCGTGGCGGGGTTTGAGCTGGATCTGGCGGATATTTGGGCCGGGCTGTAAGCCATTGATTTCTTCCGCGACGGATGATGTAATCTTCCGTTATGAATCTCCGAGCATCCTGCGCCTTAGCGGTGAGTCTGGCTACCTTCTTTGCTCAAGCCGATGATCTCTCGAAGGCCGCCCCCGGCCCGTCCATCCCCACCTTTTCGACCGACGATATCGCGCGCACGGGTTTCTTCTACGCCGGCGGCAGCTACGCCGGCGACAAGGGCAAGGAAGTCATGGGCGGCGCCATGTACGTCGAGGTCATGGTGCCAAAGCGCATCCGCCGCGCCAATCCGATCGTCTTTCTGCACGGCGCGGGACAAACCGGGACGGACTGGCTGCAAACACCCGACGGCCGTCCGGGCTGGGCGTACTTCTTCATCAAGCGCGGCTACGTGGTCTACATGGTGGATTATCCGGCGCGAGGACGCTCCGCCTATGTTCCCAATGTCGATGGCCCTTTGACCATCCGCACAGCTCCTAATCTGTCGCAGATTTGGACCGCGATGGACAAGCTCGGCGACTGGCCGCAAGCCAAGAAGTATACGCAGTGGCCCGGCTCAGGCCCGAACAAAGGCCAAATGGGAGATCCCGTGTTCGACGCGTTCAACAAGACCCAGGTTCAGTTCCTGGGGGGTGGTGGCCAGGACAAGCTGGTTCTCGACGCGGGCACGGCGCTGCTGGACATGATCGGCACGCCTGTGATTCTGATCACGCATTCGCAGGGCGGATCCTTCGGATGGTCGATCGCGGACGCACGCCCGAAACTGGTGCGGGCCATTATCACCGCCGAGCCCGCCGGTCCGCCCATTCAAAGCGTGGACAATGCCAAACAGGTTTATACCGGGCGCGCGAACCTTGCCTGGGGCGTGACGAGTCTACCGGTGCGCTACGATCCGCCCATTAGGGATGCGTCCGAATTGCAGGTCGAACTGGAGACCAAGTCCGATGGACCCTACCTGGTGCCGTGCTACTTGCAGAAGGGCTCGCCCCGAAAGCTGGCAAATTTGGCGCACATTCCGGTGCTGGATGTATCCGGAGAAGCCAGCTATCACCGTGTCTTTGATTCCTGCGATGCCAAATGGCTCAATCAGGCGGGCGTCAAGACCGACTACGTCAAACTGGAAGACGCCGGCCAGCCCGGCAACGGCCACGAAATGATGCTCGAAAAAAATAGCGACGGGATCGCGGCTTACTTTGCGAGCTGGCTGGAGAAGAACGTGCGCTGACGCTCAGCCGGCGATCGATTTCCAGGATTTGACCAAGTGGTCCGCGGTGCGCCACGCCAGGGCCTGCACCGTGAGCGTAGGGTTACGGGCGCCGCTGGTTCCCATCACGGACGCGCCCAGGATGCCCAGATTGGGGGCCTCGTGCGAGAAGCCCCAGCCATCGACGACGTTGCTTTCCGGACCATCGCCCATGCGCGTTCCTCCGTAAGCATGGGTCGAAATGCCGGGGCCCTGCGGCACGGCCTTCGACACCTCAATCGCACCCGCGGCTCGAAACCACTCTTCCATTTTTGTCTGCGCGTACAGCGCCGAGCGCTGCTCGTTCGGCTTGGGACCGCCGGTGGTGATGCGGCAAACCGGATCGCCCAAAGGATCGCGCACCTGCGGATCGAGATCGAGAAACGAAGTCTCGTAAGGAAAGCTGCTGGTTTGCATGTAGGTGGTGGCGAAGCGGCCGGCGTTGGCATGAAGAAATGCCTTCCACTGTGAGCCCCACGCGGGCGCGCGCTGAAACGTCGGGAGGTTGCTGGCTTCAATGGGATGCCTCTCCGTGCGCGCGTGCAAACTGGTGCCGCCGATGAAGCCCAGCCCGGAATGATCGAAGTGATCGTCGGCCCAATCGTCCACCGCTGTGCCCTGCGCGGGCAGCCCGTACCAGATGTTGACGTCGAAGGGGAACAGCGCGCCCACGGCATCGTTCCAATGGCCGAAATAGTGCTTGCCCACTTGGCCGTGGTTGTTGGACAAGCCGTTGGGATACGGGGCGGATTTCGAAAGCAGCAGAAGCCGGGAGTTTTCGTAGGTGTAGGAAGCCAGCAGAACAACCTTGGCGGGTTGGAAATAGGCCTGATTGTTTCTCAAGTATTCAACGCCGCTGACGCGGCCGTTGGGACTGGCGGCGATGCGCGTGACTTGGGCCCGATCGAAAATGGTCAGCTTCCTGGTCTCGACCGCGGCCGGAATTGTCGTCACCGCAGTGGAGTTCTTGGCGCTGATGTGGCATCCGCCGGTGGCGCAATAGCCGTGGTAGGCGCACGCGGCCCGGCCGCGATAAGGCCGCGAGTTGATAGCCGCCGGCGGAGCGAACGGATGCCAGCCCAGCTGCCCGGCGATCTTGGCCATGTGGTCCGTGAACGCGGAGCCGCGCAGCGGCGGCATGGGATATTCGCGCTGCCGCGGCGCTTCAAAGACGTTGCCCGCAGGATCGAGCTTGCCCTGAATGTTGCCGGCCTTGCCGGAGACTCCGATTTCCTCTTCCACGATGTCGTAATAAGGCGCGAGATCGTCGTAGGCGATGGGCCAATCCTCCAAAGTGGACCCGGCAGGAATGGCATTGACGCCATAGCGCCGGATCACTTCGGTTCGCGTTTTGAAGTCCCAGGCTTTGAGGCGCCAGCTCTGCGCCCAATAGTGAATGGAGGTGCCTCCGATGGCGTTCATCATGGGATGGGGCCGGGCGGGTTGGGCCGTTTGCGAAAGCGTGGCGCGAAGCGTGGGGCATTCGAGCTGGGCTTTCGGAACAGACGTGACCATGCGGCGAACGTTGTTATAAATCTCATCCGCGTGGAAGTCGCGATGCGGATCCATCCACGTGCCTGCTTCGATTCCCGCCACTTTGAGGCCCGCGCGTGCCAGAGGAAGCACCGCGACTCCGCCCGCCGCGCCCAGCCCGATCACGGCAACGTCAACGGGTTTCAAAGTCGTGGTCATTTGCCGCCGACCAGATGCTCCACGTCCTTGTTGTTCTCGCTACAGATGTACTCCAGCAGATCGGTGTCCGGCAGCAGCCTTGCATTTTCGCTGACGGTCCAAGGCTTGGTGAAGGCTTTGGGATCGTCGATGGTGAGTTGCATGTCCATGTGTCCGAAATCGGTGCGATGATAGCGCTCGGTCAGATGCATGGCGTCGCTGTGCGGACGGCCGGCGTTATCGAGCCAGGTGTTCTCATTGACGCCGATTGTATCCACTACGAACGTGTCCCCGTCCCATTTGCCGACCGAGTATCCCAGCCACGCCGGCTGAGGGTCCTTGGGAAGCGCGCGTCCATCGGTGAAGATCTGACGGTAGGTGGTGAAGCCTTCGTAAAGCATCAGCATCATTCCCGGCACCTGCGCAATTTTGTACGGGTACGGGAGCACGAGCAACTTGGGCATTCCGGGCACGCAATGCGCCGCGGGATCGTCCTTACCGCGAGCGCCGTCGGCGCGTTCCTTCGACAGCTTCTCGCTCCACGGCTGGAACGGGATGCTGGCATCGGGAGCGATCACTTGCAGGGGCCTGCTGTCGGGGCTCCAGACGCCGGAGAGGTCGGGATGGCCGTCCGCCGCTTTGGGTACGGGCGCTGAGAGATCCGGCTTGCTGTCCGCGGTGCGCGGAATTCCGGGGGTGGGATAGTTGAACCACTGGGCGTGAGCAGCGCCTGCGATCAAGAGAAAAACGACGATGGTGATGCGCGTCACTTTGCTGGTGTAGGGCAAGTATACTCTATCGTAAAGGCGATTAGTGAAACGAGGACCCGCAACGATGCTTCATCCAATGAATCTCAGATTGGCCCTTTTGGGCGCGCTGGCTCTAACGGCCACGGCAGTTCAGGCCGCGACTGCCTGCGCGGATTTGAAAACGCTCGCGTTGCCGCACACCACCATCACGATGGCCGAGACTGTGGCAGCCGGGGCGTTTGTCGCCGCCTGGAGGCCGCGGCGGCGCGGAGCAGTTCGCCAATTTGCCGGCGTTCTGCCGGATTCAGGCCACGCTCGGCGCCCTCGAGCGACTCCGATATCAAGGTGGAGCTGTGGATGCCGGCGGCCGCACGTTGGAACGGCAAGTTTCGGGGCACGGGAAACGGCGGACTTGGGAGGCGGCGCCACGGTCGCTCCGGGCGCGCTAGCCAACGCGGTGCGCGACGGCTACGCGGCGGCCGGTAACAATACCGGACATGAAGGCAGGTTCGAATTATGCCATCGGGCATCCGGAAAAGGTCAAGGATTTCGGCTACCGTTCTTCGCATGAGATGACCGTATTTTCCAAGGCGCTGATCTCCGCTTACTATGGCTCGCCGCTGAAGTATTCCGTGATGGCGGAATCCGGAGGAGGAACCATCGCCGCTCTCAGCGCGGCCCAGCGTTATCCGGAAGATTACGATGCTGCTCGGCGGTGACGTCCATGTCGTCTTACTTGTCGCGCCATACCTTCGGCCAGATGTGGATCTGGTACGCCACGCATGAGAGACGAGGCCAGCTTCATTCCCGCGGCCAAGTATGCGGTGCTGCACCAGGCCGCGCTGAAGGCTTGCGATGCGCAGGACGGGCTTGCGGACGGGATTATCGGCACGGCCGAGCGCTGCCGCTTCGATCCCGGCGTGATCCAATGCCGTGGCGCGGACGCGCCGGATTGCTTGACCGCGCCGCAGGTGACGGCGGCCCGCAAAATCTACGCCGGTCCGAAGAATCCGCGCACCGGCGAGCAGATTTATTCGCCGCTCTATCCGGGAAGTGAGTTGGGGTGGGCCCAACTGGCGGGCGGCGCCGAACCGCTGGGCATTCCGGTCGATTTCTTCCGCTACTACGTGTTTCAAGATCCCAATTGGGATTACAAAACCCGGCGGCTGAATTTCGACAGCGACGTCGCTTTGGCGGACCGGCCGGAAATCGCGCCGGTCAATGCCGTCGATCCGGACCTCCGGAAATACTTCGCCCGCGGAGGCAAGCTGCTGCTGATCGGAGGGTGGAACGACAGCAGCGTGCCGCCCAATGTGGCCGTGAATTACTACAAGGCCGTGGTCGCCAAAACCGGTGCGCAACCGATGCGCGAATCCATGCGCTTCTTCATGGTTCCAGGCATGGGACACGGCGTGGGCACCGCCGGGGCGGAAAACTTTAACGTCGACACTCTGGCGCTGATCGAGCAATGGAAGCAGACCGGGCAAGCCCCCAATCAGCTGATCATGAGTCACTATAAGGACGGCAAGGAAGTGGGACGGCGGCTGGTCTGTCAATATCCGCAGATTGCCTTTTATAAAGGAAGCGGGAATACGGAAGACCCGGCCAGCTTCGCGTGTAAGTAGCGCCGGCGAATTACATCCCTTTATAATTCCACCTCAACACGCGCATCCCGAAAGATTCGCCGAGATAGATATTGCCCTTGGAGTCGGTGGCGATGCTGTGAATGTGGAAGAACTGCCCGGCGCCGTGTCCGCCGTGCCCGCCGAAGAAGCCGAGAACGTCGAGCGTATCGCGGTTCAGAATCTGCACCTTCTTATTGCTGCCGTCGGGCACGTACAAAAACTGCTGCTGCTTGTCGGGCGAAAAGGCGATGTCGAAGGCAGTGCCTTCCGGCGAGGATGTTTTCCGTTCGATATAACCTTCCTTGACGAAGGTCCCGTCCGGTTTAAAAACTTGAATGCGATTATTTACCCGGTCTCCGACATAGACCAGACCGTCGTTCGAGATCCGAATGCCGTGGACCGTATTGAATTGCGGCGAGCCGGGTCCGTCATACGCGCGGGTGCGCGGGGCGCTATCGTCGGGCTTGTTGCCGTACGCGCCCCAATGGCGCTTATAGGCGCCCGTATCCGCGTCGAAAACGATCACCCGCCGGTTGGCGTATCCATCCGCGACGAAGACCTCGTTCGTCTTGGGATAAACTACGATGCCCGCCGGCCGGTTCAGGTTGGCCGTATCGTTGCTGCCTCCGGACTTTCCCTGGTGGCCGATCTGCAACAGAAATTTGCCGGTCCTGGTGAATTTTAGAATGCTGTTGTCTTTGCCGACGGCATTGCCTCCAATCCAGACATTTTCTTTGTAATCGACAAAAATGCCATGCTCATTTTCGGGCCATTCGTATCCGGAGCCTGCCCCGCCCCATCCCTGAATCACATTTCCGGCCTGATCGAATTCCAGGATGGGAGGCGCCGGAATGCAGCAGTCCGCCTGAGGAGGGTTTTGCGCGGCGTAGGTGTCGTTGGTATCCAGGGTCCGCGGACGGCTGGTGACCCAGATATGGTCGTGCGAATCGACAAAGATTCCGGACACTTGCCCCAGCATCCAGTTGTTCGGCAGAGGTTTGGGCCAGGACGGGTCCGGTTCGAACTTGGGCACGCTGCGTTGCGCGGCGCAGGTAACGGTGAGCGAGCACAAGGCCACCCGCACCAGAGCTTTTACTTTCATTCGACCCTCCTTGATTTTCTCAGCTATGATTTGCCCCATCCATTTTGTCACCGTTTACCGAGGAGAGGACACACCTCCGGCCCGGTGGGTCACAATGTAGGGCCAGAATTTAGAGACGGGCCGCGCAGGGATCGCGTCGTCAGCTTGCGGCGACCGCGGATGCGGGTTGGTCCCGCTCTTGTATGACGCGCCTCAGCAGGTGGGCGCTGGGGCTGTAGTCGAGCACGATTTCCTTGAGCGCGATGACCAGGCGGCCGGCATCGCGCGCCTCGCACACCTCGCGGAGGTAACCGAGCCATGCCAGCATGTCGCCTTCAGGCATGCCGTTGCCCACGAAGATGCGGATTTTCTCATGGGCGGTGGGCGCGGTGTCTTCGAGCAAGGTGCTCAGCTCTTCGTAGAGCTTCTCGCCGGGGCGCATGCCGGTGAATTCGATCTTGATATCCTCGTCCGGCTTCAGCCCCGACAGCAGAATCAAGTTCCGGGCGAGATCGACGATCTTCACCGGCTCGCCCATGTCCAGGACGCAGATCTGGCCGCCCTCTCCGATCACCGAGGCTTGCAGCACCAGCTGGCAGGCTTCGGGGATGGTCATGAAGAAGCGCCGCATGTCGGGATGCGTCACGGTCACCGGTCCGCCCGCCGCGATCTGCTTCTTGAAGATCGGGATGACGCTGCCGTTGGAGCCGAGCACGTTGCCGAAGCGCACGGCGACGTACTTGGTCCGGCCGTTTTGCAGGGCGAGAAGCAGCAGTTCGGCCACGCGCTTGGTGGCGCCCATGACGTTGGTTGGCCGGACGGCTTTGTCGGAGGAGATCATGACGAAGTCTTCGACTCCGTGCTCCGCCGCCGCTACGGCCACGTTGTATGTGCCAAAGACGTTGTTCTCGATGGCTTCGAAGACATGCGCCTCCATGAGCGGGACGTGCTTATAGGCAGCGGCGTGGTAGACCACCGAGGGCGAGTATTGGCGCAGCACTTCATCCAGGCGAGCGCGATTCTGGATGCTGCCGATTTCGGGGTAGAAGGGCGTCCGCGGGAAACTCTGGCGCATTTCGCGATCGATTTCGAACAGCGGCGATTCAGCGATTTCGAATCCCACGATCCCGGCGGGCTCGAAAGCGTGCGATCTGCCGGCAGAGTTCGGAGCCGATGGACCCGGCGGCGCCGGTAACCAGTACGACTTTTCCTTTGAGCGCGCCGCGTATCTGGTTTTCTTCCAGGCGCACGGGGTTGCGGCCGAGCAGATCCTCGACCGCGACTTCGCGGATTTGTCCCGCCAGCCCGCGACCCTCCATCACCTCGGCTAACCCCGGAACGGTCTTGCACTCCACACCGGCCGCGTGGCAACGCTGGAGAATCCGGGTCATCTCCGCACCCGTAGCCGAGGGGATGGCGATCAGAATGATGTCGATTTTGTGCTTCTTGACCAGCGCTTCTATCCGGTTCCCTGCTCCGAGCACCTGCGCGCCCAGAATGTGCACGCCCTTCTTGTCCAGCCGGTCGTCCAGAAATCCGCGCACGTGGTAAGGCAGATTGGGATTCCTTTGAATTTCTCTGAACAAAGTAATTCCAGCATCGCCCGCGCCGTAAATCAGAGTGTTCTTTCCAGCGGCGTTTCGCCCTTGTGTGTTGGCTTCCGCGGTCATCCGCACGATCATCCGAACTCCAGCGGTGCCGAGGAAGCAGATCATCAAGTCAAGGAAATAGATGGAGCGCGGGAATCCGGCTGGTGCGATGAGGAGGATCGCCCCGCAACTTACGACGGAACCGGCGACGTTCCCAACTACAATCCGCAGAAGATCCGAGACGGAGACGTAGCGCCACCAACCCCGATCCAGGTTGGCGATGCGGAACACAACGCTTTTTACGACGATCCAGATGGGAAGCGCATAGATTAAATGCAGCAGATATGCGTGCGGCATTCTAAGATCGAAGCGCAGCAGAAACGCCAGCACGCCCGAGAGCGAGAAAATCCCGACCTGGGTCACCCACACTGCCACGCGATGTACTCGGGTGAGGTTCTCAACCAATTTCCGTGCGCTTTGCATCATCCGCTCCTATACCGCTCCAGCCTCAATCCCCCGCTATCGCCCAGGACTCCGCCTGCATCGTTGACGTCCCGCTCAATTCGCTCAGGTCACCCATACCAGCCGCCCTCCGCACCGCGTTGACCACGCGCAACTGGTCTTCCTCAACCAGACTGCTGGAACTGGGCAGACAGATCCCGCGGCGGAACAGGTCTTCGGCCACCTCGCCGCCATAGCACTGGCAGGTTCGATACAGAGGCTGAAGGTGCATCGGCTTCCACACGGGGCGGGCTTCCACGTTGGCTTCATCGAGCGCGCGGATCAGTTCGTCGCGCGAGCATCCGAAGCGCGGCTTCGTCGATCAGAAAACAACTCAGCCAATTTGTGTGCAGGCCGTAGGAGGCCTGCGGCATGAAAGAAATCCCGGGAAGGCCGGCGAAGGCATCGCGATAGCGCAGCGCGATGGAGCGGCGTTGCCGGACGCGCAGGTCCAGGACCTCAAGCTGCCCTCTTCCGATCCCTGCCAGCACATTGCTCATGCGGTAGTTGTAGCCGAGTTCGGAGTGCTCGTACCAGAGCGCGGCATCACGGGCCTGCTGGGACCACTGGCTCGCCTTCGCGA
>CAVXWB010000132.1:0-40354 GCA_963765185.1 Bryobacterales bacterium
GCCCGCTGGGTGCCGGTCACCTGCATGATGTGCGCGGCGTGATCGACGGCGGCCTGGCGGAAGTCGGTCATGCCGTCGCGGCGCGGATCATGCTCCTCTTCCATCAGCATGTACAGCGTGCCGTCCTGGGTCAGCAGGCCGATCGGCTGGCCGTTGCGGAAGCACTTCTGCGCGCAGTCGCGATGCTTTTCTCCGTGCTTGCCCACTTCCAGATAGCAGGAGAAATCGACGATTTCGCCGACCACGGTCTTAACCGTCCCGGCGTTGGGCTTGCCGTCGACCGAAGCGCCGATGGTGGTCGAGCTCCACGGCTGCGCGGGCTTCTCGCCCAGCGTGCCCACCGGCTTGGCGTAGGTGCCTCCGTCGGCTCCCACGGTCATCTGCGGTTGAAGGATTCCGGACTTCGACTGGGCGGGCAGCGACACGACCACAGCGAAGGCGGCGACAGAACACAGCGCGGCTTTCATGAAGTTCGTCATGGCCAGTATTCTAGCACCGTCGATTTCGACCGCGCCGCGGTTGCTAGCCTGTGCTACCATAAAACTTTCCCCTCATGCTGCGTTTTGAAACAGCCGGCGAATCGCACGGCGAATGCCTGGTGGCCACGCTCACGGGCCTGCCCGCCCAAGTTCCCGATTTCGCTCGAGGCGATCGACCGCGAACTGTGGCGCCGCCAGCAGGGCTTCGGCCGCGGCGGGCGCATGAAGATCGAGACCGACCGCGCGCATATCGTCAGCGGCGTGCGGCATTCGAAGACCATCGGCTCGCCCATCGCGATCCTGATCGAGAACAAGGACTGGGAGAACTGGACCGAGGCCCTGCCGGTGGAAGGCATCGCGGAGAGCCGAAGCCAAGCGCAAGCTGGTGACGCGGCCGCGGCCCGGGCCACGCCGATCTGGCCGGCGCGATCAAGTACAATTTCGAAGATGCGCGCTATATTCTGGAGCGAGCCAGCGCCCGGGAGACCACCGCTCGCGTGGCGGTGGGCGCGCTGGCCAAGGCATTCTTAAAGGAGCTGGGGATCGGCGTGTTGAGCCACGTGATCCAGGTGGGCGAAGCCAAGCTGGAGCGCGGCGCGAGTTGGGACGAGCTGGTCGAGCTCAGCCGGCGCGAGGAAGTGCTGCTGAACTGCGTGGACGCGGAAGCGGAGCAGCGCATGAAGGCGGTGGTGGATCAGGCGTACCGCACCGGCGACACGGTGGGCGGCGTGTTCGAAGTGGTGGCGCACGGAGTGCCGCCGGGGCTGGGCTCGCACATCGCCTGGGACACGCGCCTGGACGGAAGGCTGGCGCAGGCGATCGTCTCCATGCAGGCGGTGAAGGGCGTGGAGGTCGGACTGGCGCGCGGAGGGCGCGGCGGCGTTCGGATCGAAGGTGCAGGATACGATTCACTACGATCGCGGAAGCCGCAGGTTTTTTCGCGGCGCCGAATCGCGCGGGAGGGCTCGAAGGCGGCATGACCAACGGCCAGGATGTGCTGGTGCGCGGATTGCTGAAGCCGATCTCGACGCTGCGGAGGCCGCTGGAAAGCGTGGATCTGACGACGCGCGAGCCCGCTCTGGCGGCGTACGAGCGCAGCGACGTCGCGGTGGTTCCGGCGGCCGGAGTGATCGGCGAGGCCATGGTGGCGCTGGTGCTGGCCGGCGGCCGCGCTCGAAAAATTCGGCGGCGATTCGCTTCCCGAAACTAAACGGAATTACGAAGGCTATCTGGAGCAGGTGAAGAATTTTTGATGATCTATCCGATTGTGAAGATACGGCCAGCCGGTGCTGGAGAAGAACGGCCGCGGCGATTACCGACTTCGACACGCCGGAGCTGCAACATGCTGGTGGAGGACATGTTCGAATCGATGTACGCCGCCAAGGGTGTAGGGCTCGCCGCGCCGCAGATCGGCATCGCCAAGCGCATCGCGGTGATCGATATTGCCAGCGGCGAGGATCCGGCGCAAAAACTGGTGCTGATCAATCCCGAGATCCTCGACAGGCAGGGCTCGCAAACCGGCGAAGAAGGCTGCCTCGAGCATTCCCACCTTTCGCGAGCCGGTTACGCGCGCGCAGAAGGTGACCATCCGCGCGCGCAATGCTTAAGGGCGAGGTTTGGGAGATGACGGGCGAGGATCTGCTGGCTCGCGCCTTCCTGCATGAGACCGATCATCTGAACGGCACTCTGTACATCAGCCACATCAGCCCGTTGAAGCGCGATCTGATCCGGCGCAAAATCAGAAAGCTTCAAAAGGCCAACGAATGGGGGTAAGCCAGTTGCCAAAGTGGGGCGGGCGCACAGCGCGACCAGGGGGTCGCGCGCGGACCAGGGGGTCCGCCCCACCATCATGAAGCTGGTTTTTCTCGGCACTCCCGCGTTCGCGGTGCCGTCCCTGGAACGAACCGTCGCGGCCGGTCATCATGTCATCGCGGTGTTCACCCAGCCCGACCGTCCCAAGGGCCGCGGCCAGAAAAACGCGATGCCTCCCGTCAAGGAAGCTGGGCTGCGCCTGGGCCTTCCCGTGCATCAGCCCGAGCGTGTCCGCAAACCGGAGGTTGTCGAAGAACTGCGTGCGATGGCTCCGGAGGCGATGGTGGTGGTGGGCTATGGGCAAATTATTCCGCAGGCGATTCTGGATATCCTCCACGTGGCATCATCAACGTCCACGCATCGCTGCTGCCGAAGTATCGCGGCGCAGCGCCGATGCAGTGGGCCATCGCGCGCGGCGAGATCGCGGACGGGCGTAACCACGATGCGCATCAACGCGGGGCTGGACACGGGCGATATGCTGCTCAAGCGGGAGACCGAAATCGGCGAAGAGGAAACGGCGGTGGAACTGGGCGAGCGACTGGCTGTGGCTGGCGCGGAGCTTCTGGAGCGAACGCTGGAAGGGCTGCGATACATTCAGCCCGAGCCGCAGGACGATGCGCAGGCGATCGTACGCGCCGATCTTGAAGAAGGAAGACGGTCACGTGGATTGGACCCTGCCGCGGCGCGAAATTCTGAATCGGATTCGAGGGTTCATGCCGTGGCCGGGCTGCTACGGATTCTTGCGCGGCGCACGAGATTGCATGTGTGGAAGGCGCGCGAGGCGGACGTGGATCTTGCTCCCGGCGCTCTGCAAGCGGAGCAGCGGCGCTTGTTCGCGGGCTGCGGCGATGGCTCGATTGAATTCCTAGAAGTGCAATTGGAGGGGAAAAAGAGAATGGATGCAGCGGCGTTTCTGAACGGGTTTGCGATCAAGACCGGCGAGGTTCTGGCATGAGCGGGAACGGACGAAGCTTCCGCTGGGCTTCCGCTACGCCGCCACCTACGCGGGAATCCGCAAAGTGGCGAAGGACGACCTGGCGCTGATCGTTTCCGACACGCCGGCATCCGCCGCGGCGGTGTTCACCAAGAATCGAGTGGTGGCCGGGCCGGTGACCGTGGCGCGGCGCAACCTGCGGCGCATCGCGAGGCCGCATGAAGGCGATCCTGGTGAATGCGGGCAACGCGAATTGCGCCACGGCGACGGCGGAGAACGTTGCGCTGCGAAAGCATCCGCGCCGCGGGCGAGGCTGCTGGGGATCGCGCCGCAGTGCGGTGCTGCCGGCATCGACGGGCGTGATCGGCGTCGAGCTGGACGTGCGAGCCTGAATCGTGAGCGCGCTGCCCGAGCTGAAGGCCGCGCTCGATCCGGGTCTCGTTCGATGCGGCCGCGGCGGCGATTCTGACCACGGACACGCGGCCCGAAGACGGCGTTCGCGACAGGTGAAGGGCGCGCGCCGTCGCGGGGATGGCCAAGGGCTCCGGCATGATTCATCCGCGCATGGCGACCACGCTGGCGTTCGTGTTGACGGACGCGGTGGTTCCGCCGGCGGCGCTGCGCGCGGCACTTGAAGCAGGCCATCGAGCGGAGCTTCAATCGCATCTCGGTCGACGGCGATACCTCCACCAACGATACCGTCGCGGTGTTGGCCAACGGAGCGTCGAAAGTGACGCGCCGGCGGCCAAGGCTTTCGCGCGAGGCGTCTGGCCGAGGTGCTGGCGTCGCTGGCGCAACAGATCGTGCGCGACGGCGAGGGCGCGCGCAAGTTCGTGACCATCGATGTCGCGCGGCGCGGCCACGGACGCGGCGGCGGAGAAGATCGCGCGGTCCATCGCCAATTCGCCGCTGGTGAAGACCGCCATCGCGGGCTCGGACCCGAACTGGGGCCGCATTCTTTCGGCGGCCGGCAACGCGGGCGTGGCGTTCGATCCGCGCAAGGCCGATATCGACATGCAAGGGCATGGCGGTGTGCCGCGGCGGGCTGGCGGCGGATTTTTCCGAAGACGCGCTGAAGAGAAATTGGATGCGCCGGAGTGCTCCATCCAGTTCACGCTGCGCGGGCGCGGGCGCGGGCAAAACCCGCTTCTGGACGTGCGATCTGACCGAGGAGTATATTCGAATCAACGCCAGTTATCGCACGTGAGACTGATCCTTTTACTCCCGCTGCTATTTTTTCAGCCGCCCGCGGAAACCACACCGAAGGACGTCCAGAACCTCATCCGCGAGACCGCCGAGGATCTGTCCAACACGGATACCAGCGCCTTCCTGAATCATTTCGACCCGAAGATGCCGGGGTACGAGATGCTGCATTACGAAGTGGAAGGGCTGCTGGCGCGGGGCCCCGTCACTTCCACCATCGAGATCGTCACCGACACAGGCGACAATCAGCGGCGCGAAATGGAGCTGGACTGGATTCTATCCGTCGAGACCGACCGTCCCCGCCGGCAGATCGTGAAGGTCCGCGTCGAGCGCCAAGGCAAGAAGTGGAAGATCACCGCGCTCGATCCGATGGAATTCTTCAACGCCAACGGCTGCTTCCATCGGCATCGCCAGCGGAGGCTCGATGAAGAAGTTGAGCTGGGCCATGCGCGCGATGGCCGCGCGCACGGATTGCTTCCGTGGCCGGCTCCACCGTGATCACGAACGGCAGATCGCGCCAGTTCGCGTTGGGCAACTGCAGCACGGCGTCGATCGAAATATTTTCCGCCGCCAGCGCGGTGGCGAGCTGCGCGATGATGCCGGGCCGGTCCTCCACGCGGAAGCGCAGATAGTACGCCGAGCGGTGCAGCGTCACGGGGATGGGCTTGATATTCGCCCAGGCGCGCGTGCGCGAACGGCGAGACGCGCTCCGGGCTGCCGGAGCGAATCTCGCGCGCCACGCGCATGAGGTCGCTCACCACGGCGACGCCGGTGGGATGGGAGCCCGCGCCGCGTGCCGTAATAGAACGTGTCGCGCGCCGAATTTGCCGCGCACCCACACGGCGTTATAGGCTCCGCGCACGCTGGCCAGGATGGTGGATTGCGGAATCAGCGACGGCCGCACCGAAAGCAATCAGCCCGTCCGGCGTTTGCCGCGCCGCGCAGACCAGGCGAATGGTGTGATGCAGCTGGTGCGCGTATTCGAAATCGACCGGAGTGATGCGGCGAATGCCCTCGGTGTAGATATCGGCGGGAACGATGCGCTCGCCGAACGCCAGCGCCGCCAGGATCGCCAGCTTGGAGCGCGCGTCGAAGCCGTCAACGTCGGCGGAGGGATCGGCCTCGGCGTAGCCGGCCTGCTGCGCTTCGGCGAGCACGTCGTGGAAGCTCGCGCCGCGGCTTTCGATCTCGGTCAGGATGTAGTTGCAGGTGCCGTTGAGAATCCCGTAGAGCGTCGTCGATGCGGTCGCCGGAGATGCCTTCGCGCAGCACCGCGTGAATGGGGATGCCGCCGGCCACGCTCGCCTCCATGGCCAGATTGATGCGCGAGGCGATGGCGCGGTCCCACAGGTCCGCGCCGGCCAGAGCCATCAGTTCCTTGTTCGCGGTGACCACGGATTTGCCGCGCGCGATGGCCGCTTCCACGATCTCGCGCGCGACGCCGGTGCCGCCCACCAGCTCCGCGACGATGTCGATATCGGGATGCTCCACCACCTCGCGCCAGTTGGCGGTCTTGCAGCGCGGAGGCGAAGGCCGCGGGAGATGGTCTTGTGGGCGATCGCCGCGGCTGCACACCGCGCGGACCTCCAGCGGGAAGCCGAGCTTCAGCGCGATATCGCGCGCGTTTTCCGCAAGGATGTCCAGCGCGCCCGCGCCGACGTTGCCCAGACCGATGATGCCTACTTGAACCGGCTGCATAAGGGTGAATCTTCTATTTGACCACTAACTTGAATTCCACCACCAGCACCAGAGCACTCCGGCGTCACGCGGACGCCGGACAAATCAAAATCGGTGAGCTCCTGCTTGATAGGAGGAATTCTCGCCGGGCTGCTCCAGCAGGGTCTTGGCCTGGTCGCGAATATCGATCTTGAACTCCTTGCTGAAGCTTTTGGTCAGCGCCTGCGCGCACGCGGCGGATGTAATAGGAATCCTTCACGGTGGTGACCTGCACGTCGTCCATGGCGATGACGCCTTTGCGCGCCACCGGCGAAGCCAGGATGGTCGAGATCGAAGGAATCGCCCATGCCCATGCAGCGGCCAAGCACGTCCAGCGGCGGAGCGTCCGCTGAACTTCGCCGTGATCTTCAGGCGCCCATCCGCGCCGTCAGCGGCGGCAGCAAGATGCGGAGCCGCGAGATAGGCGTACTGGCAGCGTCGCCGGGCGTGCCGCTCACATAGCGCCGCCCGTCCTGGGTGAACAATTGTTCGGCGATCAGGCGTTCAGCGCGGCGTAGCGCAACTCCAGATCGGCCGCGAAGGCGGGCCCGGAAAGGGAGATCGCCAGAAGCAGGCGCGCGGCGTTACGAATCATTTGGCGCTGTGTTCTATTTTAGATGATGAGTGTGTTAGCCTGAAACGTTTACCTGCCATGCCCGCCACTCAAGAAAAAGCCCAATTGATGAGCGCCTCCGAGATCGACCGGACCCTGGTCCGCCTGGCGCACGAGATTCTGGAGCGCACGCGCGATCTGGACAAACTGGTGTTCATCGGGATTCGCCGCCGTGGAGTCCCTCTGGCGCAGAGATTGTCGAAAAAGATCGAGTCGCTGGAGCGCCGCACTATTCCGGTCGGCACTCTGGACATCAATCTGTACCGCGACGATCTCTCTACCGTTAGCCACCAGCCGGTGGTGAACTCGACCGACATTCCCTTCCCCGTGGCCGCCAAGGACGTGATCCTGATGGACGACGTGCTGTACACCGGGCGCACCGTTCGCGCGGCTCTGGACGCACTGTTCGATCACGGACGTCCCGCGCGGGTGCAGCTTTTGGTGCTGATCGACCGCGGCCATCGCGAGCTTCCGGTGGAGGCGCAGTTCACCGGCCGCATGGTGCAAACCACCTCCGACGAGATTATCGAGGTCAAGTTTCAGGAAATCGACGGCATGGAGAAAGTATTGCTCGTCGAACGCGCGCAGGGAGCCTGACATGCCGCAAGGATTGCAGGGAGTTGGCTTGCTGGGAATCGAACATCTGAGCCGCGAAGAGATCCAGCCGATTCTGGACCGCTCGCGCGATTTTCAATTTCGCGGCGACAACAGCTTTCGCAAGCTGGATCTGCTGCGCGGGAAGATGGTGGTAAACCTGTTCTTCGAGGCCTCCACGCGCACGCGCACCAGCTTTGAAATCGCGGCGCGGCGGCTGGGCGCGGACGCCGTCTCGATCACCGCGCAGGCCTCCAGCGTTTCCAAGGGCGAATCCCTGGTGGATACGCTGAACACGCTGGCCGCCATGCGCCCCGATGCCATCATCATGCGCCACGCCGCTTCCGGCGCGCCGCACTTTCTGCAACGCCATCTGGAAACGCCCATCATCAACGCCGGCGACGGCACGCATGAGCATCCCACCCAGGCGCTGCTGGATGCGCGAACGATTCTGGACCGGCGGCAAGCGCTCTGGAGGCACTGCGCGTGGCGATCATCGGCGATATCGCGCATAGCCGCGTGGCGCGCTCCAACGTTTATCTGCTCTCGAGTTACGGCGCGGAAATCGTGCTGTGCGGACCGGCGTCGCTGCTGCCGCGCGAACTGGCGCGCATCGCGCCCGGCGTGATTCTCACCACCGCATGGACGAGGCCATTCGCGACGCCGACGTCATCATGATGCTGCGCGTGCAACTGGAGCGGCAGCATGAAGCGGCCTTCCCGGCCAACGAATATTTCCAGTTCTACGGCCTGCGGCTGGAGCATCTGCGGCTGGCCAAACCGGACGTGATCGTCATGCATCCGGGTCCGATCAATCGCGGCCGCGAGATCTCCTCGGAAGTCGCGGACTCGCAGCGGTCGGTGATTTTGAACCAGGTGGAGAACGGCATCGCGGTGCGCATGGCGGTGCTGGAGCAAGTCTTACTGGGCGCGAAGAACAACTCATGACCTTACTCATTAAGAACGGACGCGTCATCGATCCGGCCTCGGGTTACGACGGGATCGCGGACGTATCGATCGAAGACGGGTTCATCCGCGGCGTGGGTGCGAATCTTTCGGCCCCTGGAGCCGAAGTCTTCGACGCCAGCGGGCTCATCGTCACGCCCGGCTTTATCGATATGCACGTGCATCTGCGCGAGCCCGGCTTTGAGCACGCCGAGACCATCGAGAGCGGCTCCCGCGCGGCCGCCGCGGGAGGATTCACCTCCATCTGCCCGATGCCCAATACCGCGCCGGTAAACGACAACGCGACGGTGACCAGCTACATCGTCGAAAAAGCGCGCCGCCACGCCGTGGTCAACGTGTTCCCCATCGGAGCGATCACCAAGGGAAGCAAGGGCGAGGAGCTTGCCGAGATCGGTTCCATGAAAGAGGCCGGCGCGGTGGCCATCTCCGACGACGGCCGTCCGGTGATGAATGCGCGCGTGATGCGCCGAGCCATGGAGTTCGCGCGCAGCTTCGGCATCCCGGTGATCGACCATTGCGAGGACCTGCACCTGAGCGCGGGCGGCGACATGCATGAGGGCCTCGAATCGGTGCGGCTGGGCCTGCGCGGCATTCCGGGATGCTCGGAAGACGTGATGGTGGCGCGCGACATTCTGCTGGCGCGAAGTGACCGGCGCGCGGTATCACGTGGCGCACATTTCTTCGCGCCATGCGGTGGAGATGGTCGCGTTCGCCAAGTCGCGCGGCCTGCCGGTGACGGCCGAAGTCACGCCGCATCACCTGGCGCTGGCCGACGGCGACATGCGTCCCGTACGACAGCAATTACAAGATGAAGCCTCCGCTGCGCTCCGCCCGCGACGTGTGCGCGGTGATCGAAGGAGTGGTGCGCGGAGCCATCGACGCCATCGCCACCGACCATGCGCCGCACCCCGGCAGCGAGAAGATGCAGGAGTTCGAGCAGTGTCCCTTCGGCATCCTCGGGCTGGAGACCGCGCTGGGCGATGGCTCTGGAGCGGCTGGTGCATTCCGGCAAGATCGGCTTGCCGCGAATGGTGGAGCTGTTCACGACCGGTCCTGCGCGGATTTTGGGGCTCGATCGCGGCACGCTGCAGCCGGGCGCGCGCGGGAGACGTGACTATTTTCTCGCCGGATCGCGCCTGGACTTACGACGTCAACAAATCGTTCTCGAAGAGCCGCAATTCACCCTACGACGGCTATGCGTTCCGAGGAGGTCCGGTGGCGACGGTGGTCGCCGGAGAAATCGTCTGGCGCACCGACTAATTAAATTAAATGAAGAGTGGGGCGGACCCCCTGGTTGCGCGGCCGACCCCCTGGTCGGCTGGTCGTTGGTGAGAGTTCCGCGGTGCTTCCGGAACTACTCTGGCGTGACCTTCTACCAACGGCGGCTTCCCCACATGTACGAAACTGGCCGGCCCATCTTCCTTACATGGTGTCTTCACGACAGTCTGCCGGCGCACCGGGTTTTTCCCGCGGATGCGCTCAATTCCGGACAGGCGTTTGCTGCGATGGATCGATTGCTCGACGAAACCCGCACCGGATCCTTCTACCTGCGCCAGCCCGCCATCGCAGACATGATCGTCGAAGCCATCGAGTACAACGGTCACGTTCTCAGACATTATGTCTTACACGCCTTCGTGGTCATGCCAAATCATGTTCATCTATTGGTGACTCCCGCCGGAGCGCTACCCAAACTGACGAAGTCGTTGAAAGGCGTCAGAGCGAAGCGGGCCAACGCGATTCTGGGCCTGACCGGAACTCCAATTTTGGCAGGAGGAGAGCTATGACCATCTGATACGGAATGAGCGAGAGTTCAATCAAATCCAAAGCTATATTGCACAGAATCCTGTGCGGGCGGGGTTGGTCAAGGAAGCGGGCGAATATCGATGGTCAAGCGCTGGATGGGCGACCAGGGGGTCGCCCGCGGACGAGGGCGTCCGCCCCACCATAAGCAAGCACCGGTGAGCACAGGTAGGCTCATGCCAGCGCGGTCCGCGATTGGCACTCCCGGCACGGGCAGATGCGGCGCAGGTAATCGAACGAATAGATCCCGGTGTTGTGGCCGTCGCTCCAGTCGATGCGCATGGCGTAGGCGCCCACTGCTTCGACGTTCAGCATCTTGAGTCGGCTTGTACATCGGGAACGGGCTCGCCGGAGCCGCGGAATAGTTGGTCTTCTGCGGCTCCGTGCCGTGCGCGCCGGTGCAACTGGCGCAGGGGCATTCGTCGCGCAGATAGGCCGAGCGAATATTCGCTGTGGTGGCGGTCCTTCCAGTCGATCTTGATTCCCTTGGATTTGGAAATGGCGATGTGTTCGCGGTTCGCGGCGCTGGCACGGTCATAGGATTCACTCTCTCGATGTCGCGCACGCCGGAGATGCGGCGCAGCGCGCTGACCACCCGCTCCAGCTGCCTCTTGTCCTTGACCTCCACGGTCATGTCGATGATGGCGCCGTCGGCCGCGCGCTCGTCGTCGGACCGCGCCTCCAGGCTGCGGATATTGGTGCTCTCCGCCGAACAGCACGCTGGTCAACTGGTTCAGCATGCCGGGACGGTCCTCGGTGTGGACCAGCAGCTTCACCGGGAACGTTTCCGCTTCCCCGCGCGCCCATTCCACGTCGATCTTCCGCTCCACTTCGTACATCAGGTTCTGGACATTGGTGCAGTTCATGGAATGCACCGCGATGCCCTTCCCTCGCGTGACGTAACCCACGATAGCCTCGCCGCGGATCGGGATTGCAGCACTTGGCGCGATAGACCAGCAGATCGTCCACGCCCTTCACCTTGATGACCAGATCCTCGTCGCCGGCCCGGGCGAACGCGGGCGCGGTGCGGGTGGGCGCGGAGGGCTTCGGCGCTCGGGCGCTTCCGGCGGCACCAGCGTCGGGAGCCAGCTTCTGCAGAACCTGGCGCGCCGAAAATTTCCCGTAGCCCAGCGCCGCGTACAGGTCTTCCATCTTGCGAGCAGCCGTAATCGCCGGCCACCGCTTCAAATCTGCGCTCTTGGTGATGCGGCTCATCTGCACGCCCAGGCGCCGCGCTTCCCGCTCCAGGTATTTTTCGCCGATCTCGATGGCCTTGACGCGCTCGGTGGTGTTGATGACGTGCTTGATCTTGTTGCGCGCCCGGGAGGTCTTGACCAGCGCCAGCCAGTCCTTGCTGGGCAGATGCCCGGCCTGCGTCAGGATCTCCACCACGTCGCCGTTGCGCAGCGCGTATTTCAGCTGCACGATGCGGCCGTTGACCTTGGCGCCCACGCAGCGGTTGCCGACGTCGGAATGGATGGCGTAGGCGAAGTCGATGGGCGTGGCGTCGCGCGGCAGCACGATCACCCTGCCCGTGGGCGTGAAGGTGTAGACTTCCTCCGGGTACAGGTCCACCTTGAGCGTGGACATGAATTCGCCCGGATCGTGCATCTCGCGCTGCCACTCCACCAGCTGGCGAAGCCAGGCGATGCGCTGATCGTCGTCGGCGGGGCCGCGGCGGCCTTCCTTGTATTTCCAATGCGCGGCGATGCCCTCTTCGGCGATGCGATGCATTTCCTCGGTGCGAATCTGCACCTCGAAGTGCCGCCCGCCGGGTCCCATCACCGATGTGTGCAGCGACTGGTACAGGTTCGGCCGCGGAATCGCGATGAAGTCCTTGATGCGGCCCGGGAATCGGATGCCACTCGTTGTGAATGACGCCCAGGGCGGCGTAGCAGTTCTTCACCGAGTCGGTGATGATCCGGACCGCCAGCAGATCGTAGACCTGGTCGAGCGTGATCTTCTGCCGCTTCAACTTCAGGAACACGGAGTAGGCGCGCTTCAGCGCGGCCTTCCACACGCGCCGGAATCCCTTCGCGCGCCAGGTGCACCTCCACGGTATGCTTGATCTCCTGGAGGAACGCCTCGTTGGCTTCGTGCGGCGGCCTCGAACTCCTTCAGCAGCCCCTCGGCCGCTTCCGGCTCCAGATACTGGAACGCCAGATCCTCCAGCTCGCCGCGGATTTTTCCCATCCCCAGCCGGTGCGCGATAGGCGCGTAGATGTCGATGGTCTCCTGGGCGATGCGGAGTTGCTTCTCCCGCGGCAGATGCCCCAGAGTGCGCATGTTATGGAGCCGGTCGGCCAGCTTGACCAGGATCACGCGCAGATCGTCGACCATGGCCAGCAGCATCTTGCGGACGCTCTCGGCCTGCCGCTCCTCGCGCGACGCCAGGTTGAGCTTGCTCAACTTGGTGACTCCGTCGACGCATCGCGCCACTTCGTCTCCGAAACTCTTGCGCACGTCCTCCAGCTTGGCGCTGGTGTCCTCCACCACGTCGTGCAGCAGTCCGGTTTGAAGGCACACCATGTCCATGTTCATGTCCGCCAGCTGGCGCGTCACCAGCAGCGGATGAATCATGTAAGGCTCTCCGGATTCGCGCTTCTGATTCCCGTGCCGCTCCTTGGCAAAGCCGAAGGCGCGGTCGAGCGGAGACAGATCCTCGTTGGGACGAAGCTCCAGCACGCGGTTCCTCAACTCGCTGTAGAGCGTTTCGACCGGATCGGGAGCGGGCCCTTCCGGAGGCGGCAGAACGGCGGTGGTGTCTATCGAAGACATTCCCCTCCTTCCAGTGTAGCCAACCCTAGAAACAACAACGCCGTCCCCGCGTCCGTACTGGGACGGCGCGGGAACGGCGCTGGGTGAATTCAAATCGGCTATTTACTGTCTTGGACGATGCCGCCGCTGGTGGTGGCAGCCTTGGCGGCATTGGCCTTCTTCGTATCCAGAGCCTTCTGGAGCCAATCGTTGGCCGTCGCAACCTCTTTGTCGTACTCCGCCTTATCGTCCACCAGATAGGCTTTCTCGCGGATCAGCAGGTTCATGTAAACCATGGAATCGGCGTAGTCCTTGTCGATGTCCAGGGATTTCTGAAGATCCGCCATGCCCTGATCCAACTGGGGGCCCCACTCCTTCTTGAGATCCTCCCTGACCTTCTTGTCCTTGATCGGTCCGGGGTCGTCCGACTTCATCTTCAGGCCCAGTTCCGCCAGCATCAGCGCCGGGTGCCACTTGTTGTACGCGATCACACCGAGCGTATAATACGCCTGCTTATTGTTCGGGTCGACTTCAATCAGCTTGTGGTTCCAATCCGCCGCCTCATTGTACTTGGCCAGCTTCTGGTCCTGCGGCAGCGACGCCGCCTCGCTGTAAGCCATCGAGCTCAAGTAGGACAGCGCATCCGAATCCTTGGGATTCTCTGCCAGAACCTTTCCGAACTCTTCTTTGGCGCGCGCCGAGAACTCCAGGTTCTGCGGCGACTCGGCGCCCGGAATCCACTGGGCGAAATAGGAGACCGCCAGATACTCCCGCGCCGTCGGATTGGACGGGTCCAGATCCACGGCCTGCTTGAAATGCTCGATGGCATCGGAGTACTTGGCGTTTGCAAAATCGTGTACTCCCTGATTCTGCTGATCCCGTGATTTCAGCTTGCTGCATCCCGATAGCGCCACCACGGCCGCGCAACCGGCCAGCACCGCGTTCACACGCGCGAACTTGCCCATAGCCTTACTGTCCCTGCTCGATCTTCGGCGTCATCAAGCCGATCTTATCGATGCCCGCGCCCTTGGCGATGTCGATGGCGCGCGCCACTGCCTCAAACTCCAGATCCTTATCGCCGCGGACGAACACCATGCGCTCAGCGCGGGTGCTGAAAATCTGCACCAGCCGGTCTTGCAGCTTGGACTCCTCAATCGGATCCTGATTGATCTTCATGCTTCCGTCCTTGTCGATCTGGATCACGACCGTGCGGTCCTGATCGGGCGGCGGAGGAGGTGAATTGGGAGGAGGTGGCTGCGGCGCAATCGCTTCCAGTCCATAGGGAGTCAAGGGCGTGATCACCATGAAAATGATCAGCAGCACCAGAAGCACGTCGATAAGGGGCGTGACGTTCATGTCCGCTTTGGGACCGCCGCCGCCGCCGCCAATTGCCATTGCCATAACCGGTCTCCTTAAAAAACTTTCCTATTCCTTGTGATCTCGACCACTTCCAACCGCTTAGTTGGCCTTCGCAGCCGGAGCTCGAGCCTGAGCCTGGCCGCGAGGGATCTCCTCGGTCAGCAGGCCCAGATCGCTGACGCCGGCCGCGCGCAGGTTGTCGATCACATCCTCGACGCCCTCATACTTGGCGCGCTTGTCGGCCTTGATATACACGGTCTTGTCCAGACGGTTGGTCAGCAGATCGCGAACCTTGTCGGGCAGATCGCCGGCATCCACCTGCTTGTTGCCGGGGCTCAGGAAGATCTGGCCGTTGCGCGTGATCGCCACCAGGATGGCGTCTTCCTTGTCGGCGGCCTGCATCGCGATGGCGTTCTTGGCCTTGACTTTTTCCACCTGCGCGCCCTTGGTCAACATGGGCGTGATCACCATGAAGATGATCAGCAGCACCAGCATCACGTCCACCATCGGCGTGACGTTGATGTCGGCCACTACCGGCGGGGCTTTTTTCTTCTCCATAACGACTCCTGTTTGAATCTACGTCGTCAAAAACAAACAGTCCGGAGCGGACGCCCGTGCATAGGCCGGGCGTCCGCGCCCATTTCAACTCGCTCGACTGCGGACGCCGCGGCTACTTGCCTGCGCCGGCCTTCTGGGTGCGCTTCAGGAAGTAGTCGATCAGCTCGGAGCTGGAGTTGCCCATCTCCACGTCGAAGGCTTCAATGCGGTTGGTGAAGTAGTTGTACATCCACACCGCCGGGATGCGCCACGAACAGACCGACGGCGGTGGTGACCAGCGCTTCCGAAATACCGCCCGCCACAGCGCCCAGACCGGTCGACTTCTCGGTCGAAATGCCTTTGAACGCGTTGATGATGCCCAGAACCGTTCCGAACAGTCCCACGAACGGTCCGGTGGAACCGATGGTGGCCAGCGTCGAAACGCCGCGCTTCAGCTCGGCGTGGACAATGGCTTCGGCGCGTTCCAGAGCGCGCCGCGAGGCGTCGATTTCCTCGCCCGAAATATCCGAGCTCATCTGATGCGCCCGGAACTCCTGCAAACCCGCCACCACCACCTTGGCCAGGTGGCTCTTGCTGAACCGGTCGGCGATCTTGATCGCCTCATCCAGCTTGCCTTCGCGCAGCGCGCCGGCCACCGCCGGAGCGAACTGCCGGCTCTGCTGCCGCGCGCCGTTAAAGGCGATCACGCGGTCGATCATCACGCCGATGGACCACGCCGACATAATGAACAGCATGATGACGACGAATCGCGCCGGCCAGCCCATCTGAGCCCACATCGAACGTGGGTCGAAACCGACCGAGGCTCGGCGCCGCCGCTTCCTGAAGGAGCATCATCGCCCAAACCTGCAACTGTAGAACCATGTTTTTCTCCTGCGAAGTTGAAATTTAGGCGGCGGGCTCAGTTGGCAAGCCCCGCCCCGGACTCTTACTGCAACGTAAAATTCACTGTAATCTCGGTGATCACTTCCACCGGCTCATTATTCAAAATGGTGGGGATGTACACCCACCTCTTCACCGCGTCCATGGCGGCTGGCGTCAACAACGGGTTGGCCGAGGACACCACGGTCAGCTTCTGCACCGTTCCATCCTTGGCGATAATCGCCTGAAGCACCACTGTGCCCTGAATGCGCGCCTGCTTGGCGATGGGCGGATACAGCGGCTTGGGCGCACTTGATCAACCGGGCGGCCTGCACGCCGCCGCTGACCCTCACCGGCCCGTCCTGCTTGGGCTTCACCGCATCCACCTTGGGAGGCGGAGGCGGAGGCGGAGGCGGCGCGCAATTCGCCGATGCTGCCGAGGCCGCCGAGCCAGCGCCGCCCGGCATGCCGCCTTCGACGCCGCCGACCACGCCGGCGCCTGGACAGGCGGAGCCAGAGCGTCTTCGGTGATCATCGCCACCTGCTTGGGAATTTCGCGCGGCGCCGTCAGACGTCTGGCCGTCGAACTGGCGCGGAACCACTGTGCACTTTGATCACCTGCTGCGGCGGAGGCGGAGGAGGCGGCGGCGGCGGCGGAGCCGGCGCCGTCAGACATATTCACCAAGCGATGCCTTCGGCAGCACTTCGGTCCAGATCAGCGGAATCAGAATCATGACTCCCGATCACCGCGAATTCCAGCCGCGAACGAAAGCGTTACCGTCCAACTCTTATTGGTCTTGCCAACCCCATCTACGAAGGTCTGATCAAACATCGAGTTCTCCTTCCCCTACTGCATTCATACCCCGCATCCCAACCATTCCTGGGTCACCCTCGCAAGCCCTTCCCCTTCGGGCCGGCTCCTTGCCCCCGGTTTCCTTCCTTACCGGCCGCCTTCACGCCCGCCGGTCCCTCCGGCGTCTTCGGCGCGGCGCCGCCTGCTCGGGGCCGGCGCGACCGCGCCTTCCTTCGGTCCATCATGTTTTGCCCAGCATCAGAATCGGACTGGCGATAAACACCGACGAATAGGTCCCGAAGATGATGCCCCACACCAGCGCGAAGCGAAAACCCGTTCAGCACCTCGCCCCCGAACATCCACAGCGACAAGCGCCGTCAGCAGCGTCAGGCCGCTGGTCAGCACCGTCCGGCTCAGGGTTTGGTTCACGCTGATGTTGATCAGCGTCTCCAGCTTTTCCCGCCGCAGGATCTTCAGATTCTCGCGAATCCGGTCGAACACCACGATGGTGTCGTTCATCGAGTAGCCGACCAGGGTCAGCAGCGCCGCCACCACCGTCAGCGAAATCTCTTTGTTGAACAGCGAAAACAGCCCGATCGTGATCAGCGTGTCGTGAAACACCGCGATCACCGCCGCCAGTCCGTAGATCCACTCGAACCGGAACCAGATGTAGACCAGCATCCCGGCCAGCGCGTACAGCGTCGCCTCGATCGCCTGCCGTCTGCAGATCCGCTCCGATCTTCGGCCCCACCACGTCGGGCCCCGAAAGAATCGTGAACGGACCCAGGACACATGCCTTCTTTAACGCGTCGATGATCTGCGGAGTTACACCCTTGCACCGAAGAAAGTTCGTCGAAGGATTTCAGCAGGCCGCCCTTTTCCTTGTTGCGGAAATCCTCGATGGCCGTGGACCACTTCCTGCAACTGCATGTCGGACAGCGCTACGCCCGCGTCCAGCAGAGCCGGCCGCAGCGCGTTCGCCAGGCTCTCCGCCGAGGAGTTGTTCACGTCCAGCTTGCCGCTGGTGTCGGCGAACATGCCCCGCAGCGTGTCCTCGATCAGCTGGCTGTTGGCGTTCAGCTCTTTTTCGTCCGTGATCGGCGTGACCACTTCGATTTCCTGCGCGCCGGTGAGCTGCTGCAAGGAGCTTCCCGGAGCTTTTTGGTCCAGCGCCTTGCGGATCTTGTCCATGGGCGGCTCCGTATTGAACCGCAAGCGCATCTCCGCTCCGCCCCTGAAGTCGATTCCGTAGTACGGCCCGTGCTTCACGGCCAAACTGATGAATCCCGCCGCGGTGACCACCAGCGAGGCTGTGATGAACGGCCACTTCCATTTTAGAAAGTCAAAGTTTGTGTTCTTGAATAATTCCATCTAGCCTGATACTGCCGGCGCCGATGGTCCATAGAGACGCTGGAGAACACCATCTGCTACTGACACCAGCCATCACCGGAAAGTTCCCTTACCTCCGCCGAACCCGGCCATGAGCGGAGTGACCACAATATCACAAAACCAACTCGCAAAACCCGCTCACAAACCCGGGAGGCATCAAAGTCTATCAAATACTGAGCGTTACCACTTGCTTCTGCCCGCCCAGCTCCCACTGGAAGATGGTCCTGGAAACGAAACACCGCCGTAAAAACGTTGGCCACCAGGCCAATCACCAGCGTCACCGCGAAACCCTGCACCGGCCCGGTTCCGAACAAAAACAGCATCGCGCACGAAACCACCGTGGTGACGTGCGTATCGATGATGGTCAGGAAGGCCTTGTTGAAGCCCGCCTCCACCGCCGCCGGGATCGCTTTGCCGGCCCGCAGCTCTTCGCGGATGCGCTCGAAAATCAGCACATTCGAGTCGACCGCCATGCCCACGGTCAAAATCACGCCGGCGATTCCCGGCAGCGTCAGCACCGCTCCGAAATAACTCAGCGCCGCCAGCAGAATCAGCGCGTTCAGCACCAGCGCCAGCACCGCATTGATGCCGCTGCGCCGGTAATACACCAGCATGATCAGCACCACCGCGCCCACTCCCGCCAAGCCGCTGGCCAATCCGTCGCGAATCGAATCGCTGCCCAGCGACGCGCCCACCTCGCGCTGCTCCAGAAATTCCACGCTGGCCGGCAGCGAGCCGGCCCGCAGATTCAGCGCCAGATCCGCGGCCTCTTCCTGCGAGGGCATACCCTCGATCACGCCGTTGTCGGTGATCTTGCTCTTAATGGAGGCGCGCTCGAGCACGCGCTCGTCCAGCACGATGGCCAGCCGGCCGCGATCGTTGTCATGCGCCTCCGTGAATCGTTCCGAAGCTCTTAGCCACGTCCTGAGAAAGAACAAACGAGGTTTCCCAGCTGCCGTTGGTCTGTATTCTGATGCGCGCTGGCATCGCGGATGTCCTGGCCCGAACCTCCGGCCGCCGCGCCAGCAGGTACCATTCCGGCGGCACTCCGCCCTTGGTCTGGCTCGATACCAGCTTGGAGTTCAGCGGCAGAATGCCACCCTTGTCCTGGCGAGCCTGGTCCTGGGAGCCGTAGGGACCGCCCAGCACTTCATACAACTCCAGCATCGCCTGCTCCTGCAAAATCTGCTTGACGTGCGCCGGATCGTCCAGTCCCGGCAATTGCACCATGATCTCGGCATCGGCGTTGCTGCGGCCGCGCTTCTGCACGCTGGTCTCCGTCAGCCCCAGGCTATTCACCTTCTTGCTCGATCGTATTGATGCTGGATGTAAGCGTCGCGTCCTTCAAGGCCAGTGCCTCGCTGGGCTTGATGGTCAGGTGATAATCGGTCTGCCCCACCGGGGTCAGATTCCAGACGTCGCCGAAGTCGTCCTGGAACAGCTGGCGGAAGGCCCCGCCCTTCACCGCCGGGACTCCGGTCACGTTGATTTGGATCGAATCCGCCGCTTCCAAGGTTTGCGGATCGTTGCGGTCGATGTCCGTGTATTCGATCATGGCGCTCGCGCATCCCGTCCTTCATCTTGTCGATGACGGCGTCGGCTGTCGCCTTGAAGGCATCCTGAAGGTTGACCCGCAGGACCAGCTGGCTGCCGCCCCTCAAGTCCAGGCCCAGGTGGATGTTGTTGTTCCAGTTCTCGACGATCTCCGCCTTGGACTTGGGGATGCCGATGATGAAATACACGCACACCAGGAACACGGCCACGATCGCCAGAATGCGGAATTTAAGATTGTTGTTCATGGTTTACTTCACTACTTCTTTTCTCCAGTCGGTGCTGCCGCCTACCAGCCCCGTAACCGCGCTGCGCGCGACTTGCAGCTTCACGTTGTCCGGCTTGACGCGCACGACCAGCAGGTCCCCGGTAATGCTCACAATGGTCCCTACGATACCGCCAGTGGTGACGACCTCGCTGCCCGTCTCCAGGCTGGCCAGCATCTTGCGCCTGCTGTTTCTTCTGGCGCTGCATGGGCATGAACACCAGAAAGTAAAAGATGGCGCCGATCAGGATGACCGGCAGAAGCTGCAGCGCCGGGTTGCTGGCGGCGGAGCGTTTGCGGCGCGGCGTTTGTAATAAGAGAAACGCAGGGGATCTTGCATCAAGGAGTGTGGTCTGCGCCGCGCTGTTCAGGTATTCGGGAAACTTCCCAAGTAGTATAGCCTGCCTGATGTCCCGCATGATGTCAAGGTACCGCTGTCAGGTTATGCAGCGTCGCCAGCGTCGAAAACGTCATTTCCCCGGCCATAAACAGGTGCCGCAGATAGGCGCGCGAAAAGTTCTGGCAGGTGTAGCACGGGCAACCCTCCTCGACCGGCCGCGGGTCCTCTTTATACTGCGCCTGCTTGATCGACGCACCCGCGCCCTTCCGATGCGTAAACAAGTACCCATTGCGCGCGTTGCGCGAGGGCAGCACGCAATCCATCATGTCGATGCCCCGCGCCACGTATTCCGGCAGCTCGTCCGGCATCCCCACTCCCATCACGTAGCGGGGTCGATCCGGCGGCAGCAGCGGGCGCGGTGATCTCCGTCATCTCCAGGCTCAGCGCCCGCGGCTCGCCCACCGAAAGGCCGCCGATGGCGTAGCCGTCGGCATCCAGCTCCAGCAGTTCCTCGGCGCAGCTGCCGCCGCAGATCCGGGAACATGGAGCCTTGCACGATGGGGAAGCAGGCTCTGTGGCCGTCGGCGCCGGCGCGCTCGATAGTGCGCATAGGCCGAGCTCGGCCCAGCGGACGGTCCGCTCCATCGACGACTCGGCAGCCTCATGGCTGGCCGGATAGGGCAGGCATTCGTCGAGCACCATCATGATGTCGCTGCCGAGCGCCATCTGCACATCGATGGTCGATTGCGGCGTGAACAGGTGCGGATCGCCGTTCAGATGCGAGCGGAACAGCACGCCTTCCTCGGTGACCTTGCGCAATCCGTCCAGACTGAAGACCTGGAAACCTCCCGAATCGGTCAGGATCGCCCGCGGCCAGGACATGAACCGGTGCAGCCCGCCGAGTTTGCGGATGGTCTCGTGCCCCGGCCGCAGGAATAGATGATAGGTGTTGCCGAGGATGATCTTGGCGTCCAGATCGCCGCAGCAGATCGCGATCGAGCACGCCTTTGACCGCCGCCTGCGTCCCCACCGGCATGAAGACCGGGGTCTCGACGTCGCCATGCGCGGTGTGCAGAATGCCGGCCCGCGCGCCGGTCTCGGGGCAGACCGCCTGAAGCTCGAAGCGGAACACTCTATAAAAGCTACTGTATCAGCCGCCACCGGAAGGCTCAGAATGTGCAACGGCCTTCGAATTGCGTGAGGAGATGCGTTATGAAACCCTTCCTGCTCCTGATGTTGACGATGTCGGTTACCGCTACGGCCCAGGTGACCTGGAACGGGACAACCGACCAGTTGTCTCTCGGCACCCTAGTCAATTCGGGGCCTACGTATGAGACGGGCAGCGGAGCATTCTCGGGAACGTTCAGTATCGACTTTTCGGGACTCGGTTCGATTGACTCACCCGTCTTCAATGTCACGATTCCCGTTGACTTCTCCCTCTACTCCGAGGTACCCGGCCTCTATCTTGACGTTGGGGCCGCTTGCCTGGGGACACTTTGTGTTAATAACTACTCGGAACGCGGCGCCACCATCGAGGAGACCTTCCAAATCGAGTACCCTGGCAACGCAGCGTCCGATCTGGAACCGCTCCTGGTGCCGATCAGCCTTACAACCAGCGCCATGGCGGAATCCTACTGGGATGAAGTAGTCGGGACCTTTCCGACCTCTGCCAGCGCAGCAGTCACCGTCGATTTCGGGGATCTCGTGCTCACGGACGCTTTCGGAAATAACGTCACCAGTGAGGTTAGCTTCACTGTGACACCACCAATCCCGGAGCCCGGCAGCTTTGTACTCGCGGGAGTGGGTTTACTGGCCCTGGCCGTTCGCCGGATTCGTCGTCCCTTCGCGCGGAATTGAGCGATCACACCCAATTGACCCAAGCCGGCTCAATATAGCCCCACTCCAGGTCCAGCGAAGCCTTCAATCCTTCTTCGACCTCCCTTAGAGCCTCCGCCGGCATAGCAAAAAAGCCGGCGGGCCGCGCAAGGAAGGCGGCGGGCCGCGGCCACGACGCGATACGATAGGAAGAACTCTCGCTATGGCCCTGCGGTTTTATAACACCCTCACGCAACAAGTGGAGCCTTTCGCTCCCCGGCACGGCAACGTCGTGCGCATGTATAGCTGCGGACCCACCGTCTATAACTACGTCCACATCGGCAACCTGCGGGCCTTCACCTTTCAGGACGTTCTCCGCCGGGTGCTGCGCGCGCGCGGCTACACGCTCGATCACGTCATGAACATCACCGACGTCGAGGATAAAATCATCCGCGACGCCGCCGCCGCCAACAAGACCATCCACGATTTCACCAGCCTCTACACCCAGGCCTTTCTCGAAGACACCGCCACGCTGCGCCTGGAACGGCCGGAGCGCATCGTCAAGGCCACCGAGCACATCCGCGACATGGTCCAAGCCGTGCAACAACTGGAGCAGCGCGGATTCACCTACGTCAGCGAAGGCTCGGTTTATTACCGCATCTCCTGCTTCCCGGAATACGGCAAGCTTTCGCACAACGACTTCAGCGGCATCCGCGCCGGCGCTCGCGTCGACGTGGATGAATACGATAAAGCCGACGCCCGCGACTTCGTCCTGTGGAAGGCGCAGAAGGACGGCGAGCCGGGCTGGGACGAAGGCCTGTCGGCATGGGCCGCCCCGGCTGGCACATCGAATGTTCCGTGATGGCCATGAAGTATCTGGGCGAGACCCTCGACATCCACACCGGCGGAGTCGATCTCATCTTTCCGCATCACGAAAATGAGATCGCGCAGTCCGAGGGCCTCACCGGCAAGCCCTTCGTGCGCTACTGGCTGCACTCCGAGCATTTGAGCGTCGACGGCCAGAAGATGTCGAAATCGCTGGGCAATTTCTACACCTTGCGCGACCTCGTGGAAAGGGGCTACGCGCCTGAGGCCGTGCGTTACCTGCTTGCCTCCGTGCCCTATCGCAAGAAGCTCAACTTCACTTTCGACGGCCTGAACGGCGCGGCCACTTCCATCGAGCGTCTGCGCAACTATAAACTGCGTCTGGTCACCGGAGAAGTTCGCGGAAGGAATTAACCCCACGCTGGCCGCCCGCACCGAAGCCGCGTTCCAGGCTTTCGATGAAGCCCTCGACGACGATCTCAATACCGCCGAAGCCCTGGCCGCCGTGTTCGAATATATTCGCGACACCAACACCGCCATGGATTCCGGCGACTTCCTTTCCGGCAACCGCGCCGCCGCCGTCGCTTTCCTCGAACGCTTCGATTGCATCTTCGACGTGTTGAAACCTTCCGCCCAGAACGCCGGCGGCCTCTCCGACACCGAAGTCGAGGCCCTGATCGAAGAACGCGCCGCCGCCAAGAAGGCCCGCAATTTCGCCCGCGCCGATGAGATCCGCACGCAACTCGCCGCGCAGGGCGTGATCCTCGAAGACACCAAGGAAGGAGTTCGCTGGAAAAGGCAGTAGCACGCCGCATGAAACGCGAATCCAAAACCGTCCACTGGGGCGACCGGCGCCGCTCCTCCGCCGCCAACTTCACTCCCGTCACCACGCCCATCTACACCGCGACCAGCTATTCCTACGATTCGATGGAGACACTGGACCGCATCTTCGCGCGCGAGGTCGAAGGCCCGTCCTACACGCGCTACGGCAATCCCACCATCGACGCCCTGGAAGAATTGCTTCGCGAGCTGGACAACGGAGCCTTCTGCGCCGCCTGCTCCTCCGGAATGGCCGCGCTTCATCTGGCCCTGCTCGCCGCGCTGCTCGACCGCCCCCGCCACGTGCTTGCCGCCGACGCCATCTACGGTTCCACCGCCAGCATGCTCATGAGCATCCTGGGACCCATCGGGGTGGAAACCACCTTCGTCGATATCTGCGACCTCGCCGCCGTGCAGGCCGCCGTCGATGAAACCAAACCGGGCGTGATCCTGATGGAGACCGTCTCCAATCCCCTGCTCCGCGTCGGCGAGTTGGACAAGATCGCCGCCATCGCCCAGGCCTCCGGAGCCGTGCTGATCGTGGACGCCACTTTTTCAACGCCTCTGCTGCTGCGCCCGCTCGAGCTGGGCGCGGGCATGGTGGTGCACAGCGCCACCAAGTATCTCGCCGGACATGGCGACGTGCTCGGCGGCGTGGTCGTCTCCAGCGCCGAGCATATCGAGACGCTCCGCTCCCTCGCCCGCACTCTCGGCCCGGTGATGAGCCCGTTTGAAAGCTATCTGACCATGCGCGGCATCAAAACTTTGGCGATTCGCGTGGAGCGCCAGTGCGCCAACGCCTGCAAAGTCGCTTCCTGGTTGAGCGCTCATCCCTCCGTCGATCGCGTGTATTTCACCGGCGACCCGATGCATCCCGACTCGGCCGCCATCGCCCGCCTGTTTCCCAAGAATCAAACCGGCGCGATGGTCTCCTTTGAGCTGAAGGGCGCCGGACGCGAACAGATCTTCCGCTTCATGGACAACCTCAAGATGATCGTGCGCGGGACCTCGCTCGGCGATGTTCAGACGCTGGCGGCGTATCCCGCCATGTCCTCCCACCGCGAGCTGACCGCCAAGCACCGCCATCGCCTCGGCATCAAGGACAACCTGGTGCGACTGTCCATCGGAATCGAGGCCGCGGAAGACATCACCGAGGATCTGGAACAGGCCCTGGCCGCTTCCTGACGCGTAGACAAGTGACAATTGTCACAATAATCATGTTATCCTGATGATCATCGGGAGCTTTAAACATCGTGGCCTCAGGCGGCTTTATGAGCATGGCGAACGCCGTGGGATACGCCCCGATCTGTTGGAGCTGGTCGAGGACATTCTTTTTCGCCTCGATCAGGCCGCTCCACAGGCCCTCAATCTTCCTGGGTATCGGCTGCACCTAAGGACCTCAAGGCTTCTGGTCGGTCACCGTGCGTGCCAACTGGCGAATCATTTTTCGGTTTGAGAGTGCCGACGCATTCGATATGGACTCATCGATATCACTAAGAAGGAACGAAATGCCCATGAAGAACCCGCCCCACCCCGGACGCAGCATCCGCAACGCTTGCCTTGAACCCTTAGGACTCTCCGTCACCGAAGGCGCAAGAGTACTCGGCGTCACCCGCCAGGCGCTGAACAATGTCGTTAACGGCAAGTCCGGCATTAGTCCGGACATGGCCATCCGTCTTACAAAGCCTTCGGCAGCACCGCTGAAACGTGGTTGCGGATGCAACTCGCCTACGATCTCGCCGCAGCCCGTAAGAACGAACGCAAGATCAAAGTTCGCCGAGTCCGCCTTGGTAAGACTCTTGAACCGGCCACTCGCGGCAGGGTTCGCCTGGGCACAATGCGGCGGGCGGATTCGCCTCTCGCCAGGCTGGGACGCTGCGATCGATCTCGACCGCTTTCTCAGCGGCGGTCTGTAAATCGAATGTGTGCGCTACTGCTTAGGTACGATATTGGCTCGGATACACGTGGTGAGTTTCTCGAACAAGTCAGCCGGCGTTCCCACAACACGTGCCCGAAGTGCTTCGTGTCAAAGTGCACGTTCGGCAGATCATCCTTTCTACATAGCCAGATGACATCGCGCCCGAGTCCGCGCGCAAATCCCGCCTCGAAATATACGCCTCCGCGCTGACCGGTGAAGTCCGCGATCACGAATTGAGCGCGCCTGATCTCAGCCAGAAGCCGATCCGTGATGCCTTCAATGGTCGTGACTTCCTTCATGCAGACGACCTCGAAACCGCAATCGCGTACCGCGCGTTTGATCCCAAGCTCGTACGCGACGTCAAGGGATGGATCGAAGGACATGGCGACGAAACATCGACCGGGGGTCCCTCCTAACGGTGGTATCGGTTCAATCTCCTGCCAGCCAGGAATCGTCAGTTGGTAGGTGTTGCCGTCGTCCAGTTTGGCGCACAGCTTGAGCATCCCACGTTCCTCGAAGTACTGGAGGTAGGCGTCTAGTTCTTGAGGGTCCCGGGCTGCGACGAGGGGATAGTCGAGCAGCGTTCGAATCTTCCATTCGCATCCCGGACCGCCGCTTCGGTCCGCAACTAGTCGCAGCAAATGCCGCATCTTCTCCGGGAGACGCACGAGCTTTTGACCCTCTTCGAGTGATTCCCAGCTGGTTGTTGACAAGACTAATGGTCGACCGGATTCGCACGCCTTGCGCGTTGCCGCAGAGAGGTAAGGGTGGGGCTCCCACTTCATATCCCTGTCGACCAGTAGTTCAAACGTCATCCCAAATCGCCCACATACTGGACACTCAAACCAGGTTGTGTTGTTCTCGGCCATCTGAAGACGAATATCTGGACAATGGCACAAGGGACAGCGATCGACCACCACGTCCCTTCTTCTCACGCTTGTTGGGGGGTTGTCAAACGCCGCAACCGAACGAGTGTTCAACAGGCCGGCGCCCGAACGCTCCGATGGAACTTTTACCCCCAATTCTGTGCTATCCTGTTTTTTCATGCTCGCCGCCCGTCATCATCATCCGCATCATCACGGCCATGCCGTGACGGGCTGACGCGCAACCCCATTCGATTTTGTGCACCTTGGACAGCCCGCCGGAGACGGTGGGCTTTATTTTTCTACGGAGACTTATGGATCTGGACTTCAGCAAACTCGACGGCCTTGTCGCCGCGGTGATTCAGGACGCGACCAGCGGCCGCGTTCTGATGGTCGGCTTCATGAACGAAGAGGCCTTCCGCAAAACAGTGGAGACCGGCTTCGCGACCTTTTACAGCCGCTCCCGCAACAAGCTTTGGCTCAAGGGCGAGACCTCCGGCCATCGCCTGGTGGTGAAGGAAATCTCCACCGATTGCGACCGCGACGCCGTGCTGCTGAAGGTGGACGCGCTGGGCCCCGGCGTGTGCCACGAAGGCTACCAGAGCTGCTTCTTCCGCCGACTCGAAAACGGCGAATGGAAGATCAGCGAGCCGCGCGCCTACGACCCCGCGGCGGTTTATGGAGCAAGCATGAAACTCAAACTCGGCATTCCCAAAGGCAGTCTCTGGAAAACGCCACCGTCGATCTGTTCCGCCGCGCCGGATTCCAGATCACCACCAGCAGCCGCTCCTACTTCCCCGGCATCGACGATCCGGAGATCGAATGCATGCTGATCCGCGCGCAGGAAATGGCGCGCTACGTGGAAGACGGCGTGCTCGACGCCGGCCTCACCGGCCGCGATTGGGTGGAGGAGAACGAGGCCAAGGTGCAAACCGTCGCCGATCTCATCTACGCCAAACAGAGCTTCGGCAAAGTGCGCTGGGTGCTGGCCGTGCCCGGAGTCTTCGCCCTTTCAATCCGTCAAGGATCTGGAAGGCAAGATCATCGCCACGGAGCTGGTCTCCACCACCAAGCGCTATCTGGCCGCCAACGGCGTCACCGCGAAGGTCGAGTTCAGTTGGGGCGCGACCGAAGTCAAGCCGCCGGTGCTGGCCGACGCCATCGTCGAAGTGACCGAAACCGGCTCCTCGCTGCGCGCCAACAAGCTGCGCATCGTCGAGACCGTGCTCGAATCGAACACGCAGTTGATCGCCAACACTGGATTCCTGGGGCGATGCCTGGAAGCATCGCAAGCTCGTGCGACATCAAGATGCTGCTCGAAGGCGCCATCGCCGCCATGGGCAAGGTCGGCCTGATGCTCAACGTGGAAAAGAACAACCTCGACGCCGTGCTGGACGTGCTGCCGGCGCTGAAGAAGCCCACCATCTCGCCGCTGAGCGACGGCGACTGGCTGGCGCTCAACACCATCCTCGATGAATCCACCGTGCGCACCATCATTCCGCGCCTGAAGGAAGCCGGCGCGCAGGGCATCGTCGAATATCCTTTGAACAAGATCGTAATGTAATGATTCGCGATACTGGATTACAAAGACGCCCAGCGCCGCTCGCTGACGCGCAAGACCCAGCGCCTGGATGAAGCCGAGCGCATCGTCGCGCCGATTCTCGAAGATGTCCGCCGCCGCGGCGACGCGGCGCTGCTCGAATACGCGCGCAAGTTCGACGGCTTCGAGGGCGCATCCGTGCGCATCGCCCGCCAGCGGCACGCTCACGCCCGCATTCGAGCGCGCCGTTTTCACCGCCGCGGCCAACATTCGCGACTACGCCCGGCTCCAGCTTCCGCAGGAGCGCTTCGTCGATTATCCCGACGGCCGCCGGCTCGGCCAGATCGTGCGGCCTCTCGATTCCATGGGCGCCTACACGCCCGCCGGCCGCTATCCCCTGCCCTCCACGCTGTTGATGAACGTGATTCCCGCGCAGGTCGCCGGCGTCAAGACCATCTGCGTCGCCTGCCCCAGCCCAGCCCCGAAATTCTCGGTCTGGCGAGCTGGCTCGGCGTCACGCACTTCTTCCAGATGGGCGGCGCGCAGGCCATCGCGGCGCTGGCCTTTGGAACCGAAACCGTCCCGCGCGTCGACCGCATCGTCGGCCCCGGCAACATCTATGTCGCCGCCGCCAAGAAATTAATCGCCGGCGAAACCGGCATCGACTTCGTCGCCGGCCCCACCGAAATCGTCATCATCGCCGCCGAAGGCAATCCGAGATGGATTGCCGCCGACATGCTGGCCCAGGCCGAGCACGATGTCGACGCCTCGGCGATTCTGCTGACCACCTCGCGCTCGCTGGCCGAATCCGTTGCCGCGGAGGTTGAGCGCCAGCTCTCCACGCTCCCCACCGCCGCCGTCGCGCGTCCCTCCATCGAGGCCAACGGCGCCATCGTGATCGTCGACACGCTGCGACCGAGCCGTCGAGTTTTCGAACGCGCTTGCGCCGGAGCATCTCGCCCTGCACGATGCCTCGCTTCTGGGCTCGATACAAAATGCAGGCTCCGTGTTTTTGGGCCCGGCCAGCCCGGAAGCGGCGGGCGACTACGCCTCCGGCCCCAACCACGTGCTGCCCACTTCCGGCGCGGCCCGCTTGCGCGGCGGCCTTTCCTCGGCCGATTTCGTGAAGGTGATTTCGGTGCAGGAATTGAAGCCCGCGGCGCTGGCGCGGCTGACGCCCGCCATCACCACTCTGGCTCGCGCCGAAGGTCTCGAAGCCCACGCCCGCTCGGTCGAGGCCCGTCGATCATGAGCGCGCTGCGCTCTTAACCCGCGTGAAGCCGTGCGCCGCATGGCCCCCTATTCTCCGCCCTGCGGCGGACGCGAAGGCAAGCTGCGTCTCGACTTCAATGAAAACACCGTCGGCTGCTCCGCTCGCGTCATCGAGCGCTCTGCGCAATATCTCACTGCCGATCACCTCTCCATCTATCCCGAATACGCCGCCGCGCTGCACGACCTCGCCGCATTCTTCCGCGTCCAAGAAGATGAGTTCACGCTCACCAACGGCACCGACGAAGCCATTCAGCTGCTGGTCAACACCTTCCTCGACGACGGCGCCGAGCGTCCTCACGCTGAAGCCTTCCTACGCGATGTACAAGTTCTATGCGCAGCTCGCCGGCGCTGCCGTACGCGAGATCGACTACCCCGCGGATCTTCAATTCCCGCTCGACGACGTTCCTCGCCGCCATCGAGCCTTCGACACGGGCGATCCTCATCGCCAACCCCAACAATCCCACCGGCGGCGGCATCGGCCTCGATGCCATCACGCGAATTCTGAGCGCCGCGCCGCACGCCGCCGTGCTCATCGACGAAGCCTACTTCGATTTCTATGGCGTCACCGCGCTTCCTTGGATTCGCAGAGCACCGGAACCTCTTCGTCAGCCGCACGTTTTCGAAAGTCTACGGCATGGCGGCCATGCGCTGCGGCTGCCTGTTTCTCGAACGCGGAAAACATGCAGTGGGTGCGCAAGGCGCAGTCGCCCTACAGCGTGAACGCGCTCGCCGCCGTCGCGGCGCGCGCCGCCGTCCAGGACAGCGAATACATCCAGCAATATGTAGCGGAAGTGTTGGAAGCGCGCGAGCAGGTCTGCCGCGGCTTCGACCGGCTCGGCATCCGCTATTTTCCCAGCCAGGCCAACTTCGTGCTCTTCGATGCCGGCGATCGCGCCATCCCCATTCGCGACGCCCTGCGCGAGCGCGGCGTGCTGGTGCGCGACCGCAGCTACGAAATTCCCGGCTGCGTCCGCGTCACCATCGGCACGCGCGCGGGCGCCAGTCGCTTTCTGGCGGAACTGTGGCGGTTATGGAAAACATAATCGTCTTCGACATGGACGGCGTTCTGGCGGAGGTCACCGAATCCTATCGCGAAGCCATCGTGCAAACCGTCCAACACTTCACCGGGCAACGCGTCGCGCGCGATCTTATCCAGCAATACAAGAACGCCGGCGGATGGAACAACGATTGGGCTCTGTCGCAAAAGATCGCCTCCGATTTGGGAGTCGAAGTCGAATACCGCACGGTTGTCGATTACTTCAACCAGATCTTCCTCGGCCGCGACGGCGGCAATGACGGCCTGATCCGACGCGAGACCTGGATTCCCGAGCCCGGCCTTCTGGAACGCCTGAGCCGGCGCTTCGGTCTGGCCATCTTCACCGGCCGCCTGCGCTATGAGCTCGACATCACTCTGGCCCGCTTCGCTCCCGAGACCCGCTTCGATCCCATCGTCTGCGCCGAACATGTCTCGAACCCGAAGCCCGCGCCCGACGGATTGTTCGCCATCCAGCGCATGCAGCCCGGCCAGCAAGCTCTGGTACGTCGGCGACACCATGGACGACGCGCGCTCCGCCTCCGCCGCCGGTGTGCCCTTCATCGGCATCATCGCGCCAGGCCATTCCAGCCGCGCGGAGCTTACGCGGCTCTTCCATGAGGAAAGCGCCGTCGCAATTCTTGAAAACGTGAATCAAATCGAGGCGGTCGTATGAGACGATCCACGCTGGAACGCAACACCAAAGAGACCCAGATCCACGGCAGCCTGCGCATCGAGGGCCAAGGCACCTACAACATTTCCACGGGAATCCGTTTTCTCGATCACATGCTGGAACTGTTCGCCAAGCACGGCGGTTTCGATCTTACCCTCAAAGCCGCCGGCGACCTGGACGTCGATCAGCACCACACCGTCGAGGACTGCGGCATCGTGCTGGGCCAGCTCTTCTCGCAAGCCCTGGGCGACCGCCGCGGCATCAATCGCGCCGGATATTTCGTCCTGCCCATGGATGAAACCTCGCCGTCGTCGCGATCGATCTGGGCGGCCGTCCCGCGCTGGTCTATAAGGATCTGGTCAAGACCCGCCTGGTCGGCGACCTGCAAACCGAACTGCTGGAGGATTTCTTCGGCGGCTTCGTGAATCACGCCGGCGCGAATCTGCACGCCAAGGTTCTGTACGGCCGCTCCAATCATCACAAGATAGAGGCCATCTTCAAGTGCTTCGCGCGCGCCATGCGCTACGCCTGCTCCAAGGACGCGCGCCTCAAGCAACAACTGCCGTCCACCAAGGGGCTTTTATGAGGATCGACCAATGATCGCCATCTTCGATTACGGCGCGGGCAATCTTCAATCGGTCAAGAACACTCTCGATGCCATCGGGGCGTCTTACGAACTGACGCGCGATTCCGGCGGTCTCCGCCGGGCCTCGAAAATCATCCTTCCCGGCGTGGGCCACTTCGGTCAGATGATGCGCGCCCTCGACGATCTGGGCGTTCGCGAGACGCTGGTCGAACGCATCCGCGCGGGGGTTCCCTTCCTCGGCATCTGCCTGGGCTTGCAGGCTCTGTTCACGTCGAGCGAAGAAGCTCCGGAGCAGCGCGGCCTCGGCATCTTCGAAGGAACGGTCGCGCGATTCCAAGGCGCGCTTCGAATTCCTCACATGGGCTGGAATCAAGTCGCGCCGAAGCGTGAGACGCGTCTGCTGCGCAACGCCGGCGACGCTCCGTTCCTCTACTTCGCGCACAGCTATTATTGCCCCGTTGTCCCGGCGACCGCCGCGACCTGCGATTACATCGTCCCCTATACCGCCATTCTGGAACACGAGAATGTCTCCGGCGTTCAATTCCATCCCGAGAAATCCGGCGCAATCGGCCAAACGATCGTCCGTAATTTCATCGACTGTACATGCTAGCCAAGCGCATCATCCCCTGCCTCGACGTCACCGCCGGCCGCGTGGTCAAAGGCGTGAACTTCGTCAACCTGCGCGACGCCGGCGATCCGGTGGAGCTCGCCGCGCGTTATAACGAGCAGGGCGCGGATGAGCTGGTGTTCCTCGATATCACCGCTTCAAGCGACGATCGCGACACCATGGTGGACGTCGTCGCGCGCACCGCTCGCGAGGTCTTCATCCCTCTGACCGTCGGCGGCGGCATTCGCTCCGTCGATGACGCCCGCCGCATCCTGCACGCCGGCGCCGATAAAGTCAGCGTCAACACCGCGGCTGTGCGGCGTCCCGAGCTGATCTCCGAATTAAGCGCCGAATTCGGCGCGCAGGCCGTGGTGCTCGCCATTGATGCACGTAGTCATAGTGACGCACGCGGCCACGGCCAGGATCGCTGGAACGTCTACACCCGCGGAGGCCGCCACGACGAAGGGCTGGACGCCGTCGAATGGGCCCGCCGCGGCGAAGAACTCGGAGCCGGCGAAATCCTGCTCACCTCCATGGATACCGATGGCGTGCAGACCGGCTTCGATTGCAGTCTCACCCTCGCCGTCCGCGAGGCCACTCAGATTCCGGTGATCGCCTCCGGCGGCGCCGGCAAACCCGAGGATTTCTTAGAAGTTCTGGCGAACGCAGACGCCGCGCTCGCCGCCTCCATCTTTCACTACGGAACCTACACCGTCGGCGATCTCAAACAGTTTCTCGCCGCGCGCGGAGTTCCGGTGCGTTTATGATTCTCCCCTGCATCGATTTGATGGACGGCAAAGTCGTCCAGCTTGTGCAGGGACGCGATAAAGCCCTCGAAGGGGACGCGCCTCTGGAGATGCTGCGCAAGTTCGCGGCCTTCCCCGAAATCCAGGTCATCGATCTGGACGCCGCCATCGGCAACGCCGAGAACAGCGCGCTGGTGGAATTGCTCGCCTCCCGAGCCCGCTGCCGCGTCGGCGGAGGCGTCCGCACGCCCGATCGCGCGCGCCGCCTCATCGATCAAGGCGCGCATCGCGTCATCGTCGGCACCGCGGCATTCACGCCGGCCCTGGAGCTCATTGCCAACGAAGTCGGCCCCGAACGAGTCATTATCGCGCTCGATTCGAAGAACGGAAAGATCGTCGTCAAAGGCTGGCGCGAGGCCACCGACTTCACCGCGGAGGAAGTCATCGGCCGGCTGGAGCCGTTCTGCTCCGGCTTCCTGTGCACGTACGTGGACAAGGAAGGCATGCTGCAGGGCACCGATCTCGGCTGGTTCCGCCGCCTTCGCGCGGCCACGAAGCACGAGCTTACAGCTGCCGGCGGCATCACCACTCTCGAAGAAATCCGTGAGCTTCTGGCGATGCACGTCCACGCGGCCCTGGGAATGGCGATTTACACCGGCCGTCTGGATCTCGGCGAATTACAGCGAATTTCCGAAGGCCTCGAATAACGCGCGATCCTGCGGCATCAGATCCTCGGGATGCCACTGCACCGCGACGGCGAATCTGCGATCGGGCCGTTCCAATCCCTCGATCACCCCATCCGCCGCTCGCGCCGAAACGATCAAGCCTTCACCCAGCCTTCCCACAGCCTGGTGATGCCGCGAGTTCACGGAGCGCTTGCCCGCGCCGAAAATGGTCTTGAGCACGGTGCCTTCCGCGATGGTGGCGTCGTGCAGCGGAACGCGGTGCCCTTCGATGTGTTGGATCAGCGTCCCGCCAGGGTGCGCGATATTGAAAACCTGCAAGCCGCGGCAGATGGCCAGCACCGGCAGATCCAGCTCCAGCGCTTCACGCAGCAGCTTCAGTTCCATCGCGTCGCGTTCCCGGTCCGGCGGCTCCGTCAGAGGATCGGCTTCGGCGCCGTAGGACGCCGGATCGACGTCGGTGCCGCCTGCGAGCACCAATCCCATCCCGTCCAATGAAGCGATCGGTTGGGCCGGCGTCATCATCACCAGCTCGATCCCCACGCTTCGCAGCGCCTCCGCGTAGGGCGCGATCCTCTTCTCCTCCCGGTAAGCCAGCGCCGCGCGTTTCATACTAAGTCCCCTGGCAGCAATTCACGAGGATCGTCAATCCAATAATCCGGCTCCCACCGCGCCATCTCGCGCGAGTCTCCGTAGCCCCAGCGAACCGCGCACGTGCGCACGCCGGCGCGCCGCCCGGCTTCCATATCCGCGGGCGCGTCGCCCACCAGCAGACATTCCTCCGGACGCGCTCCCAACCCGCGCATCGCCGCCACAATCACGTCCGGCTCGGGCTTGGCGGGAAACCCGTCGGTTCCCTGCACGTGATCGAAATATTGGATCAGCCCGAACTGTTCCAGCACCGCGCGAGTCATGGGCGTGCCCTTGGTGGTGGCTGTCGACTTTCTTCCGCTCAAGCCTTTGAGCATCTCGGCGACGCCCGGAAATACCCTCGTCCGCGCGTGCTTCCGCTCCGGATAAATGCGCCGGTAATGGGCCATCATCGGTTCGATCCGCTCCGCCTCGAACCCGAGGTCGAGGAACATATCCAGCAGATGCACTCCGATGTAGCGCCGCAGCGCTGTTTCAGGGATTTCCGGACGCCCGTTCGCCGCCAGCACTTCCTGAATCGCGCCGCAAATATCGTGCGCGGAATCCACCAGCGTCCCGTCCAGGTCGAAGACGTAGACGGGGTATCGCGCGATCAAGCCGCGCGCAATCAAGCCGGTTGCGGCCCGCCTTCGAGCATGCCCGGAACCCGGCGCGGCGGCTCCGGCTTGATCACTTGCTGCTCACCGTCGCTCGGAGGCTTGGGCTGATTGACGGGCGTAAAGACGGGCAGTTCCTTGCCTTCCACCAGCAGCCTCACTTCGCCCTGGTCCAGCACCTCGCGCTCCAGCAGCGCCATCGCCACCCGCTCCAGCGCGCCCGCCTGCTCCTCGATGATCTTGTGGGCTCTCTGGTAGCCTTGCTCCACCAGCTTGCGCACCTGCTCGTCGATGCGGATGGCCGTGGCCTCGCTGTAGTCGCGGTGCTGAGCGATTTCGCGGCCCAGGAAGATCTGCTCCTCTTTCTTGCCGAAGCTCAGCGGCCCCAGCTCGCTCATGCCCCAATCGCAGACCATGCGCCGGGCCAGATCGGTGGCGTTCACGATGTCGCTGCTTGCGCCGGCCGATTGCATGTGGCAGAAGATCTCGTCGGCCACTCGTCCAGCCATGCCCACCGCAATTTGCGCTTCGGCCTGCCGCTTGTTGAAATCGAACTGGTCGGTGGTAGGCAGGAACGTGGTCAGGCCCAGCGCCATCCCGCGCGGAATAATGGTCACCTTGTGCAGAGGAGTCGCATCCGGAATCATCAGCGCCACCAGCGCGTGACCGGCCTCGTGATAGGCGGTGTGCCTCTTTTCCTCGTCGCCCACCACGCGGCTCTTGCGTTCCGCGCCCATGATGACTTTGTCCTTGGCCATCTCGAAATCGTACTGCGTAACCACCTTGCGATTGGACCGCGCCGCCAGCAGCGCCGCTTCATTCACCAGGTTGGCCAAATCCGCGCCGGCGAAGCGCGGAGTGCCGCGCGCGATCACCATCAGATCCACGTCGTCGGCCAGCGGAGTCTTCTTGGTGTGAACCCGCAGAATGGCCTCGCGGCCGCGGATATCCGGCAGATCCACCACCACGCGCCGGTCGAACCGCCCCGGCCTCAGCAGCGCCGGATCCAGCACGTCGGGACGATTGGTCGCCGCCACCAGAATCACGCCTTCGTTGGATTCAAATCCGTCCATCTCCACCAGCAGCTGGTTGAGCGTCTGTTCCCGCTCATCGTGGCCGCCGCCCAGGCCCGCCCCGCGATGCCGTCCCACCGCGTCGATCTCGTCGATGAAGACGATGCACGGCGCGTTCTTCTTGCCCTGTTCAAACAGATCGCGAACGCGGCTGGCGCCCACGCCTACGAACATTTCCACGAAGTCCGACCCGGAGATCGAGAAGAACGGAACGTTGGCTTCCCCCGCAATGGCGCGAGCCAGCAGCGTCTTGCCCGTTCCCGGCGAGCCGATCAGCAGCACGCCCTTCGGAATCCGTCCGCCCAATTTCTGAAACTTCTGCGGCTCCCGCAGGAATTCGATAATCTCCTGCAACTCCTCTTTGGCTTCCTCCACCCCCGCCACGTCCTTGAACGTCACCTTCTTTTGCTGCGAGGAATGCAGGCGCGCGCGGCTCTTGCCGAAGCTCAGCGCCTTGTTGCCGCCGCTCTGCATCTGCCGCATCATGAAGACCCAGAATCCCGCCACCAGTACGATGGGGAAGGTTTGCAACAGAATCGACATCCAGCCGTTGCTGTTGTCCTTGTCGTACTTCACCTGCACCCCTTTGTCCACCATCAGGGTGACAAACTCGTTGTAGGTGGGCGGAATGGTGGAGGTAAACTCGTCCTTGTTCTTAAAGTGGCCCTTGATGTCGCCGGTGGCCTGGTTGATCACCACGTCGGCCACCTCCCCGTTCTTTACCTTCTGCACCAGATCGGAGAAAGCCGGCTGCTCGCTCGACGGCGCGGGCTTGCGGAAAACCGTCCAGATCATCACGACCAAGGCCAGGATAATGAACCAGAGGATTGCGTTTCGGACACTTGAATTCATGCGTGCTCCCACATTGAGGCTTTTGCTACAGACGACGCTTTTCTTACAGACGACGCCATTCTTATAGACGACACTACCATTACAGACGTTCTATCCGGGCGAAATGATTCATACCGCGCCGTTTTTCTCTTCCCAAATCCACAGCCAGGGACCCGGCCCGCCTTCCGCCGGCGAACTCGGCGGCGGCTCCAAACTCTCTGACCCACAAGATCTTGGACCCTTTCGTAACAATCGGCCAAAAGCCCCTCTTCCAAGAGGGGATGCGGGCTTTCTGGAACATTTCCTGGATCTTTTGATCCCGTGAGCGTCCCAAGGGACGATAGTGGTCGCCAGCTTTCCAACCCCGCAATTCCAGGCCCCGCAAATCCAGGTGGGCGGGAATATGCCGCCCTTTCCACTTCAGCCTAACACAGCCGGCGTGCCGCGGCTTTTCAGCAACTTCGAAACACACTTCGCCGCCGGCCCAACGGTAGCGCCCAGGCGGTTCCACCAGTACCGGCTGGGGTGATTTAAGAAGCTCCGGACCCCCGCCCGCCGCAGTGAAACGCATCCAATCGAAGGATCGCTCCACCACCACCCCCGGCAGTTCCAGGCACCCGGAACCGCGCCCGCTTTGAGCCAGCTCAATCACCTTCTCGACATGATCGAACTCCGCGCGCCGGCCCACCAGGGAGATGGCCCGGCGAACCAGCCGCCGCGCGACGGCTCTCGGTGGCAGCCCGTGGTGAAAGTCGTCTTCCGCAAAAACCGGGACAGTCATTATATTTCGCCCACCGGGAAGTTCCATCGAATCAGAGCGCCTCTGCGGCGAAATGTGGTGACTGTCCCAGGCTTTTGCTATGCGATCCCTTCTGCCTCGGGCGGCTAGCCCATTGGGCGAACCAGCCAGCGCTTCCGCCCGAATTTCGACGCCGCCCTCAACCCGGGAAAACAGCTCGTCCGCCAAGGCCCCGATCTCGGCCTGCCACCACCGCTCCTCCTCGCCGGCCAGATCCGCCAGATGCGCCAGCGCCCCTGCGATCTCCGGATTCCATTCCCGGGCAAGCCGCGGCAGGAGATCATGGCGGATACGGTTCCGCGCAAACCGGCGGTCGTGATTGGAGCAGTCCTCGCGCCAGGCGATCCCGCGCGCGCGCAAAAACTCCTCGACCTCGGCGCGGCTGACGTCCAGCAGCGGGCGAATCAATCCCTCCCGGGTCACCGGCAGAATTCCCGCCAACCCCGTCAGGCCCGAGCCGCGCAGCAGCCGGAACAGCACCGTCTCGGCCTGATCGTCCCGAGTGTGGCCCGTGGCGATGCGATTGGCTTTCCCCTCGCCAATCAGCCGGGAGAAGAACTTGAGCCGTTCGCGCCGGGCGTTCTGTTCCAGATTGCCTCCGGCAATCCCAGCCGCAGCCTCTTCGCGGTAAAACGGGACTCCATGGCGCGCGGCCAATCCCGCCACGAAGCGCTCGTCTTCTTCCGATGCTTCGCCGCGCAATTTGTGATTCAGGTGCGCCACTCCGGCCAACGTCACTCCCGCCGTTGCTTGAAGACGTCCGGCCAGTTCGCACAACACCGTCAGCAAACATACGGAGTCCGGCCCGCCCGACACGGCCGCCACCACGCGGTCGCCGGGCGCCAGCATGTTATAACGGAACATTGTCGTGAGCACCTTATCCAGCACAGAGGTTTTGCCCAGCACCGAAGCGGTATCTGGTGGAGACGCCTTCATTGTAAGCCTCGACGTCGGCACCTCCTCCGTGCGCGCGCTGCTCTACGATTTGAGCGCGCGCCAAATGGAAGGCTATGGCGCGCATTTGCCGTATCGCATTCACACCACTCCCGACGGCGGCGCCGAAATCGATCCCGAAGAGCTGGCCCAGCACGCCGTCGACTGCCTGGACGAATTACATCGGCAGATCCATGTAGCCGGCTTCCGCGTCGCCGCCGTGGCCGGCAGCGCTTTCTGGCACAGTTTCTGCGGAGTCGGCGGCGATGGCAAACCCACGCTGCCGATCCTGCATTTGCTGGACACGCGCAGCTCGGCCGAAGTCCCCCGCGTTCCCGACACCCATGCCGACACCGGCTGCGTGCCGCATTCCAGCTATTGGCCCGCCAAGCTGCTCTGGCTGGAGAAGAATCGCGGCGAACAATTCCGCGCCACCCAGCGCTGGCTCAGCTTTCCCGAATACCTGTTCGAGAAGCTCTTCGGCGAAGCCCGCGTGTCCACTTCCATGGCCTCCGCCACGGGCCTGTGGAATCAAAAGGGCAACAATTACGACTACGCCGCGCTGGCGGCTCTGCCCATCCGCCGCGAGCAGCTCGCCGACCCCTCCTTGATGGACCGCCCCCTCCACAATCTGCGCGAAGAGTACGCCGCCATGTGGCCCGCCTACACAGGCATTCCCTGGTTTCCCGCCATCGGCGACGGAGCCGCGAATCACATCGGCAGCGGCTGCCTGCGCCGGGACCAGTTTTCGCTCATGGTGGGCACCACCGGCGCCATGCGCGCGCTGGCCTCGCCCTCGGCGGCGCGATTCCGCCCGGCCTGTGGTGCTACCGTCTGGACCCCCATCGCGCGATCCTGGGCGGAGCGCTCTCCAACGGCGGCGAAGTCTACGCCTGGCTGAAGCGCACGCTGGCGCATGCCGCAAGAACACGGAGGCGCGACTGGAACCGCCGAGCCTGGCGCCACGGCCTGCACCTTCTGCCATTCCTCGCGGGCGAGCGTTCGCCTTATTGGCGCGCGGATCTGCGCGGCGCCATCACCGGCCTCACCCTCGCCACCGAGCCGTTCCATATCGTCCACGCGGCGCTGGAATCCATTTCGCTGCGCTTTCGCGAGATTTATCCTGGCTCGCGCATTACTCGGCCGCGGCGTTCCCGCGGAAGTGGTCGCCTCCGGCGGCGGTCTGCTCAATTCGCCAGCCTGGACCCAGATCATGGCGGACGCTCTGGGCCGGCCGGTGGTCGCCTCAACCGAGCAGGAGGCTTCCTGCCGCGGCGCGGCGCTGTACGCCTTGGAGCGCATCGGCGCCATTCCGCGAATCTGGACGCCCTGCCTGCGTCCACCGGGGCGACCTTTTCCCCGCGCCCGCAATTTGAAGAAGCCTACGCGCGCCTGCTGGATGAGCAGCGACTCGCTCTATGCGAAACTTTTTGAAAAACCGTCATGACAAACATATATGACTCCAGAAATTGAAGTACGCGCGGCGCGCATTCGCCTGCTGCTGATGGACGTGGACGGCGTCCTTACCGACGGCCGCCTGTTCAACGTCCCCGGCCCGGACGGGAAAATGGTGGAGACCAAGGGCTTCGATTCGCAGGACGGCATCGCCCTGCAATGGCTGGAGTGGTACGGCATCCACACCGGCGTGATCAGCGGACGCGTCTCGCCGCGACCGAGGAGCGCGCCCGCCAGGTCAAGATGCGCTACGTCTACCAGGGTCACATCGAAAAAATCCCGATCCTGGAGGAGATCCATAAAGCCGAGCGGCATCGCCCTGGCCGAGATCGCCTACGCCGGCGACGACCTTACCGACGTCGTGGTGATGCGCCGCGTGGGCCTGGCCATCGCCACCGGCCAACGCGCGGCCGAAGTGAAACGCGCCGCGCATTACGTGACCGAGGCTCCGGCGGCCGCGGCGCCATGCGCGAAGTGGTCGAGCTGATTCTCGGCGCGCAGGGCCACTGGTCCGATATTTTGAAAAAATACGAGGTGGATTAATTTTGGCCCAGAAAGTCGGAATCGAGGGTGGCCGCGAACGCGGGCCCCGGCGTCTTGCATCAGCTCGCCGGCGTAATCGCGTCCCATCAAGGCGACATCATCAGCGT
>CAVXWB010000133.1:0-57546 GCA_963765185.1 Bryobacterales bacterium
ATGATCTCGCTGGCCACCGCCATGTCGAAGCCGGTGACGCGCTCCGCGCCTTTTTCCTCGGGACCCTGGCCGATGGTGATCTGCCGCAGCATGCGATCGTTGGTATCGACCACGCGCCGCCACGTGATCGTGTCCGGATCGATATCCAGACGCGCGAAGCGGCTGCGCTCCTCCGGGGTCAGCGTGTTCGGATCGGTCTTATCGATCCCCAGCTTGCGCAGGCGCCGCAGCATCACGCTGGTGAAGCGGCGGCTGCCGTCCTTGGCCGGCGGGCACAAGCGGTCGAACAGCACCTGGTCGTCCTTCTGTCCCTTCTCGTGGAACACGCGCGTGTCGATCGCCGCCGCCAGCAGATTGTTCGCCGCAATGATGGCGTGGATATCGCCGGTCAAATGCAGATTGAACTCCTCCATGGGGATGATCTGGCTGTAGCCTCCGCCGGCCGCGCCGCCTTTGATGCCGAACGTCGGGCCCTGGCTGGGTTGGCGAATGCACGTGAATACGCGTTTGCCGAGATGGGCGCCCAGCGCCTGGCTCAACCCCACCGTAGTGGTGGTCTTGCCCTCGCCCAGCGGAGTGGGCGTGATCGCGGTCACGACGATATATTTCCCGTTGGGTGCGTCCTTGAGGCGGTCGCGGATCGACAGGTGTACCTTGGCCTTGTTCTTTCCGTAAAGCTCCAGCTCGTCGGGAAGAACTCCGGCTTCGTGGGCGATGCGGTCGATGGGCACCGGCGTGGCGGCCTGCGCAATGGCAAGGTCGCTGGGGACTGGGTTCAGAAGATTCGTTAACTTGTGGGCATGCTCTGTTCTACTCTACCTTCCCGGTCCCGTCTCTGCAAAATTTCCTTGCGGGAGTCCATCGATTCCCGATACGTTGTGAACGTCTGTATGCTGTACCTAAGAAGCGCAAAGGGTGCGGCGCGCAGGAGGTGACAATGCGGCAAGTCATGATTGCCTCGCTTTCAGTCCGAAGCACCCCTGGCATTCGACATAGCTTCGGTCCGGCAAAACACCCGTTACTCATGGGTCCGCAGGCCCCGGACCCCCAATGTCGATTGCGCGCCCATCGGACACTGCGGCGTTTCCGGCAACCGGTTCACGGAAGAGTTCGCCAGCCTGGATGACCTGATTATGGACACGCTCGACCAGGCCCGCCGCATGCTTCAGACCCTGTTGGCGGATCGATTCCAATTGAAGCTTCACCATGAGAGCTAGTGCTCGACTTCGCCCTGATCACCCATTTCGAGACCTGGGACCGCGCCGCCGCGGCCATCTCCCTGCTTCGCGGACCCCAGCGGCCGCCCATTTCCCTCGAAGATATCCACGACATTCTGCCGTGGATTCCTGCGCGCACGTCCAGCCGCGTCACCGTGGGGTCGTCGCAAGGTCATCAGGTCCGCGGCGTCTGTGTCGAATCTTTCATTCCGCCAGACCGCCTGGACGGCCGCTATCTGCGGGAGAATCTCGCGCGCGTTCGCGAGGCCGCACAGGTTGCCATTCGGGAGCGTGCGCGCATCGTAACTCTGGGCGGCTTCAGTTCCATCCTGCTGGAAGGGAAAACGGATCTGCTCCCCTCCCATCCGGAAACGGCGTTCACCACCGGCAACACGCTGACGGTTGCGCTGATTATCAAAGGCGTCGAACGCGCCCTGGCGCTGGCCGCCCGCGACCTCGGCGAATCCAGCGTCTTGATCGTCGGCGCCAGCGGCGATGTGGGCTCGGGGTGCGCGCGTTGTCTCGCTCCCAGGGTCAGGCAGCTCTTTTTGTGCGCTCGAAATCCCGATCGGCTAAGCAAGCTCGCCTCCGAATTCCCCAGCCTGGGCAGCCGGGTAGCGGCGGACACCGAAGTAGCGCGGCTCAGCCGCAAGGCCGATGTCGTGATCTGCGCAGCCAGCCTGACTGCTTCGGACATGCTTTTGGACGTGCTTCCCCGCGGCTCCATTGTTTGCGACGCCGGGTATCCCAAGAACCTGTCTCCCGATTTCGTGCCGCCCGGCAGCGCCATCTTCTACGGCGGATTCGGCCAGGCTTCCGGAGGAATCAAGCTTGACCCGGACCTGCTCCCGATTATCTATCCCTATCCTCTGAGCAATCTCACGCACGGCTGTCTGCTGGAGGGCATCGTTCTGGCCATGGAGCAGCGCTTCGAGCCGTTCTCTCAAGGCCGCGGCCTGATCACCCCGCAGCGAGTCGAGGAAATTTGGCGCATGGCCCGGAAGCATGGCATCGGACTTCCTCCTTTATTTAACGAAAAAGGGCCGGCGGAAAGCGCGATCACCAGCCTCGCATAAATTCTCTTTTCCCCTCATTTCAATCATTTCCCGTTTTCACCCGCTCGCTCGCGCGGGTTTCGGGCCGCATGCTCGCAGCAGAAGAACGTTTTATTCCATGAAAGCGAGTTCTTAACCATGCAAATCTTTCCCCTCGGCAAGGTCGCGGTAGCCACTGCCGGCACGCCTGTCGCTCTCTCCTCCCTGCTCCCTGCGAACTTCCCGTCCAACGGCAGTTGCGCCCGCATCATCGTGTCCCAGGTCATGGGAACCACTGGGAAACCTTGCTTCGGAACCACTGCGGTGGTTGCTTCAACCCTGGCGGGAACCATCAAACAATTCGCGCCGGCCGCCACCTCCGGCTTGACGGACACCTACGTCCATGACCCCGGAGCGGAAGGCGGCAATCCTCTCAATGTGAATAATTACGCTATCGACGTTACCGTGAACGGCGAAGGGTTGATCGTCTCCATCGAAGTGCGCTAGCGCAACTGTTCCATCGGCAGGCTGACGGTGGTCAGCCTGCCGCCCGAAGACGAGAGGTGAGCTCCGCGCTTTCCGTTCGCAGCCGGTATCCTACGCGCGGCTCGGTCACAATGTAGCGGGGCTTCCTGGAATCGCGCAGCAGCTTGCCGCGCAAATGGCTCAGGGTGACGCGCAGAAGGTGAAGCGAGTCCCGATATTGGATCCTGCCCCACAGCTCCCGGATCGGTTGATGGTGCGCTCGAACGTGGCCGGCATGGTGGATCGGCACTTTCAGAAGGTCATACTCGGTGGCCGTCAGCTTCACCGGGATGTCGCCGACCGACACCTCTCTGCGGCCGAAAACGGCTTGGTGACGTAATCACGCTGCGCCGGAGTCAAGGGAACATACCTTCTCGGATTCTTCATGACAAGGTGAAATAACGATAATGGGCGCAATTGCCAGCTCTCGTAAATGCCGGATGACTTCCTTGCCTTCCATGCCCGGCAAGTCAAGATGGAAAAGAATCAAATCCGGCCGAACGGATTGAACTCTCCGCAGCGCCTCTCTTCCATTGCGGACTTGATAAACGGCGTAACCTGCCGCCGGCAATACGGGGCTGAGGGCCTGCTCCATCGGCTCCTTCTCGTCGACAAGAAGTACTCGCGGACCCATCGCCGCTTTTTGGAATGCGACGCTAGACATTGCCGTTAACCCCAGCAGGTAAGAGGCCACTCGGGCTAGGTGGTTTGACGGATTGCGCTACTCAATTCAGGCGTCGTAAGCTGGCTTCAAGCATGCTCTGGAGCCTCGATCTTCTCATCACGGAATCGATCCTTTTTTGCTCCATGGGCCTCTTAATTTACTGGGTCACCCGCGCGCTGCTGATCCTGCGCGGGTCTGAAGAGCAAATCAACTACGTGCTTGAGTCCGATCTGTGGTGGGGCCGCAGATTCCTGCTTACCTTGCGCATGCTGCTGAATCCTTCCTCTCAATTAATGCCCACCTAGCGCGCCCGTGGTGACGGCCGTCTGGCGCGGTGCGAATCGCAGAAGATCCAGCTTTCCCTTGCCCAGACATCGCGCCGCCTTGATCAGCTTTTGACGGGTTCGATACAACTTGACTTTGATCGTATTCTCGTTCAATCCGGTTATGGCGGCCAATTCCTCCACCGAGTGGCCTTCCACTTCCTTCAGCAGGATCAGGCTGCGGGCCTCCTCAGATACCTTGGAGAGCAGCTTCATCACCAGGTCGCGCTCGGTGAGCTGACGATCCATCGGCGCGGCCGGATCCGCCATCGACACCGAAGTCTCCAGAGTCTGGGCTTCCTCGGCTGAAAAATCGCTTTCATAGACCAGCTTCCGGGCCCGCCTCTTGCGCAGATAGTCGTAGCACTCGTTCACGGTGATTCTGTAGATCCAGGTCAGCAGGGAACTGCGGAAATCGAAGCTGCGGATGGAAAAATAGATCTTCGCGAACACCTGCTGCGCGATATCTTCAGCGTCGTTGCGGTTGCGCAGAATGCCGTAAATGATGGAGAAGACCTTGGATTCATAGCGCTCGACCACTTCGCGGAAGGCCAGCTCATCGCCGGCCTGTACCCGCCCGACCAGGATCTGCTCGCTGGTCTTGTGGTCCACTTCGAGCCTTGGGCTCGGTCCGCCCTACAATCGCGGGGAAGGGAACTGCTCCGGCTAAGGCTCTCATTGGCCGGCCTCCTGGGAAGCTTGAGCGGCGGGCAGAGCTGGTTTTGAGCATCTCATGCCCCTCCCTGGAGCAAGTCTCAGACCACTCGCAAGTAATTGTCGGCATGAGAGATCGCTCTATCCCTCGACGGCCGAAAACCACCGCACTGGTTGAACACAACCGCCCGAGGGAGCCTGGCCGCTGCTACAATCGAAGCGTGCCTTATCCAGAACAATTCATCGCTCCCATGCGGGCGGATCTGACCCGCCACGGCGTTCAAGAAGCCAGAACCCCCGCCGACGTCGACCGCTTTCTCACACCCGGCAAAGGGACCGTGCTGATGGTGGTGAACTCAGTGTGCGGATGCGCGGCGGGGCGGGCCCGGCCGGCCATCGGCATGGCGTTGCAGCACGCTGTGAAGCCCGCTGCGGTGGCCACGGTGTTCGCCGGCGGAGATGAAGCCGCGGTGGCGCACCTGCGCGCGATCCTTTCCGATTATCCGCCTTCGTCCCCGTCGATGGCTCTGTTTCGCGACGGCAAGCCGGTGCATATGATTCACCGCTCCGACATCGAGCGCCGCGATCCGGAGCAGATCGCCAGGCTGCTCACCGCGGCCTTCGACCAGTTCTGCGCGTAGGCAAAAAAGAACTGGTAGACCTCCCGTGGCCTGCGACGTCGGCTGGCCGGGCAGCGAAGCCCCAAGATTGCCTCGCCGGAGCCAACGCAGCCAAATGAACCTAAAAACGACCGCGTGCCCGCCCTGCGCTAAAACTGGAATCGGGCGACGATCATGCCTTGTCGCGGTGCGGCGAAGGTTGTCCCGAGAGTATTAATGTATCCGAACCCAGCGGTGGTCTGGCCCGCCGCATTGACGGTCTGCGCTTGCTGAGGGTTCGTCGCACTGGGGTTGTTCACCTCCGTGCGGTTGAACACGTTCTGGAATTCTACCCGGAGATTGAGACTCATGCTCTCGCGGATCCGGAACAGACGACCCAGCGCCAGATTCTCTACGGGCCGGCGCTGGTAGCGGTAATCGTTGTAGAAGGTAGCAGTGCCAAACTGCCCCGCAGGAGGGTTAACCCATGCGGCCGGATTCAGCACGAATTTCGTACTCGGATTGTAGCAACCGCAGTTGAGGTTTTCGGTGAACAGAGGCTGGCCCGGCACGCGGTCCTGAACCGTGCTCTGGAACACATCCGTGAGCAGGGTGGGGCTGGCGTTCGCAAGGGGAGGCGGGATCAGCGACCCGCTGGAGTACTGGAAGAAGCCGCCGATCTGCCAATCGCGGGTCACCCACGACACCGCTTTAAGCCCTGGCGATTTAGAGCCCCCTAATATTGTGGGCACCGTGTAATTGACCGCCCAACTGGTAACCAGCGGCCGGTCCAAACTGTCAAGCATCCTGGCAGTCTGCCGGTTGCCAACGTCGGTGGGCACTGAGGCGCCTTCCATGTTATCTAAATTTTCCGACCAGGTGAAAGCGAAAGTAGCGCTCAAGCCGTGGGAAAACCGCTGAGTCGCTTTCGCCTGCAACGAATTGTACCAAGTGTCGCCCAGCGGCGCCCATGTAGGAGCGAGCCCGGAATTAAATTGCGGGAACGGACGCAAGGACTGGGCGACGGTGGCGGTCAGCGGAAAACCCGCATACGGTAATTTATCCATGAAGGGTCCTGCCGACGGGGAACCAACCTGCGCACTAAGGATCGCCAGATCCGCCGGGTTATTGAGGCTGAGTCCGTACGTGCTCAATAGCTGCGGAGACAAGTAGTTGTAGTTGACGAGGTCGCCGGGGTTGGATGTCGACCCGGAGAAAGGCCACCAGATCCCGCGAGTGCCCACGTAGGCAGCTTCCACCATTAGATCCCTGTTAATCTGGCGCTGTAGCCCAACGCTCCACTGATAGTTCCTGGCGGGCCTGCCCGCGTTCTGATCGACGACAACCGGGGGACCGGCGCCGACGGGTGCGCTTCCCGCGGACACCAGGGGGTAATGGCCTGGGCTCAAGTTGGGCCACGCAATCTGCGCGGCGGTCAAGGGCGAGCCTTGGCTCAATATCATACTGGGTTCGAATGCATTCGCATTGGGACCGAAGGGGTCACTGGCCGCGCCTCCACCGCCGCCATTCCCATACTCAGGGGTGCCTGCGTAGGCGATGGCAAAACCGGCGCGGGCCACCGTATTTGGAGTGATCTGATACGCTGCGCCTAAGCGGGGCCCGAACGCCCAGGGATAGTTGTGCGCGAAGGCGCAGTTACAGGTGGCCTGATAGATGACCGCCCCGGGATGCCCCCCTGCACTTGAGTCCGGTAGGGTGGGCGAGAAATCCGAAGCGCGGCCGTATTGCTCTTGGAAGTATGTCGAGTAATCATATCGCAGGCCATAATCCAGTGTGAATTTGCGCGTCACTTTCCAGCTGTCCTGGACATACCCGGCCCATTCCGACTTTCCAAGCCGCGTCTCGGAAGGAGGGTGGATGTTTCCACTGGCGACCAGGCCTAACAGGAAACTGGCGTACGGAAATCCGATGGTGTTGCCTGCTACGCTCCCGGTAGAATTGTTCAGTGCGACATAGGGAAGCGCCGTTTGTAAGTTGCTGAATGCATATGTACCATTGAGAGTGGAAAGGTTTAGGTTAATGTCTCCCTGAATCAGCATTGACGCACCGAACTTATAGGTATGGTTGCCCTTAACCCAGGTGAGATTGGCAATCGCCGTGGGTTGCTCGCTAATCGTGTAGGAATGCGCGCCCTGGCCCAGGGCGGCCCCGGGCGTGGTACCCACGGTTGCAGCGCCCAAGCCGCCTTGAGCATTCGCCGTTCCTGAAATAACGGGAAACTGTGCGGGTTGGCTAAACGGGCCGATCAAGCCTATTGTCGCGGCATTGAAAGTGCTTTCCGCCGGTTGTCCCAGGCTACTCTGCATAAAGCCCGCCCCCACGTGCAACAGAATCGTTGGCGAGATAATGTGATCATAGCTCAGGCGCTCGGTATTCGACCGGATGTCTGTGCCACTGTCGGTGGAAAGGGGTTCGGGCAATCCGTTGGCTCCCACGGCGATTGGTTCTTGGTTGCGGATTTTGGAATAGTAAAAAGAAAGTTTGCCCTTGGGGCCCAGCACCTGATCCCCTTTGATCGACGGAGTCGTGGTTGTGGTTGTGCTGATATACGGGTTTTGATAGTTATTGGCCAGCAGGCCAGGGTTCGTGGGCTGCGGAAGCAGGTTCTGGATATTCATCGCAACCGGATCTATCCGGGTCAGTGGAATGGTATTGTTCGGGAATTGATTGGCAACACTTTCGCCGTTGGCGGTAAACACGCTCTGGGGATCGTAAATCTCGTTGCCATAAATCGGCCGGCCAAGAGGATCGGCGCCAAGCTGGGTGCTTAGCTCCGCGGCGCTGAAATTTCCCTGGCGATAAGCCGCCGTAGGCACGGAAATCGGGGTCGGTATCACATTTTGGGTTAACCTGTATTGCTCAAAGTTGAAAAAGAAGAAAGTTTTGTTATGCCCGTTGTATACTTTGGGAATCCACACCGGACCGCCGACAGTACCGCCAAAGTCGTTCCTCCGCGTCTCCGGCCGAAGCAATCCTCCATTCCCGTTCGTAGTGAAGGGCTGGCCCGCATCCAGGAATTCGTTTACGAAGTACTCGTACACGGTTCCGTGGAACTGATTCGTGCCCGACTTCATGGTCAGGTTCATGATGCCGCCGCCCGCCTGCCCGAACTCAGCAGGGTAGTTGCTGGTCATGACGCTAAACTCCTGAACCGAATCCGATCCCGGTTGGTTAAACTGCACCAGGCCCTGGCCTATGGGGTTGGTTGCATCCATGCCTTCCACCAGTGTGGCTTCGGTGTTGACTGGAGCGCCGTTGATTTGGACGGTCGAGTTATTCGCGGCTGTCCCGGTGCCTGCGTAGTAAGACCCCGGCAGCAGCGCGATCACAGCGTAAGGATTCCGAATGCCCGAGTTGCCGGCCGCCGGGCCCGTGGGCAAAAGAGGAAGGTTATCCAGCCGCTCCATGGAGACGTTTTCGCTCACCTCACCGCTTTCCGTCTTGAGCAAAGAAGCCTCTGCGGTGACGGTGACCGACTCTGTGGCGTTGCCAATCTCCAGGGCCACGTCAATGCGCAAGGTCTGCGCGACTTGTATCGTCAAACCTCGACGGATGAATTCTTTGAATCCGGGGACTTTCACCGAAAGCTCGTAGGTACCTACCGGCAGCTCGCCGATGGTGTAATTGCCGGTAGCCGAACTCGCCACAGGGTACGTAGCGCCGCTGTCGACGTTTCTGGCTTCCACCGCCGCGCGGGCAATCCCGACGCCCGCCGGGTCGTTGATCGTGCCGGTGATGGTGCCCCGGTCGCTTTGGGCAAACGCGGCCCAACTCAGGACGAGCAACAGAGACACCGTCCAAATCCTTCGCATGAAGAAGATCCTCCCATTCGGAACAGTTGGAATGAAAAGCGAAACTACCCAGTCGAAGGATTCTACTGCGGAATCCTTCTGACTGTCAATGACCAACATCGGGGATAGCATGATATGCCGAAGGGCGGCTTGACGGCGTGGAATCGGCATGCTACTAATACGTGTTGCTGCACCTCGGTGCAGAATTCGATCAGGGGGCGGTATGAGGAACAAGCTGGCGTTGATCGCGGGTCTCGGGTTGATCGTTTCGGCGGTGCCGCTGGCGGCGCACCACTCGTTTGAAGCCGAGTACGATTTTAACAAGCCGCTGAAGATTACCGGTACGGTCACGAAAGTGGAGTGGATGAATCCTCACGCGCGTTTTTATGTCGACGTGAAGGACGCTGACGGCAAGGTAACGAACTGGAATTTTGAACTTGGCCCCATCAATATACTGCTGAAGCAGGGCTGGAGAAAGAATTCTCTCCACCCGGGGGACGAAGTAACCGTCGAGGGCTATCTAGCCAAGGATGGCGATAACTTAGGGAACGCCCGCAAAGTCACACTGCCGGATGGTCGAAGAGTGCTGGGCGGATCTTCAGCCGACAACCCCGCCAATCCCGCCAATTAGGAGTAGCCGGCCCGCTCCTGTCGCCTGCGAGCGGCCGCAAGAAAGTGGTGCCGTATTGGGGACGCGTGAGCGGAGCTTCGACGACGCCGGTGCGCCAGGCAGGCAAACCAACTTTTGAATAGGGGATCTTACATGAGCATGCGTCATTTGAGCGTGATGGTCGCTGCGGGAGCCACAGCGTGCTTCTTAGCGTTCGCGTGGGCTCCTGCTCCTGCGTCAGCTCAAGATCAGAAGAGGCCGAAGTATCCAGGCGCCGAACGGCCCACAAAGGCCCCTCCCCCCGGTCCGCCCGGACCCGTGCCTCGCATGCCGGATGGCAAGCCGGACTTTTCCGGAATCTGGAACGCGCAGCGCCAGCTTCCCGGCGATCCTGAACCCGACATGCTGCCATGGGCCGCGGCGCTCACCAAGGAACGCACGGAAAACTACTCCGCCGACGACCCGGAAGCCCGCTGCGTTCCGGGAGGCGTTCCGCGAGCCACGCCCTATCACGTACAGATGGTCTCCACCCCCACGTTACTTTTGATCCTGTTCGAGGGGAATATTCACAGTTTCCGCCAGATCTTCCTGGACCGGAAGGAGCATCTCAAGATCACCCAACCGCTGTGGTACGGCGACTCCATCGGCCATTGGGAAGGCGACACGCTGGTGGTGGACTCGGTCGGCTTCAACGACAAATTCTGGTTCGACATGGCTGGCCATCCGCATACGACGCAGCTCCACGTGATCGAGCGCTACCATCGCCGCGACTATGGCGACATGGATGTCGAAGTCACTGTCGACGACCCGGGCGCTTATACCAAGCCATGGGTGCAGCATCGGCTCGCGACACTCGAGCCGGATTGGGACGTGCTTGAGTACGTCTGTAACGAGAACAACCAGGACCCAGGGCGCTTAGTCGGCGATAAACATTAGATGCTGGATCGCGATGCTGGATCATGATAGACCAGGAGAGTTCAACGTGCGGGTGCTTCCGATGAATGCGCGGTTGGCGACTGCGGCTGTGTTGCTGTTTCTAAGTGTGCCTTCCTTTAGTCAACAGGCAAAGAAAGACGGGCCGGCGCCTCGCGCCCTGGATGGCAAAGTGGATCTGACCGGCGTGTGGATTGTATCGGGAAGTCCGAATTTACCAAGCGATCCGGCATATTTACCAGCGGCACAGAAGCTCTACAACGAACGAAAGGCCAGCGGGGGCAAAGGCGACCCGGAAAAGGCCTGCCTGCCCAACGGCGTTGTGAGGATCGAGCCTCTGCCGTACAAAATCGTTCAGACCCCCAAACTTGTCGTCATGCTCTCCGAGGGGAATGTCCACAGTTATCGCCGTTTCTTTCTGGACGGCCGCTCCCACGACAAGGCTTTGGACGTGGAGCCGAACACGTGGAACGGGAATTCGATCGGCCATTGGGAGGGCGATACGCTGGTGGTAGATACGGTAGGCTTCAACGATAAGAGCTGGCTCGACGGCACCGGCAAACCCCATAGTGAAGCGCTGCACGTGATCGAGCGCTACCGGCGTCCGGACTTGGGACACCTGGAAATCGGGTACACGCTGGAAGATCCGCAAGCGTTTTCCAAGCCCTATACTTTTACCCGAACCTTCACGCTGGTGGTGGGCCGGGACTTGAAAGAATACTTCTGCGCCATGGATGGTTTCGCCGGAAAGTAACGCAAGGATTGCCGCACAGGCGTGGCGAATATCGCCCGACACGTGCCTGGGAGTGCCTTGCGGAGCGCGTAGGCTAAAAGCCCCTACTTCATGGCGCTGGAGGTGCCGCCGGCCGCCGGGACGTAGCATTTGAGCGCGTAATCCATCACCATGCGATCCGCGCTGAAGCGCCAGCCCAGCGTCCGGATGGTGCGTTTCATGCGCTTGATCCAGCCGCGAGGCAGGCCGTCGCGGTCGCGCTCGTAATACAGCGGAATCACTTCCTCGCGCAGCACGCGGTACAGATCCTCGCGGTCGCGATGGTCGTGCACGTCCATATTGGAATGGGTCCGGCCGGTTCCGATGCTGAAGCCGTTCAAGCCGTCATAGGCTTCGGCCCACCAGCCGTCCGGCACGGAGAGATTCAGCCCTCCGTTCAGCACCACCTTTTGCCCGCTGGTTCCGGACGCCTCCAAAGGCCGCCGCGGATTGTTCAGCCACACATCCACGCCTTGCACGAAATGACGGCCGACGTCGATGTCGTAATCCTCCACGAACACGAACTTGTCGGAGAAGCGCGGGCTGCGCATCAGCTCCGCGATCTCCTGCAAAACCCGCTTGCCGGGATCGTCGTGCGGGTGCGCCTTGCCGGCGAAAACGAACTGCACCGGCCGTTTGGGGTCGTTGACCATCAGGGCCAGTCTTTCGATATCGGCCAGAATCAGGTTGGCGCGCTTATAGGTGGCAAAGCGGCGCGCGAAGCCGATGGTCAGCGCGTCGGGGCTAAGCACCCGGGCCAGGCGTTGCAGCGCCTCGGCGGGCTCGCCGCGGCGGCGGGATTGTTCCACCGCGCGCCGGCGCACGAACTCCAGCAGTCGCGATTTCAGCGCCAGATGCGTCTCCCACAGCTCCCCGTCGTCCACGTTCTCGATTCCATCCCAGGTGTACGTCTGCCCGGTATGCTCGCGCCAGTCGCTGCCCAGGTGGCGATCGTAGAGAATGGACATCTGCGGCGCCAGCCACGTGGGCACATGCACGCCATTGGTGATATGGCCGATGGGGACTTCCTTTTCCAGCTTGCCGGGGTAGAGTCCGGTCCACATCGCCCGCGATACCTCGCCGTGCAGCGAAGAAACCGCGTTGGCTCGCCGTGACAGCTTCAATCCCACCACGGTCATGCAGAAATCTTCGTTGTAGTTGTTGGGATCCTCGCGGCCCAGCGCCATCAGCCGCTCGTGAGAAATCCCCAGCGCTTCGCGCAGCGGGCCCAGGTGCTCCTCGATCAGGCCCCCGTGGAAACGATCGTGGCCGGCGGGCACGGGCGTGTGCGTGGTGAAGACCACCTCGCGCGCCACGTGGGAAGACGCCTGCTCGAAGCTCGCGCCCTCCTCCTCCATGCGCGAGCGGATCGCCTCCAGCACGGCGAAGCCGGAGTGCCCTTCGTTCAGGTGCAGCACGCCCGGCGTGATTCCCAAGGCCTTCAGGGCGCGGAAGCCGCCCACGCCCAGCAGCAGCTCCTGGCGGATGCGCACGCGCCGGTCGCCGCCGTACAAGCGCGACGTCAGCTCGCGATCCTCCAGCGTGTTGCCTTCCACGTCGGAGTCGAGCAGTAGCAGATCGCATCGCCCCACCTTCACGCGCCAGACCTTGGCGCGGATGGCCCCGCCGCGAGTCTCGATCTGCACCGTCACCGGTCCTCCGCTCTCGCCGATCGCGGGTTCCCGGGCGAGCTGGTTGACGTCGGTGATCGAGTACTCTTCCTGCTGCCAGCCGTTCAAGTCCAGGCGCTGCCGGAAGTAGCCTTGGGCGTAAAACAATCCCACGCCTACCAGCGGAATGCCCAGATCGGAGGCGCTCTTGATGTGATCGCCGGCCAGGATTCCCAGGCCGCCGGAGTAAACCGGGAGCGACTCATGCAATCCGAACTCAGCCGAGAAATAGCCCACCGGCCGCGGCCGCAGAACGCCGGCATTGGCCGCGCCCCAGGTGCGGTCCGCGTGAAGATACTCTTGCATGCGGCGATAGGCGTAGTTGATGCGGCCGTGCAGCACCAGCTCGCCCGGCGCGCTGTCTCCAGCTTGGCCAGTGGGATCTCGCTGAGCAGCGAGATGGGGTTGTGATTGAGCTTCCGCCAGCGCAGCCGGGTCGATATCGCGGAACAGGCTGTTGGTGTCGTTATCCCAGCTCCACCACAGGTTGCGCGCCAGCGCCCACAGCCGCTCCTGCGCGGGCGCGATGAAGCGGGCCAGGGTGCGGGCTTCGGTCATCACCGGCGCCACCTGCGCCGCGGCCGCGGCCAGCGCCCGATTTCCTCCTCGCGGAACGCGCGCGGCTCCGCGGTCTGCACCACCAGCACGCCTTGCAGGACCCCGCGGTCGATCAGCGGCACGCCCAGGAAGGAATGATAGGTGTCCTCGCCGGCGTCGCTGAAGATACTTGAAGCGCGGATGGTTCTGCGCCTGCTCCACGGCGATGGGAGTGCACCTGCTCGGCCACCAGTCCGGCCAGGCCTTCGTGCAGGCCCATGCGCAGCGTGCCGATGCATTCGCGGCGCAGGCCCACCGTGGCGGCCAGCACCAGGTTGGCGCGGTCCGGCTCCAGCAGATACGCCGAGCACACGTCGGTCTTGAAACGCTTGGCGATCAGCGCGACCACGTTCATCAGCGTCTCGGCCGGTTTTCCGGCTTCGGCCGCAAGCGTGCCGATCTCCTCTAAAGTAAGAACGAAATTCGCGTCAAACGCACTCACGGGTTGGCTCATGTGGATGGTATTCCCCTGTCGTTATCACGTCTCGTCTAACGACTGGGTTAGCGGTAGGAGCGGGAACTATTAGTTTACCCCGGCTTCCGCGGCTCTGGGGTGCCGTCTGGGGACCGCACTCCGTAGGGCAGGATTGCGGGGGCGTCATCGCGGAATGATACTCTGAACGTTTAGATGATCACCCGTCTCCGAGCGCAGAATTTCAAATCGTGGAAGGATACGGGCGATTTGCGCATCGCGCCGCTGACGGGTCTCGACGACGGCCCCGAATACTCGCCCGACGGCCAGTACATCTACTTCAATTCGGAGCGCACCGGCAGCATGCAGATCTGGCGCATGAAGCCTGACGGAAGCGCGCAGGAGCAGATCACTTCAGACGAATTCAACAACTGGTTCCCGCACGTCTCCCCCAACGGCCGCCAGATCGTTTTCCTGTCTTATGAGAAGGACGTGACCGGCCATCCCGCCGACAAGGATGTGATGCTGCGGATCATGAATGTGGCCGATAAAAGGATCACTGTCCTGACCAGGCTGTTCGGCGGACAAGGGACCATCAACGTGCCCTCCTGGTCGCCCGACAGCCGGCGGTTAGCGTTTGTGAGTTATCAGAACGTGCCCTAGCAGCCCGCAAAGGGTGCGGCGGCACCCTCACTTCAGCCAAACAACAATGCCCGCCGCGCTCCGTTTTGCGGGCTGTTCCTTAGAAGCCCGCAAAGGGCCGGTCGCGGCCCTCAATTCCCGAGAGCAACAGCCTGGCTCCAGGTCGCGACCCAGGCTCCGTTTTGCGGGCTGTTTCTGAGGAGCGCAAAGGGTGCGGCGCGCACCACCAGGGGGATCAGAAACTGTTTCGCGCCGCACTCCGTTTTGCGCGAGTTCCTCAGAAGAGCGGGGGCTGGAAGAGGAGAGGAAAGGTTCCCCCTCCTCCCCAGGTTAAAGGTTTAGCTACCGGTTGTGGCAGCGCTACTCATCACCGAGGCGACCTTCGAGAAGATCGTGCTGATGCTGCTGGCGACGCCAGGCATAATCGCGCCGGCGGCCACGGCGACGAAGCCGGCCATTAAGGCGTACTCGATCAGGTCCTGGCCGCGCGTGTCTTTCCAAATCTTCAATCTTAAAATTAGTTTCTTCATCTATGTTTTTCTCTCCCGTTGCGCGACAGGTCTCTGCAGCGCTTACAAGTCTCTCATCGGCCAGGAAGAATAAGAACTTGAAAGGCCAGCGAAAATGGGATAGTTGGGAAGGTGGTACTCAGGACAGGTGGCGGGAAAGAAATACCTGAAGGAAACAAATGTGAAGGGGAGGCGAATTTCTCCGCCTCCCCTCCCCAGGTTAAAGGTTTAGCTACCGGTGTTGGCAGCGTTGCTCATAACAGACGCGATCTTCGAGAAGATCGTGCTGATGCTGGATGCGACACCCGGCATAATGGCGCCGGCAGCCACGGCCACGAAACCAGCCATCAAGGCGTACTCGATGAGGTCCTGACCACGTGTGTCCTTCCAAATCTTGAGTCTCAAAACCAAATTCTTCATTGTTTTTCTCCTCTCCCTACGGTGGGCGACAGGTCTCTGTCGCTGTACAAAATTAGCATTGGCAGACTTTGGAAAAAATCGGTGCTTAGACCTAATGAGCCGGGGGAATACTCTCAGCTTAGCGGGGTACTGGCGAAGTGCCGTACCTTAGCACTCTACCCACGCCTGGGGTAAACCCCTTCCCGAAAATACGATTCGTGCCACGTAATGCATTGATTCGATTCAGCCTTGCGGAGTCCAACCGCAGCTTTGCTAAACTCAGTTCGAATGCCTCAAATTCTCGATGGAGCCCCCGTTCGGGCCCGAATTCTGGATGGTCTGAAGCACCGCATCGCGCGTCTGGGGCGCCCACCCGGGCTTGCCGTGGTCCTGGTGGGCCACGACCCGGCCTCCTCACAATACGTTCGCAACAAGATAAAGACCTGCGCCGAGCTGGGGTTTTACAGCGAAAAGCTCACGCCTCCAGCAACTTCCACCACCGCAGACCTGCTGAAGATCATCGACGGCCTCAACCGGCGCCACGATATTGACGCGATTCTGGTGCAGATGCCTCTGCCGGCGCACGTGGACACGCGTATGGTGCTGGAGGCAGTGGCGCCGGACAAAGATGCGGATGGATTTCACCCCATCAATGTCGGGCATCTGGTGGCGGGCCGTCCCGCCCCGCGAAGCTGCACGCCGGCGGGCATTTTGGAGCTGCTCAAGTATTACCGCGTGCCCATCGACGGCCGTAAGGCAGTGGTGGTGGGGCGCAGCGACATCGTCGGTAAACCCATGACCCTGATGCTGCTGGCCGAGAACGCCACCGTGACAATCTGCCATTCCCGCACCTCCAATCTGGCCGAGGAGTGCCGCCGCGCCGACATTTTGGTAGCCGCGGTGGGCAAGCCGGCTCTGGTGACGGCCGAGTTCATCGCCCCTGGAGCCACCGTGATCGACGTCGGCACCAGCCGCATTACCGATGCCGCGGAAGCCGAGCGGCTGGGCAAAAGCGAGCAGTTTGAGCGCCAGGGCTCGGCCTGGGTGGGCGACGTACATCCGCTCGATGTCCGCCGCGTCGCCGCCGCCTATAGCCCGGTGCCCGGCGGCGTAGGACCTTTGACCATCGCCATGCTGATGGCCAACACCGTCGATCTGGCGGAGCGGCATGCGCAACCCGCCTAACTGCCCGAAAAATGGGGACATCATTGCCTGTCCCCGCTCCGGAAGCCGTGTGCCGTCAACTAGGGCTGGAGGCGGGACAGGCTATGGTGTCCCCATTTTTCCCGCGCGGCCGCGGCGTTCCGTTGTGCGCGTGAGAAGCGCACAGGACGCCGCGGCACCCTTATTCGAATCGGTAGCGCGGCCGACGCCCTTCCGTTGTGCGCGTGTAGGAAGCGCACAGGACGCCGCGGCACCCTTATTCGAATCGGTAGCGCGGCCGACGCCCTTCCGTTGTGCGCGTGTAGGAAGCGCACAGGACGCCGCGGCACCCTTATTCGAATCGGTAGCGCGGCCGCGGCGTTCCGTTGTGCGCGTGTAAGAAAATGCTGCGCGTCGGACTGACCGGAGGCCTCGCCAGCGGCAAGAGTTTTGTGGGCCACGCGTTGGCCAGTCTGGGTTGCCTGCTGATCCAGGCCGATGAGTTGGGCCGGCAGGTGCAGGAGCCCGGCGGCGAAGCCTATGACGATATCGTGCGTGAGTTTGGCCGCGAAATCCTCAACCCCGACGGCTCCCTCAACCGGCGTCGCCTGGCGGCCGTGGCGTTTCACGATCCGGAGCGTCTAAAAAAGCTGAACGCCCTGGTGCACCCGCATGTGCGGGACCGGCGGCACAAGCTTGAGGAGGAGTTCGCCGCGGCCCATCCCCATGGCATCGCCGTGACGGAAGCTGCCATACTGATAGAGACTGGAAGTTACCGCGAATTCGATCGTTTGATTGTCGCGGTCTGTCCCCCCGAGGTACAGGTGGAGCGTGCCATGGCGCGGGACCATCTTACGCGCGAGGAGGAGCTCGACAGGATGCGCCGGCAGATGCCTCTGAACGAGAAGGTCAAATTCGCCGATTACGTGATCGACACCTCCGGGGCCAAGGAGGAAACACTCGCGCAAACGCGGGCCGTATATGAATCACTGCGGAGCTTGAACCTATGAAATTTCGAAGTTTGTTGATCGCCCTCTTTCTTGTGGGCGGATTCGTTTATCTCACCACCCACAATTCGCCGCTGCGGCGCAGCGTGTCCGGCGGGGAGCTGCCGACCTGGAGCGAGCCCAGCGTGGCCTACTCGGCCGGGCTCACCGCGGACGAGCAGAACAACATCGATATTTATAAGAGTTGCAAGGATAGCGTGGTGTACATCACCAGCACCGTGATCCAGCGCGGTTTCTTCGGCGATTATCAGTCGCAAGCCCTGGGATCGGGTTTCCTGATCAACGCCGACGGCCAGATTCTGACCAACAATCACGTGGTCAGCGGCAGCTCGCAAGTGGAAGTGACGCTGCCGGACCAAAGCTCTTACAAGGCCGAGATCCTGGATCGCGATCAAGTCAACGACTTGGCGCTGATCAAGATCGTCCCTAAAAAGAAGCTGACCTTTTTGACTTTGGGCGATTCCGACCACATCCAGGTAGGGCAAAAAGTGCTGGCCATCGGACAGCCTTTGGGCCTGGACGGCACGCTCACGGTGGGAGTGATCAGCACCCTGCACCGCGATATCGAAGGCGAGAACAATCGCAAGCTGGAAGGCATGATTCAGACCGACGCGGCCATCAATCCCGGAAATAGCGGGGGGCCGCTGCTCGATTCCTCCGGCAGCGTGATCGGCATCAACACCGCCATCTACGGGCCCAACGGCAACATCGGCATCGGCTTCGCCATGCCCATCAATCGCGCCAAAACCATGCTGGAGGCGATCCGCACCGGCAAGCGCATTGTGCCCGCAGGACCGCTGGGGGTCACTCCGGTGGCGTACATCACCGGCGACTTCGCCGAGGCGCTGAAACTGCCCTCGAGCGGCGGAATTCTTATTGAAAGCGTGCGGGCGGGGACGCCCGCGCAAACCGCCGGACTGCGCGGCGCCACACACGAAGTGATTGTCGGCAATTACCGCGTCCGCGCGGGAGGCGATTTGATCATGGCTATCGACGGCAAGCCGGTGAAGAACCAGAGCGCCATCACGCAAGCCATTTCGAGCAAACACGCCGGCGACATGATGACGCTGACGATCTACCGCGACGGCCGCAGCATGGATGTGAAAGTGACTCTGGCCGAGTCCCAGACCCGGGAAGAGCGTTTTTGATCGATTCGCAGCACAAGCGAGCCTGGGCGCGGCGCTGGAGAGGCGCATGCGGGCGTTGATACCGGAAACCGCCGCTCAGCAGGGCACGCCGCCGGTCGAGGGCACGCTGGGCTCGGCCGGATCGCGCCGCGCTCTGGCAGGCTTCTTCGTTTCGGGAGTGCTGCTTTCCTTTTTAGGCGCGGTTCTGCCCGCCTGGCAGTATCACATCTCCTCCGAATACGGCGTCGTGGGCCTGTACTTTCTGGGGCTCATCGGCGGGTTGCTGGCTTCGGTGGGCGCCGCGCCGCGCCTGCTGGAACGCAAAGGCGTGGGCTGGACCATGGCCTTCGCCTGCGCGGTTGCCGGCAGCGGATTTCTCTATCTGGCTTTTGTGTCGCCACCGGTTGCGGCTTGGTGGCGCGTGGCGGGCATGGCCATTCTGGGCTTCGCAGCGGGGCTGCTGCACACCGCCATGTTTCACGCGATATCGCCAATGTATCGCCACGATCCGGCGGCCACCGTCAACCTGGCGGGCATTCTGTTCGGGCTGGGATGCCTGACCGTGGCCTTGATCGTCTCCGGAGCGTTCTACGCGTACACCGCGGCCGCGCTGCAAGCCTGGATCGCCGTGATCCCGGCTTCCTTCGGATGGATGTACCTGAAGACGCCGTTCCCGCCGCGCCCGGTTCCGCATCACCCCGCCGTGCGCGAGATTTTTTCCGAGCTCAGCAGTCCCGCGGCCGTGCTGCTGGCTTTGCTGCTGTTTTTCCAACTGGGTAACGAATGGGCGGTAGCGGGCTGGCTGACCCTGTTTCTGACCCAGCGCCTGGGCATCAGCCCGGCCTCTTCGTTGCTGATGCTGGCGCTGTACTGGCTCGCGCTGCTGATCGGACGCGTGGCCGCGCAGTGGATCCTGCCGCGCGTGCGGCATTCGCGCCTGCTGGTTTCGAGCGCCGCCGGCTCCATCCTCGGATGCGTGATCCTGCTGGCTACCGACAATCGATTCGGAGCCGTCAGCGGCATCCTGCTTCTAGGCGCGTCTTTCGCGCCGATCTATCCTCTGCTGGTTGAAAAAATCGGCCATCGCTTTCCTTACTTCCATCCCGGGTTTTACAACGGCATCTTTTCCTTCGCCATCGCGGGAGGCTTGCTGGCTCCAGGCACGCTGGGCTATTTCGCATCGCAGTGGGGCGTCAGCGTGGTGATGGGGCTGCCGCTGGCGGGCTCAGTCGTGGTGTTCACGCTGCTGCTGCTGATTGGCCTCGAAGCCAGATTGGCGCCAAGATGACACGTGGCGCACGCACTCGTGCGTGCCGTGTCGAGACTTGTCTCGACACCCAGGCCGGGCGTAAACAGCGTCGCCATCAGTGCGTGCGCCACATCCTGGCTGTGGCATTTTTCCTCATCGCATCCGCGCCGGCCGCGGACCTGGCGCACGCCATCGATACGCTGGTGGATTCGAGTCCCCTGGCCGCGCACTCCAGCATCGGAATCCACGTGGTCGACCTCAAGACCGGAAAGCCGCTCTATGTGCGCAATGAGACCCGCTTGTTTCTTCCCGCCTCCAACATGAAGCTGTTCACCACGGCGCTGGCCCTGCTGAAGCTGGGGCCGGCCTATCGCTTCGAAACCCGCCTGATTCAGGAGCCTTCGGGCGATCTGGCGCTGGTGGGCTCCGGCGATCCGTCCATGTCCGGCCGCGCCTATCCCTATGCTCCAGCCGCTGCGCCGGGGCCGCCTCTCGCCGCCATCGAGGAGTTGGCCGAGAGGCCGTCGCCAACGGCCTCACCGCACGTTCACGGCGACATCGTCGGCGACGACCGGCTCTATCCCTGGTCGCCGTATCCGCCCAGTTGGACCCAGAGCGACCCTCTCGGCGAATCCGGCGCGCCGGTCAGCGCCTTGACCGTCGCCGACAATTTCATCACCGTTACCTTCGCGCCGGGAGCCAAGCCGGGCGATCTGGCCGTGCTGTCGATCGCTCCCGCCGCTCGAATACTTCGCCATCGACAATCGCATTCTCACCGTGGCCGGCTCCGGCGAAGCCGCACATCGGCATGAGCCGCGCGCCGGGCGCTCGCCAGCTTCTTTTCGACGGCACCATCCCGGCCGCAGAGCAACCAGCGCTTTACGCCAACGTCACGGTGGACGATCCCGCGCTGTATGCGGCCTGCGCGCTGTATGACGCGCTGACCCGCCGCGGCGTCTGCTGATCGGGCGGCCATCCGATGGCGCGCCACCGCGCCGCCGGGCGAAGCCTACGCGGCGCCCGAAGGCAACATTGTGGCTACGCGCTTCTCGCCTCCAGCCGCGGAGCTGATTCAGATGGCCGACAAGGTCAGCGAGAATCTGCACGCCGAGCTGCTGCTGCGCGAGAGCCGGCAGGATCGAACGCAAGGCCGGCACGCGCGGAGACCGGCGTGGCCGCGCTGAACGCGTTTCTCGACCCAGATCGGCGCGGCCGCCGTCGATTCCCGCATCGACGACGGCTCCGGACTGTCGCGCAACACGCTGGTGACTCCGCGACTGGTCACGCGCCTGCTGGGGTACATGTACAGCTCCGGCCTGCGCGACACCTGGATCGCCATGCTGCCCGTGGGCGGCGAGGACGGAACGCTGGCCCGCCGGCTGTGCTGCGTCGCCGATGCCCGCGCCATTCACGCCAAGACCGGAACGCTGAATCGCGCCATCGCCCTTTCCGGCTACGCCGAAAGCAAAACCCGCGGATGGCTGGCGTTTTCCATCCTGGTGAACGATTTCGCCGCGCCCCAGTCCGAGATCCAGGCGTGGATTGATAAAATAGCTCTAGCGCTGGTGCAATAATTAAGTCTGGTGCAATAAGTTTATGCCTATCTTTGAATACCTGTGTGAAGATTGCGGAAGCAAGTTTGAGAAGCTGGTCCGCCGTCCCGGCGCCGACGAAGTGTTGTGCCCCTCCTGCGGTGAGGGCGGCCATCTGGCGCAGCAGTTCTCCACCTTTGCGGCCCATTCGAACGGCCATGCGTCTTTCGATCGCGCTCCCTTTGAGCAAGGCATGGGTTCCTGCCCCTCCGGCATGTGCGCCACGCCGGACCTGTGCGGGCGCAGCGATAATTAAGCCGTCCGAAGCATCCATTCGACGCCCTTGTCTCACACGAAGCCAGCGTCCTCGATGAGGGGTCATCGGCTCCCGACTTCGCCGATGCGACGGCGTATTTACATGACGCTCTGATTATCGGCGGCGGTAGACGCTAAGGCGACCTCGCGCGAGTAGACCGCGCGCTCGATGCCTTCCGAGCCGGTCCGTCACTGAAATCCTCAGCGCCTCATATTCGCTCTATGCACACCTGAGCCATCACGCATCGCCCTTCATCTCGCCTTCGAGATCTTCGAGAGCGCGCAGGCCATGGGTTTCCAGCATGAAAGGATCGGCCTTCCATGTAGCGATGTTCATCGCGTGCAGCCGCGCCATGACCGCTGCGGCCATGGGAATCTCTTGTAAGAGGGAAGTCGCTCGTGCCCCCGCAACGCCTGCGGCTAGGGCTCCCAGCCTCTTTCCGATCAATGTTTCCTGCCCATGGTGCGCCTGCAGTTGTTCGACAAGATCGTAGTACCGGGATATCGCTGGAACTGGTGAGAACCATGCTGCGGTTTCCTCGAGAAGCAATCGGCCGCCTGAGCGAGGGTGTTGGACACTCGCTGCCAAGGGAGCGCATGCAGATCCCGGCATTCCTGCCCCGACGGTGGTATTTGCGCTTAGGGCGCGAAGTAACCATTCATGTCGATGATGACATCCGTGGTCGAGGGGCCGGCGTTAAACACGTTGATGCCGCCAGAGGGAGATCCCGCTGGAACAATGGCCGCGTTGGCCACGATCAAACCCTGAGGGTCGTTCAAGGTCGCGACGAAAGGCTGTGCTGAGCCGGCCGGCCAGAGCGAGACATAGTCGACCTCACCCCCCGCCTGAGGCGCCACAGTGAGGTTGAATGAATAGGCTTGAGCCGTGGAAGGAATCACGCCGCAGGGTGCGGGCTTAGTGTTAGTGTTCGTTTCGGCAGTGGATTGCACGGGAATCGTTAAAGTTCCCCCGTCTGGAATGGAGGGCCCCGAGAAAGGAGCGATCCCGTTAAATCCCGCCGCGGCGCCCCGTGTATCCACCAGCCGGCACGGCGCGAGGGGATAGAATTGCAATCCGGCGGGCGCGGCAAAGTAACCGTTCATGTCAATCACCACGTTCGTGGTGGAGGGGCCATCGTTATACACACTCACCCCGCCGCTCGGTGCGCCCGCCGGAACAATGGCCGCGTTGGCCACGATTTTGCCTTGAGGATCGTTTAACGTCGCCACGAAGGGTTGCGTCGAGCCGGCCGGCCAGAGCGACACATAATCCACCGCGCCGCCCGCCAACGCTGGAACCGCCGTCAGGTTAAACGAGTAGGCTTGAGCGCTCGAAGGTATCGCTCCGCAGGGCGCGGGTTCGGTGTCGGCGCTGGTTTCCGTAGCCGATTGCACGGGGATCGTCAGGGTCGCCTTGGACGCGATGGACGGCCCCGCAAAGGGATCGATCCCGTTAAATCCAGCCGCGGCGCCGCGGGTATCCACCAGCCGGCACGGAGCGACGGGATAGAAATCCAATCCGCCGCTGGGTGGGGCAAAGTACCCGTTCATGTCAATGATGACATCCGTGGCCGAGGGGCCGGCGTTAAACACGCTGATGCCGCCGGAGGGAGATCCCGCCGCAACGATGGCCGCGTTGGCCACGATCAGACCCTGAGGGTCGTTCAAGGTCGCAACGAATGGCTGTGGCGAGCCGGCCGGCCAGAGCGAAACATAATCCACCGCGCCCGCCGCCTTGGGCGCCGCCGTGATGTTGAACGAGTAGGCTTGGGCGGTGGAAGGAATCACCCCGCAAGGAGCAGGCGTGGTATTGGTGCTAGCCTCGGCAGCCGATTGCACGGGGATCGTCAAAGTTTCACCGGCTGGAATGGAAGGTCCCGAAAAGGGCGCGATCCCGTTAAATCCGGCAGCGGCGCCCCGGGTGTCGACCAATCGGCACGGAGCGACCGGGTAAAACTGCAACGCGCTCACCTGCCCCAGCAGGATGCTTACGTTGTTGCCGGCCGAGCCGTGAGTAACTGCAAGATCCGTACGGCCATCTCCGTTGAAATCCCCCACTGCTATTCCGGCGGAGGAGGCTCCAACGCCGAACGAGAGCGGGGTTCGCAGCGTCCCGTCGCCGTTTCCGAGCAGAACGATCACCGAACTGCCAATGCTGCTGGCGCCGATCACGTCCAGCTTCCCGTCTCCATTGACATCGGCAATCGCCAAAGCGGACGGTTCGAAGCTGGCCGGGAAAGTTTGAGAGCCACTGAAAGTCCCATCGCCATTGCCCAGTTGCACGGCAATGGCGGGGCCGCTCGGTTGCACTGGATAGGCGACGTCCGCTTTACCATCGCCGTTCAGATCTCCCACCGCGAGCTCACCGCTTCCATACCCCACCCATGGCGTCAGATCGAAAGTTCCATCGCCGTTTCCGAGCAAGGAGTAATAAAACCCCTGGCCGCCCACCAGCAGGTCTGCTTTACCATCGCCGTTGAGATCCTCGACCAGGAGCAGCGTGCCGACGTTGAAGCTGGACAGGATGGGCGTTTGGAATGTGCCATTGCCATTTCCGAGAAGCACGTTCAGGGCGAAACCCGACGCGCTGCCGACTGCCAGATCCTCGATCCCATCTCCGTTGAAGTCGCCGACTGCGATGCTGGATGGGCTGTTGCCGGCAGACGAACTCGTGGCCGTCTGGAAGGTTCCATCGCCGTTTCCGAGAAGAATGCTGAGGGTATTCCCGGCTTGGTTGATCACCGCTAAATCAAAATGGCCGTCGGTGTTAAAATCCCCAACGGCAACAGAGACCGGCGTGCCTCCGACGGTGTAATCGACATGCGCGGCAAACGTGCCGTCGCCGTTGCCGAGCAACACGCTTACAGTTTGGGCGCCGCTGTTGACGGTTACCAGATCTGTTTTGCCATCGTTATTAAAATCCGCGACCGCAATCCCCGTGGGCTGGCTCCCCGTGGTATCGTTCAGCGCCGTTGCGAAGGTGTCGGCAAGTTCGGCGCTTACCGTGAAGATTGTTACCGCCGAAAAGCCCGCAGGTCCCGCATCGCCGCCATAGAAGGCTCGTAACCGGTGGACTCCCGCCGCCAACAAGGACGTAGTGAAATGAGCTTGGCCAGCCGAAATCGCGCTGACGCCCAGCGTGTCCATACCGTCGAGAAACAATACCGTGCCGGATTCTCCGGCGCCAACGGAAGCGGTCATGGACCGAAGCGAGGAATCCGTGGGCTTGGTCGAAGAAACTGGACTGCCAAACTTCGGATGTGCCCTTGACGACAGCGACATTCCTCGCCACCACGAAGTTGTACTTACCCAGGTCGAGCTTTGAGATGGCCACCGTAGTGACAGTAAGCGCGAGAAGAGAGAGGAAACCATGCCTCTCCGTTTGCCGTGCCTCTGAGCAGCCTGGGAAACCGGAGAGCACAACGGCCCGGTCACAGTGCTCGATCCCTCTAGGGACAGAAAGCCGAGTTCTGGGCAGGATCGAGTGACAGTGATCCGGTAGCCGGAAACAGAGAGCGCAGGGATCTCCGCCTACATCTTGACGGTGGACTGGTTCGGGCCGCGCAACCGCGCTTATTTCTTCGAGCTCGGAGGGAAATGATCGAACATTTTCTGCACCCCCTTGTCGAGATTCTTCGTATTGTTCTCGGGCTTGCTTGAAAGGGTTTCGCTGGCAGATCCACGCCATAGCAGTTGCTTGGATTTCGCGTCGAACAGATCGACGACCAGAGTACCGACCTCGTAGTGGTCAACCGTTGTCGTTTCGTCTCCGAATCCGCCTCCCCAGCGCCAGCCGCCTCCAAAGCCATCGTAATAGGTGTTGAGCGTTTGATGCTCCTTATTGATATCCATCGCTACGATTGCGACGTTGCCCCTCGACGGTACCTGCAACCAGCCCTTCGCCGTCAGGGTGGTCGTGATGGCTGATTTGATGCGATCGACCAATAGTGGGTCTGCCGTTTGCACCTTTTCAAAGGAGAATGTCCTATATTGGCTAAAATCCGCCTTGTGATCGTAATCGGTCTTCACCTTTTGCGCGAAGGAGGTGGCCGCAGAGAGGAGAGCTATCCCAGTGGCGGCGAAAATCGTACGTTGGATGTTCATGAGTTTCTTCCTCGGCCGCTTCTAGGGCAATCGAGCGGCCAAAGCCGGAGGCGGACTGCCGACCTCGGTTCCAGCGTGAAATCAGTGATTCAGCGCCCGTGCATGGCGACTACCGACCGACGCGCGACGAAGCATCGTCACGAAAAATGTGGCTCGTCACCCAAACGTGTAACGACGCCCGAGGCCCTCTGGACGCCTGAACTTGTGAGCGTGCATTCGGCGATTTCGCCCGGCACCGTGTATCCGCACAAAACAGCCCCGGAGAAGCCGACGGTCTTGCATCCTGGCCACTTGCCGCCTAACGCGGATTCGCCGCTTGATAGCGTCGAGATGATTTTTCCCTCACGGGTGGGAAACCCGTCCAGGCGCACTTGGCCCAGCTTGGGCTCCCCGCGATCTCCACCTCGAAGCGGTAGCTTACATTCACCGTCTCGGGGAAGTCGGCAGTCGTCTATTGAACAGGATTCCTGCCCCGATCAGAATAAGAATGGGGGCGGTAAACTAGCACTTTGAAGTCGACCACTTTATAGTGAACCTCGCGCAAATCCTCCATGATCGGCAGCGATGCCGAAGCGTTTCGGCGAATCAGGCCTTGTTTTTCTTGAGCAAGGCCAGTGCTCGCTTGCAAACGTTCTCCACGGTGAACCCGTATTCGCGCATCAGGAGCGGTCCGGGGGCAGAGGCTCCGAAATGATCGAGGCCAATCACGTCGCCAAGGTCGCCGACGTAGCGATGCCATCCTTGCGTTGCTCCTGCTTCCACAGCCAGCCGCGCGCGGATCAAAGGCGGAAACACGGAGAGGCGATATTCCTCCGCTTGCGCATCGAACAACTCCCAACTTGGCATGGAAACGAGGCGCGTCGGAATGTTCTGCTTTTCCAGTTCACGCTGCGCTTCGACGATCAGACTCACTTCCGAACCGGTCGCGATCAAAATGATCTCGGGCCGGCCGTTCGCCGCCTCGGCCAGGATGTAGGCTCCGCGTTTCAGCTCGGCGGCCGGGGCATAGCGGGTGCGGTCCAGCGTTGGCACATCCTGGCGAGTCAGGATCAATGCGACGGGACGGTCCCGCGACTCAATCGCAAAGCGCCAGGCGTTCGCGGTCTCGTTCGCATCGCAGGGCCGGATCACGACCAGGCGAGGAACGGCGCGCAGGTTGGCGAGTTGTTCCACCGGCTGATGAGTGGTTCCGTCTTCGCCCAGTGCGATGCTGTCGTGGGTGAACACATAGATCACCCGCTGCTGCATCATGGCCGCCAGCCGCATGGGAGGGCGCATGTAATCGGAGAAGATCAGGAACGTTGCGCCGTATGGAATGATGCCGCCGTACACCGCCATCCCGTTCAGAATCGCGCCCATGCCATGTTCGCGAATGCCGAAGTGCACGTTGCGCCCGGCGTAGCGCCAGCCGCCGCCGCACGAGCCCTGTGTGTCGCCCGAGGCGCGGTCGGCCGATTCAAAATCGCCCGCGCCCTTCAGCGCTGTGTAGGTCGACGGGTCCAAATCCGCGGAACCGCCCATCAGCGACGGAAGTTTCGGCGCGATCGCGTTCATTACCTTTCCGGAAGCGACGCGGGTCTTCATTCCCTTGGGGTCCGCCGGAAACACGGGAATGTCCGCATCCCAGCCGGCGGGCAATTCGCCGCGCATCCTTTCCTGAAACTCCCGGGCCAAGTCCGGATGTATCGTGGCGTAGCGAGCGAATCGATCGCGCCATTCCGACTCCGCCTGCCGGCCACGCGGCAAGGCCTCACGAAAATGGGCGAGCGCTTCGGGTGGGATATCGAAGTTGGGCGCGATCGGCCAATCCAGGTTCTGCTTGGTCAGCTTCACCTCTTCCACACCCAACGGCGATCCGTGCGCTTCAAACGTGTCCTGCTTGTTCGGGGAGCCAAAACCTAAGTGAGTGCGAACAAGAATCAGCGAAGGGCGCCTGGTTTCGTTGCGCGCCGCGCGCAGGGCCAGGTCGACCGCCTCCACATCGTTCCCATCCTCCACCAATTGCGTGTGCCAGCCATACGCCTCGAAGCGCCGCGCGTGGTCTTCGTTACAGGCAATGTTGGTGCCGGCCGAGAGCGTCACGTGGTTGTCGTCAAAAAGGTAAATCAGCTTGCCGAGTTCCAATTGTCCGGCGAGCGACGCTGCTTCGGAGGACACGCCCTCCATCAAGTCTCCGTCGCTGACCAGGCCGTAGGTGAAATGATCGACGATTTCGAATCCCGGCCGGTTGTAACACGCGGCAAGATGCGCTTCTGAAATCGCCATGCCCACGCCGTTGCCGAACCCCTGGCCGAGCGGGCCGGTAGTGGTCTCGACACCAGGCGTCAGACCGCGCTCCGGATGACCGGGTGTAATGCTGCCCCATTGGCGGAATTGTTTGATCTGATCGAGAGGCAGATCATAGCCGGTGAGGTGCAGCAAGCTGTAGAGAAGCGCCGAACCATGGCCGGCCGAGAGGACGAAACGGTCCCGGTTGGACCACTGCGGATTTGCCGGATTGTAATGGAGAAACCGGGTCCATAATACATAGGCCATGGCCGCGGCGCCCAGCGGCAGGCCCGGATGGCCGCTATCGGCCTTTTGCACGGCGTCGACCGACAGGAAGCGGATCGTGTTGATCGACAGTTGATCCAACTGCGCTGGACTAAGGTTTGTCTTGGTTGCCGCGATCATTGCTCTTTCTCCTTGGCTGACGAAAAGAAACTATGCAAATGCACCGTAAGAAAGACCTCGGGTCCTCTCGATCGGAACATGCAGGAGAGGCTCCAGGCCCGCAACCGAGACGATCAAGAAATTCTTCGACACGATATTTCTCCTTCAGAGATTCCACTTCCTTCAGGCATGTGAAACCCTGGGTCATGCAATTTCCACAACCTGAAGCCAAAGTGCTTCACGCACCAATCGCAGGACTATCTGCCGCTAACCCCGGCGAGTTGTTCGCGTTCCGCCGGGCGCACTGTAACTTCCCTCCCCGTAAGCGTCCTCGGTCGCCTGCTTATCGGCGAGCTGTTTCGCGTTCCGCCGCGTGCAGTGCCATTTCGACTGGGTTCGTCGTCTGCAGGATGTCCCTGGCCTTGGCCACTTCGTCCGCTGTGCCATGAGCCAGAAGGAGGAATTTGTCAGACTTGAGCGCCACCTCGTATTTCACGACGCTGTCCTTGGGGATGCCAATGCTGTACAATCCCGCGCCGAGCGCGCTCAATCCACCCACCACAACGGCGCCTTCCAGTGCGCCGACGATCCAGGCGACCAACGGACCGGCCACTAATATCGGCCCGATGCCGGGAATGAGGAAGAAGGCGGCTCCGAACAACATCCCCCAGATACCACCCCAGAAGGCGCCCATCTTGCCCCAGTACTTCATGCGGTCGCCGGCGTTATAGTATCCGACGACGTGCTCGTCTGAATGATAATCCTTGCCGACGATGGACATTTTCTTCATGTCAAACCCAGACCTCTGCAGTGCCTTCACTGCTTCCTCTGCTTGGGAGTGGGTTTGATAAATGGCTACAACCGAGTTCGTTTCAGACATGACTTATACTTTCCTTTCTTCCAAGATCGCTCGTGCCGCATTTCCGTAGGACTCTCCGGCAAGTCACTTAGGAGCGCAAAGGGTGCGGCGCGCACCCCGAATTAATCCAGGAACCGATCGCGCCGCACTCCGTTTTGCGCGAGTTCCTCAACAGCGCAAAGGGTGCGGCGCGCACCCCGAACCAATCCAGGAACCGATCGCGCCGCGCTCCGTTTTGCGCGAGTTCCTCAGGAGCGCAAAGGGTGCGGCGCGCACCCCCCGAACCAATCCAGGAACCGATCGCGCCGCGCTCCGTTTTGCGCGAGTTCCTCAGGAGCGCAAAGGGTGCGGCGCGCACCCCCCCGAACCAATCCAGGAACCGATCGCGCCGCGCTCCGTTTTGCGCGAGTTCCTCAGGAGCGCAAAGGGTGCGGCGCGCACCCCGAACCAATCCAGGAACCGATCGCGCCGCGCTCCGTATCGCGTCTTAGCGCCGATTCGCGGCCAGCAGCGGGAACGGTGTTGCGCGAGTTCCTCAGGAGCGCAAAGGGTGCGGCGCGCACCCCGAATCAATCCAGGAACCGATCGCGCCGCACTCCGTTTTGCGCGAGTTCCTCAGGAGAGCCGTCTCATCAAGCGTGCGTGATGGCATTCACGCAGCTCTGCTGCCCCGTACGCAGGATCAATGGCCTTAGTTACCACACGAAAAAGCAGGCGCCGTCGCCCGGTTCGCGAATCCGTCCGGTCTGTACCGGATTATCGTGCATCGGCGGCATGTTGTTGCGAATTACATGGGGCAAATCCGGTTCGGGCCCACTGGACTCTTCGATCTCCACCGCGCCATGCCGGTTCATGATTCCAGCGGCAGCCTCAACCTTCTCGTCCGAGCCGGTCGCGAAAACCAGAGCCCCGCCGCTCCGCAGTCCTTTGACGTAGGCCTGGGCCTCCGCTTTGGAAGCCCCGATCCTGGAAAGCTCCCGGCTCAAGTCGACTTCGAAATCGAGGCGCGGGAAACTCATCACGCCGGTGATCTCGAACGTCTTCGGTTCCTCCAGGGTGCGAACCTCCTTCCGAGGAAAACCAAGCGCCTCGATTTCGCGGACGACCTCGTCCACGAGACCAGGCGTCTCAAATAATCCAACTGCCGTCTTTGGCATATTACAACCTCCAGTGCAGAATATTCACGCGTTTGTCCAGGTTGGAATGAGCGCGAGGATTGCGATGACCGAGACTGCCCAGACAATCGCGACTCTCATCGGGCGTCCTACGCTTGGGCCCTCTGTTCCGATGGAATGCCGACTTCCGTTGGCGCCGGGCTTTTCGGGCGCAAGCCGCCTTGCAGGATCGGCATGTATTGGTTTCTCGATCATGGTTCTGCTTCGCGCTCAATCGCGATTCGTTCGGTTCGCCGCTGCTCACAATCTAAGCCCAGTATGAAGCGAGAAACGTCAAAGCGCCGTCAAAACACAGCCCCCCCGTCGAGGCCATCGAAAACTTTCACTCGATCTCCGTTTTTGACGGCGTTTTGACATTATTTACGATAGACTCAGGGGCTAGTCGTCTCGGCGTTGCTCCCTCATGATCGAAGTCTCACGCAGCCGATTGAAAACGTGGAACATCAAGCGTAGACGCGGTTTGTTTTCGGAAGGGCATTTCCGCCCGCCGCGCCTCAAGGAGTTTTTTGATCCTCCAATGGCTCCGCCGATCCCCGCAGTCTGCATCCCACCGGGCGCCCGCTTGCCGATACGCGGCATCCCGGAAAAGTTGCAGCAAGAGTGCGGTCTTCATAAGGATCTGGAGGAGGCGGTCTTTACTCGGATGACTGCCGCCGTAAACACCTTTCGCGATGCACTCCGTTTTCAAAACGGAATTGAAGTTCTATTGCAGAGATTCGCCGTAGGCCAGAGGGCGCGTTTTATTTCGACGGAGGAACGGGAGACGGCATCAACGGAACAGCAGCGCGTGACCATGCGAGTGTTATAGAGGTGTGCTGCTTCTAGCTTGACGCGCCAGGCGTTGACCAAAAGACTTTGAACATCAGGCTCGACCAAAAACGCGCGCTCGTGACGGGCGGCAATTCCGGTATCGGTGAGGCGATTTCACTTGGCCTCGCCGAGGCGGGGGCGAGAGCGGCCGTCAATTTTGTTACTCATCCTGAATCCGCGCAATTGCTGGTGCAACAGATCGGGGATCGGCACGGATTAAGCGAGAAAGACTACGATTCGCTGTTCACCAAAGACAGGCACATCATCTTTGGCTTCCATGGATACCCGTGGCTGGTTCACCGGCTGACCTACCGCCGGACCAATCGCAATCTGCACCTCCGCGGCTACAAGGAAGAGGGCACGATCACGACGGCCTTCGACATGCGGGTGCAGAACGACCTGGACCGATTTCACCTGGTGCAGGACGTGATCGATCGGGTACCGAATTCGGGCTCCAAGGGGTCGTACCTGAAGCGGACGATGCAGGACAAGCTCATCCAGCATAAGCATTACATCGATTCGGAACTGGAAATGGAGTCCGAACGAAATCCAGAAAGGAGTTCACAATGCCCATTCAACTCAATGAAGAAAACGGCGGGAAGATTATCGTCGTTCATGTCAGTGGAAAGCTGGCAAAAGCGGATTACGAGCATTTTGTGCCGGAGTTCGAGCGACTCCTCCGCCGGCACGGAAAACTACGCGTGCTGTTCGACATGAGCGGTTTCCACGGCTGGGAGCCAAGCGCGCTGTGGGACGAAATCAAGTTCGACGCGGAACACTTCGCCGACATCGAACGGCTCGCGATGGTCGGGTCGAAAAAGTGGGAGCACGGCATGGCGCTGTTCTGCGAGCCGTTCACCAAGGCGACGATCCGATACTTCAACCAATCCGACCCCGTTGAGGCACGGAAGTGGTTAAGCGAATCGTAGCGTCATGGTGAAAGCGCACCAGCGATTCTGGCAACTCACGGAACCCGCGGCGTTGCAAAGACAGAAGGAGTACCAACGATGAATCCCAGCGGCGGCCAGTCCCAGGCGAAACCCGAGCCCAAGGACGATCTGAAAACCCTGCCCATGCCGGAGGTGGAGAAAAAACTGGGGTCGTCGCCGGATGGCCTCACTCAAGCCGAGGCGCAGAAACGGCTGGCCCAGGATGGCCCTAATGAGATTGAAGAAAAGAAGGACAATCCGCTCCTCAAATTCCTGAGTTATTTCTGGGGCCCCATCCCATGGATGATCGAAGTGGCTGTGATTCTGTCGGGCGTTGTTCGCCACTGGCCGGATTTCTTCATCATCCTGGTTTTGCTTCTTTCCAACGCCCTGGTCGGATTCTGGGAGGAGCATCAGGCCGGCAACGCCATTGCCGCGCTCAAGAAGAGGCTGGCGAGCACGGCCAAAGTGAAACGCGATGGCAAGTGGGTCGATCCGCCGGCACGCGAGGTAGTGAAGGGCGACGTGATACGCCTTCGCCTGGGCGATATTGTCCCGGCGGATGCGCGCTTGCTTGCCGGCGACCCCGTGCAGGTGGATCAGTCCGCGCTGACGGGCGAATCCTTGCCCACCGAGCGGAAACCGGGCGACGCAGTGTTTTCAGGATCGATTATGCGGCAGGGCGAAATCGAAGCAATGGTCTACGCCACGGGTAAGGACACCTACTTCGGCAAGACCGCGCAACTGGTGGAGGAGGCCGTCACCGTCAGCCATTTCCAGCGCGCCGTAATGAAGATTGGCGATTACCTGATCGTCATGGCGGTGGTTCTGGTGGCGGTGATCGTTACCGTCGCGCTCTTCCGCGGCGACCCGATCCTCTCCACATTGCAGTTCGCCCTGGTGCTGACCGTGGCCTCCATCCCCGTGGCCATGCCCACGGTGCTGTCAGTGACCATGGCGGTGGGCGCACGCCTCCTGTCGAAAAAAGAAGCGATTGTGACCCGCTTGTCGGCTATTGAAGAACTGGCTGGCGTGGACGTGCTGTGCTCGGATAAGACCGGCACGCTGACCGAGAACAAGCTGACGCTGGGCGATCCATTCACCGTGAATCGTATTCCTCCCGATCAAGTCATCCTCTGGGCTGCACTGGCTTCGCGCGCCGAAGACAAGGACACCATCGACCTCGCGGTGATCGGCGGCGTGAAGGGCGAGAAGACTCTGAAGGACTATCAGGTGGTCCATTACCAGCCCTTCGATCCGGTGCATAAGCGCACCGAAGCCACCGTCAAAGGCAGGGACGGAAAACAATTTTTCGTGGCCAAAGGAGCGCCGCAGGTCGTTCTGCAGATGTCGGCTAACGCCGCTGACGTAAAGCCCGCCGTCGAACGCGCTATCAATGAATTCGCGGCACGCGGCTTCCGTTCCTTGGGGGTGGCCCGGGCGGATGAGGAAAACAAGTGGCAGTTCGCGGGCGTGCTGCCGTTGTTCGATCCTCCGCGCAAGCAGGCCAAAGCAACCATCGCAAGCGCCCGGCAGATGGGCGTCAAGGTCAAGATGGTTACGGGCGATCAGGTGGCGATCGCCAAGGAAACTGCCAAGCAACTAGGGATGGGCACGAACATCCTGGATGCCAGCGGATTGGGCGACACCAAGCATCACGAGTCGGCGCAGTCCGCGGAGGCCATCGAAAAAGCGGACGGCTTCGCCCAGGTATTCCCCGAGCATAAGTTCCACATCGTGGATGTCTTGCAACAGCGCGGGCATATCGTCGGTATGACCGGCGACGGAGTGAACGACGCTCCCGCGTTGAAGAAAGCAGACTGCGGCATCGCCGTTTCCGGCGCGACAGACGCCGCCCGCGCCGCTGCGTCCATCGTGCTGCTGGCGTCCGGTCTCTCGGTGATCGTCGACGCCATCAAGGAGAGCCGGCGTATCTTCCAGCGGATGAACAGTTACGCCATTTACCGCATCGCCGAAACATTGCGCGTTCTGTTCTTCATGACGCTGGCGATCCTGGTGTTTAACTTCTATCCGCTGACGGCGGTGATGATCGTCATGCTGGCCTTGCTCAACGACGGAGCCATCCTGTCCATCGCCTATGACAACGTTCATTACAAGGACAAGCCCGAAGCCTGGAACATGCGCCTGGTCTTGGGAGTGTCCACGGTGTTGGGCGTTATCGGCGTGGTGGCCGCGTTTGGCCTGTTCTACCTCGGGGAGCGCGTATTTCACCTCGACCGCGCGCACATCCAGACGCTGATGTACCTGAAGCTGTCCGTGGCCGGACATCTGACGATTTTCCTGACGCGCACGCGTGGCCCCTTTTGGTCCATACGCCCCGCACGAATCTTATGGATGGCGGTGCTCGGTACGCAAGCCGTAGCGACTCTAATTGCGGTTTACGGGCTGTTCATGACGCCGCTAGGCTGGGGTTGGGCTGCGTTCGTTTGGGGCTACGCTCTCGCTTGGTTCCTTGTGAATGACCGCGTTAAACTGCTTGCGTATCGGGTTTTTGACCCTACCGAAGCCCCGCTGTTAGCCAGGAAGCCGGTCGATCTTACGCCGCAAATCGCCAAACGGGCCTATGAAATCTATGAAGAGCGAGGCCACCACGATGGCCACGCAGATCAGGATTGGCTTGAGGCGGAGATTGAGACAAAGAAGGATCAGCCGGAACATGCGAAAGCTGGCTCAAAATGAAGATCGGCTCAAGGGATTTCCGTGCGGCCGGCAAAAGGTCAAACTCAGGGAGTAGCCGACGGTCGGGAAGCCTTTCCGCAATCGACCGGTTAAGCTCGCCCTCGCTCCCTGTGAGGCGCCCGATTACGACGCCACATCCCTTGCGCCGGTTGGGCGGCTGATCTCTGGCAGCGCGAGTCCATTCCGATTCGGAGCCCGGCTCGAACACCAGCGCGGCGCGGCGAAGCAGTACAGTTAGGTGAATCGATGAAGCCACGGGAATCGTCAAACGGCCGCGCGACGCCCTCGGTCCGGTCGCTGAACGCGCCCGCATTGTGGATGCTCTCTATCCTGGTGGGCGTGGTTGCCGGGCTGGGTGCCGTCGTATTCCGCGCGCTCATAGGCTTTTTTCATAATCTGTTGTTTCTCGGAAAGCTCTCCACGACGTACGACGCGAACACTCATACGCCTCCCAGTCCATGGGGCCCGTTTGTTATTTTGGTGCCGGTCGCCGGCGCGCTGGGCGTGGTATTTTTAGTGAAGAATTTCGCCCCGGAAGCCAAGGGGCACGGTGTTCCGGAAGTCATGGACGCCGTCTATCACCGGCAAGGGAATCATTCGTCCGGTGGTTTCGGTGGTCAAAGCGCTGGCTTCGGCCCTCTCGATCGGCAGCGGCGCGTCCATCGGCCGCGAAGGGCCCATCATTCAGATCGGCTCCTCCTTCGGCTCGACGCTCGGGCAGATACTGGCGTCTGCCGGCATGGCAGCGGATCACGCTGATCGCCGCGGGAGCCGGAGGCGGAATCGCCGCGACGTTCAATACGCCGGTCGGCGGAGTGCTGTTTGCGGTCGAGATCATCCTGCACGAGGTCAGCGCGAGGACCCTGGTGCCGGTGTTCACCGCAACGGCGACCGCCACCTACGTTGGCCAGCTCTTCTTCGGACCGCACCCGTCGTTTTCCATCCCTGCGCTGGAGACGCCTTTCTTCGTCGTGGCCAAGCCCGTCGTGCTTGCTCGCCTACGCCGGTCTGGGCGCGATCGCCGGGCTGGTCTCGGCGCTCTTCATCCGGTCCATCTATGGATGCGAGGAGTTCTTCGAGAAGCGCGTCAAGGGCGGATACTACGTGCAGCACATGGCGGGAATGTTGCTGGTCGGTTCACTCATGTACGCACTGATGCGCCGCTTCGGCCACTATTACATCCAAGGGGTCGGATACGCCACCATCCAGGATGTGCTCAGCGGCTTCCAGTACCCGCTGTTCCTGCTCCTTTTGCTGTTTGCCGCCAAGCTGCTGGCGACCTCGGTTACGCTCGGCTCAGGCGCTTCCGGCGGCGTTTTCTCCCCGCTCTGTTCTTGGGGGCGACATCGGGAGCCGCCTGGGGCGTGGTTCTGAACCACTTCTTCCCCGCCCTCCAAATTAGTCCAGCCGCATTTGCTGTCGCGGGTATGGGCGGTGTAGTGGGCGGCTCGACCGGCGCCGCGATGGCGGCAATCGTCATGATTTTCGAGATGACGCTCGATTACACGGTGATCATTCCGATGACTTTGACCGTAGCCATCAGTTATGGAGTACGCAAGAGCCTGATCAAGGACAGCATTTATACGCGCAAGCTAACCTTGCGCGGGGAGTCCGTTCCCGACACGATGCGCGCCGATCTTCAACTCTCTCGGCGTGCGGCGAGCATCATGCATCCGGCTAGTCCGGAGATGCTTGCTGCATTCGCAGCCGGCGACGGCGCGAGTGAAGACTACATTACCGTCCTGGAGGACGATTCCTTATGGGACGTGCTCGCCAAGATGCGCGCCGCTGACGCTTCCGTCGCGCTGGTCAAATCCAAGGACGGACAAATCGCCGACGCCGGCTGGCAGGGGGCGATTACGCGAAAAGACATCCTGAACTCGCTGTCCGACGATATGGAACTGTTCAACGGTTAAGCTTCTCTTCGCCGTCCTCGGCTTCTGGCCCGCGTCGTGCCGATGCTCTGTCATGTCATCTGCGATCACAGAGCATCCTGGCGACGGATATTCCAAAGCGAATCGCGGCGGCAATTCGCCCGCGTTCACCGAAGACACTTGGCCGCTGGAAGGGCGCACGTGCCGAGTAGGAAGATGGCCGCGTCGCCCAACCAAGCGTTGTCGGTCGAAAACCCTTCGACGCTCTGTATGGGTAAAATGGTTGTGAGATCGCCATTCTCGGCTTTTCACTGTTTGCGGGCCGCGCACAGCGAGTTCTCCAGGCTGCCGGAGCCTGAATCGACGGCGCAAAGGAGAACGCTTCTGAGCACCACCTCTCAGACACAAGCCGTCAGATGGCTCACGGAAAATGGTCCGAGAGAACTCGAGTTGCTGTTCCGGGCCATCGTCTTCCAACCTTCCGTCCCCATCCTGCTCGCGGACAACGATCGCCACTACCGCGAGGCCAGCGTCGGCGCGAGCAAGCTCCTGGGTCTTCCGCGGGAAAAGATCATCGGCCGCAGTTTGGATGATTTTACGGAGTCCAGCCTCAAGCCGGTGGTTTCCGAACGCTGGCGAAAATTTCTCGAGGAAGGCGAGCAGGATGGGACGCTTCAACTCGTCGGACCGGACGGAGTTCGGCGGGACGTCGAATACTCAGCCAAAGGGAACCTTTTGCCGGTACGCCATCTCCTGGTGCTGCGCGACAAGACCACCAAGGCGCCAGGCGGAACCGCGGAGGTGGGCAAAGATCCTTCCAGAAGCATCCCGGCTTGGGTTCAGGACTACGCGCTTTTCCTGTTGGACGTAGAGGGAGGATTGTGGCCTGGTACGCGGGAGCGGAACGCATTTACGGCTACAAGAGCGGTGAGGTGGTGGGCCAACACGCCTCGATTTTCTCTCCCGGCGAAGACGCTCTGCCCAGGCTGAAGGAAGAATTGAAGCGGGCCGCTGAGGAAGGCCATGCCGGCGCCGAAGGCTGGCGCGTGAAGAAGGACGGCCCGCGATTCTGGGCCAACGTCATCACCATGGCTCTGAAAGACGAAACGGGAGATCTCCAGGGCTTTGCCAGAGTGGTGCGCGATTTTAGCGACCGTCACGAGAGAGACGAAAAGTTACGGCGTGGCCGTGGGCCTCTACGGCGATTCCCTGTGGAATCGACGATCGCCGGCATTGCTTCCGGGGAGTTTGACAAAATTCCGGAGGCCAACGATGCGTTTCTCGAAATGGTCGGCTACAGCCGCGAAGATTTGCAAGCAGGCCGGCTGCGCTGGCCGGATCTGACGCCGCCGGAATATCTGGCTCTGGACGAGCTGGCCCACGAAGAGGGATTGCGATTCGGAGCTTGCACGCCCTTTGAAAAAGAGTTGATTCGCAAGGATGGTACCCGCATCCCGGTTCTGGTCGCCACGGCCGTCCTGAAGCTTTCTCCGTTCCGATGGATCACCTTCGTGCAGGACCTCCGGGAGCGCGACCGGCTGGAGAGTATCGACGAGGAAGTCGTCGAGGTGAAGCATAAATTTGAGGAGATTGTAGGGAGCAGCGCGGCCATGAAGCGGGTCATGGGACAGGTGGAAGTGGTTGCTCCCACCGATGCGACCGTGCTGATCCTGGGCGAAACCGGCACGGGTAAGGAACTGGTCGCCCGCGCCATTCATAGAGTGAGTCCGCGACGGGATCTTCCGTTCATCAGTTTGAATTGCGCGGCGATTCCCACCGGGCTGCTCGAAAGCGAGCTCTTCGGCTACGAACGAGGAGCCTTCACCGGCGCCCTGGGGCAAAAGATCGGCCGCTTCGAAATGGCGCAACGGAGGGACGCTATTTCTGGATGAGGTGGGCGACATTCCCCTGGATCTCCAGCCCAAGCTGCTCAGGGCCCTTCAGGAGAAGGCGTTTGAGAGGTTGGGCGGCACGCGAACCATCCCCATCGACGTCCGGCTGGTGGCGGCAACCAACCGGAATCTGACCCAGATGATGGGGGAGAAACTCTTCCGTAGCGATCTGTATTATCGGCTCAAGGTATTCCCGATCACCACACCTCCGTTGCGCGATCATCCCGAGGACATTCCGCTCCTGGCTCGGCACTTCACCAGGAAGTACGCCGCGAAAATGAATCGGACGATAGACACGATCCCAACCGAGACGATGCGAGCCTTGATGAGTTGGCCATGGCCGGGGAATGTGCGGGAGCTGGAAAACTTCATTGAGAGATCGGTCATCCTTTCCCGGGGCGCCAGTCTCCGCGCTCCTGTGGCGGAGCTGGGCGCCGCGACGGCGGAAATTACCGGCGGCTCCACGCTTGAGGACGTGGAGAGGGATTACATAATACGCGTTCTCCGGGAGACCAGCGGCGTGATCAGCTCGGCGGCAGTTCGTCTCGGGGTGCCGCGGACGACCTTGCACGCCATCATGAAGAAATTGCGGATTTCGCGCAGCGATTTTTGATGGTATTCAGATCGACGTTCTATCTTGGTGACCGTTGGCCCCAATTCGCACAATTTCTCGAGCGATATCCTCAGGGGACAGAACGAAATCGATACACCCGGTCGCGATTGCGCTCCGAGGCATATCCGGTTGCCCGGCTGTGTCGAGCTTCTGCGCGATGGTTATGCCCCCCACTTCCTTTATCCCGCACAGCGCTGCAGCACCATCGCCGTCGTAACCAGAGACAATGACAGCGATAAGCTTGCCGTCCCAGTGCTTGGTCAGGGAGCGCAGAAAAACCGTGATCACGTCGGGCCATCCCCTCGGTTTTGATATCGGCCTTAGACGGAACTCTCCATCAAGAACGTGCAAATCACGCTGGGCCGGGATGATGAACACACGGTTGGGCTCGATAAGCAATCTTTCCGTGATCAGCTCGACGGGCATCTCCGTGTAGCGCGGAAGAATTTCATGGAGCAATGTAGCTACGGTTCTCAGGTGATTCACGATGACGATAGCGACACCCATATCGGCCGGCAGATGCTGAAGCAGGCGGGTATAGGCGTCGAGGCCTCCGGCCGAACCGCCCACGCAAACGACAGGGAAGCCCCTTCCAAGGGTCTTGGCGTTCATTGACGGTCACTCCATTTCAAATCTATCATCAGCGTTCACAGGATCGCGGGCGTTCATGAAATGACCCTGCACGATTGCGGCCTGTTGGACCCTTAGTTTAGCAGCCCGTCGTCTGGCGCAAAAACCGGGACAGCCACCGTATTTCGCCCGCCGGGAAGCCTCCATCGAATCAACGCGCCTCTGTGGCGAAATAGGGTGCAGGCTTTTGCGATTCGGCCTCTTCTGCCACGGGCTGCTAGCCCTTGGGCAGCCCGCTTCGTACTCAGATGCCGCCATCCGTCTGGCGAATCTCAAAGTACTCTATCATTATAAGTTTGCCGGGCCATGCTACGACATCCGGTTCGGTTCTATAATTGCAGGAGTAATTCGACGCGAAGTTCGACATAGCGGAAGTCGAAGGAACGGGATCATGGACGAAACAAAGCGCACCGAGAAGGCGCCTGACGAAATAGTCGATCCGGAGTTGGTCGAGCAGCCACCCGAGCATCAGAGCGCTGATTTCCCTATCGTCGGCATCGGCGCTTCCGCCGGGGGGTTGGCGGCGTTCGAAGCTTTCTTCTCCACCATGCCCCCCGACAACGATCCCGGCATGGCCTTCGTCTTCGTGCAGCATTTGGCCCGGGATCACAAGAGCATCCTTTCCGAGTTGGTCCGGCGCTATACCAGGATGGAGGTCTTCGAGGTAGAGGACGGAATGGTGGTTAAGCCTAACTGCGCTTATATCATCCCGCCCAATCGCGATATGGCGCTGGTGAACGGCGTATTGCAACTGCTCGAACCCACCTTGGCCCGCGGCATCCGGCTCCCCATCGATTTTTTCTTCCGCTCCCTGGCCCAGGACCAGCATGATCGCGCCATCTGCATTGTGCTCTCCGGCACCGGGAGCGACGGCGCTCTGGGCGTCAGGGCGGTGAAGGGCGAGGGCGGCATGGTGATGGCGCAGACTCCCGAATCGACTGAGTACGACGGCATGCCGCGTAGCGCCATCGCTACCGGCATGGTGGATTTTGTGCTGCCTCCCAAGCGAGATGCCCGCCAAGCTTCTCGCCTATGTCGCGCATGCGTTTGGAACTTCCCCTTCCGGTCTCTGCGCAGGTTCCACAGCAGCCTGACGGGCTGGAAAAAATCTTTCTCCTGCTTCGCTCCCAGACCGGTCATGACTTTTCCCAATACAAACGGAACACCATCATACGCCGCGTCGAGCGGCGCATGGCCGTCCACCAGATCGACGAGCTGGAAGACTATCTCCGCTATATGCAACTCACCCGCGGCGAAGCGGAGGCGCTCTTTCGCGAACTCCTGATCGGCGTCACCAATTTCTTCCGGGATTCCGAGATTTTCGAGGAGATTCGGAAGCAGGTCATCCCGCAGCTTTTCGCGGGCAAGACGCCAGGCACGGTGATTCGCGTCTGGGTCCCCGGTTGTTCCACCGGCGAAGAAGCCTATTCCATCGCCATACTGCTTCGGGAACGCATGGAGGAACTGAAAGAAAATTTCAAGGTCCAGATCTTCGCCACCGATATCGACCGCGAAGCCATCGACCATGCCCGCGCCGGCGTTTACCCCTCCAGCATCGTCGCGGACGTCTCGGCGGAGCGGCTGGCCCACTTTTTCGAGCAGGATCAACCGGATGGCAGCACCTACCGCATCCACAAGAACATCCGCGACATGCTCATTTTTTCCGAGCACGACCTCATCAAGAACCCGCCGTTCTCGAAACTCGACCTGATCAGTTGCCGCAATCTTTTGATCTATATGGGTGCGGAGTTACAAAAAAAGCTCATGCCCTTGTTTCACTACGCGTTGAACCCAGGCGGTATTCTTGTGCTGGGCTCCTCTGAGAGCGTGGGAGACTTTGTGAACCTCTTTGCCCCTATCGAGCGCAAGTCGAGAATCTATCAGCGTCAAGCACATGATTTCGGCCCTCACCGCCTGGGCATCCCGGGATTGTTCGAACGCCCGCTGGGAACCGAAATCGCGCGGCGGCCTGGAAACGGCGCGCTGGGCGAAAACAAACTTCCGCTGCAACAGATCGCCGAGCGGACCCTCCTGGAGCATTACTCCCCGGTTGGCGCGCTGGTGAACGAACGCGGCGACATCCTTTACCTGCTGGGCCGCACCGGCCGATACCTGGAACCGACCCCGGGCGAGGCGAGCATGAATATCTTCAGGATGGCTCGCGAAGGGTTGCGCGGAGATTTGACGATCGCTCTGCACCGGGCGGTGTCGCTGGGGACAACCAATCGCCATCCGGGTTTGCGCGTAAAAAATGATGATGGCACTTTTACAACCGTTAATCTGACCGTCCTTCCGGTACCCGCGGACCCGGAAGGAGCTATACCGCGTGGCCTGTTTCTGATCATTCTGGAAGAGGAGCTGGCAGCGGACTCCAAGCCCTCCAGCGAAGCTGCCATGGACATCGCGGAAGGCAAGGCAGCGCTCAGCACGGATCTCGACGCGTATATTTTAAGGCTGAAGCAGGAATTGCGGTCGAAGGAGGAGTACCTGCAAACGACGAACGAGGAACTGGAGACCTCCAACGAAGAGCTCCGCTCGGCCCACGAGGAAATGCAGTCGGTGAATGAGGAAATGCAATCCACCAACGAGGAATTGGAAACCTCCAGGGAAGAATTGCAATCGGTCAATGAGGAATTGGCCACGGTCAACAACGAACTACAAGCCAAAGTGGTCGACTTATCGCGCTCCAACAACGACATGAAAAATCTGCTGAGCGGCACCGGCATCGGCACTATTTTTGTGGACCATCTTCTGCGCATTCTTCGCTTCACCCCCGCCGTCTCGGCATTGATCAACCTGATTGAGTCCGACGTAGGGCGTCCTGTGGACCAAATCCGCTCCAATCTGGCGGGCTATGACCACTTGGCGGCGGACGTTAAGGAGGTGTTGGAGAGCTTGGTTCCGAAAGAGTTGGAAGTGCAGACCAATAGCGGGGAGTGGTACCTGCTGCGCATCCGGCCTTATAGGACGCTGGAGAACGTGATTGAGGGCGCGGTCATCACGTTTACGGAGATTTCCGTCATGAAAAAGGCGCAGGCGGCGTTGCGGGATTCCGAAGCCCTGCGACGCCTCGCCGTGGTGGTGCGCGACGCCCGCGACGCCATTCTGGTGCAGGACATGACGGGCCGCATTCTGGCCTGGAATCCGGGAGCGGAAAGGATGTACGGTTGGAACGAAGCCGAGGCGTTGGCCATGAATATTCGCGACCTGATGCCGGAAAGCGAGCGGGAACTGGCGCTGGCAGCCGTCCGCCAACAGTGCAAAGCCGGCGTCTTGGAGCCGCAGCGCCAGCAGCGGATCGCCAAAGACGGCCGAACCGTACAAGTGTCCGTCATCGTCTCTCCACTGGTGAATGACGCCGGGGAGACGTACGCCATCGCCACCACCGAAAGGGGCGCGGCTCCCTGAAACTACAGGCCGCTCAGTGACTCGCTCGGCTTTCACAACAAGGAGTGTCCATGGCACGAAACGTTGCGTGGGAAATGCTGGCATCGTCGGGGGCGCGTTGAATCCCGTGATCGACGCGCTGCGGCGCAACGGCAAGATCGAGTTCATCCACGTTCGTCATGAAGAATACGGCGTCTTCGCCGCGGGCCCGGGCGTTAACGCATCTCTTTAACCCGCATTTCTCAGAGCCCGCGGGAGGATGTGGCGTACGCGCCCACGCGTGCCGTGTCGAGACTCCTTCTTGACACCCGGTTGGGGCGCAGACAGGCTGCCGCTGCCCTCGAAGAGCTGAACCCCGATACGATAAGTTCTTCGATACCGCGTGCCTCTATGTCGGGGTGCGTCGTCAATCCTAAGCAGATTCGGGCTGTGGTCACCGCGGCGCGCTCCTGACCGCCGTCGTCGACAACGGGCCGACGGTGATCTCGATGCCCGGCCATATCGCATCGGCCAACGCACCGGATGATTTTTCGGCGATTTTTGGGGGCGACGGCTGCCGCGATGCACAGGACGAGGTGCTGCAACTCGCGGCCAAGCTTAAGGCGCCCGTTGGGATATTCCTTTCGCGGGAAGCAATGGTTGGAGCACGGGCTGCTCGGCTACGGGGGAGCCTATAAAATAAGGCCATCCGCGATGCGGATCTGCTGCTGCTATTCGGCACCGACTTCCCGTCTTCGGAATTTTCTTCCTGGCGACGACGTGAAGAAGATCCAGATCGACAGGAACCCGAAACATATCGGACGGCGAACAGCCATTGATCTGGGCTCGTGGGCCACATCAAGGCGCCCGTCACGGCCCTACTCGGCGCAGTCCGCGACAAGAGCGCAATTCGTTCCACGAACTCTTGCAGCCGCTACGTCGAGAAAGGTCCGGGGATCAAGCCCATTCGCCCGGAATTCCTGGCGGCGCTCAGCGAGCTGGCCTCCGACGACGCGATGTTTTTCGTGGACACGGGCGCCGCCTGGCGACTGTCTGCCCCTAGAGGCTGCTTTGGGATTGGGAGACATCTCCTGATGAAATTCGGCGGAGTGACCGTATCTCGTCACTCGATGTCCCGCCGTCGGGGTTAATGGCCGGCTCCATTCGTCAAGATCAAGGAGGCTTGCTGCTCATCGTATAGTTGCGATCTCATGCCCCCGAGTGGCCTGATACCTGCTGGGACGAGTTGGGCCAATCCGAAAGAGGCCGGCAATTTCCCAAACAGCAACGTGGCACACGAGTTCCTAGGAGGTAGCAATGTCTAGCGTCGCAGTTCAGAGAGTGCAAGACGGAGATCTCAAAGCTCGTCCGATAGGTCCGCGAGTACTTATTGTTGACGAGAAGGAGTCGATGCAGAATACCCTCACTCCGGTATTGCCCGCAGCAGGTTACACCGTTTATCAAGTCCGCAACGGAAAAGAGGCTCTGCTGAAGGTTCAGTCGGTTCGGCCCGACTTGATTCTTCTCCATCTCGGCTCGCCCGACCTGGACGGCAAGGAAGTCATACGGCATTTCCGAGAGCGGGCAATCGCGCCCATCATCGTTATCTCGCCTTGTCACGAAGAATCCGAAAAGTCAGTTCCCTTGATACTGGCGCTCATGATTATGTCACTGAGCCGTTTTCTATGCCAGAGCTGCTGGCGCGCATGCGCGCAACCTTGCGCAGCGTAAGCGCAACACAGGATGACGTTTTTACAGTGGGTGATCTCAGAGTCGATTTGGGCCGAAGAGAGGTCTTTGTTGGCGAAACACCGGTGAAACTGACGGCGACCGAGTATGACCTTCTGAAGGTACTGGTCCATCATGCGGGCAGGGTTCGGGCGCACCATCAACTGATTCACGAGCTTTGGGGTCGAACCCAATATCAGGACGCGGTGCACCTTCTCCGCGTCACCTTGAGCCATCTGCGCCGCAAATTGCATCCCGATCTCGTTGAAGCCTCGCTACATTGTGACTGAGCCGGGAGTGGGATATCGGCTGAGAACGGAAAGCACCGCCCAGCCGCGGATGGCCCGGCAGTATTGTTGACAATTTTATTGGCTATTTCGAGTGGCGCGAGACAGTCACAAAAAGCGAGCGTCCTTGTAGTTGCCAGCTGATTTCCGCTGGTTCTTGCTTGTTTATTGGGGTGAATTCGTCGAATTCGCGCATGCGTTTAACGGCGCCTCGCGAATTGTGCATACAATTTATTTGCTGCATGCGAAGGCCCAATCGCGATGCGACATGCCAGCAAAACGGGTGCTTGGCCTCAATGCCTTCCGACGAAGGTTCTTGCCGTGACCTTAGCCGGTCGTGTGACCATATATCGTTGCCACCTGAGAGCTTCCAGACGCCAGGCGGCATGCTTGGCCGAGCGGACGGTCTGACTTCCTTCCCTGCTTAAATCCTTCCGATGAGGGCCGCTATGGAAGGCACTGTACTGGAAGAGATCGGATTCCTACCTTCTGTTCACAGACATTCAGCTGTGGTCTCTCATCTGCTCTGTACTTAGATGGAGAAGAGGTAACAAATGTATACCATATTGATTGTTCTTCTAGTGTTGTTTTTACTCGGTGGTGGCGGCTGGGGATACTCCCGCTGGCGGAGGTAACTGCCGTAGTTGTCCCGTCACGCACCGAACGAAAGCGGCCGGTATAGCGGCCGCAGCACCTGGATCGATCCTGTCCGCCGGAAAGCATCGGCGTCCGCAACTCTCGCGGCGGTGCTTCCGGCGTCGCGACGGCAGTCATTGATCTGTCGTCTATAAAGGTACGATCGATACGAACGCGCCAGCGCTGTCGGACGCGTACCGCGGCTGCGTCAATCGCGCAACGGTATCCACCACAGACCCGGCCAGAGACTGCACGGCACGAGCGATCCCGTGGCGCTCCGGTGCGGCGCTTCCGTTGGAATCCGCTCGAATCATCCGGCGCGCTCAAATCGCAGGCGGGGCGCGCATCAGGTCTTATCGCTCGGGATCAAGTACTGTGGTCGCAACCATGGTCTTCAGGCGTCGTCATTACTTCTGAGCACCGTAGCGCGCTGCCGGTCCGCCCGGTTGAGATCGGGCAGCGAAGGCAGCGGTGAGCGCGAGGTTTCCTGTGAGCCGGCCACCCAGCTCAAGGGCCGGCGCTCGGCGGCGATTGCCTTTTGCAGTAGCAACAACCCTTCTTCAAAGGCGTCGGGCCGTGGCGGACAGCCCGGTACGTACACATCCACGGGAAGAAACTTGTCCACGCCCTGAACCACGCTGTAGATGTCATACATCCCGCCCGAGTTCGCGCACGATCCCATGGAAATCACCCAGCGCGGCTCCATCATCTGCTCGTACAGCCGCAGGATAACGGGCGCCATCTCGATGAACACCGTGCCGGCGATCACCATGAGATCGGCCTCCCGTGGTGTTCCCCGGATGACTTACGCGCCGAACCGCGAGATATCGTATTTGCTGGTCAAGCTGGTCGCCATCTCCACGTAGCAGCAGGAGAGGCCGAAGTTACTCTTTCCCGTTAAAGTGCCGGATTCTTCCGATTAAGACAGTTGACATTGACGTGTACCCTCCATGCGGTCGCCCGCGGTCCGTCAAAGAGACCGCTCAAGGAATGGCAGATCGACCGGCGCGGCCTGTCGTTACAACCATTACAATCGTCACGTTTCGGCGAGTCCGGCTGCTGCTACGATCTGCCCGGCCATACTCTCATCCCCGCGACCCTCCGAGGATGGCCAACAAATTAAATGTAAGGGAATCGTCGTCAAAACGGCGTCAAAAATCGGCCGGAGCTGGGAGTTTCTATCCCGCGCCATCGGCTCGGCGTTCGCGCAGGAATTCGTGCCTGAAGGATTTTTGACGAAGTTTTTGACGCCCCTTTGACTTCGGTTGCCCTATAGTACAGTTGACGGCGAATTCTTCAGCAAGCGGAATTTGCGACGAATAGGAGACTCGGATGAAGAGTGCGTTGAGACGATTGTTCTGCACCGGCTTGATCGTGGGCCTCCCCGTTCTTGCCCAGGCCGCTGAGCAGACATGGACGGGGCAGATTAGCGACAGCATGTGCGGCGCCAGTCACGCGAAAATGATAGCTCAACACGCAGGCGCCAAAATGACCGATCGGGACTGCGCCCTGGCATGCGTCAAGGGCGGAGCGAAATACGTGTTCGTCAGCAGTGGAAAGGTCTACAATATCGAAAATCAGGATCTTGCTTTATTGCAGGCGCACGCGGGCGATACGGTGCGGCTCACGGGTGAAATGAAGGGCGACACCATTACGGTCTCAAAAGTCGTAATGCCGGGAAAGAAGTAATCATAAGCTGCAACATTCAGAAGCTGCTTTTTGCGGATACTTCCTGGCACGTCGTACAAAAGGCGGCGTGGTTGGCGCGCCGCTTTCATGCCGAACCGATCCTGCTGCACGTGGTCACGCCTCTCCGCTATCCCGCCGGCGTGCTGGAAAGCGGCACGAGATCCCCGCGCGGGACTTGCACGCGCACATCGTCCAGCGCGCTCAGTAGGATCTGGCCTCCGAGGCGACCCCTCCCACGAAATCGTGAAGACGGCTCGCTGACCGGAGCGTCGACCCGATCGTGATGTCGACGCGTGGCCCCGGTGTGTTCTACCGCTCTCTGTTGGGCTCAGTGACGGCCAAGGTGCTGCACGAAAGCCATTGCCCCGTGTGGACAGGCGCTCACAGCCGCCACACCCGGCGCTGGCCGCCGAGATGGCCGATCCCACATCGACCCGGTGTGGAAAGCGAGGATCGCCGGCTTCGCCGCCAAAGAGATCGCCAAGCTTCCGCACAACGCGGGCACGAACGCCGAAGTCGTTATCGATAGCGGCAGTGTGCCCGAGTTGTTGAACCGGGCGGCAGAGCAGGCAAAGGCCGACCTCCCGGTCGTCGGACATATTTCAACCGCCCGCGGCTGGGCCGCGAAGCACCTTGAAAAGCGCCGCGAGCGATGTCCCTGCGCCGCTTGGGACGCAGATAAGACGGGCCTCAATGGGGATTGCTTTTCGCGCCGGAAATAGAAACTACATACGCTACCAGGGCTTTCAATTCGTCGGCGCTTAAGGATACTGGTGGCATTCCACCTTGTAGCATTTGGGCAGTGGGGTGCTGAAGCTCGGTGGTGAGGAGCGCTGGCGCGAAGCTCTTCCCAGTACCGGCGAGCGCCGAAGCTGCCGCCGTGCCTCCGATGCCGTTGGTCCCGTGACAATCCGCGCATCCATGTGCTTTGAAAGTCGCCTGTCCTTCGGACTCTGTTTTCGACAGTCCGGCGGTGGCAGCCGATTCCGCTTTAGCCGGCGCGGGTGAGGACGTTGCGGAAGCCGGCGCTGTTGTGGCCGAGGCGGCCGAGGTTCCCCCGAGGCTGCTCACGTAAGACACCAGAGCTTTCATATCGTTGGCGTTCACACTCAGCGCGACCATGCCGGCCGCTTTCATCTTGTCCGTGGGCGCTTGCAGAACTGCCGTCAATTTCGCGGGCGGATATTGACTGGAAATATTGGTCAAAGCCGGCCCTGAGCCACCGCCCCCGCTCTCTCCGTGACATCCGCCGCAGCCGTGGGAATCGTAAACACCCTTCCCTTGGGTTGCGGTTGCATCCTCTTTTGAACCGCCGGTCGGTGCTTTCGAAGATGCGGCCGTCGCAGCTGGTGCCGCTTTAGCGGCTGTAGGTGAAGACGACCCGGAAGCCGGCGGCGCCGCTGCCGAGGCGTCCTTCGACGGTACCGCCGTCGCAGCTGGTTCGGCTTTGGCAGTTGTAGGTGAAGACGACCCGGAAGCCGCCGGTGCCGCGGACGCCGCCGACGTTTCCCCAAGGCTGGTCAGATAGGACACCAGAGCATTCCCATCCGCGGCGTTCACAGTCAAAGCGACCATGCCCGCAGCCTTCATCTTGGCAGTGGGGGCCTTCAGAAGTGCTGTCAACTTAGCTGGCGGATACTGACTGGAAATATGAGTCAGCGCTGGCCCGGAGCCGCCGCCTCCGCTCTCTCCGTGGCACCCACCGCAACCTTGAGAATCGAAGATACGCTTGCCCTGGGTAGCCGTTGTTGCAGCACCGGCCGAACCTGCGGCGCTAGCTCTCGACGGGCCGGCTGTTGCACCGGGCTTCGCTTTCGCTGGCGCGGATGAGGACGCTCCGGACGCGGGTGGTGTCGCCGCAGATCCTGCCGATGTTCCTCCGAGGCTGGTCACGTAGGATACCAGCGCCGTCATGTCCGCGGCGTTCACAGTCAGAGCGACCATGCCGCCAGCCTTCATCTTGGCTGTGGGCGCTTTCAGAACTGCCGCCAATTTCGCTGGCGGATACTGACTGGAAACATGAGTCAGCGCCGGCCCGGAGCCGCCACCTCCGCTCTCGCCATGACACCCACCGCAGCCTTGAGAAGCGAAAATGCTCTTGCCCTGAGTGGCGGCCGTTGTCGCTCCGCCGGCCGCGGATGCTTTCAATGGTCCGGCTGTCGCGCCTGATTCCGCTTTCGCTGGCCCAGGCGCAGTTGAGGACGACGCGGAAGCCGATGACGTCTGCGCATTTCCCGGAACCCACATTTTCAAGTGACCCACTTCGGATGCGTTGTGAATCGTATCGTGGCACGTAAGACACGATATCTGATTTGTGGTGAGCGAACCCATAATCGCGTTGTGAGCGGGATTGTCGCTAAAGCCGCGGGCGCCAGCATGGCAGTGCAGGCACTGTAGGTTGCTGTACGGGCTGCTGATACGAATGGTTTTGGGCGGCGTGCTCACATACTGCATATAAATGTACTTGAGGCCCCTGAGCTTGTCCTCAAAAGAGCCGTACCTGGCGTAGTCGGTGTGGCAGGTATAACAGGCTTTGTCCGCGGGCACCAGGTGATTCTGAAAGTGTTGCGCAGGGATATAGCTTCGGATCCGCCACGTACAGACTTTTTCCGTGGCTCTCCATGCTGTGGCATGCGGTGCAGGCGCTCGTCTCTTCAGAGCGCTCCTGCTGTACGGACCAGCCCGCGCCGATGCACAGCACCGGAAGAACGCACAAGCCTACAAAGGCAAGAATCTTGCCCGTGGCGCCCACAGTGATCGAAGAACGCACGAGAAACACTACCGCCAGCGCGATAGTCAGTACGATCAATGCTATGAGGATTCCGGTTGTTCCAAACACAACAGCTCCTTGCCACCTGTTACGGGCGGGCAGCTCATCCGCGGTTCTCGGCGGGTGGGAAAACAGCGAAGACCAGCGAAATAAGATAGATCGCAATTCCCAACCCGATTAAGGTTGCGCCAACGAAGACAAAGAGCACAAACGAGAGCGGATGAAACCACAGCAGGCTCACAATTTCGACGAGCAGGCCCAGAATGATCAAGCTGCTCGAAACCTGCAGAAACCGCCGGATACCGATCTCACGGAGTTTCATTGGGAGGGCATCCACATTGTGTTCTCCAAACTGCCGGAGCCGCCAGATGACGACACCCAGCCAAATCGCAACCATGGAACAGGTCGGCGAAAGGCGGCGTGCCAAACTGGCGGATACTCTGGATTGTGTGATCCCATTTCAAGCCTTCTCCTCTTAAAAGTTCAGCAACAAGCCGATAAAAAGTGAATTGTTCGCCGAGGCGTTCCGGCCGAAGCCGTCATAATCGTGGCTCGCCCCATTAAATTTCGTGTATGCGGTGTACGCGGCGGATAATTCAATATTCTGCTGTGGCCAGTACCCGGCTTGACCGATAAAGCCGCCGCTATTGGGGCTGCCTAGCAAACTGCCGGTCACGGGAGCGGGTGCGTACAGAAGTGGATCGCCGCTCCCCGTGGTGGAAAACCAGGCAAGCGCGAACGTATAGCGGCTCCGAACGTGAAAAGTGGCATCCGCTCGAAATGTATTCAGCTCATGCGCGGGCTCGGTGGCTCCGCCGGTAGCAAACGTTGCATTCAGGTGTGAACTCTCATGAGTATAAGTGGTGTGGGCGGTCAGTAGATTCACTCCAAACGGTCGCTCGTACTGAAGGTCGACGGAGGGATCCGCGTACGTGTCACGTAAACCCGTAACGCCATCCGGAGTCGAACTCACAAAAATGCCATAGGTTCCAACCATCAGATAGTTCAGTCCCCACGTTTGCTGCCAAGCCAGCCGCCAGTAAGGTGCAACTCCCTGAATGTTGATTGGGAAGTTCGTACCCGTCAAGGGATTTGGACCCCCCAGGTGTTCCGAGCGATACAAGGTGAAATCCGCATACAAATGGTCATCCCACATCGCGTATGCACCGAGACCAAGAACATCCTGAGCCAGAGCTCCGGCTATGAGTGGCTGCGCACCTGGTGAAGGAGCGTTGCCGCCAAACCATGGATACCCCCACGAGGGCGTGCTGTTCCAGACATCCTCCACCGTCGGGCTATTGTTCAGGGTAAGCCCATATAGAAAATCTTTCGGACCCAAAGTGGTGTGGTTGGCATACCGGATGTCCGTGTTATTCCACTTGAAGTGATCTGAACCAACGGAATAGCTGGCTTGGATCATCCCGCCAAGATGGGCCGACATTTCACCTGCCAAGTAAAGGGTAAGCGAGCCGTTGGCATTCCAATTTTGCGCGCCGGGCTGGGGTGTGTTCGTTGCAGTCTCGCTAAGAGAAGCCATGCCCCCGATCGGAAAATATCGACTGAGCTGCAAGTCTTTACCATTGATGGTCGTGTCCGGCTTTTTGTCCGTAAGAGTGTAGCCATCGAGCTTGAATTTGCGCCCGAACGCGGTTAGCTCAGGCGGGCTGCTGTGGCACACGGTGCACGCAAGTCCAGTTTGCCGTGTGAAGCTTGGAACGGCTTGTGCGTCGGGACACAACGTCACGAAAAAAACTAGAAGAACCAGACCGCTGGTTAGGGCGCGGCCCAACGCAGTTCGCCTTATTCGCATCGTCACCGGACCGGTATGTTGGATCTGTAACGTTGTACCGTGGGATCGGTCCGATGCCGACGCGATAGGCGCCGGAACCCAGTGCTGCACCAGCTCCGGATACTCAGACATCGCGCCGGGATCCGCCGCGGGACCGGATGCGGCAAGGAACCGTGACAACGGATCCGGACGAACCGGTTGCTCCAGCGCTAGAGCCACGCCCGCAACTTTAACCCAAGGAATGTCAAAACGCCGTCAAAAACGGATACTCTCGAAATCGGCGACTCTTGCCGGGACGCAAGGCATGTCTTTTGACAGCGTTTTGATATTTACGGCCTTAGACTGTGTCTCTAGACTAGCGTCGGACGCTGGTGAAGATTCGCCATCTTGGCTGACGCTAACTGCCTTGTGATGGCAAGACCGCTACGATGTGCAGCCTGACGGCCGGGAGAAAAGGTACCGGCGGAAAGTCCTGCTCAGTGAGTGCGCGGGCCTAACGAAGGGAGATGCTGAAGAAAAGCTTCGGGACTTGATCAAAGTAGCGCGCGGCCGGCGATTGGCGGAGACGCCGGAGGCGAGCGTCACTCAGCTCTGCGACGACTACTTCAGGCTGCGGAAGGGCGACTGGCCGGAAAACAACCCAGGCACCCTTTCGTCCGTACTCAGTCTGATCAAGGCGGCAGTTGGCGATAGGGAGGTCGGCAGGGTCAGCGCTGACGACCTCAAACGCCAAAAAGTGCATGACGTACCTGCGTTCCGTCTTTGATCTTGCCGTTGCCAGAGACATCATCAGGCGGAATCCAGCGCGAGATCCAATAATAAAACTCGCGATTCCGAAGCAGGCGCGCAATGTCGTTCGAAGGCGTCCTGCGCATCTTTGGATCAGCTGGATGCGGAGGACCATCTCATTATCCACATCGAGCGCTGGCTGGCCCCGAATCGATGAATCTCTTGACCGGCGGCGTAAGCCCAAGGACCCGAAGACCGCTTCGTCAAAGGCGAACGTCTCGGTGCCGCCCCTGTTGCAAAGAGAACCGGGGGATTGGATGCATGCTCACCCCGGGGCTCAAAGATATTCAGGGGCAGATGCGGCACGCGAGGCCGGACACGACCGCGGGGATCTACATGCAGACTATCCCGGCGCTGCAGGCTGACTCGGTACGTCTCTTCGAAGAAATGATCTTTGGGAAACGCCCAGAGGTGGCGGGGCCAATCCAGACTTCTGGCGCCCTTTTGGTTCCCTTGTTTTTAGGGGGTGTAAGTTTTTGAGAAGTGGTGCGCCCGCCGCGATTCGAACGCGGGACCTTTTGCTCCGGAGGCAAACGCTCTATCCAGGCTGAGCTACGGGCGCCAAAAGACTCCATGAACAGTCTAACATTGCGCGCTGGTGGAAGGCTTTCCCGGCGGCTTTCCCGATGGGTCTGCCGCCATCGCCGCGCTCGAATCTCATACAATGCTTAAGGAGCGAGGTTCGAAATGATCACATCCCCGGAAGACGCCCGGCTGCTCTTCAGACGGTGGAGCGAGGATTCTGCACCGCTGCGTATCAAGCTCCGGAGCGCGGCTATGATCTTTGAAGGCGTGGGCCTGGTGGAAAGCTTCACCTCGAGCGCCCTGAACCTCGGCGGCAATTCCTGGCAACTGGTGGTTCCGCTGGAGGGCGCCAGCTTCATCTTCTCCGATCCACGCGAGGCTCCCGTAGCCAGCGTCAGGGAGGCGGAGGCCGCGCGCTACGAATTCGGGTTGTCGCTGAATTTGGCGAGCGGCGACCGGCTCGCTTTGATGGAGTTGAAAACGGCCGATGCGGAACCGGCATCGGAGGAAGCCGACTAAGCGAACCAGGAAAGATGGGGGCATCGGCATTTACTTGACCCGCGGCAGGCAAATTCGGTCTAAGATATTAGGTGGAAGCCCGATACAGCCCTCCGGTGGACTGCTTTGATATGAAGGTAAACAAAACCAACCTTTCCTCTCCGAACCCGGCCGACGTGCAGGGGGCGCAACAAGCGGGGCGAACGGGGCAACCCGCCGGTTCGTCAAATTCGACAGCGGCAAGCGGCGCCGCATCGGGCGACGATATTCATCTGTCGGAGCTGGTGCGCAGCCTGCGGTCCCTGGCTGCGGACCCGGAGCGGCAAGCGCGCATTGAGCAGATCGCGCGATCTTACGCCAGCGGCACCTATCAGGTGGACCCGCAGGCGACAGCCTCGAAAATCATCGAGGATTCGTTCCTGCATTGAGCGCAGCGATTCTGCACTGAGCGCAGCGATTCTGTATCGACCGCAGCGATTCTGCACTGAGCGCAGCGATTCTGTATCGACCGCAGCGATTCTGCACTGAGCGCAGCGATTCTGTATCGACCGCAGCGATTCTATTTACCCCGTCCAGGCAGCGACAATCCGAATCGCGCGTCGCGGACATGCCCGTCGGGCGTGACCAAAGCCGTCGCCACCGCGAAGCCGGGCTGCCAAGGGGTCCCGAAGCGCAGGTCGATCAGATCGACACGCACTAGATCGTCAGCTTGCGTCACTCTCCAGAACGGCAGTTGATTGAACCGCATGAAAGCCTGGAACGGCACGGTGGCGCGAGCCGCGTCCAGCGCCGGCGATTCCGGCGCAGGGTAGGCAATGCGGCCGAGTCCGGGATCGAAATCCACGCTGAGATCCACGGGGACGTCCAGAACCAAATCCGTGGTTTCCACAATGCCTCGCCAGCGCAGAGGACTGACGCCGTCGGGCAGCGCCCAGATGCGCGGCGCGTCGCCGGAATACCGGTAAGCGCTCATCACCGCAATGGCGCGCTGGTGCGCGGTGAAGCGGAAGCCTTCATAGCCCAACAGCGCCACCAGCGCAACCCACGCCCAAACTTGCTTGGGACCCTCCGATTTCCTGCCGCCAATCTCCGAAGTCACCAGGCCGGAGAGCGCCGGCGCCGCAATCGCCACCACGAAAATGAGCAGAATCCACGGGTCGATAATGTTGGTGATGTCCAAATGCAGCCAGCGCGAGGAGAACGGCAGCAGCAGTCGGACTCCGTAAACGTTGGTCAGATCCAGCGCCAGATGGCTGAGCACGCCGGCCACGCAGGCCAGGTAACTAAGCCAGTTGATGGAAGCCCCGCGAATCCATCGCGCCAGCAGCAGCGGAATCACGGCCATCACCGGCGCCAGCAGCAGCGAATGCGCGTAGCCGCGATGGTATTCCATGTAAGCGAGGCCGCCCGGCAGTCCCAGGACCACGTCGATATCGGGAACGTTGGCGGCCAGCATCATCATCAGCGTGCCGCCGCGTGGAGTGGTGCGCGCCAGCCCGGCGCGCGCCATCATCAGCCCGGTGAGCGTGTGGGTGATGTTATCCATGCGTCGTTATCCATATTCAGGCGGCATCAACAACGTCAGCGCGTCGGTGGCGATCTCCAGCCGCGCGGTCTGGCATCCGGCGTATTCGCCGTCGATTTGAAGATGCGTTGCGCTCAGAATTTCAGCGCATGGCGCGGGCACGGTCCGCACGCCTTTCATGCTTTGGGCCCTGCGCAGCAGAACGCCCAGCATGTACCAGGCGTATTGCAGCGGATTCGAACCTTCGAACAGGACGATTTCGAAATCGGCGCGGCGGAGCGAAGAGCCGCTGGCGATCTCCATGTCGCCTCCGTAGTTGCGGACGCGGCTGGCCAGGAAGAAGCCGCAACGGTAGGTCTGGCCCTGAACCAGCACATCCAGAAGCTCCACCCGGCGCGGGAATTGCGCCAAACCGGCGGCCCAATAGGCCAGCTTCCCGGCGCGGTCCTTCAGAACGGAATCCACCTGGTGCACGATCCTGGCGTCCAGGCCCGCGCCGCCCATGCAAAGAAAGTAGCGGGACGCGCCATCGGCGGGAATCAACCGTCCCAGCGCGATGCGCCTGGGCGAGTACCGCGAAAGCTTCTCCGCCGCGCGATCCAGGTGCGAGCCCAGGCCCAATTCCATCGCCAGCACATTGGCGGTGCCGGCCGGCAGCACTCCCAGACGCGACGTCGGAATACGCCAGACCGTTCACCACCTCGTTGACCGTCCCGTCTCCGCCCAGCACCAGCACCAGGTCCGCGCCTTGCTCCACCGCCTGGCGAGCCAGGTTCGTGGCATGGCCCGCGGCATCGGTCGCCACCACGCGCGGATTCACATTCGCACGGGCCAGCGCCGCAGTGGTACGTTGGAGGGTGCCCGGATTCCGGCGGATCTTGCCTGCGTAGGGATTGTAAATCAGGACCGGCTGACGATACTGTTCGATCCATTCATCATAAGCGCGCGTGATCCAATCCCCGAAAGAATCGAAAATCTTCGCGAACAATTGCGTCATCACGAATACCTGTATCACGTCCTCGACGCCCCCGAAATCACCGACGCCGAATACGACGCGATGATGCGCGAGCTCAAAGAACTGGAAGCCGCGCACCCGGACCTGGTCACGCCCGATTCGCCCACCCAGCGCGTGGGCGCGAAACCGCGCGAGGGTTTCGTCAAGGTGCGGCATTCCAGCCCCATGCTGAGCCTGGATAACGCGCTGGGCGAGGCGGAATTGCGGGAATTCGACCGCCGCGTGCGCGGGCTTTTGGGCGAGGAAGATTCGCCTACGTCGCCGAGCTCAAGATGGACGGCCTCTCCATGGCCGTTCACTATCGCCAGGGCAAGCTGGTCCAGGCGCTGACCCGCGGCGATGGTGAGGTGGGCGAGGAAGTCACCGAGAACGCCCGCACCATCCGTTCCGTGCCGCTAAAGGTCTCCGGGCCCTGACATCATGCGACAAAGCACGGCGACTGGGAAGTTCGCGGCGAGGTCGTACTCACCAAGAAAGCCTTCGAGGCGTTGAACGCGGAGTGCGACGCCGCGGGCGCGCGCCGCTTCGCCAATCCCCGCAATGCCGCGGCGGGAGCCTTGCGCGTGCTCGATCCCTCCATCACCGCGTCCAGGAAGCTGGAATATTTCACCTATTTTCTTTTCGAGAACGGCAAGCAGGCCTGCGCGACGCAGTGGGAAGCGCTGGAGACGCTTCGGGAGCTGGGCTTCAAGGTGAGCCTGCACTGCAAGCGCTGCAAGGGGATCGAGGAACTGGCGGAATTCTGCAAACAATGGGAAGCCAAGCGCGACTCCCTGCCTTTCGAGATCGACGGCGTGGTGGCCAAAGTCGATTCCATCGCGCAGCAGGGCCGGCTGGGTTGGACCGCGAAGGCCCCGCGCTGGGCCATCGCGTATAAATTCGCCGCGCGCCAAGCCGAAACGGTCGTCGAAGACATCATCGTTTCCGTGGGCCGCACCGGCGTATT
>CAVXWB010000134.1:0-6421 GCA_963765185.1 Bryobacterales bacterium
TGCAACTGGGCTACATGTTCATCCTGGACCGCGTCACCGGCAAGCCCGTCTTCGGCGTCGAAGAGCGCCCCGTTCCGCAAAGCATCGTTCCCGGCGAGGTGACCTCGAAGACGCAGCCCTTCCCGCTCAAGCCTCCGCCGCTCGCGCGCGTCAGCATCACGAAAGCCGACATCGTCACCGCCGACGACACCAACGCCGACCACGCCAAAGCCTGCCCAGGATCTGTGGGTCAAGGATGTATCCAGGATTCCGGCCCCTTCACCCCGTGGGCGTATCAAGCCGAAGGCACGCCCGCGCACATGACCATCAGCTTCCCCGGACCCACCGGAGGCACCAATTGGGGCGGCGCTGCGGCCGACACCAAGCTCGGCTACCTGTTCGTGAATTCGCAGGACAGGCCCGGAGTAGGCTGGATTCGCAAGAATCCCAACTTCGGCCAGCCCGGCCAGCTGGAATACGACAAATATCCGGGCTATCCCAACTTCAGCGCGCCCGCGCACGATGCCGAAGGCAAGTCGATAGGGACTCTGCCGTGCTTCAAACCGCCGTGGGAGAACCTGTTCGCTGTCAACGCCAATACCGGCGACATCGCGTGGCGAGTTCCGCTAGGTCTCACCGAAACCCTGCCGCCCGGCAAACAAAACACCGGCCGCTCCGGAGCTTTCGCCGGACCGATCGCCACGGCCGGAGGCCTGGTTTTCATCGGAGCAACCAACGACAACCGCTTCCGCGCCTTCGATTCCAAAACCGGCAAGGAACTCTGGACCACCAAGCTGGCCTACTCCGCCACTGCCGTCCCCATCAGTTATCAGGGCAAGAGCGGCAAGCAATACGTGGCGATCTAGCCGCCGGCGGCGGCCGGGGCAACGATCAGTCGCTTATCGTCTTCGCACTGCCATAGAGCACGCGACGGGCAGAAGGGGACAAATCGCAAAAGCCTGGTACAGTCACCATATTTCGCCAGATCTTGAAGCCCTTGGTGGGGCGGACCCCCTGCTTCATTCTCACGTGTGGGAGGCCGACGCCCTCGTCGGCCTCCTTTCGAGATGGCCGGCCAGGGGGCCGGCTGCGGACCAGGGGGTCCGCCCCACCATGGCCAGTAGTTACCTGTCTAGTTATTTTGCGGACGCTACACTAGTGCGGCTGTAGCTCCGGAGCAAGGAGCCGGCGGCGGGTTGTTGGGTTTCGGCACGGGGGCAGGCGCAGGCAATTCGGCGTTCCCATCCAGCGCGAACACGAACATCATCGGCGGGTTGTCGATCTTCCGTCATTCGGCCCACGGTCGCCGCGGGCCGCCCGAGGCCGCCTTGGAACGCCACATACTGCTTGCCATCGACTTCGTACGTGATCGGCGGAGCCATGCCCAGTGCGTCCGGTCTGGATCTCATACAGCACCTCGCCCTTGTCGGCCGTCACCGCTCGGAATCGCCCGTCGTTGATCACCTGAAACACCAGGTTGCCCGCGGTGGTCACGGTGCCGCCGCCGATGCCGCCGCCTCCATCGACGCGCCACGCCAGCTTCTGGTTCACCGGGTCCCACGCCTCCAGCGCGCCACGCATGCCCTCGGCCGTCGGCGGCCCGATCGCCGGTCTACCGATCGGCTTGGGCATCGCCGCTGCCGCGCGTGTAACCGGTTGCGCCCGGCGTCAAGCTCCGCCGTCGCCTCATAGGTGAACGGCATCAGCGACACCGGAGATGTACACGTAGCCGGTGGCGGGATTGTAAGACATGGGCGACCAGTTGTGCGCGCCGCCGCCGGTCGGGAACAGCGAGATCGGATCGGCGTCGTAGTAAGCTTCCGGATTCACAATCGGGCGGCCCGCGGCGTCCAGCCCGCTGGCCCAATTCGTCTTAACAAAGGGAGCTCCGGAGATGAACTCGCCGGTCACGCGATCCAGCACCCAGAAGAAGCCGTTCTTCGAAGCCTGCGTGATCACCTTCCGCCGTTTGCCCTTGATGTTCAGGTCCAGCAGCATCAACTGCTGCACGCTGTCGAAATCCCAGTTGTCGTTGGGCGTGGTTTGGAAATGCCATTTGAGTTGGCCGGTGGTGAGGTCCACTGCCAGGATCGAGCAGGTGTACAAATTGTCCAGGCCTTGCGCGCCGCGAAATTTCTGGACCCACGGTTCGGCATTGCCGGTGCCGACGTAGACCAGGTTGGTCTCAGGATCGTAGGCGAAGCCGTCCCATACGGCTCCGCCGCCGCCCCTGGTCCAGAAGTCGCCACCCCAGGTTTTGAGGGCAGCCTTCATGGCATCGTTCTCCGGCGGGGATTCCGGATTGCCGGGAACCGTGTAGAACTTCCATGCCGGATGCCCTGTGGCCGCATCGAACGCCGCGAAAAACCCGCGCGTGGGCTTGTCGCCGCCCGAGGCCCCGATGATCACCTTGCCGCCGGCGATCCGCGGCGCCATTGTCAGCGTGTATAAATCCTGCGGATATGCCACCCTCGATTCCCACACCGGCTTGCCCGTGATCGCGTCCAGCGCCTGGAGCCGGCCGTCGTTAATGGGGGCGATGATCATGCCGTTGTAGATCGCGAGGCCGCGGTTCACGATGCCGCAGCAGATCTTCGGCCGCACCGCGGTCTGGTTCACTTCCGGGTCCCAGCGCCACAGCTGCTTGCCGGTGCGCGCGTCGAGTGCGTAGACAACGCTCCAGGTGGTGATGCCGTAGAGGGTGTCGTTCCACATCAGCGGCGTGCCCTCCTGATTCCCGCCGCCCGCGCCCACCACGTAGGACCACTCCAGGCCGAGGCGCTTCGCATTGGTGTCGTTGATCTGTTTCAGCGTGCTGTAGCGGGTCTCGCTCTGGTTGCGTCCGTAGGTCAGCCACGAACCGGGCTGGGTGTCATCCGCAACGCTCCCGGCGTCGCGCAGAACCTTGCCGTCTACATTCACCGGCTTCGCGGCCTTTTGCGCCGGCAGCCACGTTCCTGCGGCAAACGTCAGGATTACGGCCATCAGAGCGGCGCGCCCCCATAATGTACCCGCGGATTGCGTCCTGGTTAAGATCATCCGATCAACATATCATGCGCGAGTCCAAATTTCAGACCCCTACAGCTCGGCGAGCGCTCGATGAACCAGATGAATGCTGATCGCACCCTCGCCGACGGCGGATGCTACGCGTTTCACATTGCCTGCCCGTACGTCTCCCACCGCGAATACGCCGGGAAGGCTGGTTTCGAGCATTTGGGGCGCGCGCGAGAGAGGCCAACGCGGGCGGCCATCCGCCGCCACAGTTAAATCAAGATCGCGCCCCGTTAAGATGAATCCCTTGTCATCCAGGTCAAGACAGCCCCGCAGCCACTCGGTTCGCGGCGAAGCTCCCGTCATTATGAACAAGTGCTGGATGCTATGAGTCGAAATCTCGCCCGTAGTTTTGTTCTGCCACGTCACACGCTCCAGCCGCTCGACGCCTTCCAGCGCTACGATTTCGGTATTGAGATGCAGTTCAATCTGCGGGTTCTGCGTGAGGCGTTCGATCAGATATCGCGACATGGTGCTCGACAGCTCACCCGACCGCACCAGCATATGCACCTTCTTGGCGGTCTGCGATAGGAACACCGCTGCCTGCCCGGCCGAGTTCCCGCCTCCCACACGGTAACCTCGTCGCCCCCGCATAACTGCGACTCGATGTATGTGGCGCCGTAGTAAATGCCCTCACCTTCGAACTTCTCCAGATTGGCAAGCCGCGGCTTATTATATTGCGCTCCCGTCGCGATCAAGATCGCACGGGCTGCCAGGGTCTCTCCGCTATCGAGCACAACCTCATAAGGGTGCTTGCGGCAGTGGAGTTCGCGTGACGCTTCGCGCGATGACCATGCTGGCCCCGAACTTCTGTGCCTGGGTGATGGCGCGCGCGGCCAGCTCCTGTCCCGAGATTCCGGTGGGGAAGCCCAGGTAGTTCTCGATCTTCGAGCTGGACCCCGCCTGCCCGCCGGGAGCGCTGGTCTCAATGAGCAGAACATCGAGGCCCTCCGAGGCCGCGTAAACCGCTGCCGCGAGACCCGCTGGACCGGCGCCTACGATGATCAGATCCCGCACCTGCGCGCCATCGATGCTACTGTTGAGTCCCAGACAATTCGCCAGCTCCTGGATCGACGGGCTCCGCAGCACGTTGCGTCCTTGGCAGATTACGACCGGCACTTCCGACGCCTTCACTTCGAAGCGGTCGAGCAGTTCCTGCGACGTCCGGTCGGCGTCGAGATCGACATAACTATAAGGATGCCCGTTGCGGCTCAGAAACCCTCGCAGTTGCAGAGTCTGTGCAGAATGACGCGAGCCCAGCAGAATGACATTCCCGTAGCCTTGGCGGATGAGCTCAAGGCGGCGCAGAATAAAGGCACGCAGGAAGATCTCGCTCAGTTCCGCGTCCTTGGCCACCAGCGTTCGCAGCGCGTCTCCGCCCAGTTCCAGAAACTCGCCAGCCTCCGTCACACGCCCGCGCACGAGGCACCGCTGGCCCGAAATCATGGTGATCTCGCCCGTGAATTCACCGGGACCATGCGTGGCGATCGGGCGCTCCCCGTCAAGACTTGGCTGCACGATTTCCATCTTTCCCGAGAGCACTACGAAAAACGGAACACCGGAGTCGCCGGGCTCGAAGAGGATTTCACCGCGCTCGACATTGCGCAATCGGCCCAAGGGACGAGCCCGGTCGATTTGCGCGGAGGTCAGGACGGGAAAGGCCTGGGTGTTGGCATCAAGCGCGCTGGGCAGGAGTGGTGAGGACATGATTCATTTTCTCACCGACTCTCAATTTGGCTGCACTCCGGGGAGCGCGCGTCACGCGCCCGGGTCGTTGGCATCCGGATAGAACAACTGCTGGCCGTCGATCTTATAGTTGGCGATGTCCCTCTGGCCATCCGGCGAGATCAGATAATCGATGAACCGCTGGCCAAGTTCCTTCTTCACGTTCGGGTGCTTATTCGGGTTCACCAGCATGACGCCATACTGGTTGAACATGCGTTTGTCGCCTTCAACCATGATTTGCAAGTCGCCCCTGTTCTTGAAATGAATCCAGGTGCCGCGGTCGGAGAGCACATAGGCGTTGCTGGCGCTGGCGGTGTTAAGCGCCGCGCCCATGCCCTGGCCGATCGAATTGTACCAGCGGCCCTTGTCCTTATCGATGTCGATGCCGGCGTCCTTCCAGAGAGCTGAGCTCGGCGATATGGGTGCCGGAGCGGTCGCCGCGCGAAATGAAGGGTGCCCGCTTGTCCCTGATGGCCTGCAATGCCTCGCCGACATCCCGCATGCCCTTGATGCCGGCCGGATCGCTCTTCGGTCCGATCAGCACGAAATCGTTGTACATCACGGGATAGCGCTTCAAGCTTTCGCCCTCGGCAAGGAATTTCAATTCCTCCGATTTGGCGTGCACGAAAACCACGTCGGCATCGCCGCGCCGGCCGGTGTCGAGCGCCTGGCCGGTGCCTTGCGCGACCACCTTCACGGTGATGCCGGTTTTCTGCTTGCACGATCGGCAGCAGATATTCGAACAGGCCGGAATCCTGCGTCGAGGTGGTCGAGGCGACGCACGATCGATATTCTCCTGCGCCACGCCTGAAGCGCGGCAGCGATGAGACGACGCCGAGCTGCGGCGGCAATCAGAATACGGCGGCTATCGTCATGTTGGTCCTCCTTCTGGTGTCTTCACGTTAAACCAGCAATTCGCCGGCGATGAATCGTTCTTGCATCGTCAGTTTTTGGAGCCGCGAAAGAATTCATCCGCCGGCCCACTTTCGATCACACAACCGCGATGCAGCAGCACGATCTCGCCGGCGATTCGTTTGGCCTCGTCCGAGATCGTGTGTGGCCATCACCACCTTGACGCCGCGCGCGTGGACGGATCGCACGATGTCCTCGATCGCTTTGGTGGAGGCGGGATCGAGACTGGCCGTCGGTTCATCCAGAAAAAGGACTGCGGGATCTCGCGCCAGCGCCCGCGCCAGGGCAAGCCGCTGTTGTTCGCCGCCCGACAACCGGCGCGCAGGACGGTCTTCGAGGCCCGCAAGGCCGACCAGGGCGAGCAATTCGGCGACGCGCTGCCGGTGTTGGGCGCGAGGCACGCCAGCCGCAGCGAGAGCATACCGTATATTGCCGGCGGCGCTGCGGCGGAGCATCACCGGCCGCTGGAACACGATGGCCCGCCGCGCCGGCGGCGAGATCGCCCGGCCGCCCCAAGTAATGCGTCCGCGCGTGGGAGGGATGAGGCCCATGGCGGCGCGCAAAAGGGTGGTTTTGCCGGAGCCGTTGGGCCCGATCAGAACCGTGGGCGGCCCCGCCCGGATGTTGATCGAAATCCGGTCGAGGATCGTGACCTCGCCGGCGAGGATTCCCACGTCCAGAAAATACGATGGGCAGATCCGAGCCGGCGTCCGCTGCGGTCATCCCACGAAGCGTTCGCCGGCGCGGCGCGCGC
>CAVXWB010000135.1:0-42288 GCA_963765185.1 Bryobacterales bacterium
TATCTCCGGTGCGCTGCTTCTCCTCACCCAGGAACGGATAGAGGAACCGGCGTCGCCAATATCATGCCCCAGTTCCCGGTGCTCAAAGAAGACGTGCACTGTCTCCCACAGCGTGTGGTAAAGAATCTCCATCAGTTCTTGATGAATGAACGGGTCACGACTCGGCGCTTCCAAGGCATACGAGCCCGCAGACCAGGAAGGGCGAATGTCATCGCGCCCTTGGCGCCCGCCGCCGCAAGAGCGTCCATCACTTCCGGATCGCCCTCAGGAGGCCCGAAGCCCATGACCATGTCGTCGGCGCAAGGATGGCTTCGAGCCAGGGGCGAAAAGCAATGGACAAGTCCAGAGCCGGCAGCGCCCGCTTCCCCACGATCACCGGATGCACGAATTCGACCGAGACGTGCTGCGCGTCGGTGGCGTAGGGCCCGCGCCCGAAGGCCAATAGCCGCCCCCCACGCAGGAAGCGTTCCGCCATTTCACGGCACGCCAGCGCCAGGCGCGGCGCCTCGCGGGCGAAGAATTCCTCGCAAAGCCGGTTGCGCTCGAGCAACTGGTCCGCAACGCTCTTAACCAGATCGCAACTGGGGCTCGTCATCGATTCCAGCATTACACACTAACAGATGCGCGGCAGTGGATCTCCCACCAGCATGTCCACGCGGGTGCCGCCGTACAAAGTCGACACCAGCACCGTGCCGGCGGGCTGCGCACCGCACTTCGCCGATCAGGACCGCCTCCTGGCCGCCGGGCGCCGCATGCAGCGCAGCCAGCGCGGCATCCGCGAATTCCGGCGCGACCACCGCCAGGAATTGCCCCTCATTGGCGATGTGCATGGGGTCCAGCCCCAGCAAGTTCACACGCGCCCCTCACCGCATCGCGTATCGGAATCTGTTCCTCCGACAATCCGGATTCCCAACCCGCAATCGCGCGCCAGTTCATTCAGCGACGTGGCGACGCCGCCGCGCGTGGGATCGCGCATCCAGCGAATGCCGGCGCCCGGCTGCCTCCGCCAGAGCCTCCACCAGCGGCAGAACGGAACGCGTATCCGAACGCAGATCGGCTTCGAGATCCAGTTCTCCACGCGCCAGCAGAATGGTGATTCCATGGTCGCCAATGGGGCCCGAGAGCAGAACCCTGTCGCCGGGACGAACGGAGGCGGCCGAAGATTGATCGCCCGGAATCAGGCCGCCGATTCCGGAGGTAGTAATGTACATGCCATCGGCCTTGCCGTGTTCGACCACCTTCGTATCGCCGCCCACGATCAGGACGCCGGCCCGTTGCGCCGCGGCTGCCATGGCGCGCACCTCGGCTTCGAGCACGGAGGTCGGCAATCCCGCCTCCAGTACGTAACTCACAACCAGCGCGTGCGCCCTGGCCCCTGCAACCGCCAGGTCGTTCACGGTGCCGTTTACTGCGAGTTCGCCGATCGATCCGCCAGGGAAGCGCAGCGGCTTAACCACGAAGCCGTCGGTGGTCATGGCCACCGTCATCCCATTCATGTTCACGTGGGCGGCATCGCCCATCGGCTGCGTCGAGGGGCCGCACAGCAGCGGAGCGAAAAGCCCCTCGACTAACCGGCGGCTCGCCTTCCCTCCGGCCCCGTGCGCCATCTCGACTTGAGCGTCGCGGAAGCGGATTGTGGGACCCGGTAGCGCGCTTAAGGTTTTCATACCGCCGACAATTGCGTCAATTCCGACGCCTTCCGATGCTGGTAGCTGTAATATGCCGCGCACGATCCTTCCGATGAGACCATCAACGCGCCCACGGGACGTTCAGGGGTGCACTCTCGGCCGAACAATTTGCACTGCACCGGCTTCAGAACGCCTTTCAACACTTCTCCGCATTGTGCCGCCTTGGGATCGGTTACCCGGACTCCGGGTACTGAAAAGCGGCGCTCGGCGTCCCATTCGGCGTAGCTGTCTTTGATCCGCAAAGCCGATTGGGAGATGAAGCCCAATCCCCGCCACTCAAAATAGGGCCGCACCTCAAACACTTCGGCGATGGCCTTCAGCGCCGCGCGATTCCCTCCCCACGGAACCACGCGTCTGTACTGGTTCTCGACTATGCTTCGGCCTTCCCGCAACTGGCGCAGCAGCATGACAATCGACTGCAACACGTCCAGCGGCTCAAACCCCGCGACCGCGATCGGCTTGGCTTCGTTCGCCGCGATCCACCCGTAGGGCCTGCACCCGATCACCGTGGATACGTGGCCGGGACCGATGAAGGCGTCGATGCGCATGTCCGGAGAGTCGAGGATCGCCCGGATCGCGGGAATGATCGTCACGTGGTTCGAGAACACCGAGAAGTTCGATATGCATTCTTTTTTGGCGCGCATCAGCGTCAGGGCCGTGGATGGAGCCGTGGTCTCAAAACCAATGGCGAAAAACATCACGTGTTTATCCGGATTCAGCCGCGCGAGCTTCAAGGCGTCCGACGGTGAATAGACGATGCGGACATCCATCCCGCGGGCTTTCGATTCGAGCGGGCTCCCGCGCGTGCCCGGAACGCGCATCATGTCGCCGAACGCGGCGAAGATCACGGATGGATCGTCGGCGATGGAAAGCCCATCGTCGATTCTTCCCATGGGAAGCACGCAGACCGGGCATCCCGGCCCGTGGACCAATTCGATATTGGGCGGAAGCAGATCGGTCAGCCCGAAGCGGTAGATGGCATGAGTATGCCCGCCGCACACTTCCATAAAACGGTAATGCCGCGCGGGATCGGCCAGCCGCCGAATTTCGCCGGCGGTTCGCGCGATCAATGCAGGTTCGCGAAACTCATCTACAAATTTCATGTTCTTACCTCACGGCCCGCCTTGGCTCGCGGCCTCCTCAGACTCGCCCAGGCCGTAGCCTCGAACCTCTTCCAGGGCCGCATCGCTCTCGCCAAGACTCGTAAGCATGCGCAGTTGGTCCAATGCGTCGGCTTCGCTGATCTTGCTCATCGCGAAGCCGACATGAATCAGCACCCAGTCGCCTTTCACGGGACGATCGTCCTGCACCAACCCGAGATCCACTCTGCGCCGGACTCCCAAGACTTCAACCACGGCCAGATCCCGTTCTTCCTCCAACAATTCGACGATTCTTCCCGGTATAGCCAGACACATGTCGTTAATCCTGTTTTCGCGCGACGATATTAAAGGTTAATTTCAGCTCATCCTTCAGTTTCAAGGTTCCGCCTGCCACGCTCACTGGTTGAATTCCGAAACTGCGCTGCGAAAGTGAGACCTCACCGCCCGGCGCGAAGCGTATCGCCAAGGACAGTCACCTGCGCCGGCACCGTCAGCGGACGGGTTACCCCGCGGAGAGTAAGGTTGCCGTTCACATTTGCCTGGTAACGCCCTTCGCCCAGTTGGTTGGACGAGATATTGGTGCTCGCAAAAACAATCTCCGGATACTTCGCGCTTTCAAGAACGCTCTGATTCATCGTCCTTTCCATCTCCTGGCGATCCTTGTTCTTGATGTCATCCATAACCTGAAGCGAATCCGCTTTGATCCGGAGCTCGAGCGAAGCTTGCGCTGGAGCAGCGGCGTCGAAACTTGCCTCGCCGCGAAAATCCCGTATCGCAAACGTGGGGCTATGCCCCAGCGATGAAAGCATTCCGGTGGCGAATGCCCGCACCGTGAATTTACTCGAACTCTTGTCAAGCACAAAGAGTGCTCGCGCGGTCTCGACTCCCATGTCCGCTACCGTCACATCGCCCTGAGTTTCAAATAGCGCTCCAGGTCCGGCACGGCAGCTCCGATCAGGTTTCCGAGTCCCGCACCGCCCAAAGCGCGCTTGACCATCGGCGTGGATAAGATGAGGCCCGCTCCGAAGATGACCAGAGCGGCGCCACCCAGCAGAAACATGGTATCTCTGGTCTCATTTGCATCCTGATCGTTGGTGCGATCCAGTTCCATATCCATAACGTTTCTCCTTTTCAGTACGATTGCGTTGCAGCCTCCACGGTCTCGCCATGCAAGGTCTTCGATATCAAACTCTCGATCAGCGCGATCGCTTCCTCGACCGCAGCCAAAACGGTCTCGCTCAATCCCAGCTTCCCTTCCTCTGCTCCGAGATCGGCGGGCTCGCAGCCGACGATCAACACGCGGCCAGTCGCCCCGCCCATGGACTTGACCATACGCAGCGCGTTGGCGGGATTCATGCCGTGGCCTTGCATACGACCGGGGTTGGCGTCGAGAGCATTCTCATCGATCGGGTCGGGTTCGATCAGATACACGGAGCCCGGCCTCCCGCCGCGCTGGCAGGCGTCTACCAGGATCGTGAGTTCGTGCGCATCCATCAAAGCGTAAGCCAAATCTAAGCCGCGAACTCCAAAATCCTTCACCAATGTTTCCGGTGGCAGCCTCCGCGCCGCCAACCGCCGCGCGAGTTCGACTCCGAAGCCATCGTCACCAAGGAAGATATTGCCGATACACGCAATTAAGATCCGCGGAGGTGTCATACTGGTTCGATCTCCTCCACATCGAAGAAGAAGCGATGGCCGGGCTGCCGAAGGAGCCCCAGATCCTTGCCCGGGTCTTCGTCAATCACGACTGCCACTTGAATCTTTCCTTCGTAATCCTGCTCAATACTTTCGATGACGGCGAGCTTTCCCGCGAGCGCCGTGTCGATGATGTCGCCTCCCGTACACGGGCGCAGGCGAATATAGTCGCCAACCCGAACCTCCACGCCTCCGGCTTCAACCGACTCGAGCGAGGGCTTGTCTTCGAGCAAGTTCCACTCCCACTCGTTCATCGCGTCACCTCGGAGCTTGGCCGAAGCCCACGCAGCGCCCCGTGAAGTTTCTGAAAATGCTCCGGTGGAAGCATCTCGGTTCGTTCCAGAATCGCTCGCGCGCGCTCGTCCCCGCTCCGTACCTCGATCTTCTCCTGGTCTGTCAGCGTCAGGATTCGCAGCGCCAGGATCTCGTCGATTTCCAATCCATCGAAGAGGTCTCCCGGGCTTTCGGGGGCGATTTCGGGATAGTCGTACAAAATGATGGGGGAGCATAGCATCAAATCTCGTTGCCCCTCGTCTCCCACCAGAACAGGCCAGGCGCCGATATTCTTACAATCGGCCGCACCCTGGCGAAACTGCTCCGGCGGATCCATCAGAGAGAGGAACTCGCCGTCGTTGACGTGCAGAATACTGTGTACCGAAATCAGGGAACGTAGCAGGATTTCGTCACGGCAAGCAGAGCCGGCAGCCGCGCAGTTCCGAATCGAAAGCTTGACTCTGTAGAGGCCTTCGCCGGCTCGCAGCGATTCGAGTTCCGCCTCCGCCGCGGGACCGTCAAATGCAAGTCGCTGCTCGAAAGGCTGCTCCAGCAGCGATTCCAGCCGGCACACCGGCATGTTGATTTCCCGCTCCACGCCCTCCTGCCGGTCGTTGCGCGCGATGAGCTGCAAAAACCGCACTTTGACCTCGATGCGCGTGCATGCGTCGCCCGTCACCAGACATTCCGTCTGCATTTGCCAGGCGTCCGAACCCTGTTGCCGCTCGCTGTAGTCACGCGGATAGAGCACCCCGAAATTGAAACGCTGATGGTTTTTCACCGCCGATGACCTGTACGGGTACAAAAGATAGCCCTCGTAAAGGATGGCGTTGGCGATTTTTGACACCACTTCCATGTTCATTGCTGGACCATCTCCGGCTGGGTCAGAATTCTTTCGATGGCTTCCTCAAAGGTGGGGATGCCATGTTTCACCTTGTACTCATGCAATTTCTCGAAGACATCCCGGCGGAGGGACAACCACGCGCTGCCGGGATAGTACAGATCCATCATTTCCTTCCAGACGCGCACCGCCAACCGAAAGCGGGTCTCTTTTTCCCAGGAAATCGGCGCCACCTGCACCGCGCCAGTTTGGCTTTCGTAGAACACCGTGCCGCTGAACATCAGGCATAGAGGAATTTCGCCGTCCGCGAGCCCATTGAAATATTTGGTTGCCGCGATGTTGAAGTCGAAGGTGCAAGGCACTTGCAGCAAAACCGAGGTGCATCCCGTGAATGCAGGCACCACCGTGCTGGCTTGGGTCCACAACATACTTCGGAGAGTCTGCCCCCAGCGCTCCGGCTCGCCGAACAAATCGCGCAGCCGTTCCTGATCCGGCCCGCTGTAGCGCCTGCGCATTACTTCGATCTGAATCTGGCACCGCAGCACGACGGTGTGAATCGCCTCAAGAGAATCCGTGTTCACGACGCGCAGCCCGAAGGCCAGCGTCGGAGCAACGGCGAACGGAACCGCACTGACTTCCTCAACCGTGACGTTGAGATCAGGCATGCACGTTCTCCGCGATTGATTTCCTTGCGTCTGACGGCGACTTGGCTTTCAAGGAGGCGAAGAACTTTGCGATCTCTTGCCACACTTCTGTTCCACCCGACAATCCCTGCCAACGGCTGCGCATCAGCCCAACCAGCTTGAAGCACTGATCGATGGGCACCACATAGTATTCCGGCTCAGTGAATCCTCGGGCATGACCAATTCGATTCACCAGCAGCGCCTCGACGTCTGCCTCCATCTCCTCCAGCTTTGGATTCTCCTGGACGATTTCGTCCCACGTATCCAGCGCTAGCAAGGATTCCGTGGCGCCCGCCGGACTCGGATACAGCGCAACCACCCGCCCCAATGGCGTGCTGATGAAGAAGAACGCCATGTTGATGGGCATCATCAGGCCATCCCATTGACCATCGGTGAGCCGAAAATCGGCCAGGACGCGGATGCGCCGGGGTACGCGCTTGTACTTGGTCTGACCCTGGCTGCCGAAGAGAACGGCGCAAGCTTCGCATGCACAGATGAGTTTGCGGGAAACCGGTTCGAGGAGATGTTGATGATCCGCGGCCAGCCCGGTCGTGCACAATTCGCACCGCTCCAGAGGGTTCGGCCGGCGAATGAATCCGCGCAACCTTTCAAACGCGCTCGCGTTCATAGACCGCCTTTCCCGCTCACGGCCAACGTGCCGAGCAGCTCATCCAGGGGGACAAACCCTTGGCGTTCCTCCGGGCCTTCGATCGTCAGGGAAGCATCGGGAGCCGCCCGGTAAACCGCCTCCTCCACCAGTTCCTTGAGCGCGGCCGCATGGCCGTTTGCCCTCAGTCTCAATTTCACCGCGCCATCCGCCAGGGCGACCAACTCAACTTCGGCGCCGCGCTTTTTCAAGCTCGGGCGTATCTTGTCGAGTGCTTGCGCCAAGCGGTCCTCGAGGCTGCGCGGGTGCAGTCCATACAGGACCAGCAGGCTGGATACGAGTTCGTCCCGGCTCAGGCTGTCGATTGCGTTCTGACCCGCGTCTCCGCCATCCCGTAGCATCTCGAGGATTCGCTCCAGCCCAGCCGCGTGCAGGTCCATCACAACCTGGACTAATTCCTGCGCGGTACTCCGCAGGTGAGGATCGGAGGCCGATTCGATCTTCCGAAGCAGCTCCTCAATCGATTCGAGCCTGCGCTGGAACTCCGGTTGTCCGGGCATCGATCGCTCTTAAGACTCGATACCAAACATCGGCGAATGACGGGTTTCGAGAATCGTTCCGCCTCCGTCGTACATGTGAACGCCGCAGGGCAAACAAGGGTCGAAGCTGCGAACCGCGCGCATGATATCGATGCCCTTGAATTTGTCGCGCCCGTTTTCTTCGAAGATGGGCGTATTCTGCACCGCATCCTCGTAAGGACCCGGCGTGCCGTAGGAATCCCGTGGATTGGCGTTCCACGGCGTGGGCGGATAAGGATGATAGTTGGCGATCTTACCGTTCTTGATGACGACGTGATGCGAGAGCACTCCCCGCACTGCCTCGTGGAAGCCGCACCCGATCGCTTCATCCGGAACGGTGAAATCCGACCAGGTTTTGGTTCTGCCGGCGTGCAGTTCCTTCAGCGCCTGTTCGGCAAAATACAAAGCTGCCGATGCCGCATAAACCTGGAAGTAGGTTCGTGCGCGATCCCGTTCAATGGCATTACTCCACTTGGGGATTTTCCACTCGAACTCGACTTCGGGCTTGGACGCGGTCTTGGGAAGATACATCTTGACGCTGTGGCCGGTCGACTTGATATACCCGATGTCCACCAGGCCTGCAAGCGCGGTCGACCACAAGCGCGCGATCGGTCCGCCGCCCGTGTCCAGCGCCAGGTGATCGCCAGTTCGTTTGTCAAACCAGCGAGGAGACATTACCCAGGTGTATTTGTCGTCAAAATTCCGCTTCTGCGGCCGGGGAATTGTGGATTGGTTCCAGGGGTGCCGCTGATCCACAGGATTTCCCAGCGGATCGTGGCTGACGAAGGTCTGGCTATTCTGCCAGTCATCGTAATAGGAGCTTCCCAACAGAATGCGGATATTCAGGTTAATATCCACCAGATCCGTGGTCACAAGCTCGCCGTCGACCACAACTCCCGGAGTGACAAACATGCCCCGGCCCCACTGCGTCATGTTCTTATAGGTGTAGTCGCAGACCTCGGGATTATTGAACGAGCCCCAGCAACCGAGCAGAACGCGCCGGCGTCCCACTTCCTCGTAGCCGGGCAGCGCATCATAGAAAAAGTCGAACAGATCGTTGTGCAACGGCACCACTTTCTTCATGAATTCGACGTATTTCATCAGGCGCACGATGTAATCGGTGAAGAGCTGGACGGTGGGCACCGTCCCGACGCCGCCCGGATAGAGAGTGGAGGGATGAACGTGGCGGCCTTCCATGAGGCAGAACATTTCGCGCGTCATTCGGCTCATCTGCAGGGCTTCAAGATAGAAGGAGCCGGTGAAGGGATTGAGCGCCTTCATGATGTCGCCGATGGTCCGGAAGCCATGCTCATTCGAATGCGGGGCAGCGGCCTTCTCGGCCTTGGCCCATACGGAGGGGTTAGTTTCCTTGACCATCTGCTCGCAGAAATCCACGCCGACCAGATTGTCCTGAAAGATGTTGTGATCGAACATGTACTCGGCGGCCTCGCCCAGATTGACAATCCATTCCGCGATCGCCGGCGGGCGCACCCCGAACGCCATGTTTTGCGCGTAGGTTGCACAAGTGGCGTGATTATCGCCGCAAATGCCGCAGATCCGGCTGGTGATGAAATGAGCGTCGCGAGGGTCCTTGCCCTTCATGAAGATGCTGTAGCCACGAAAAATCGAGGAGGTGCTATGGCACTCGGCGACAATTCGATTATCAAAATCGATCTTGGTAAAGATTCCGAGGCTGCCCACAATGCGGGTAATCGGATCCCAGTTCATCTCCACCAATGTTCCGGACTTTCGGGGAGTGTTTATATTCGGTGCTGTAATCGTTGCCATGGTGATTTCCTTTCTCCTCAGTAAGCGCTCGGGTGGTATCCGGTTGTTAGCTCAGCGCGCGGATGACGCCACTTCGGCTCCTTGTTGACCGTGTCGTTGGTGAATGAGCGCAACGCTCGAATGGCGCGTCCATACATGCCCACGGCTGCCGAGGAGAGTTTTCCGCCGGGCGGCTCATCCATGAACGGCATGAATTTGTCGGGGAATCCGGGCATGGTGCAACCGATGCAGATTCCGCCGACGTTGGGGCAGCCGCCAATCCCGGCCATCCATCCCCGCTTCGGGACATTGCAGTTCACCACCGGACCCCAACAGCCGAGTTTGACGATGCACTTGGGGGAACCGTAGCTTTCGGCGAAATCGCCCTGCTCGTAATAACCGGCGCGATCGCAACCTTCATGGACGGTTTTTCCAAATAGCCATTCCGGCCGGAGCTGATCGTCCAAGGGAATCATGGGAGCCAACCCGGCCACCTGGTACAGCAGGTAGAGCACGGTTTCCATGAAATTGTCCGGCTGCACCGGACACCCGGGGACGTTGACAATGGGCACGCCGGCCTTGGATTTCCAATTCCATCCCAGGTAGTCGGCCAGCCCCATGGCGCCGGTCGGATTGCCTTCCATGGCATGGATGCCTCCGTACGTGGCGCAGGTTCCGATGGCCACCACAGCCAGCGCCTTGGGAGTCAGCCGGTCGATCCATTCATTGGTGGTAATCGGCTGGCCGGTCTTCGAATCAGTCCCCAGCGCGGCCCAGTAGCCTTCCTTCTTAATTTTTTCGTTGGGTATGGAGCCTTCCACCACCAGAACGAACGGGTCCAGCTTGCCTTGCTCCGCCTGATACCAATACGTGAGAAAATCGGCGCCATTTTCGTAGGCCAGAACCGGGTTGTGCAAGTGGACTTTGGGAAGGCCGGGGATGGCGCCCAGAATCACATCCTCCACGCTCGGTTGAGTCGCTGCGGTGATGGATACGGAGTCGCCGTCGCAACCTAACCCGGCGGTCATCCATACAATGTGAATGTCGGCAACGGGCGAGGGTCTTTGCGTTTTCCGGCCGTAAGGAATGTTTTCTGAGGGCATACGGGGCTCCTTGCGTCAGGTTGATGAGTACGCGCCTGACGTCGTTTCAGATCAAAATCTGTGCTGCCTTGTGGCCGACGCCAGACACATCTATTGAACGCCGGGAGGGTGCGCTTCTCAAGCGGAGCGACCCTATATTTGGTTTGGTGTAAACCACTAACGCGCTCATCGGGGATTCCCCGATGGCCGTTTGGCTGTGGGTTCGCAACGCGCGTCGTATTTCTTAACGCAGAGTGGACTGAATCGCTCGCTGCACCAGTTCGCGGCCGTTCTTGAGTGCTAATTTGTCCTTGATGTGGGCTTGGTAGGATTCAACCGTCTTCACGCTGATGTGCAACTGCTCTGCAATCTGGCGCGTTGTGTGACCATCGCCAATCAGCCGGAAGACTTCCAGCTCCCGATCCGTCAGTTCGGCAATGGGGGAGCGGGCCACAGCCGGAGAGCCGCCCACAAAGCGGTGGAGCATCTTGTTCGCCATCCGGTCGCTGACATAGATCTCCCCACCCAGGATTCGGCGGATGGCCACCAGAACCTGCTCTGTCGCTTCCTGCTTCATGATGTAACCGCTCGCTCCCGCGCGCAGGGCGCGCTCCGCATAAAGCAATTCATCCAGCATGGAAAGAATCAGAACCGGTAAATTCGGATCGCGCACGCGGATGTTCTTCAACAGGTCCAGGCCGTCCGGTCCGCTTAAGGAAATATCCACCACCACGACGTGCGGCTTCAGCGACTCGATCCCTTGTAGAGCCAGATTTGCCTCTTCGGCGTCGCCGCAGACAACCAAGTCCCGTTCACGGTTGATCAGCAGAGCCAGCCCTTGGCGCACCACGGGATGGTCGTCAACGAGAAAGATTCTGCTCACCCGGCTGACGGGCGCGCACGACTCAGCCGGCATTATTTCCCTCCAACTCCTGGCATGGCATCGGAAACAGACAGCTCACAATGGTTCCCACGCCCGGATGAGAGTCAACCTCCAGCGACCCGCCGATCATCTTGGCCCTGTACTGCATGATGCGCAGCCCTAAGCCAGACTGGGCGGGCGCGGTCACCTCGAAACCCGCACCATCGTCCTCGATCGTCAAAGTGCCGCACCCGTTCGCGGATGCGAGCCCAATCATTATATTCGCCGGCCTGCCATGCTTGATCGCGTTGTTTACGGCTTCCTGCGCCAAGTGATAGAGATGATCGGCCAAAGTCCCGTCGTGGATCAGGACCGGGTGACGGCACTCGAAGCGGCACGCGACATGAAATAAGTCGCTGACCTCGCCAGCCCTCTGTTCCAGCGCGGACATGAGGCCGCGAGCCTCTGCAACCACCGGCAATAACCCCCGGGCCAGGTCCCTGGTCATTTTGATCGAGTCGTTCACAAGCTTGACGATCTTAGCCGCCTCAGATGCTTCCGCGAGCGATGCGTCCGCCAGCCGGTCCTCAAGCACCTTGCCCATAAATGCGATGCCCGTCAGATGCTGGCCGAGGCCATCGTGCAGATCCTGCCCAATTCGCCGCTGTTCCCGCGTGCTGATTTCGAGAACCGCCTTTTCCAGGCGTTTCCGTTCTGTCACGTCAATGCCCGATGCGATGATATGCGTGACTTCGCCGTCGCCGCCGGTGAGAACCGTGCCCGACCAGGAAATCAGCCTTCGTTCGCCGCTCTTGGTCAGCCAGTAGCTTTCGTAATCGTTGGGGAGCACGCCGTTTCGCAACTGTTCGAGAATCGATGTGAACCGCTCGATTTCCTCCGGAACCATGAACACTTCCCGGATTCTCCTGCCGCTAACCTCCTTGAAGCTGTAACCCGTGGTCTGTTCGCAAGCGCGGTTGAAGCGGACGATCCGGCCTTGCCTGTCCAGCACCACGACCAAAGCGCCCACGGTATCGATAATCGCTGAGACGATGTTTCTCTCTTCCTCCAACGCCCGCTCCGCTTGCTTGAGTTCCGTGATGTCGAAGCCGACACCGTGGATGAACCACGGTCTCCCGTCGTCGCGACGAACTAATCTGGCCTCGCAGTGAAACCAGACCACGCGATCGCCACGACTCATCACTCGATATGACGATCGCAGCGGTTTCCCCGAAAGGAACATGCCGGCAGCTTCCAAGCTCCACCGCGCTTTATCGTCGGGATGGATTTGGCGGTACCATCGCACCGGATCTTCCAGCCACTCGCTTTGAGAAAAGCCCAGGAGTTTTTCGATCTGCGGACTGACGTAGGCTTCCCCGACCCCCTCGTCCAGGTAGACCATGAACACAACGGCGGGGATTTGATCCAGCAGCGCTTTATACCGGGCCTCCATGTTTGGAAGCGCGGTCTGGGCCATCTCGCTGGCGGAAGAGGACGTCTGAAAGAAGACGCTCGCCAGTTCGGCAAGAATAGACTCAGCCTCTGCGACGTTGGTCAAGTCGCCAAGCAAACAATTCGCGGCTTGCTCAAGTGGAGATGCGCTGGTCCCAGGCTCCATGGCTTTCTCAGTCGATTGCTCTAGGTTCCGCGGCGCTGCGCCGGTTCCGCCAGGAGGGTTCTTTGTTAAGAGAAGCCTGCGTAAATCTCCGAAGAGCATGAATGGCGCGGCCGTAAGTCATCACCGCACTCGAGGAAAGCAACGACCCCGGCGGTTGGTTCATGAAGGGCATGAATTTGTCGGGAAATCCCGGCATGGTGCAGCCTATGCAGATTCCTCCCACGTTGGGGCAGCCGCCGATTCCTCCCATCCACCCTCGCTTCCCGACGTTGCATTGAACCACTGGTCCCCAACATCCCAGCTTCACGATGCAGGTGCGTGAGCCATACTGATCCGCGAACTCCGCTTGTTCGTAGTAACCACCCCGATCACACCCCTCGTGAACAGTCTGGCCGAACAGCCAGGTGGGCCGGAGCGCTGCATCCAGCGGGATCATGGGCGCCCGCCCGGCAGCCATATTCAGGAGATAAAGCAGGCTCTCCATGAAATTGTCCGGTTGAACTGGACACCCGGGAATACACACGATGGGAATTCCCGCCGTGGATTTCCAATTCCATCCCAAGTAATCGGCGAGCCCCATGCACCCGGTGGGATTGCCCTCCATTGCATGGATTCCGCCATAAGTCGCGCAGGTTCCAGCCGCGAGGATGGCCCAGGCCTTCGGAGCCAGTCTGTCGATCCACTCACACGTGGGGATGGGTTGGCCTGTCCGTTCGTCTGTGCCAAAGGACGCCCAATATCCTTCGGGTTTGTTGGTCTCGTCGGGTATCGATCCCTCGACGACCAGAATGAAAGGGGTAGGAGCGCCATCCGCCGCCAGGTGGAAGCGCCTCAGAAATTCGTCGCCGTTTTCGTAGGCCAGAAACAGATTGTGGAAGTTGACCTTCGGAATCCACGGCAGGTTGCCGAGAACCAGGTCTTCGATGCTGGGCTGGGTTGCCGCGGTTATGGCGATGGTGTCGCCGTCACAGCTCAAGCCGGCATTGATCCAAAGGATGTCGATTTCCTGGATCGCAGGTATTGCGCTGGCCATTCGGACCGTCCACTGAGGATTCTACTACGTGTGGAGCCCGCTTGCCCAACCTGGAGACTCACGATTGATTGAGCAATCGTTAGCTGCACGGATGAGCCCATGATCGATCAGGGAAATTTCGGTTGGCTCTTGAAAATCTGGTACGGGAAACTCTGTTCGCCGTGGAAGACAGTCGAGGGTCTGGCGGGAGACGTGTTGAGCGCGACTATTTTCGGCGCGCTGGTGTGGCCGATCATTCCCTTCACGTTATGGCTGGCGGGTCTGAAGGCGTTCCTGATCGCGATGCTTGGCTTTCTCGGCGGTGTGGTGATGTCGGCGATCAAACGCGATTCGTGGGATCAAGGACTGGAGCAACTTGATCAAGGGTCACGGCGGGATGCTCGACCGTCGATTCGTTCGCGTCAAACTTCGGATTGATGCCGCTCGGTCTTCCGAACGAACTGCACCCGCGAGGCCGCTCAGAAAGGACTGGGTCTTTAATAAGGCCTCAGCCTCGCATCTGCTTCCACGTGGCCAGACAGCGTTGCGCGGTCTCGATCTCCGGATAGCGGCTGCCTTCCTGCTCGATCAGGTAATACTCCACGCCGCCCACGCTCTCGGCGGCCTCGAAAATTTTGGCCCACGGAGAATCGCCCTCGCCGAACAGCACGCGATAGCCCTTCCCTTCCGCCGCCGTCCCCGGAGCCCAATCCTTGCAGTGAATGCTCTTGATGCGCCCCGGATTGGCGTTGATCCACGCCACCGGATCGTTCTTGGCCGCCACGCACGTGCCCACGTCAAGCTGGAGCATGAACGTGTTGGGAGTATTCGCCGCCAGCACATCCATGGGCCGTTTGCCGTCCACAAGCGGCCACTCCGTCTCGTGATTGTGATAGCCCGAGCTCATTCCCAGCGGCTTGAGCTTCTCCACCAGCGCCGTCAGCCTCTCGCCCAAAGCCTTCCAGCCGTCCAGACCGACAACTCGCCCCGGGCTGGCCATCACGATGTACTTGGCTCCCAGAATCTGGTTTAGCGCGATGGCGTGTTCGATACCCTCCGGTGTGAACGATTCGGCATTGTTGTGGGTTGAGTTGCAGCGCACCCCCAGATCGTCCAGTTGCTTGCGCACGCCCTTGGCGTAATCGGGGGTCCACTGAAAATAAGGAGCGTAGAACTCCATCACTTCGTAACCCATCTTAGCCACCGCGCTGACGGTGCCCGGCAGATCCTTCATCAGTTCGCCGCGAACCGAGTACATTTCCAAGCCCACTGGGATCTTCTTCGAAGCGGCTTTCAGGGCCACAGGAGCAAGGCCGGACCAGGCGACGAAATCTCGACGGGAGATCATGTAGTCGACGTTATCACAACTTGGTTGGCGCTAAACTGTAAATGTTGTGTCTCGGCGTCTATTGATTACCGCAACTTTGGCGATCTTGGCCCAGGGAGCGAACGTCCCCTTGCCGTCGCGGCTTTATATCGTCTCGGAGTTTTTTTCAGACGACGGCCCGTCGCTCTATTATCGGGTGACCGAGGTCGTACCGGATGGCCGGGACACTATCGTACGCTACACACGAATTGCGAACTCGAATATATTCTGTCCCCGGAGGATCGTGCAAAGCGCGGAAGCGAGGCTGCGCAATCGGTTTCCAGCCGACCTGATCAAGGGGAACAATCCGTGCGCCGTTAAATCTGAAGACTTGAGCAGGGCGGTGAAGCAATACCCCCGTCTTGAGGGCACGTTCGAGACAATTAGCTTTGGGATTGTCGCGCAGTGCGGCCCGTCCTCCGTCGTCCTTGGGGTGCCGATCTCACAATCGGTAGATTTGAGGCGGCTGAGGCGAAACGAGCCTAAGATGGCTCGTCTGTGGTACCTGGTTTCAGACATCGACGACCCCGTGTTTGGATCGAAGGATATCTTCCACGACCGCACGGAAGCCGACGAGGCGGCGCTTCAGCTCGCCGGCCAAAGAATCGCGCCCGAGTTAGCGTCCGGAAAGTATGACGCCGGGTTGGCCGCAGCCGCGGGTGGAACTTTGGGAGATGGGAAATCTCCAACGTTTCGAGGGTTGCTCCGAACCTATCACGGGCCGGTCTCCGCAGAGGAAGCCAAGGCAGGATATGTTCCTGAGTTACTCAACGCCGAGTCTTACAGGTTTAGCAATTTTGTAACTCCGGAGTATCCGCGGATCGCGATGGCGGCGCGCATTCAAGGCAAGGTGGAATTGCGATTAACCGTTGAGCGGTCCACCGGCGAGGTCAAAGCAGTTGAGGCTGTCGAAGGCAATCGGCTGCTACAACCGAGCGCAATTGCTGCGGCTAAGCTTTGGCGGTTTGAACCGCAATCAACCGGCACAGAGGCGCTCGGCGTGACGCTGGACTACGGCCTCCATTGTCAATAAGCAAGGCGCCTCGCAGAATCCCGACCAGTTCATCGAGACTGTGGACCTCATGCGAGGGCCCATCCGGGCTCGGCCAGCGTGGAGTGTAGCGCCACACCGTCGTCAGACCAGCATCATCAGCTCCGCGGACATCGGCAACCGGGTCGTCGCCGACGAACCAGGCTTCGTCCGTGTCGACGCCGGAGTGTGCGCTTGAAGATTCGCGGATCGGGCTTGCTCAAGCCCTCGCGCCCCGCGGTCACGATTCATTCATCAAGGGAGCGAGGCCAAGCTGACGGATCTTCATCTCCTGAACCTGGGATCGAGCCATTGGTGATCATGCCGAGCTTGAGGCCATTCGGGCGCCGATAAAGCAGTGTCGAGGAACTTCGGGAAAGCTTCGGCAGAAGGAGGGGAAGGTGTGCCAATAGTGCACGATCAGGGGCTCCAGCATCTCAGATCGGCGGCGCTGCGTGTCAACACGGGTGGCGACCCGCGAATCGGGGCACCCGGATTTTTGATATTATCCGACTGATGAAACGCCGCCGCTTTATGACGACCTTGGTCGCGGCGCCCGCCGCCGCACCCGCGCTCTTTGCTCAACCACCGGCGCCGCAGCCAGCGCCGCAGCCCGCGGGCGCCCCCACCCTTGGAGGCCGCGGACCAGGAGGCCCCTCCGCTCTGGACATCAAGCTGGACGTGGTCAGTCCCGATAACGTCGCCGAGCCCGAAGCCCGCTTCTTCACCCCGGCGCAATTTGCAGCGCTGCGCAAGTTGAGCGATCTTCTCATGCCTCCCCTGCGCGGCAACCCCGGAGCGCTCGACGCGGCCGCGCCGGAGTTTCTCGATTTTCTCGTGGGAGTCTCGCCCGCCGATCGCCAGGCTTTATATCGCAGCGGTCTCGACGCGCTGAACGCCAGAGCCAGGAAGCAGTTCAACAAGAACTTCGCCGATCTCGACGCCGCCCAGTGCGACACCATCGTTCGTCCGCTGCTGGTGCCGGTGCCCTGGACGCATGAGCCTCCCAAAGATCCGCTTCAGCATTTTATGGCGTCGGCGCACGACGATATCCGCACCGCCACGCGCAACTCGCGCGAATGGAATACCGGCGGCGGACGTCGCGGCGGAGCCCAGCTCTTCTGGAATCCGGTCGACCCGATATATAAAGGATAGTTTCTCAAAGGAACCACGGGTGTGATCACGAAAGAATACGATGTGCTGATCGTCGGCTCCGGCCATTCCGGCGGCATGGCCGCCAAAATTCTCACCAGCCACGGGATCTCCTGCATCATGCTCAACGCCGGTCCGGAAGCGGACATGCAGCGCGACCGCTCCCAGAAGGCCGTCTACGATCTTCCCTATCGCGGCTTCGGCAAGCCGGGGCGCCTCGCGCACGTGTTCCAAGCCACCGAATATAACGCCAATCAGTGGGTGGATGAAGCCGAAGTCCCCTACACTTACGATCCGCAGGGTCCCTACAACTGGGTGCGCGTGCGGCTGCTGGGCGGAAGGTCGCTGTTCTGGTCGCGCCAATCTTTCCGGTTAAGCGATTTCGAGTTTAACGCCGCCGAGATCGACGGCTCCGGCACAAGCTGGCCGATCCGGCTCGCCGATCTCGCTCCGTTTTATTCGCGCGTCGAGGAGATCTTTCGCGTCTCCGGCCGCAAGGAAGGCTGGCCCCAGTTTCCCGACGGCAACTTCATCGAACCCCGTTACCCACCGGACAGCCAGACGCTCAAGAAGATCACCGATCTCTGCACCGCACGCGGCTTCGGCGTTTCGAAGATGCGCACGTCGCAGGGCGTGGGCGGGCTTGCCAGCTCCATCAACTTGCTGTTGCCCGACGCATTGGCCACCGGCAAGCTCGAAATCGTCCAGAACGCCATTGTGCGTGAAGTGAGCGTCGATAAGAACACCGGCCTGGTGAACGGCGCGCATTTTGTCGATCGCCATTCGCACCGCGAAATGCACGTCAAGGCCAAGGTGGTGGTGCTGGCCGCCGGAACCCTGGAAAGCACCCGCCTGCTGCTGAATTCCGGCCTCGCCAATTCGAGCGGCGTGATGGGCCATTACCTCCACGATCAGATTTACGGCGTGAACGTGACGGCTTCCGTTCCCGAGGCTCGCGACGGAAAGGCGGCGGCGACTCCTGGGGACCCCAGCGTGATGGGCGGCCAGGCGTTCCTGCCGCGCTTCCGCAATCTCACCAAGTCCGACAAGCGCAATTTCATCAAAGGCTACTGCATGATGATTTCGAGCGGCGGCGGCGCCAACGCCAATATGTTCGCCGACTATGGCGAGGAGCTCCAGAAGAAGCTGGATCATTATGCCGGCTCCTGCGTCTCCGCGACCATTTACGGCGAGCGCGTCCCGCGCTTCGAAAATCACGTCCGCATCAACAAGAGCGTCACCGACGCCTGGGGCATTCCCGTGCTCCACGTGGAGGCCCACGATAGCGATAACGAGCGCAATCAGGCCAAGGACGCCGCCGACACCGCGGAGGAGTTGTTCCACGCCGCCGGCTGGGATCTCATTTCCAGGACCGACAAATATTATCCGCCCGGCTACAGCATCCACGAGGTCGGCACCTGCCGCATGGGCGACAATCCCAAGACCAGCGTGCTGAATAAATTCAACCAGAGCCACGACATCAGGAATTTGTTCGTGGTCGACGGCGCTGGCTTCGTCACCTGCGGCTGGCAGAATCCGACCATGACCATTTCGGCGCTGTCCATGCGGGCGTCAGAGTATCTGGCCGAGCAAATCAAAAAAGGCGAAGTGTAGCCGGACGCCGCGCGTTACCCGGACTTTGCCCGCCGGCGGGAGGAGAACGCCCGCAACGGCAGGATGCGTGGATTGAGCACTTGCGGCATCTGAAAGACGCCGCGCCGGCCGTAGCGATTCAACATGGAAGCGGCCGCATGCAGGAACACGGCCGCGGCGATCCACACCTGCCAGTGCGAAAAAACGCCGGAGATGCCGGGCTCGGCGGCAAACCCCATGTCGGAGGCCAGCCGCCAGAAGCCGAGCACGTAAGCCATGAGAGAAGCCGGAATCAGCAGAGCGCCGCAAGCAAGCGCGAGCTGCCTGTTCTTTCCACGCTTGCGCTGGATGGGACGGCCGGTTCCTAGCCGGATCCGGACAATCATAAACAACCGCCTGTTTTCGAGTCTAGCAGGAAAAATCGGAAACGGGTGCAAATGTTTCCGCGCAGCCCGGCGGAAATCGGGATTTGAGTATACTGTCCCGGGTTTTTGCCCGCCGCGGTATCCTGAGATTTACCCCTATGCAGCAGGAAGTCGTCGAGGCCTCCGGCCACCTGATCGATTCGCACGTGATGGAGCAGATTTTCGACACCGTGGTCGAATACAACGGCCGCTTTGAAGTGGAGCAGTTCCGGATCGGGCGCACCAACGCGGACGCGTCGTATCTGCGCCTGAAGCTGGAGACCGCGAATCCGGCGGAGATGCAGCAGTTGCTCAGCCAGTTGCTGGGACTCGGGCTGCTCGCCGGTGGACACCGGGGACGCCACGCTCGAAACGGTGGAGCGGGATTGCTGCGCGCCGGAGGATTTTTATTCCACCACCAACCATCGCACCGAGGTGCGGCATGCGGGCAAATGGGTGGAAGTCGAGAACCAGCGCATGGACGCGATGATCGTGGTGGAGGACGGCCGCGCGGTCTGCCGCAGGCTGCGCGATCTGCGCCAGGGCGACCGGGTGGTGGTGGGCATGCGCGGCATCCGCGTGGTTCCGGAATCGAAGGAGCGCGACCGGCTGGCGTTCGCGTTCATGAGCAACGGCGTTTCGTCGGAGCGGCAGCTGGAAACCGCCGTGCGCCAGACCGCGACGCTGATGGAGCAGGCCCGCGCCGACGGACAAGAAAATCGTGATGGTGGCGGGACCGGTGGTGGTGCACACCGGCGGCGTCGCGGCGATGGCGGAGTTGATTCGCGGCGGATGGGTGCAGCGCACTGCTGGCGGGAAACGCGCTGGGCGTGCACGATATCGAGAGCGCGCTGCTGGGCACTTCGCTCGGCGTGCGCCAGACCGACGGGCGGCAGGAAGAGCACGGGCATCGCAACCACATGCGCGCCATCAACGCGATCTATCATGCCGGCGGCATCGCCAAGGCGGTGGAATCCGGACGGCTGACCAGCGGCGTGATGTATGAATGCGTCAAGGCGGGCGTTCCGTTCGTGCTGGCCGGCAGCCTGCGCGACGACGGTCCGCTGCCGGACACCATCACCGACATGAATCGAGGCGCAGGACGCCTACGCGGAGCAGCTCAAGGGCGCGGGTCTGGTGCTGTGCCTGGGCTCCATGCTGCACTCCATCGCCACCGGCAACATGCTGCCGAGCTGGGTCAAGCTCGTGTGCGTCGACATCAATCCGGCGGTGGTGACCAAGGTCAGCGACCGCGGCACGGGCCAGGCGTCGGGAGTGGTCACCGACGTCGGCCAGTTCCTGGGATTGCTCGCGGCTTGCCTGCGGCGCGAGGCGGTTTGGCGGCCGCGGCCCGAACCAGCCCAGATCGAACGGGCCAAAAGAAATCCGAGTCAATGAAAGCGGCAGTACACCGATGAAGCACGCCGAAGCCGGCGTCCGCGCCGAGCTTCCGGAAATCGAGACCTGGCCGAATCAATACCGCACCGGATACGAGATCGAGATCGTCATGCCGGAGTTCACCTCGGTGTGCCCCAAGACCGGCCTGCCGGATCACGGAACGCTGACGCTGCGTTACGTGCCGGATCGCGTGTGCCTGGAATTGAAGTCGCTGAAGATGTACACTCTGGCGTTCCGGAATCTGGGGATTTTTCAGGAAAACGTGGTCAACCGGATGCTTCAGGACGTGGTGAAAGCGGCGCGGCCCGTTTCAGCCACGCTGGTGGGCGAGTTCGCTCCGCGCGGAGGCATCTCGACCAAAATCACTGCCTCATATTCGAGGAACGCGAAACGTGGGCGATGAAGAGCTGGCGGCGGTAATTCAAGCGGTGCGGGACCGGCGCGCGTTCGGTGGCGCCGAATGGATCGTTCGGAATCGGGGGGTTTCCCACTCCGGATCTGATGCCTCTGGCCCACGCCCGCGATGCCGCCGAGGCTAAGGTGGCGGCCATCGGCACCGTGAATCCGCGCCCGCCGGGGTTCAAGAATTCGATCGCGCAGGGATTTAAGAAGCTGATCGCGCGGATGCTGGACTGGCATGTGCGGGAGCAGGTGGAGTTCAATCGCGCCGCCATGACCTGTGTGCAGGCAAGCCTGGAAGCCATGGTCGAATTGAGCCGTGGGATGGCCGCGCTCGCCGTGCATCAACGCGAACTCCGTGAGAGCACGCTGGCGCGGGAGCAGCAGCTCCGCGAGGATTTCCTGGCCGCGCTCGCCGTCGGCCAGCAACAAAACCAGGAGCTGCTGGATATCCGCCGGCATTGGACCGAGTGGCGCGCCGGATTCGAGGAGCGCCGCAATGCCAGCGAAATTCACTTGCTGCGCACCGTCTCCGAACTCCAGGGCGCGTTCCAGCACCGCGTCACGCTGATGGAGGAGGCGTTTCGCGGTCTGGTGCTCAGCCAGCACAACGATTTCAAAGCCACGCTGGGAAACAACGTGGTCGACGTGCAGGCGCGGTTGTGGCAGGATCTGGCCAAAATGCGCGGCGAATTCGAAGCCCTGATCTATACGGAGCTGCGCGTGCTCCGGCAGAAACAGGCGTCATCCACGGCAGCGGCCCGCACCGAAAACGACTCGACCACTCAAGCTCCCGCCCCAACGCCCGCCGCCGCCATGCCCATCGACTGGATGCGCTTCGCCGACGCCTTCCGCGGACCCGAGGAAAAGATTCGGGAGCGGCAGAAGCGCTATGCAGGCCGCTTTGCCGGCGCCGGACAGGATATCGCCACGCATGAAATTCTGGATCTAGGCTGCGGCCGCGGGGAGTTTCTGGAGGCTGCGCGGGAAGCCGGCCTGCGCGCGCGCGGTATCGATCAGAGCCAGGAATGCATCGCCCTCTGCCGCGACAAGGGGCTGGCGGCCGAGCAAGCCGATTTGTTCACCTATCTCGCAGCCGCCGAGGACCGGTCGCTGGGAGGCGTCTTTTGCTCCCAGGTAGTGGAACATCTGCCGCCGGAACGCGTTCCCGCACTGGTGCGGCTGCTGGCGGCCAAACTCAGGCCCGGAGCGCTGGCGGCGATTGAGACGCCCAATCCGGAATGCCTGGCCATTTTCTCCACGCATTTTTACCTGGATCCCACGCACACGCGTCCGATCCCCCCGGTGCTGTTGGGCTTCTATCTGGAGGAAGCCGGGATGGGCAACGTCGAGGTGGAGCGGTTCGCGCCCGCCGCCGAATCGATTCCCGCGCTCAACGACCTGCCCGCCGGCGTGCGCGACGCCTTATTTGGTGGTCTGGATTACGCCATCTTCGCAAGAAAATTGTAGCTGGATAAACCCTCGCCGGCCCGAAAAGTAGCCATTCGGCCAACCCGTCCGCCGCGCGGAAGTTGTAGAATAGGGCCGATATGCGCCTTCAAAGACTTCCGCTCGTGCTCGCTTTTTGCGGTGGAATTGCCTTTGCGCAGGATGCGCCGCCAGCCCCACCCGCGCAGAGCATTCCGCCAACCCCTCCGGCGCAAGCTCCGGCGCAAGCCCCCAATCAGCCCCAAAATCAACCAGAGATGAGCACCCACGACGCGGCCGCGACCTTCAGCACGCGCGCTTTCCTGGTGCAGGTCCCCGTGGTGGTGCGCGACAAGCAGGGGCACGCTATCGGGACGCTCCACAAGGAGGATTTCCAACTCTTCGACAAGGGCAAGCCGCAAATTATCTCGCGATTCACCGTTGAGAAGGCGGGCACGCCTTCGATCCCCGCAGTGAAGGCGATCGACGTGAACTTGCCGGGCCAGGCCGGGGGGGAGGGTGCTCCCATCCCGCAGCGCTTCATCGCCTATCTCTTTGACGATGTGCATCTGGACCCGGGCGACATTGCGCGCATGCGCGTGGCTACCACCCAGCACCTCGATCAGACCATGGATGCGATCACCCGCGCGGCAATTTTCACCACCTCCGGCATCGGGCAGCAGGATTTCACCGACGATCGCAACCAGCTGCAGGATGCGCTGAATCGGATTCAGCCCAACATGCGGACTCCCAGCTCCAACGGCGATTGTCCCCACATGACCTTTTACATGGCCGATTTAATCGTGAATAAGCAGGACCAGAACGCATTGCTGATTGCCGAAAACGACGCGATGACGTGCCAGCAGTCGCTCAACGGCACCACTCCCTCGGCGTATGCTGCCATTGTCAACACGACTGCGATTTCGGCGCTGTCGATCGGGGAAACCGAGACCAACCGCGCCATGGACGTGCTGAAGAATCTGCTGCAGCGCATGACCGCGAGTCCGGGAAGCCGCAGCATCGTGCTGATCTCGCCGGGATTTCTGCTTCCCGGCGACGACCTCAGGCCGGAGGAGGAGGAATTACTGGACCGGGCCATTCGCAACAACATCACCATCAACACCCTGGATGCTACCGGCGTGTACACCGCGATTCCGGGCGGCAACGCCAGCAGCAGGGGGAGTTCCAACACCTCCAACCAGACGGCCGTGTCGAACTACGCGTCCGCCAGCCGGCTCGCCCAGCAGAACATTCTGGAGGAGCTTGCCTCCGGCACCGGCGGCTCTTTCTTTCATTTCGACAACGGCCTCAAAGAGGGTCTGGATCAAATCACCAAGCAGCCGGAGTTTGTGTATGTCCTGGGATTTTCGCCGGGGGACATGAAGTACGACGGCAACATGCATTCGTTGAAGGTGACGCTTCAGAATTCGGCCGGCCTGACGCTCCAGTCGCGGCGCGCTTACTATGCGCCCAAGCGTCCCAAAGACCCCAACGAAGCCGTCCAGGAGGATATCCGCGAAGCGGTCTTTTCCCGGGACGAAATTCAGGATATTCCCGTGGATTTGAAACTTCAATTCTTCAAGTCCTCGCCGGTAAATGCGCAAATTTCCGTGATCTCCCGGGTCGAAGTGAAGAATCTTCGCTTCCGCAAGGACTCGGACCGCAGTAAGAACACGCTGACGCTGGTGGCCGGGCTGTTCGACCGCAACGGAAACTTTGTGCGCGGGATTCAGAGAACCGTGGACATGAATTTGCGGGCCCAAACGCTGGCGCTGCTGGATACGTCCGGACTCACGCTCAGGACCAACTTCGATGTCACCCCCGGAAGTTATACCATCCGTGTGGTAGTGCGCGACGCGGAAGGACAGCAAATGGCGGCCCGCAACGGAACCGTGCAGGTTCCTTAACAGGCTGCTAAAAAACCTTAGGTAAAATGGGCCGCCGATGAACACGGATGAACACCGATTGACAGGGACCTCGCGCCCCGCGAATCCGCGTTCATCCGTGTGTATCGGCGGCCAGGAAGTTTTTTTCAGAATCCTGTTGGAGACGGATATACCCGAATGAAGGAGATGCGCTTATGAACGTTCGCCTGACAGTCTTTGCCCGGACGTTTGTGCTCATGTTTGGCGCGATATTTAGCGCCGCCGGTTTGCTGCACGCCCAGCAGCCTCCTCAACCGCAGCAGGCCCCGGCCGACCCAGGGCTCCTGATCCAGACCGAGACCAGGCAGGTGCTGGTCGACGCCATCGTGACGGACAAGAAGGGCAATTACATTACGGATCTGAAGGCCAAGGATTTTCGCGTCCAGGAGGATGGCAAGGAACAACCCATCAACAGCTTCTCCTTTGAAGCCGACCCTGCCAACGGCTCCGGGAGAACGCACTACCTGGTGCTGCTGTTCGACAACACCAGCATGAATACGGGCGATCAAGCGGTAGCGCGGCAAGCCGCGGCCAAGTTCATCGACACCAACGCCGGACCCGACCGCATGATGGAGGTCGTGAATTACGGAGGCGCGGTGAAAGTGGAGCAGAAATTCACCGCCGACGCGGAACGCCTGAAGGCCGTGGTCAACGGCATTCAGTTCGCGGCGATTTCAACCACCGCCGTCGGCGCTTCCCCCGCGGCCGCGGATTTCGCGGTAACCGCCATGCTCGAGAGTTTGCGCACGGTTGCCAAGGGTCTGGGATCTATCCCGGGCCGCAAGATTCTGGTGTTGTTCACCGCGGGGTTCACGCTCAGCTCGGAGCGGGTCTCGGAGGCGACGGCCACCATCAACGAATGCAATAAAGCTAACGTCGCCATCTATCCCGTCGACGTGCGCGGATTGAGCACGGGAGGATTCGGAAAGGCATCGCTCCAAGCTCCCAGGAGTTTGCGGCCCCAAGCAGCGCCACAGGCTTCGCGTGATTCTGTGTTCAAAACCGTCGCGTTCGTTCCAGCTCCTCCGTTTGCGGCGCAAGCCAAAGGCGGCGGCGGAGCCTCGGGAGGCGCCGCCGGAGGGACCGGCGCATCAGGCGGCGGATCGCGCCCCTCGTCCGGATCGACGCCGAGCACCGGCGGTAACTCGACATCTACAACAGGCCGCGGCGGATCGGCAGCGCCGGCCGGGGCTGGCGCGAACCTGCCAGGGGCCGGAGCTTGCCCGACTGCCACCACCACTCCCAACGGCGCACCCATTGCTCAAATGCCGAATTCCAACACGTCGGCGGCTTGCGCCACCCGCAATCTGATTCCGAAGGTTCCCGACACTGCCACTCCCAATCAGCAGATCATGTTCCTGCTCGCCGACGGCACCGGCGGCTTCGTGATCCACGACAGCAACGATCTTCTGGGCGGATTGCAGAAAATCGGGAAGGAGCAGAACCAGTACTATCTTCTGGGCTACACGCCGCCGGACGCCCGGCAGGGAAGCTGCCACGTCCTGCACGTGAAGGTGGACCGCGGCGGCACCGAAGTGCGCGCGCGCACGGGCTATTGCAGCGCCAAGCCGATGGACGTGCTGTCGGGCAATCCGGTGGAGAAGACGCTCGAAGCCAAGATCGCGGCCGGGCAGGCGGGGCCGCTCGCGCAGGCGGGACCGCAAAGCGCCAGCATGCGGCTGCCCTTCTTCTTTGATTCACCCAACGTCGCGCGAGTGAACGTCGCCATGGAGTTTCCCGCCACCGGGCTCAAGTTCGAAAAGAAGAAGGACGCTCAGCATGCCGAGGTGAACTTTCTGGGAGTCGCCTACACGCCCGAAGGCACCGTGGCGGCTCGCTTCAGCGATGTCCTCCGGTTGGATTATGCCAGCAAAGAAGAAGCCGATCTGGCCAAGAAGCAGCCTCTGCATTACGAAAACCAGTTCGACATCGCCTCCGGCAAATATACCTTCAAGCTGGTCTTCAGCGAAGGCGGCGACAACTTTGGAAAGCTGGAGATGCCGCTCGAAGTCGATTCCTTTAAATCCGATCAATTCGCGGTGAGCGGTCTCGCGCTCAGCAAGGAATACCACCGCACCGCGGAGATGGGCGCGGCGCTGGACGCGGCCCTGATCGAGGATAAGAAGCCGCTGATCGCCGATGCCGTTCAGGTGGTGCCCACGGGCAGTTCCACCTTCGCCAAGTCCGACCTCGCAATTTTATACGTCGAATTGTATGAGCCGCTGCTCGCCTCGGCCGATAACAAGAATCCGCCGGCGGTGGGGCTCCAGATGCGCGTTCTCGACCGCAAGACCGGTGAAGAGAAGGCCAACACCGGGCTGGTCCGGCTGGAGCCGCCGCCGCCGTTGGGCAACTCCGTGATCCCTCTCGCCGAAAGGATGCCGGTATCGAAACTGGGTCCCGGCTCCTATCGGCTGGAAGTAACCGCGGCGGATTCCGCCGGCCAGTCAGCCAAGCGGACAGCCGACTTCGACATCCAGTGAGTCCGCCGCAACGAATCCTGTTCTGCCTGTTCTCCGCAGCCTCCCTTTGGGCGCAGCCGCCGGTGGTGATCCAGAGCGAGACCAGAGTGGTGCTGGTCGACGCCGTGGTCACCGGCAAAAAGGGAGAGTACGTTCGCGATCTGACTGCCAAGGACTTCCGCGTCTGGGAAGACAACAAGGAGCAGACCATCCAGAGCTTCAGTTTGGAGTCAACCGCGGCGGCATCCGCGGCCCCGCGCACCAGTTACCTGGTTTTGGTCTTCGACTACGCCGACATGGACGCGGGCGATCAGATTCGTGCGCGCCAGGCAGCGGCAAGTTTCATCGATGCGAATACCGGCCCTGAGCGCCAGATGGCCTTGGCCGTTTTTAGCGGCGGCTTCCGCATCGTGCAGGGCTTCACAGGAAACGCCGGGCGGTTGAAAGAGGCGCTTGAGAAATCCGCCGCGGCTTCCTTCAACGGCGCGACTACTGGAACCAGCGCATCCACCGAACTCAGCGGCCGCGAAAAGTTCCGCTCTCTGGAAAAGTTGGCGCTCGACCTGGGCCCGGTACCCGGGCGGAAGACCATGGTTCTGTTGACCGGGAACCTCACCGTGTCCAATGAGCAAAAGACGGCGCTCCAGGCGGCGATTGAGGCCTGCAATAAATCCAACGTCGCCGTGTATCCCATCGACGTCCGCGATGCTTCCCTGTCCCCCAGATACTCCGCCGAGAATGGAGGCGGCGGCCGTGGAAGAGGATTCGGCGCCATGCTCGGCGAAGAAGGCGACGGTTTGCGAACCGGCCGGGGGCCGGGCCGCGGGGCAGCCAACGCCGATCCGAGCGCGGCGCTCGATCCCGGCGGCGCCAGCCAGCAGGTTCTGTTTGCGATGGCCACCGGCACCGGAGGCTTCGTCATCCGCAATGCCGGCGAGCTGCCGGATGGATTGCAGAAGATCGGGCAGGAACAGGAAGGATATTACGTCCTCGGCTACACCCCGGCGGAATCGAAGGAAGGCTCCTGCCATACGCTGCGCGTGAAGGTGGACCGCGCCGGAACCACGGTCCGAGCGCGCTCCAGCTATTGCACCGGGAAGGCCCAGGATCTGCTCACCGCCGCCTCATCTGAAACCCGCCTCGAGAGTCGCGCCACCTCGGCCCAGGCCGGCAACCTGACCGCGTCCATGCAGCTTCCGTTTTTCTATGTGGGTCCCAATACCGCGCGGGTCGACGTCGCGATGGAGATCCCGCCTGAAGCGGTCAAGTTCGAGCATAAGAAGGATGCCTATCATGCCGAGATCAACGTCCTGGGGATCGCGACCACGGCGCAAGGCGCCGGCGAAAGCTCGACCGGCGCGCGCTTCAACGATACCGTGACCTTGGATCTGGACGACGCCGAGATGCAGCAGTGGAAGCTGCGACCCCTGCATTACGAAAAAGAGTTCAAAATCGCATCGGGACAGTACCAATTCACGGTCGTATTCAGCTCCGGCGGCGAGAGCTTCGGGAAACTGGAGCAGCCTCTTGTCGTCGAGCCGCACCAGCCGGGACAGTTGGCCTTGAGCGGCGTGGCTTTCGGCAGGGAAATTCACAAGATGAGCGATGCGGGCGCCGCGTTATTTGAGGAGCGCACGCCGCTGGTAGTCGGCGGCATGCAATTAACTCCCGCCGGCTCGAACGTGTTCGCCAAAACCGAGCAGGCGTTCTGCTATTTCGAGGTTTACCTGGATGAAGCGGCGAGCGGGGGAGTAATTGAGGTGCGCATTCTGGACGGCAAGACCGGGGAACCGCGCTGGGACGGCGGCTCGATGAAACTCGATCGCCTCGCGGCCGGAAAAACCACGGTCCCGGTAGGGCTGAATGCGCCCATTGCCTCGCTTGCTCCCGGCCCGTACCGATTGCAGGTGACAGCCACGGATGGAGCCGGAAAATCGGTCCAGCGCACCACCGATTTCGAAGTCAAGTAAGGCGCTGAGCGGGGTAGTCTGAACTGTGCCGCGACGCCCGTTATGGCTGGGGAGCTCGCCAGGCGGCGCCGAGATTTTCGCTGGGAGGCCTGCGCGGCGGCCTTTTCTTCTGCGCGGCCAGTTCTCGTGCCGCCAGGCTGTTTTTCTCGAAAAGGCTCATCTCGTCTTCGGTGAAGATCAATGTGCGCTTCTCATCGCCCTCGGCGGCCCGGTCCAGGAGCCCCCGGCACATTAGCGGCAAGTCCTGCAGCCGGATTCCATATCTCCGTATCAGAGCTAGATCTGCCCTGACCGTAAATCTGGTCCGGAGCCTGTCGTCGCCGATGCGTTCAAATGCAAACACCCGGAATCCCAAGTCCTGCGTGAATCCGGTGAGAATATACTGCATCGCTGTGCTCCCTTCAAATTTTTCACGGATACCGCGCTGAATTTCGATTGCAAGCCGGTCCATATTCAAAAACCAGTCGATCCTGACGGGCCGGCCGCCGGCCTTGATCGCAAACCTCGTACACAAAACCGGTGGGTGCGTGTTGGTTGACCGTTGTCGAAGGGTCCTGAATTTGAGCCAGGAGCGCGCCTTGTATGTCCGCGGTCTCACCGATGTAAATCCATTCGCGCGCATTCGAGATTCCATACACTCCCGAAGCCACAGGCGCGTACATCTGAACCGATTCGGATGTGAATGGCCTCGGAATAATTTGATTAAAGGGCATCTTGCAACCTTATCGGCCGCGCCCGGCTTCCTTCCACGGCAATGGGCTGCGAATTTATCAGGCGGCGGCTCCGTTCCTTCTTGGAAGCGGCAACCGCTTGCCCCGATCCGTCATGCTTCGAAGACGTTCAACCAAATGTTTACCAAGGCTTAATTCCGCTGCGTTGGATTCAAAACCGGGCAGCCTGGCATCAATGAACTCTCTGTGGAAGAGCTGATGGGACGCCAGACCGCATAACAGTTCCAGCTCCTTCGAGGTAAGTTTCACGGTGAGTGTCATTTTGTTTTCCGGACTTCTTGCGGCCGCAAGAGCGGTTGCTCAAGCGGCCGCGAGGAATGCTTACCAGCGACTATTACGCCGCTGGCCCCGCCGCCGCCGCCGGATCCACGATCCGTTTTCGGACGGGCTTCGTTCACATTCAGAGCTCTGCCATCCAGCTCCCGGCCGTTCAGCTCGGAGATCGCGCGATCCGCATCCGCATTGGCGCTCATCTCCACAAATCCAAACCCTCTTGCCTGGCCGGTATCGCGATCCGTAACGACACTGACGCGCTCGACGGGTCCATACGCCTCGAACAGAGACCGTACCGCATCTTCGGTGGCACCGAAGCTGAGGTTTCCTACAAAAATATTCTTCATTCTTATTCCCTTAATGGTTTACTAGCGGTGAATCGGGGCAGGATCGGACGAGGGCGGACGGACCGGACTGATGCGAAGATGCCGAAACTGAGACTTCTTAAGTATACCACGGAGCCCGCCAACCGAACGCCACGGCGATCGGCGGTTGGCCGCTGATAAGCGCGGATCGACGCACATCGAAAACAAAGGCCTTTGCGCCTTTGAATCCGTGTTCATCCGGGTTCATCGGCGGCCAATAATGCTTAGTGCTCCCGTTCGCAAATGCGCCAAAGCAAGGTGGGGCGGTCCCCCTGGACCGCGCCGGCCCCCGGCCGGCTTGTGCGGGACGAGGGCGTCCGCCCCACAAACGGAAATACGTTAGTGTATCTTCTGAAGTGACCGACTTAGTCACGCTGCCCGAACAAATGCTCGATAAGAAATGAGAGCGAGCGCATGTCCGCCAGGTCGGCCGAGGCAGCCTCGAAATGCGCTCCGCCCGGCCGCGCGAACGCGTGACCCGCTTTCGGATATTCCCACACGGCCACCCTGGGGTCGTCCTGGAAGGTCTCGCGCACAAGTTTGGCTACGTCCGGTCCGGCGAACTGGTCGAGACCGCCGTAGTGCAGCATCAGCGGGCAGGAAAGATTCTTCGCCAGGTCCAGCTTCTTGTCGATCCCGACGCCGTAATAGCTCACCGCCGCATCCGGCTTGTGGCGCACCGCCGTCAGGTAGGAGATCAGGCCGCCCCAGCAATACCCCACCACGCCCACTTTGCCCGTGCAGGCTTCGTGCTTGCGCAGAAACTCGATCGCCGCGGAGGCGTCGCCGGAAGCCACGTTATCGTCGGTCTTGGAGCGGATCGCGCGCGCGCCTTCATAATCGGTCTCGGCCAGTTCCATGCCCGGATTCGTGCGCCAGTAAAGATCCGGAGCCAGCACCGTGAATTGCCTCGATGCCAGCCAGTCGCAGGTCTTGCGGATGCTGGCGTTGACGCCGAAAATCTCCTGCAACACCACCACTCCGGGACCGCGCCCTTTGCGCGGCAGCGCCATGTACCCGGAAAACTCGCTATCGGAAGTAGGAATGCGAATGGTCATAAGGTAATAGCCTATCGCAGTGCGCCGCCCCTTGGGGTGCGAACGAGTACGCCACACCAGTTCCGTGCTCACGAGTATAATCGTCATGTGCAACGACTCTTGTTCCTATCGGCCGCGCTGCTCCTGGCGGCTCTGCTCCAGGAATCGTGTTCGAAGAAAGATATTCAGAACCCGGATGCGATTCGCCAGGCGGTGGTGGAGGATCTCCAGGCGCGCCAGGCCAAGACCGGCGTGGATCTGAGTTCAATGAAGATCGAGGTCCCCTCCGTCACTTTTAATCGCGATGAAGCTCGCGCCACCGTCTCGTTTGTCCCCAAAGGCGGCCAAGGCGGCATGCAAATGCCCTACACGCTGGCCCGCAAGGGCGACAAGTGGGTGGTCACCGATCGTGGCGCTCCGCATGCGCAGCTTCCCGCGGGAGCGTCGGACCAGCCGCTTCCCGCCGGCCACCCCTCTGTTGGCGCGACGCCGGGACAATCCGGAAACGGCCAGACCCAGCTTCCCGCCGGGCATCCGCCCGTGAATCCCAAGCAATGACCGAGCCCAAACAATGAAGACCGTTGCTGTTTTGGGCGGCGGCCCCGCTGGCGCCTTCGCCGCGGAACGGCTGGCGCAAGCCGGATTGAAAACCCTCCTGTTCGACGAGAAGCTCGCCTGGGAGAAGCCCTGCGGCGGAGGTCTCACCTATAAGGCCTACAGCGAATATCCTTTTCTGCTCGACAATTCCTGCCCCAAGAAGCTGGTGCATCAGACCGTGATCGGCGCGCCCAAATCCGGCGAGGCCCGCATGGATCTGGCCCATCCGGTAGTGATCTATTCCCGCTTCGACCTGAATCGCATGCTGCTCGAACGCGCCGAGCACGCCGGCGCCGCCATCGAGCAAACCCGCGTTCTCCAAATTGAGCGCCATGATCGCGGCTGGCGTCTGCGCACCCGCCACGGCACCGCCGAGGCCGATTATTGCATCGTGGCCACCGGCGCGCGCAACCCTCTGCGCGACGTCGGCACCGAGTGGAGCGCCGCCGATACCATGAGCGCCCTGGGCTATTACGTCCCCGCTTCCCAGGAGCGCATCGACATCCAATTCCTCCCTCGCCTGGAAGGCTACATCTGGGTGTTCCCCCGCTGCGGCCATCTTTCCGTAGGTATTTGCGGCAAGGGCGAGCCGGCTCAAAAGCTGCGCGCGCGCCTGGAAGCTTACATGGAGCAGCGCGGCATCCCCCGCAAAGGCGCGACCTTTTACAGCCATATGCTGCCCTCGCTCGAATCCGGCGGATGGCGCAGGAATCGCGTCTCCGGCAATGGCTGGATGGCCGTCGGCGACGCCGCCGGCATGGTCGATCCCATCACCGGGGAGGGAATTTATTACGCCATGCGCTCCGGCGACCTGGCCAGCCGCGTGATTCTCAACGACGCCCACTGCATCCTCGAAAAGGCCGCCGCCTATCGCACCATGGTGTCGCGCGAGTTCACTCACGATCTGGAGTTCGCGGCCATGCTGGCCAAGCGCGTTTTCCTGGGTAATTTCGCTTTCCGCAGCGTGCCCCAGCGCATGGTCCATTTCATGCAGCGCAGCCAGCGCTTCCGCGATCTCATGCAGGATCTGTTCGCCGGCACGCAATCCTATCTCGGGCTCAGAAACCGCCTGCTGCGCAGTCTCAACGGCGGCGTCCACGAAGCCGTCATGCAATTTTTCCTCGATCGTGTCATTCCGGAAGTTCGCGTGATTCCGGAAAGCTCGCGCGTCACTCCCTGATCGAACTCGCATCATGAAGGCCCCTAAATCCGAAGCCCTGTTCGCGCGCGCCCAAAAGGTAATTCCCGGCGGCGTCAACTCCCCCGTCCGAGCCTTCCGCGGCGTCGGCGGCACGCCTCTCTTCATCGAGTCCGGCCTGGGCTCGCGCATCTTCGACGCCGACGGCAATTCCTACATCGATTACGTCGGCTCCTGGGGCCCGCTGCTGCTGGGCCATCGCCCGCCGCAAGTCATCGACGCCATTCGCGAGGTTCTCGAAACCGGCACCAGCTTCGGCGCGCCCACGCTCGGCGAAGTCGAGCTCGCCGAGCTCATCTCCCAAATCGTTCCGTCCATGGAAATGGTGCGCCTGGTCAACTCCGGAACCGAGGCCACCATGAGCGCCCTGCGCCTGGCGCGCGGCTTCACCGGCCGCGACCTCACCATCAAGTTCGAAGGCTGCTATCACGGCCACGTCGATTCGCTTCTGGTCAAGGCCGGCTCCGGCATGGCCACTCTGGGCATCGCCGACACCGCCGGCGTCCCGCGAGCCTTCGCCGCAACCACCATTGCCCTGCCCTTCAACTCCATCGCCGCCGTCGAGGCCGCCTTCGCCGCAGCGCGGCGCCGAAATCGCCGCCATCATCGTCGAGCCCGTCGTCGGCAACATGGGCTGCGTGCCTCCGGCGCCCGGATTTCTCGAGGCTCTGCGGCGAGATCGCGACGCGCCATGGAGCGCTGCTGATCTTCGACGAAGTCATGACCGGATTCCGCGTGGCCCTCGGCGGCGCGCAACAGCTCTACGGCATCCGCCCGGATCTCACCACGCTCGGCAAAATCATCGGCGGAGGCCTGCCCATCGGAGCCTACGGCGGCCGCGCGGACGTCATGCGCAAGATCGCGCCCCTGGGCCCGGTCTATCAGGCCGGAACGCTCTCCGGCAATCCTCTGGCGGTCGCCGCCGGACTGGCCATGCTGCGCTACCTCAGCGCGCATCCGGAAATCTACGATCGGCTCGAAGCCCGCGCCGCGCAGTTGACCGAATGGGTGCCGCCCGGCGTCACCATCAATCGCGTCGGTTCCATGTTCACGTTTTTCTTCACTCCCGATCCCGTCGCCGATTGGGACTCGGCCAAGAAATCCGACACCGCCCGCTTCGCGCGATTCTTCCATTTCCTCCTGGATCGCGGCGTCTACATCGCGCCTTCGCAATTCGAAGCCGGCTTCGTCTCCGCCGCGCATTCCGAAGACGACATTCGCTCGACAGCCGCCGCCGCCCGCGACTTTTTCGAAGCTTAAAGGATTCGAATGGATAGGCAACAGATCTTGGAAGAGATCAAACGTCTTGCACTCGACAACAGCGGCCGCGCTCCAGGAGTGCAGGCTTTCGAACGCGCCGCAGCGGTAAGGAAGTCGGATTGGTACCCACACCGTTGGCTCCGCTGGGGCGATGCGTTGGTCGAGGCCGGCTACGCTCCGAACGCGTTCCAAGCGAAAACGAGCGACCAAATCCTCCTCGAAAAGTACATCGAGTTTGCAAGAGAGTTGGGAAGGCTCCCGGTCGAGGGAGAAATTCGGCGCAAGGCAAGAAGCGACACGACCTTCCCCAACCACTCTGCGTTTAACCGATTCGGTGGAAAGCCAAAACTGCTGGCGGCAATCGCCGCATACTGTCGCAAAGCCCCGGGATTCGAGGATGTCCTTGCGCTCTGCGTCGGACAGGAGAATAATCCGGCGCGGGCATCAACGGAAAAGCAACGTGAAGCGAAAGTTGTGACCGGGTTCGTTTATCTCATGAAGTCCGGACCTCATTACAAAATCGGCCACACCAAATCCATCGGCCGCCGAGCAAGCGAGCTTGCCATCAAGGTTCCAGTTCCGCCGAAGACGGTTCATAGCATTGAAACGGACGACCCCGCAGGCATCGAAGCGTACTGGCACAGGCGATTCGCTGATAAGCGTGGAGAAGGCGAATGGTTCGCTCTATCGCCGGACGATGTGAACGCGTTCAAGCGCTGGAAGCGAATTGTTTAGGACTGCCTTTCAAGAAGCTCTTTCAGGTCGCGCTTTCCGTGTAACACCGCGACTACCTCTAACGGCGAGGTCTCAGGGCGGTAGACGATCACGTAGTTCGGGAATTTCGCGACAGTCCAGAAGCGCACCGGCAGCGGCGTTATATCCTGCCGCTTGGTTCCCATCCGGGGGTGTTGAGCCAGACGGCGGCAGGTGGCCACGATCTCCATTTCCACGCGGTCGGCAGCTTCCCGGTTGTCGGCCGCAATGAACCACCAGATAGCATCAAGATCTTCCGTCGCCTGGAGGGTGAGCCGGAAGTCAGCATTCATCCTTGCAGCTTCAGCCGATCCGAGCGCCGCTTCCGCAGCGTCTCTATCGCGGCGTCTCCGTCGATCAATTCGCCGCGCTCGGCCTGAGCAAACCCCTTCCCGATGTGCGCGGCCACTGCCTCGCGCCTTTCAAGCATCCAGTCTTCCAGATCGAGTTGCTCGCGAATGATTTCGAATGCCTGATCGAGGACCTCGGCGGCGTTCCGATAAGCACCCGATCCGACCGCCAGATCGATCACGCGTTGCTGTTCAGGCTTTAGGTCAATCGCCACGGGGCCTCCCTTTTCCGTCCTTCTTCAAACCCACCCTACCCCGCAGCCGCTCCCAGCGTCAACCTGCAAGGCACAGCCTGGGTGTCCGAGACCAGACCCGGAATCTATCAGCCTTCGGTAGTGATGCCCGGAGAAGAAGCGGCCCCGGCGCGATCCGGGAGCCAGCGCTCCAGGGCGTGGAGGAAATCCGCCTGTTTCACGGGCTTGGTGATGTAGTCGTCCATCCCGGACGCGATGCACCGCTCCCGGCTTTCCTGCATGGCGTCCGCGGTCATGGCCACGATGGCCACGCGCTGGTTGGGACCCGCTGCCTTGCGGACCTCTACCACCGCCTCAAAGCCGTCCATCACCGGCATCTGGCAATCGATGAACACGATGTCGTAAGGCAGGCGCTTCAGCATCTCCACTCCCTCCCGCCCGTCGCTCGCCAGATCCACGCGAATCCCCAGTTTTCCCAGGATCGTCAGCGCCACTTTTTGATTGACGCGATTATCTTCCACCACCAGAGCGCGCACCTCGGAGCCGCCGCCCGAATGCTCCAGGTGCCGGCTGAGCGCGGTGATTGAGCTTCGCGCCGGCGAAGTCCGCGCGCCCGTTCGAGATCTCGCCAGCTCGGCTCTAGGTGGCTCGGTTCGCGCCGGCACCTCGGTTAGCAAAGGATGCTTCTTGGCCCACGCCGTGGCCAGCGTCTCCATCAGCTTCGCGTGCCGCACCGGCTTTACCAGACACGCATCCACGCTGGTGCCTTCCAGTCCCCGGAGCTCCCTCCAGTGGTCGATGGACGTCAGCAGGATGAACACCATGCCGCTCAGCGCCGCATCGGCTTTAATGGCTGCCGCCAGCGTAGCTCCGTCCGTGCCCGGCATCTGATAGTCCGCGATCGCCAGATCGAAGGGATCTCCCGCTGCCTGCGCCTCACGAATCGCCTGGAGCGCTTCCTCGGCCGAGGCATAGCTTCCGTTGCGCATCCCCCAACTGGAGATTTGCTCGTGCACCACGCGGCGGTTCACTTCAATATCGTCGACAATCAAAACTCGCAGCCCGCGCAGGCTGGCGGAATGGACCGGGCCAACCGCGGTGGAAGCCGCCAGCGGCATCCGCAGAGAAAACCAGAAGGTCGACCCCGCTCCCTCTTCGCTCTCGACATGGATCGATCCGCCCATCAGCTCCACCAGCTTCTTGGAGATGGCCAATCCCAGCCCCGTTCCCCCGTAGCGGCGCGTGGTGGAGCTATCGGCCTGGCTGAACTGTTGGAACAGCAGATTGATTTTTTCCGGTGCGATGCCGATGCCTGTATCGGTGATGGTGATCTTCACGTCCGCGCCGGCGCCCTCCGCCTCCACGCTCTCCGCGGCCACCAGCACATGACCCGCGTTGGTGAACTTGATCGCGTTTCCCATCAGGTTCGTCACCACCTGGCGGATTCTGTCGCCGTCTCCCACGAACAACCGGGGACTTCCCGCCGGGTAATCCACCACCAGATCGAGGCCCTTCTCCGCAGCCCTGGGAGCCATCATCTCCGCGACCTCTTCGAGCACCAGGCGAAGGTCGAATGAGATCGCCTCGATTTCCATTTTCCCGGCCTCGATCTTGGAAAAATCGAGAATATCGTTGATGATCGCCAGTAATGCTTCGCCGGATTTTCTCACCGTCTCGGCAAAATCCCGCTGCTCCGGCGTCAGGTCCGTGTCCAGCAGCACGCCCGTCATGCCGATCACGCCGTTCATGGGAGTGCGGATTTCGTGGCTCATATTGGCCAGAAATTCGCTCTTGGCCTGGGCCGCTGCCTCGGCTCGGATCAGCGCCAATTCCAAGGACCGTAGGATGTCCTTATGTTCCGTGATATTGATGGTGGCGCCGGTGGTCCGGATCAGCTGGCCCCCGACAACCTCATCGTGACCCTGTGCGCGATGCCAGCGAATCGAGCCATCCGGCAGGACGATACGGAATTCAGCGTAAAAATTTCCGTTGTTGGCGCGGCATCTGGCCGCCGCTTCGTAAACGGCAGCCACCTGCGCCGGGTCGTTCGCGGCATTCCAATCATCCAGGTTCATGTGCAGGGGCGCTCCTTCGGGCCGCCCATGGAGCCGCGCCATTCCCCGCGAAATGGTCACGGTGCCGGCGACATGATTCACCTCCCAGACTCCGAACCCCGCCACTTCTTCCGCCAGTTCCAGCCGGGCCGCGCTCTCTTGCAGTTTCTCCAGCATCACCTTTTCCTCGGTGATGTCGATGATCGCTCCGATGACCCGTTCCGGCAGGGATCCGACGCCTTTTGCGCGTCCTTCGATCCGGCACCACCGATAGGTTCCTTCCGGCCTCATCGCCCGAAATTCGTTGCGAAAGGTTCCCTTCTCGGCGATCCCTCGCATCGCTGCCGCGCTAGTGGCCTCCCAATCGTCCGGATGAATCAAAGCCTTCGCTTCCGCTGCGCTTCTTCGCTGCGCCCCACCGGCGAAGCCGCACATTGCCGCGGCCCCCTCCGACAACATCACGGATTGATCCGAAACCTGGAGTTCCCAAACTCCGAAGCCAGCCGCCTCTTCGGCTAATTTGAGGCGTTCCGCGCTCTCCCGCAGTTTCTGCTCCGCCGTCAGCCGCTCGATCGCATTTCCGGCGAGGTGAGCTCCCGCTTCCACCACCCCCAGTGCTCGCGAGTCCGGCGCGCTGATCTGCCGATGATACATCGCAAACGTGCCCAGAACCTGGTACTTCGAATCGCGGATCGGCACGCTCCAGCATGCGCGCAGGCCGAAGCCTAACGGCAAGGCTTTCGCGGCCGCCCAACGGTGGTCCGTGGCGATGTCGGTTACGATCACCGTCTGGTTGAGAAACGCCGCCGAACCGCAGGATCCCACTTCCGCCCCGATCGGGAGCCCGTTCACCTTGCGCATGTAATCCGGAGGCAGACCGCCGGCCGATCCCTCCCATAACTGGCGCTTGCTCTCGTCCAGTAAAAGAACCGAGCAAAAGCAACCCGGCGCCATGCGCTCAATGCCCGCGGTGAGCGCATCCAGCACTTCCTTCAGCGACGCACCCTCCGCAATCAACTTCAGTACGTGGCGCTCTTCTGCGATGAATTGCGAGGAATGGTCGTGTTCTTTCTGTTCACGCCTGCACGCGGCCAGCGCATGCCGTGTTCGCAGCCAGCCCAGCGCGCAGCTTACCGCTCCGATGAAGAAGATCCCGGACCAGAATATCCACACGGAACTAAATATCGGTTCATTGCATACTCTTCAGCGCCAGGAAAGTAGGATTAAGAGGAAGAGCGAGGCGGTTCACCCTATCGTCCTACTGTATTTACCCTAGGAAAGTCGTCTGGCGCAAAAACCTGGGACAGTATACTCATTTCCGCCGGACGCGGGTGTCGTCTGATGTCAGTCCGCTGGTCCGGCGGAAATGAGAATACTGTCCGTGCGCCGGGATAAACCGGCATGCAGTAGGGAATGAAAGAGTCCTACAGGAAAGGAGTAGCGAACCATCCTGGCCTCGAGTCTTGCGGATGTGGTCGTGAGGCCGCGTTCGAAGCGTAGACAGAGGAAGGAGCGGGCTGGGTATTGAGCTTCGTAAAATCTGAATGGGATGCCGACCCTGTGGACAGAAGGGGAAGGCCACACACTGCCGGGCGCAAGCGCGAGTCCGGAGGCGGTCCCACGTAGTCGCAGACCCCAGGCACGCTGAGAAACTGCATGCACGAGAACCGGGAGACCTCATCGCTGGCTGCTGGCAAACCAAGTCAAGGGGAGCCAGGCAGTCCGGCCGGAAAAGGCGATAGCCGCAAGACCGGCATGAACGGCGGTGAGGAGTCGGATCGCGCCATAGTACCGATGAAGCGGGCGAACAAAGCGGAGGCACAACAGGCCAATGCGGCGGAGTCTGGGGAGGGAAGGGCGCGAACCAAGGAGAACACCAGTCGGGCACACACGCCACCGGCACAGGACGGAAAAGGTGTGTCCCAGGGCCTGAAGGGTGTGCGACAAGCAGCCAGGGAAAGGAAGAAAGAACAGTTCACCACGTTGCTGCATCACGTCACGACGGACCTGCTGCGGGCCAGCTTTTTCGCATTGCAGCGGAAAGCTGCGCCGGGAGTGGACGGAGTGAGGTGGAAGCAGTACGAGGAGGGTCTGGAGAATCGGCTCGCCGACTTGAAAGACCGGATTCATCGCGGAGCGTATCGGGCGCAGCCCTCAAGACGGATCTACATACCGAAGGCGGACGGGCGGCAACGCCCGATCGGGATTGCGGCGCTGGAGGACAAGATTGTTCAACAGTGTGTGGTCACCATTCTCAATGAGATCTACGAGACGGACTTTCGGGGGTTCAGCTACGGGTTTCGTCCGGGACGCAGCCCGCACCAGGCGCTAGATGCGCTGAGTGTGGGCATCCAGCGCAAGCGAGTGAACTGGATTGTGGACGCGGACATTCGAGGATTCTTCGACCAGATGAGTCACGAATGGACGATGCAGTTGGTCCGGCACCGGATCGCCGACCAGCGAATCTTGCGTCTGATCCAGAAATGGCTCCAGGCGGGAGTGAGCGAGGACGGCGAGTGGTCGGAGACAAAGATAGGAACGCCACAAGGGGCAGTCATCTCGCCGCTGCTGGCAAACATCTATCTGCACTACGTTTTCGATCTGTGGGTGGAGCTATGGCGAAAGAAGATAGCGAACGGCGATGTGATGGTGGTTCGCTATGCGGACGACTGTGCGCCACGAGCGCAAAGGGCCGAGGAGGGCCCAATGTGTGTAACTGCTTGACTGATGAGGGCAGGCCCCTCGGAACCGGCTTACAGGAGCAGGTTCCAAACCACCTCCGGCGGCTGTGGTCAAAAGCCATGGTCGTGAGCACAGGAGGAAAAGGCCTGGAAAGAACCAGGTCAGGTGACTGGCAAGAAGAGGACCGCAAGGGAACCACTGATGACGTGTCGAAAGCGTAGGGACGATGTCGAAACCGCAGGGAGTCGTTACTGCGGGACGAGCTTCGGCGGCGCCTGTTTACGGACCGAAGCGGCATCCGGCATTAAGGTGGCCTGAGCTTGTCGAGAGGCGGTTGAGCGGAACGTGGGAACCTGGGCTCCGATGCAAACGGAGAAGCTCAAGTGGAAGAACCACGAGGGCGAGAGTACGGATGCGGAGCCCAGGGGCGGAACAACCCGTAGTAGCGATGAAGTCCCGGAAACGGGATGGAGCGAAGGGGTTGTGTTATGGAGCCAAATTCAATGAGCCAACCAGCAATGGGAGGAGCCGATGAGTGAGGCAAAGCCGTTTTGTATTTCCAAGTGGGAGGTCTGGGAGGCGTATAAACGGGTAAAAGCGAACCATGGAGCGGCAGGGGTCGACGAGCAGACGATTGCGGACTTCGAAAGGGACCTGAAAGGGAACCTGTACAAGATCTGGAATCGGATGTCGTCGGGCAGTTACTTTCCGCCGCCGGTGCGGACGGTGAAGATACCGAAAGCAAACGGTGGGGAAAGGAAGCTGGGCATACCGACTGTGTCGGATCGGATCGCGCAAAAGGTGGTGAAGTCGAGACTGGAGCCGGAGGTGGATCCGCTGTTCCATCCGGATTCCTATGGGTATCGCCCGGGGAAGTCGGCGCTGGATGCAGTGGGGCAGGCGCGGCAGAGATGCTGGCGCTATGACTGGGTCTTCGATCTGGACATCAAGGGCTTCTTCGACAACATCCCGCAAGATCTGCTGATGCGGGCGGTGAAGAAACACGCGAAGGAGCAGTGGATGGTGCTGTACATCGAGCGCTGGCTGAAAGCGCCGGTGCAAGAGGAGGACGGCCAGTTGGTCCCGCGTGAGAAGGGCACGCCGCAAGGCGGAGTCATCAGCCCTCTGTTAGCCAATCTGTTTCTGCATTATGCGTTTGATCGATGGATGGCGAAGCAGTATCCGCAAGTTGCCGTTTGAGCGTTACGCCGATGATGCCATCGTGCATTGCAGAACGGAGGGGGAAGCTCAGGAGGTTCGGGCGGCAATCGCCGCGCGTTTGCAGGAGTGCGGGCTGGAGCTTCATCCGGAGAAGACGAAGATCGTCTATTGCAAGGATGAGGACCGGCGAAGGACGTATCCGAACGAGAAGTTCGATTTTCTGGGCTACACATTTCGGCCGCGGAGATCGAAGAATCGCAAAGGGAAGTACTTCATCAATTTCAGTCCGGCAGTTTCCGACAAGGCGGTGAAAGCGATTCGGGCGGAGATTCGAAGCTGGAACCTGCATCTGCGCAGTGACAAGTCGATCGAAGATCTGTCGCGGATGTTCAACCCGATCATTCGAGGTTGGCTTCAGTATTACGGGCGGTTTTACAGGTCGGCGCTCTATCCGCCGATGCGGCAACTGGATCGATCCCCCCCCTAGCCCGTGGGGGGAGCGGAAATATAAGAAGCTGCGCAGGCCATCTGCGGAGGGCGACGCATTGGGTCGCGCGTATCTCGAGACGCGATCCGAAGTTGTGGGCGCACTGGCAGATGGGTGTGCGGCGAGGCTCCATGGCGGGAGCCGTATGAGCTGAGAGGTTCAAGTACGGTTCTGAGAGAGGCTCGGGGTGAGATTCCCCGGGGCTACTCACCT
>CAVXWB010000136.1:0-13949 GCA_963765185.1 Bryobacterales bacterium
CAAATCATGCGGCTGCACACCATCCGCGGGGAAGAAATCTGCCGGCCCATGAAAACGCTGGCGCCGGTGCTGCCCATCATCCGCAGCCATCACGAACGCTGGGACGGCAGCGGCTATCCGGACGGGCTGCGCGGGGAGGAGATTCCTCTGCTCGCGCGCATCCTGCAAGTGGCCGACATCTACGACGCTCTGACCACGGCGCGCCCGTACAAGCCTGCCTTCTCGCACCAGCACACCGTGGAGCTGATGCTTGAAGAGGCGCGCAGGGGCTGGCGCGATCCGGAGCTGGTTCCCTTGTTCGCTCAAATCACCCAGCCAGGCGAGGGCGGAGCGCTGTGGAACAGCGCGGATGGGATGCAGGCCTCGCTCGCCGCCATGCGCCGGGAGTTGGCGAAGTAGGCTCCAACGTAGATCCAGCCGCAGCCTGTGGCGCCAGAGCATATAGCGATGTGTAACAGCGCTATAATCGCTACGTAAGAGCATGGAAGAACTCAAGCGGAAACTCCAGGAGGAAATCAACGCACTGGAGATCGAGTTGCGCGTCGAGCTTCCGCGCGAGATCCTTAGGGCCCGCGCTCACGGCGATCTAAGCGAAAACGCCGAGTATCACGCCGCCAAGGAACGGCAGAGCTGGGTCAGCGCCCGGCTGGCGCAGGTATCCGGGCGTCTGCGCGAGATCTCCATGATCGACATGTCCCAAATTCCGCGTGACCGTGTGGGCCTGGGCTCGACCGTGATAGTGTTGGACGTGGTGAAAGAGGAGCGCATCCGGTACAAGCTGGTGACCAGCGAGGAAGTGGACGTGGCCAAGGGCCTGATTTCCACCAGTTCTCCGATCGGCCGCGGCCTGCTGGGAAAACGGGTGGGCGATACCGTCAGGATCCAGATACCGGACGGCGTCCGCGAGATGGAAATCATCGAGCTGATGACGATTCATCAGCACGATGACCAGCAAGAATAAGGACGTGACTTTTACCGGCGCCATCGGGATTGCCTGCAACAAAGTGATTCTGCTGATTGTGCGCGGGCTGGCGCTGTCGCGTATTCATCCCAATGTTCTGACGTTTCTGGGCCTGCTGATCAACGTCGGCGCGGCGTGGCTGCTGGCGGTGGGCCAGTTCCGCTGGGCCGGAGCCGTGATCATCGGCGCGGGGCTGTTCGATATGGTGGACGGCCGCGTGGCCCGCGAAACCAACCGGGTAACCCGCTTCGGCGGATTCTTCGACTCCGTTCTGGACCGCTATTCGGATCTGGGTCTGCTGGTGGGATTGCTGGTCTGGTACGGCTCCATCAACCGGCCTTCGTACGTGGTTCTGACGGCTGTGGCGATGATGGGCTGCGTCATGGTCAGCTACACGCGGGCGCGCGCGGAGAACTCGATTCCGACCTGCAAAGTCGGATTCATGGAACGCCCGGAGCGAGTGGTGCTGATGATCATCGGAGCGCTGTTCGACAGGATGCCCGAGGTGCTGTGGGTGATTGCGGTGCTTTCCAATTTGACCGTGATCCACCGCATGATCTTCACCTGGCAGGAAGCCAAGCGCCTGGAAGAAGCGCAACTTCGCCCGGTGGGGACCAGGGCGGAAAAGTAACCCGTTCGCAATTGCGGTGACCTGCCTCCGTGTTGGTGGGGCGGACGCCCTCGTCCGCGCGGGACGCCCTCGTCCCGCCCTAAGTATGAGCAGTGCGGTATGCGTCCGCATTCGTCGTGAATTCAGCGTGTCCATACCGCGCCAGCTGCCGGGCGAGTTTGCGGACAAGCGAGCGGTCTGCCGCCTGACTGATCCCTGGTATGCGCGCAGCAATCGCATAGGGGGCCATCCTGGCGGCGATCGGAATGACTGCCGCCGCGGCGCCGATGTAGTCGGCCAACCCAACCGGGACTCCGCTCGTGGAGGCTGCGCCCTTACCTTGCCGCAGGAAGCTCGGAATGAAATACACCTTGGCGAACCCGCGCTCCATCCAGGCATGGACGCGGCCGGCCAGGGACCGGTCCTGCGTGAGATCGGCCGCCATCGTCGCGCGGAGCAGCGCGCTGCTGGTTTCGTCGAATCCTTTTCGGAGAGTGGCGTGGCGTGTCGCCAAAATATCCACAATCGCCTGAGGCGTGTCCGGGAGCAGCTCCTCGGGCAGGCCCAGCAGAAAGCACCGGTAGCGGGAGCGGATTCTCAACGTGGCGCTAAAGGCGTTTGGCGAAGCGCCTTTCGCGGCCGTGACGACGCGTCACATCGCGGAAGCGGCAGCTGTCAGCCTGCCGGTCCTGCAATATTATTTCACCAACAAGGAAGGGCTCTACCGTGCATGTGCCGAGGCCATTGTTGAACGATACCGCCAGCACCCAACGGGCGCCGCGGCAGAAGCACGGAAAGCCTGAAGCGAGAATTGCGCGCCCGGCGCGGCCCGGGTTCAGCTCAAGGCATTGATCGGAACCCTGGCTGGGCTCCTGATCGGTTCTCAGGAGGCCGAAGGCTGGGCGCAGTTCGTGTCCAGGGAGCTGCGCGACCCCGGTCCGGCTTTCGAGATTCTGTATGCCAATCTATGGCGGCCCGGCGTCGATGTCACGGCACGATTGGTAGCCCGCGTCCTCGGCTGTTCTGAGCGCGATCCGGCGGCCCGCATTCAAGCCTTGCTCCTTATCTCCAGCCTGTTGGCATTCCAATCCGGGCGCAAGATCTCGCTACGCGCGATGCACTGGTCGACAATCGGGCGTGAGGAGTTGGCGATGGTGCTCTCCGTGCTGGATACACAGATCGACGCGATCGGGGGAGTCAAATAAGAAGGGCGTCGTCACGCGACGACGCCCTTTTGTCCTCCGAATCGGATCTGGTTTAGGGGACGGACGGAGCCTTTTGTTTCGGCCCCGCTCCGGTGCCGGGTCTCGGCGCGAGCTTTGCTGCCGGCTCAGGCGCCCAGTATTGGGGATCGGCATCGATCCAGGATTTCTCGACGTAGCTCCATTCCGGGTTCACCATCCAGAGGTTGTCCTCGATGCTGGCTACGCTGTCCGCGGAAAGCTTGTTCATCTGGAGCCTGCCCTCGTCGCCCAAGGCAGCGCCGAAATCCTTCTTGTGCATCAGGCCGGCGTCGGCATCCTTAAGGGACTTCATCGGCACCAGGATCAGGTAGGCGTCGCTTGCACTCAGCAGCCCTTCGTAAGCCGTCCAGGGGATGTTTTGGCCGATCTTGAGGTCGGCGTCGCGATGAAGCTTGGCCAATTCCTCGAACTGGTCGTCGTGGCCGGAACGCATATGGAACACCATCACCTCCCAGTAGTGCGAATGCGGCAGGTCCACTCCAGCGATGTTGTTGCTGAGGTCGGGGCGGTAATGCCAAAGGGTGTGGGTGACATCGGAGATGTACAGGGCCTCGCGCGCATCCAGCGCGTCCTCCTTAGCGTCGGTCGCCGAGTCGCCGAGGAGCCACTCCTCGCTCTTCTGCAGCGCCTCGTAAGAATCGAAGCCGGAGATGTAGAGCGCCCGGGGTGAGCCCGTCAAGGCTTCCATTCCCACCACGTGGGTCGGGTCCTTGAGTCTCTGCGACAAGCCCGGGTATTCCGAAGCAACTTTGTCGTAGGGCCCGTCCTGGTAGGGTTTTATGGTGATGGTTTCGATGTCGAGGATGTTGGCCGGCGGAACGGCCGGAGCTTGAGCATGTACAACCATAGAGCCTGCCAGAGCCAATCCAGCGGCCGGGAAAAGCCATTTCTTCATCTCTGCCCACCTCCAGGGGGACACAAGGCGAATTGCGGACAAGGAACGAATCAAATCTGCAAATACGGTCGGTCGCTGCCGGTTCACAGCCGGATCACAACTGCGGCGCCGCCGTGGTACCGATGGTGTCTCCGGTGATGGCCGGCAAACGCAGGCGCGGCCGCGAGCGTAACGAAAAACAATAAAATCAGGATTTTTTTCATTTCTAGCTCCGGCGTTCTTGAGGCACGCCCCTGGCCGTTTGAACAGGCTTGGGTAGTAACGACTTACCATGAACTCCATGACCATGCATGATCGGGTGACGCTCCGCAGTCGCTATTCATGGGGCGACGCGCCTCCTTCAGCCAGCTATCCCGCAAAGGGCGCGGCGGCGCCCTCATTTCATCCAAGCAACAACGCCGCCGCGCTCCGTTTTGCGGGCTGTTACTGAGGAGCCCGCGAAGGGTGCGGCGGCGCCACCCAACACGCCATCGCCTGGCTCTCTGCGCCACGCGTCAATCGGCTCCGCGCAAGATCGTTCGGCCCGCCGGCGCCGTGTCGCCAATTTCGACGTAACCTGCCCGTGGTTGCGAAATTGAGGTACGCTAGTCCGTGGTACGCACCCGCTGGTCCACGGTCTAAGGAGGATTTTCGATGAATCGCTTGATCTTTAAATGCATGGCGCTGGCAGGCGCGCTGCTCGCCCCGGCCGTCGGTTACGCCCAAATCTCCTGCACGCGCGAAGGACTCAAGGCCGCTGCCGATCTCTACATTGCCGCTCAAACCAAGGGCGACATTTCCGGCTTGCCGCTCGCGAAGGGGCTGGGTTACGTCGAGAACTTTAAGGCCCTGAACGTCAATGAGGGCCTGATCAAGACGCCGATGAAGATCGACCACCAGCGCAGCCTGCTGGACACATCCACGTGCCAGACCTTCACGGAAGTGATCGTTTCGGATAAGGCCAACCCGTATGCGCTGGGCACGCGGCTCCGCGTGAATCATGGGCTGATTGCCGAAATCGAAATGATGTGGACCACCACGGGTTACTGGGGATTTAACGTCGATAACTATCTGAAGTACACCGTCCTCTGAGAATTGGGACACCATCCCCGCTGCCAAGCGCGACACCCGCGCCACGCTGGTGTCCGCCGCTAGCGCTTACCTGGATGCATTCCTCGAAGGCAAAGGGGACCTGGTGCCGTGGGGTTACCCCTGCAACCGCACCGAAGGCGGTATGCATACGGGCAAGGGAGCTCCCGACGATAGCTGTCAGGTTGGCGTACCGAGCGGCGTCAATATCGCCAACCGCCACTTCGTAGTCGATGAGACGATTGGAGCCGTCGTGGCCTTCTGCACCTTCGGCGCCGGCTCCCCCAACGGCGGCGGCAGCGGAGCGCCGGATACCCACCTCTTCCGCGTCGAGAACGGCAAGCTGCGTTTCGTCCACACGCTGACGCATCTACTGCAGGCGAATGGCCCGGGACGCGGCGCCCAAGGCAAAGGCAAGGGCGCTCCACCGAACAACTAACAAAGGTTTTTCGGCATCACTGAGCAGGCTGCCAGAGCATGATATAGCCGCCGACATCGGAATCGCGAATCAACGCCGCCCGTCCCTTGTGATAATCGACAATGCCGCCTTCCGAGACGCTGATCGCGCCGTTCTGCTTGGCTCTCGCGTAAGCGGATTCAATGTTGCCGACCTGGAAGCCGGCATAGTTGGCGTTGATGTCCTGGAATTTGATCGGCGGAGGAGTCTTGCCTTCGTTCACGGCAAAATAGCCCAGCTCGATGCGCAGGTTGTTGTTGGTCGTCGCCTGCGGGAACCAGCCGTTGAGCAGGACCTGGGCTCCCGTGATCTTGCCTTCCAGCGGCGCATAGTCGCCGCCCAGCACCTTCCCATAAAAATCCCGGGCTTTATGGGGATCGATGATGTTTGTGGCGTAGTGATTGAAGCCGGCCTGTTTTCCCAGGCGGTCCATGTTTGCGCCTGTGGCGGATGAATTGGAAACCGTGGGCGCGGCGGGAGGATCGCCGGGCCGCGGAATGGGTTTTCCGAAATACTCAATGGTAAGTCCGTCGGGATCCTGGATAAAGGCATAGCGGCGGAATCCCTCCTGGCGGCGGGGGTTGGGAAGCCCGTTGACTTCAGGCATCGCCAGCAGATGCAGCGCGTCCAGCTTGTCCAGTAACAGGCTGACACTGCCGTCAACCGTCAGGTCGATATGGCTGGCTAACAGATTCCAGGAAGTGAGCCGGCTCCAGTCCTGGCGTTCCGTCCCTCGGTATTGACGCAGCACCAGGGTGAAGGGGACATCGGAAACGGAACTCTGAACCGTCATGACTGCGGTCCGCGATTCGGCCCCCGGTGTGTTGCCCAGTTTGTTGAGCTCTTTGTCAACGGTCCAGGCGCCCGGCCCTTCAACCACTTTAAAGTCGATGGCCTCGAAGAATTTTATGGACCGTTCCAGATCGGAAACCTGGTGACCGACGAAAGCCAGCCCCAGCACATCGGAAGGGCGACTCGATGGTTGCGCGAAGAGCCATGGCGTCGCCAGGGAAAAGAGAAGAGTGAAAATGAATGTTTTTCTGCGTTTCATGAGGTCACCCCTCAGTTCGAGCGGAAATTGGTGAACTGCATGTCGATGCCGAGGTCGGTCTGTTTCAGCAGCGCGATAACTTCTTGCAGCGTGTCGCGATCCTTGCCGGCGATGCGCACCAGATCGCCCTGGATCGACGCCTGCACCTTCTTCTTCGATTCCTTGATGATGCGCACGATATCGCGAGCCTTCTCGATGGGGATGCCCTGTTGCAGCGTAATCTCCTGGCGCACGCTGGAGCCTGCCGAGGGCGTCACCGTGCCGTAGTTCAAGCCTTTCAAGGGCACCTGGCGTTTGACCAGCTTCTGCTGGAGAATGTCCAGCACGGCTTTCAGCTTGAACTCATCCTGGCTCGCCAGAACGATCTTATGATCCTTCTCGTTCAGCTCGATCGAAGAGCGCGAATCCTTCAAGTCGTAGCGCTGATGCAGCTCCTTCAGCGCCTGCTGGACCGCGTTGGAAACTTCCGGCAAATCGATCTTGGAAACTACGTCGAATGTATTATCGGGCATTTTTGTTTAATGTCCCAATGCTATCAAAACCTTCTCGGTGATTTCCCTGACCAGAGCCGGAAGCGCGGCATCGAGCGCCAGCGTGATGGCGGCCTCGACGCGCTGAGGATCGGGCGGCTGCGCCCGGGGAGCAGGCGCGGGAGCGTCGGAGACAGGCTCCGGCACCGCGCCCGCCAGCGCCTCGGCGAACAGCCCGCGAGCGAGTTGCGCTTCCTGCGCCAGCGGACGGATGGTCTGCATGACCAGCGACGCCTCGAAGGGCTTGCGCAAAACCGCGTCGCATCCGGCTTGCCGGGCGGCATCCTCGTCCAGCTTCTCCAGCAACCCGGCGGTCAGAATCACGCGGGTATGCCGGTGATGCGTTTTCACGTAGCGGCATAAATCGAAGCCGCTGCGGCCTGGAAGAAATACGTCCGCGATCACCAGGTCGGGGTCCACGTCGGCCAGCCGCATCACCGCGGTTTCGCCGTCGGTGATGCTGACCACCTGATAGCCTTCTTCGGTGAGAATCCGCTCGCCCATGCGTTGCGCGTGGGGGCTGTCGTCGGCGAGCAGGATGATGCTCATTTATCTATTGGAGCACCCGCGCAAATACCGTAACGTATTTCCGTTTGTGGGGCGGACGCCCTCGTCCGCGCGGGACGCCCTCGTCCCGCCGGCCGGGGGGGCTGCCGCTCCGACGCTCCCAATGCCAGGGTCCCTCACAGGCTACGGCTTCGGGGTCTGATCCGGGCTCGGAGCCGGGCTCTGATTCGCGCTCGCGTTGGGATCTGGAGCCTGAGTCTGCTTCTGATTTTTCTTATCCTTCTTGTCTTTCTTCTTCTTGTCCTTCGCAGTCGCCGTGCTGGCGGCATCGGCGGAAGCCTTGTCCGCGGTCGCTTGCGTCGCAGCGGCCGGAGCTGCGTCGCCCTGCGGCTTGGCGCCATCCACGGAAGCCGTCGCACCCGCCCCGGGAGTGGCGCCGGCGCCATTCGCCACCGGCGACACCGTCACGTCGCCCTGGAACCCGGCCGCGCCCGATACCGCCGGCTCAGGCACGTTGGCTGGAACCGTCTGCTTGGGAGCGTTCATCGCCGGAGACCCGGTCTTGGCCGCCGTGGTCACGTCCGGCCCCGGCCGCAGGAATGCGGTTGCGGAGCGGAACGCGCTTTGCTTGGTGCGATTTTCCTGTTCGTACTTCATGCGCGCCACGGCCGCCGGATCCGCCGCGGGGACCTCCAGCTCCAGTTCGCGCAACTTCTTCTTGGCCAGCTCCGCGTAGAGCCCCAGCGGATACTCGCGAACAATCTTCTGGAGCGCCTGGCCTGCCCGCGCACGCAAGCGCGGGCCCATCCCGAGGTACGCGTCGGCGCCTTTCCACAACGCCTCGTCCGCCCGGCTGTAGAGAGGATACTGATCCACCAGGCCCATGAAACGGTTGGCCGCCGCCGCTCGCGATCCCTTCTGGTAATAGAAATTGGCCGACCGCATCTCCCCTTCGGCCATGACTTCGTCGATTTCCCGCAATAGCTGCTCGGTATCCGGAATGAACTTGGAATTGGGGAATTGAAGCACCACCTGCTTGCACTCCCGCTCCGCGCGCAAGGCCTGGTTGGAGTCCCGATCCGGCTTGCTCATCTGCTCGAAGTGCAGCTTGCAAATCTTGTATTGCGATTCGGCGGCTTCGGGCATGGTGGGATAGAACAGCTCGAAGTCCTTGTATTCCGCCTCGGCTTGCGCCAGGCCGGAAGCGCCGCCTTCGCGATACCAGCTATCGGCGATCGCCAGCTTGGCCTTGGCCAGATATTCGCTGCTGTCGTACGTGTTGATCAGCGTATTCAAGGTCAGACGCGACAGCTCATAATGGCCGCGTTGCAGATCCTTGACGGCCTTGTCGTAGAGCGCCTTGTCGGGTTGCTGAGTATCCTTGGTGATCGGGTTCTCGTATTTGGCGTGATGGAATCCGCACGAGGACGTGGCCATCGACACCGCAGCCATCGACAACGCCGCCGTCATCACCGTCCATCGAGTACTCTTCATCCAAACAGTCATAGTTCGTCCTTCTTTTTCTCTACTAAAAAACCCTAAACAGGCACGGTCGCCGCTTCCCTCGCCGTCTGCCGCATCTGCTCAAAAGCGGTCCCCGGATTCACAGTGTGAAAAATCGATGTCCCCGCGACCACCCAATCGACCCCCGCATGGATCGCATCCCCAACATTCTTCAAGGTAATGCCACCGTCGATCTCAATAGCGAACTGCAATCGGCGTTCCCTTCGATGGGAGGCCAGTTGGCGCACCTTTTTGAGCGAGTTAGGGATGAACTCCTGCCCGCCGAATCCCGGATTGACGCTCATCACCAGTACCGAATCGACCAGCTCCAATACTTCGTCGAGCATGGAAACCGGCGTCGCAGGGTTGATGACCACCCCCGGCCGCGCACCGTGCTCGCGGATCAGGTGCAGGGTGCGATCCAGATTGCGGCAAGCTTCCTGGTGCACCAGCACGTGATTCGCGCCGGCTTGAATAAACATGGGCGCAAAAAGGTCCGGATCCTCGATCATCAGGTGCACATCCAGGGTCAGGCGAGTGGCCTTGCGCAGCGACTCCACCAGCGGCGGACCCACCGTGAGATTGGGTACGAAATGTCCATCCATCACGTCCACATGGAGCATCCTCGCCCCAGCCGTTTCAAGCTGAGCTACCTGCTCGCCCAGACGCGCAAAATCGGCCGCCAGAATGGATGGAAGAATCTCAATCATGAGCTAGGCTTATTTGAGCTTATGTCGATGTTAACACAGCGACAGCGGAGATATCACAGCGGCGAAGAACCCGTCGCCAGGGTCGCGGCCGGGCAGCCGCAGATGCGTTCTGACCACTGGGAATGCGGCCGCCACATCCTCATTTTCCTCGTGCTCGAGGGAGCAGGTGGAATACACCAGCAATCCTTGCGGTTTCAGATGCGCCAGCGCGTGTTCCAGAATGCCGCGCTGGATCGGAGGAAAGCGAGGGAATGTCTCCCGGGTTGCATTCGCCACTTGATCTCCGGGTTTCTACTGAGTGTGCCTGTTCCCGAGCACGGCGCGTCGACCAGAATCCGATCGAACTTGGCGGCAAAAGGAAGCGGCGAGCCGCCGTCCAGGACCACTCGCATGGCCTCCGCGGGAACTTCGGCCAGCCGCGCCAGCGACCGGTCGCCGGCCACCACCCTGCGCTCCCGCAGCAATCGCCTGCGCGGTCTTATTGCCGGGAGCCGCGCACACATCCAGCACCGTCATCCCCGGCTCGATCTCGAGCAGCGGGACAATCGACTGCGAGCCTGGGTCCTGGCGGCGCCCGGTAGTGCGATTAATCGCCTGCTCGGGGTCGTTCGGGGGTTCAATGAGTCCCGCGGCTGCGATGCGTTCCGCAGCCTCGACGCCGTACTGGCTGGTCCAGCGTTCCAGCATCCAGGCGGGAATGCTTAACTCCGTGGCGCGATCCGGCCACGCAACTGGATTCCGGTGTACCTTGCGAAGCACGGCATTGGCGAATCCGGCCGCGGACCGTTTGCGCGCCCGCTTCACCAGTTCCACGCTTTCGGTCACCGCGGCGTGCGCGGGAATCCGCTCCAGATAGCGAAGCTGATAAATTCCCATGCGCAAGGCGATGCGCACCTCCGGATCGAGCTTGGGTCCCAGCGGGGCCGGCGGACGGCCGGAAAAATACGCGATCAGAAAGTCGAGCTGCGCTTGAAAGCGCAGGCACCCGAACACGATCGTCTCGGCCAGCCCGGCGTCGCGAGGGTCCAGCGCCGCCGTCTCCCGGCGCAGCAGATCGGAAGCATAGCCGCCGCCGTGCACGCGCTCAAGCACGCGAAATGCGATTTCGCGCGCGGGCGCGAGAGGCGGGGCGAAAAGTGGGGACACTACGCGCCGCTCAGGAATTCGGTCATGATGGGGCCTTCCTTGGCGCGTGGTGTCCCCATTTTTCGCTCCCGCCGGTTTACTTCCCAACCATGTGCCCGACGTCCTGGTTGTTCTCGGGACAGATAAACTCCTGGATCTCCTGATCCGGCGCCAGATCGGCGCTCCGTTTGGTGGTGTACGGCTTCACCACCGTCCCCGGGTCCTCCACCGTAGTCTCGATTTCCAGATGCCCCAGATCCGGCCGCCGGTAGCGTTCCACCACGTGCAGTTTATCGGTGTGCGGATGCAGTTCCTGGTCCAGCCAAACGCGCTCGTTAAAACCCACGCGATCCACCACCAGCGTGTCGCCTTCCCAGTGCCCGATGTTGTGCCCGTACCACGCATAGGGGTCCGCGGGATGCGGACGCCCATCCAGGTAGACCTGATGGAATCCGGGTGAATCGTCGTCGGAAATGACGATCAGGAACTGCTTGGTCTGGACCAGCTCTATCAGCGGCCCGAATCGCAGCACGGCGCTGGGCAAGCACTGCGCCTGCGGAGTATCCTTGCGGTTGTTGTCCAGCCGCTCCTTCGCCACCGCCTCGGCCCATGGCAGAAACTCCGGCCTGCCCGTATCGTTGGTTCGCGGCGACCACCACACGCCCGTCAGATCGGGCTTGCCCTCGGCCGTTCGCGGCGTCGGCCCCGATGGAGGATGATGGCGCTTGGCGTCGGCTGCCGCTGTCACGCGGTCCTCACCCAGCGTTCCCAGTTGCGTGTTGAAGTCCATGCGGATGTCCAGGCGCAGCGCCGGTCCCGCCGGCACCGCCACGGCTTTCTTGCTGAATGTCTGCATTGCCGGCGCGGTTATCTGAAGGTCGTAGGAGCCCGGCGGCAAGCCCCCCAAGGTATACCTGCCGTCCTTGCCGCTGGTGGTCCGATGGGTGCCCGTCGACGGGTTAGTGGTGGCTTGCACTGACGCGCCTTCCACCACTACTGAGGAGGCATCCGTAATCGTGCCCGTAATCGAGCCGGAGACGCTCTGGCCGGCTGCGGCCCCTGCCAGGGCCCAGGCACAGACAAGCGCAATTCCAAGCATGCGCATAAATGGTCCTTCCTTTAGATCGCGACCGGGAGTGTGCATTTCCGTGCGGATGCCGCCAGTATACCAACGAAACGCTCTTAGGGTTCGCCGGCGAACCGAATAAGCCGAATAGAACAGACGACGGACCGAAGCGCGGCGGTACAATAGCGCCATGTCCAACAGCTCCGACCTCAAGAGCCTTCTTCCTGAAGCCGAGCCGGAAAACCGGCGCGAGTTCATGATGAAGAAGCTGGCCGTGGGATTTGCCCTCGCCGTGCAACCCATCTGCGCTCAGACCGCCATCACCACCGACGCCACCGGCTTGATCGCCGGAGAAGTCAAGATTCCGGTCAAGGACGGAGTGATTCCCGGCTATCGAGCCTGTCCCGCCAAAGGACGGGGGTTTCCCATCGTGCTGGTGGTCGAGGAAATCTTCGGCGTCCACGAGCATATCAAGGACCTGTGCCGCCGCCTGGCGCACGCCGGGTACTGCGCGGTGGCGCCGGAACTGTTCGCCCGCCAGGGCGACGTTTCCAACATGACCGACGTTAAGGAGATTATCACCAAGGTGGTCTCAAAGGTTCCCGATGCGCAGGTGATGAGCGATCTGGACGCGTCCGCGAACTGGGCTGCCAAGACCTCGCATGCCGATATTGCCCGAATCGCGATTGTGGGCTTTTGCTGGGGCGGGCGGATCGTATGGCTGTACGCATCGCACAATCCCAAGCTGAAGGCGGGCGCCGCGTGGTATGGACGGCTGGAGGGTGACAAGACCGAACTGGCCCCCAAGAATCCGCTGGATCTGGCCGGAGCGTTCCGCGCCCCCGTGATCGGTTTTTACGGCGGCAAGGACACCGGCATTCCTCTCGAATCCATCGAGAAAATGCGCGCCTCGCTCAAAGTCGTGGGAGATCCGTCGCAGATCGTCGTGTACCCGGACGCGCAGCACGGCTTCAACGCCGACTACCGTCCCAGCTACGACCAGGCAGCCGCCCAGGACGCTTGGAAGAAAATGATCGCCTGGTTCAAGAAGTACGGGGCGTAAAAACCCGGGACAGTATTCTCATTTCCCGCCGCCGCACACGCCGGGGACGAGCCGTGTCGCCGCCGGTGGGAAATGAGTATACTGTCCCAGGGTTTTTACCCCAGGTTTTTTGCGAGGGTCTTAGCGAAACGAAACGAAGCTGTTCAGCCCGGAGGGTTGCATACGGCTGGCCCAGGTCGCCTGCGGCGCAGCGTCGGTCTCGGGGGGCTGCCGGCGGTTTTGAATCAGAAGCGCCAGGGAACGCGCTCCCTCGTAGACCTTCCAGTAAACGTTGTCGCGAATCAGATCGCTGCGCGCGCTCAGAATTTCACGGCGCAACAGGCGCTGCCAAAGCCTTCCATGCACGGGAAGCGTGTCGCCGCCGGCCGCAATCAAACGCGGATTACTGCACTCGTTCATCTGCACCACGGCCAGTTGTCCATCCGTTTGCATGCGATCGCCGGTGGCGTTGTGCGTCATTCGGGTGGCGTCGGGCCGGTCCATCCAATCCACCACCTCGGCGCAGGAGGCGAACTCCATATCGTAGGCGATCTTATCGCGCTCATGATCCACCTGCTCCTCGACCCTGTGCGAAGCCAGCCTGCCCGGACGCAGATAGCCGAACTCGACGTCGCGGGTGGCTGCGCCCACCCACAGCTCCTGCCCCTGCCAGGTTTGAGCCAGCTTCCACAAACGGATGTGGTGGCGCTTGGAGACGTCGTCAAATCCCTTTTGCCAGGACATGTCCGCCGCAACGTTGTTGATGTAGAGCGCGGACATCGGCGCATCGTGGTCGCTGCGATTCAGCGCCGCGGCCAGGGCCTCGGAGACGCCGCTGCGAAACGTCGACCGGCGCGCCTCCGTCCAACCCGCGGCGGTGAACGCGGCCGCGATCCGCTCGCGGGTTCCGATGAAGAGAAGATTCACCAGATCGGCGGGACGGCCCGCGGGGGTAGGTTTGGACGCGGTAGGCTTGGACGCGGCAAACGAACGGCCGGGAAGATCGAAGATCACCGGAGCCAGACTCGCGCGCTCATCTTCGGTGAACGTGCGGGTGTCCTGGCCGTCTGAGCCGGGTGTCGGAAAGATGCGCACCTTCTTCGAAAGAACCAGCGTGAGTTGTTCGATCCGATGCCCGGCAGCAACTCCGAGTATCCGTGTGTCGCGGCACCGCCTGCCA
>CAVXWB010000137.1:0-8970 GCA_963765185.1 Bryobacterales bacterium
CGATGCGGATCACCGGCTGCCTAATTCGACCGCCGGAGGCGGAGTCGAGCGCGGCTGGACCGAGATCGTAGTGGAGCTATCGCTCGCACCCAGAATGCTCAGCACCACGGGAACATTGTCGGCATAGCCGTAGCCGGCGGGGACGATGATGTCCACCTGATACTCACCCGCGGTTCCGGGCGCAATGCCGGAGAACAGCACCTGGGCCGGAACGCCTCCAATCGTCACCACCGGCGTCGTCGGCGTTTCATAAAGAGGGCTGCCGCTGGCGGGAGCGACTTGGCCGTTTGGTAGAGGCGAGCCCGTGGCGCTGCCGCCGGGAGTGGCCAGACCCAGCCCGGTCGCATACAGCACCAGAATATCGCCTACCGTGGCGGGTTGTCCGCAAGTGGTGAGCACGTTCGTGCTGCTGGTGCATGCCGGCAAACCCAGGTTGGCCGTGGTCGAAACCGGCAGCGCCAGCCAGGTGGAATTGTTGAACTGGGCGATGACGTTGACCAGGGTGGGCACCAGGGGGTCCGCAAGGCGATAGAGACCGGGATTCGCCGGCACCATGTTCAGAGTGTAGTTGGGATACGTAGTCGTGGATGTCGTCAGTTGCACGTTCACGGTTCCGCTGGTCGGCAGATTCGTAGGCACGACCAGGTCGATCTGCTGCGAATTCCCCGCGCTGGGGGCGCCGACCACATGGAACAGCGACGCCGCGGTGCCACCGAACGTCACCATCACTCCTTCGGAGCTGGTGGCGGGGAAGATACCGCCAAGCACGTTCGCACTGGCGCCGATGCTGTTCGCAAATACGGTCGTGATGGAACCCGGCGACACAGTTCCCGGATTCAAGAAGGATGCGTTGTTCACCACGGCGGTGACGCCGACCACGGCAACGGTTACCAAACTGGACGAACTCACCCCGTCAATCGCGATCACCAGCGGCACCGTGCCCTGGACTCCCGTGGGCACCGTGAAATTCACCTGGTAGGTTCCGACATAGCTGGTCGTGATGGCGGCGGAGACGCCCTTGGCGGCAACACCGCCTACCGTGACCGTCGGAGTCGTCGCGGTCGGGCTGCTGACTGTCGCTACGCCTGTCGCAGTCGGCGGGTTGGTGGGTCCCAGACCGACGGCGTAGGCGTACAGACTGTCCCCGACATGGGCGGGGGCCGTCAAGGTCACGAGCGTGTTCGAAGCGTTCTCGACGACTTGCCCCAGTCCTGAGCCGGTTCCGCTCTGGGTGTCGAAGGTGGGCGCGACCGCGCTTAAAGTGATGTCGAACGGAGCCGATGCCGCGCCCGCGATGGTGACTGTTATCGTCGTCGGACCGGTCGCGGCCTCAAACGGGATCTGCACCAGCATCTGGTTGTTGGTCACGTTCCCGATCACGTACCCCGCCTTTCCGCCCACGCTTACCGACACGTTGGCCGCGATGGTGCCGAAACCCGTACCATAGACGATCGCCGTCAGCCCGGGACAAAGCGTCGCGCCGTAGTTGCCCGAATCCTGTACGCCGGTCACGGTCGGAACGGCGGGAGTGCTGACCACGGGAATGGTGACGGTCGCGGAGTTTACCCCCTCACTGGTGGAGCTCACCCCATCGATCGAGATCACGATCGGCACCGTGCCGGAGACGCCCGAGGGCACCGTGAAATTGATCTGGTAGACTCCGCCGCCGTTGCCCTTTGTAACGCCGGCGAAAATGACCGTAGCAGCGGCGGTGCCCACCGTCAGCGTGACCGGTGTCGCGGTATTCGCGGTAGCCGCGGCTACGCCTGCCGTACTGGCGGGATTGGTGGGCCCCAGGCCTACGGCGTATGCAACCACGGTATCGCCCGCGTGGACCGGGGCCGCGAGGCTCACCTGTGTACTCCCGTCGTAGGCCAGAGCCAGTCCCGTGCCGCTGTCATTCGAGGTGACCAGGTAAGGCGCGACGGTGTTGAGAGTGATGGGGAACGCAGCCGATTGCACACCCGCGACCGTAACCGTAAGGGTCGTCGCCCCGGTGGCGAGCCCATACGGGATTTGGATGTTGATCTGGGTGGCGACAATCGTCGCGAACACGTAGGCGGAGGTTTCGCCCACGCTCACCGACACCGCGCTAGCATCCGTACCGAAATTCGTGCCATAAACGGACGCCAGCATTCCCGGACAAAGCTGCGTGCCCAGGGAGCCTGAATTGATCACGCTGGTAACAGTCGGCGCCTGCGCAAAGGCGGCCGCTGAAAAGGCAAACAGCGCCACCACACTTCGTAGCATTGGAAACAATCCTGCACGCCCCGCGGCCGAGTTCATCATTAGAGTTGTTGTTTGCTCCTGTCGGAATAGTGTAACCCAGCCAGAGCACGCGCGCGTCCGTTCCATTGCAAACGCCGCCACATCCCTCCATTCGATTGACGGCGCTGGAGTTAATTCCCGCGAACCATCCCTCTGCCGCAGGCGACCCGTGACCGTGGATGATCGCACGACCATGCAAGGTCACTCGAAACCAGGGACGCGGCTATAGCAGTTTCACGGCGATTTTTGTGGGTTTGTTGCTTCATTCTCATGTGTGGACGGCCGACGCCCTCGCCGGCCTTTGGGAGCGGAGGAGCCGGACCAGGGGGTCCGCCGCGGACGGGGGCGTCCGCCCCACCTTGGCTACAGAAACTACGAAAATGGTCTAGCCTTCCGATCTTGGCGTAGCCAGCGCCACCGTTCCCGTAATCTCAATGCCGAAGGCGTCGACGCCGAAAACCTTGCGGGGATGGTTGGTCAGAAGACGCACGGTGGTGAGGCCCAGATCGGCCAGGATCTGCGCGCCGATGCCGCTTTCGTGGATCGGCCGGGTTTCTCCGCCGGGGGAATGCTTGCGCTCGCCCAGGCCGGTTTCGTGAATGTACACCAGAACGCCGCGGCCCTCCTCGGCGATCCTTTCAAGCGAGGCCTGCAAAGCCGCGTGGCAATCGCATTCGGTAGACCCGAACACGTCCCCGGCAACACAGCGGGCGTGCATGCGCACCAGGACGTTGTCGCGGCCGATCACGTCGCCGCGCACCAGGGCGATGTGCTGCTCGCCGTCGATGCTGCTGACAAAGGTGATGGTCTTGAAATCGCCGAATTGCGGTGTGCAGGCAGCCTTCGCCGCGGCGCTCCAGAAACCGCTCGGTGCGATGCCGGTAGCGGATCAGGCTGGCCACGGAGATCATCTTGAGGCCGTGCGCTTCGCAGAAGGCAGCGAGCTGCGGCACCCGCGCCATGGTGCCGTCCTCGTTCATGATTTCGCAGATCACTCCGCCGGGCTGGAGCTTGGACAGACGCGCCAGATCGACGGCGGCCTCGGTCTGTCCGGCGCGCACCAGCACGCCGCCCTCGCGGGCGCGCAGCGGAAAAACGTGGCCGGGACGGGCCAGATCGCGCGGGACGGCAGTCGGGATCGATGGCGGTGCGGATGGTGTGGGCGCGGTCGGCCGCGGAGATTCCGGTGGTGACGCCCTCGGCCGCGTCGATGGATTCGCAAAAGGCGGTGCCGAAGCGCGAAGTGTTCATGGGCGAGACCAGCGGCAGATGCAGCGCGTCGCAACGCTCCGGCGCGAGCGCCAGGCAGATCAGGCCGCGCCCGTGCACGGCCATGAAGTTGATCGCCTCGGGCGTGACGAACTCGGCGGCCAGGGTCAGATCGCCCTCGTTTTCGCGGTCTTCGTCGTCGACCACCACCAGCATGCGGCCGGCGCGGAATTCCTCGATGGCCTCGGGGATGGCGGAGAAAGGCATGGCTCTCGATTTCAGGATAGCCAAGTCGGCGATCATAAATGAATGGAGAAATTCACCGGCGGGCTGGAGGCCTTTGAGCGACGGCGTCTTCGCCATCGCCATCACCCTGCTGGCGCTGGAGCTGAGAGTGCCGAGCAGTGGCCGGGCTACCTGAGCTTCATCACCAGCTTCTTTTCCATTCTCATTATCTGGGTGCATCACCACGCCATGTTCCGGCTGGTGCGCCGCACCGACGCGCGGCTCCTGTTCGCCAACAGCTTGTTGCTGATGATGGTGACTCTGATCCCGTTTCCGAGGCCGAGAGCACGGCGGTGGAGTTTCATTGCGCTTCGTTTTTCGTGAACAGCGTCGCGTTCTACCTGCTGGCGATGGCCGCGTTCCGCCAGGAGATGCTCGATCCCGACGCATCCGCGGAGACCGCGGCCGGCTACGCCGCCCCCTTCAGCCCCTGGGGAGCCATGTCGATCTGCACCGGATTGTGGGTTTTCTGGGCGGCCACGACGCGCGACGAATGCCCTCCCGATGTCGAATCGCGGCCTGCGGCAAAGATTGAATCACCGATTGAGTCTCGGCCTTGACACCACCCACCCAAGCTGGTAGATTGTAATGCGAAAATCGGACTGTGATATGCTTGCGCTGGGCGGCTTGTTTCCCCGGCGATCCCTATTCTGTTTTGGAGGCTAAGCGATGAGAGTTAAGTGGGCAGTTGTAGCGGCGGGACTCGGTTTGATCGTCCCGGCCGTTCCGGTGCTTGCGCACCATTCTTTCGGTGCGGAGTACGACGCGAAACAACCGGTCACGCTGAAGGGCACTGTGACCAAGTTCGAATGGACCAATCCGCACGCCCGTTTTTATATCGACGTGAAGGACGACAGCGGGAATGTGACCAATTGGAACCTGGAATTGGCCAGCCCCAACGTTTTGGGGCGGCAGGGCTGGACGCGGCACTCGCTCAGCATAGGAGACGTGATTACGGTCGAAGGCTCGCGCGCCAAGGATGGAGCGCACATGGCCAACGCGCGTACGGTCACCCTATCGGACGGTAAAGTCGTGGGCGCCCGGTCGGCAGCCGATGGCGGTCCGCAGTAAACAATGCGACAAACGTCGCGACGTTTGGGAAGATTATTAAGGAAGAGGTTCTCAATGAAAAGGCTTGCTGTTTCCTCGGCTGTTGTCTCGATGGCCCTGCTCTCGGCGGCGCTCCCCGCGCTGGCCCATCACTCCTTTTCGGCGGAGTTCGATAACTCCAAGCCGGTCAGCCTCCAGGGCACGGTGACCAAGGTCGATTGGATGAACCCGCACATCTGGATTTATCTGGATGTGAAGGACGATAAGACCGGCGCGGTCGCGTCCTGGCAGTGCGAAGGCGGTCCGCCCAACACGCTGACCCGCAACGGCTGGACCAAGAACGACCTGAAGAAGGGCGATCTGATCAGCATCAACGGAACGCTGGCCAAGGACGCCTCCAAAACCTGCAACGCGAGTTCGGTGAAGTTTGCCGACGGGAGAACGGTCTTTGCCGGGTCCTCCAACCCCGATGCAGCCAAGCAGTAGGACGCCCACAGGAGATTTTCGATGAAAGCAAAACTTGCCGTGTTTGCTATGGGGTTGCTTTCGGCGGCCTCGATGTTTGCGCACCACTCCTTCTCGGCGGAGTTCGACGCGAAAAAGACAGTCGTGCTGAAGGGGAACGTCACCAAAGTGGATTGGCTGAATCCGCACATCTGGATTTATCTGGACGTGAAGGACGACGCCGGCAAGGTGGCCCACTGGCAGTGCGAAGGCGGAGCGCCCAACAGCTTGACCCGCAACGGCTGGACCAAGAACGATCTGAAGCAGGGCGATGCGATCACCATCAATGGCACTCTGGCCAAGGACGCTTCCAACACCTGCAACGCAAGTCAGGTCGCTCTGCCGGATGGGCGGCGCGTGTTTGCCGGATCGTCCAACCCCGACTTGGCGCCGAAAGATTAGATTTTTCTGCCAGATTTTTCTGATGATTTTCGCCGCTCGCAGATTTGCAGAGGAGATTAACGTGAAAGCTCGGAAGTACGGAACATTTCTCACCGCGGCGATTACCGCGACGGTGGTCACCGGCGGACTCCTGTTCCTGCCGATTAAGCCGCTCGCTGGCCAAGATGCGGGGAAAGCCGGCGGCAAGGGCGGCGGACGCGGCGCAGCCAAAGGCGGCGGTTATCAGCCTCCGGCGGGGCCCACGCCTCGAAAGGCCGATGGCAAAGTAGACTTCAGCGGTTACTGGCAGCGTCCCTATACTCCCGACATGAGCGCGGGCGCGACCGACATGAACGGCAAACCGTTTCCGAACGAGGATCGCGCCGCTCGTGGCGTCGCTGCTCCGCCGCCTGACCCGAACGCAGCGGCGGGCCGCGGAGGACGAGGCGGAGGCCCCAGACTGCTTCCCTACACCGCTTGGGGCGCCAGCAACTGGAAAGCCTACGACCCCACCAACGGCGATTATACCGGCGCTTGCCTGCCCTTCGGTTTGATGCGCTCCATCAATTCGCCCGATCCGCTTCAGGTTATGCAGGACGGGAATTTCATGGTCTATCTGTTCGAGCAGAACACCTGGTTTCACTTGTTCCCCATCGACGGCCGTCCGCATACCAAAGGCATCGCCACCTGGTTCGGCGATTCGGTAGGACACTTCGAAGGCGATACGCTGGTCATCGAAACCGTGAATTTCAACGGGAAGACCCGGCTCGATACCAACGGCCATCCCCATAGCGACCAGTTGACGCTGACCGAGAAGTGGACTCGCCCCGACTTGGGCCACATCACCTACGAAATGGCAGTCCACGATCCCAAGACCTACACCCAGGATTGGAAGACCGTTCGCCAGTTCCTTCTGCGCACCGATCAGTCGATCATGGAATACTCCTGCGAAGAGAACAACAAGGCGCTGTACGAAGGCCGCATCAAAGCGCCGAAGTACGACAACTAAGCGTGTTGGTCTGAACCAACACCCCCATAAGCGTCTGAACCCGCTCACCCGTGAATGGGTGCTGGTATCGCCGCAACGAGCCGGAAGGCCTTGGCAGGGCGAGATGGAGCCGCTGGCCGCTCAAGCCGCAGCCCCCTATGATCCGGCATGTTATCTGTGTCCCGGGAACCTGCGTACGAACGGCCGGCGCAATCCGGTTTACGACGCAACCTTCGCGTTCGACAACGACTTTCCTGCGCTGCTGCCGGAAGCCCCGGGGCTCGCCAACCACTACGCCGATCACAGCGGCCTGCTGGTGGCTGAAACCGAGCTGGGCGCCTGCCGGGTGCTGTGCTTTTCGCCGCGCCACAACCAGACCCTCGGCCGCATGAACGCGAAAGAGATTGGCGCGGTGGTCGAAGCCTGGTGTGAGGAATCGGCGCGGCTGGGCGCGCTGCCCTTCATTACCGCGGTCACCATCTTCGAGAACCGCGGATTCAGCATGGGCGCCAGCAACCCGCATCCGCATTGCCAGATCTGGGCCAACCAGACGCTTCCCAACGAGCTTGCGAAGGAGCACGACTCGCAGCGGCAATACCTGCGCGACCGCGGCCGGTGCCTGCTGTGCGACTATCTGGCGCTGGAGCTCGCAACCGGCGCCGGGCGGCTGATCTTCGAGACCGCCCGCTTCGCCGCCATCGTGCCGTTCTGGGCGGTGTGGCCCTTCGAGACCATCGTGATCGCCAAGCGCCACACCGGCGCGATGGAGCAATTGAACGGGCCGGAGCGCGACGATCTGGCCGAAGTATTGAAGCGTCTCACCACCCGCTACGACAATTTATTCGAGACCCCGTTTCCCTACAGCATGGGATTTCACCAGCGCCCCTGCGACGGCGAGGAGCACAGCGGCTTCCATCTGCACGCGCATTTCTATCCGCCGCTGCTGCGCTCGGCCACGGTGCGAAAGTTCATGGTGGGATTCGAAATGCTGGCCACGCCGCAGCGCGATATCACGCCCGAGGCCGCGGCCGAACGGCTGCGATCGTCGAGCGAGCTGCACTATCTCGACCGCGCCTCCAGTTCCTGAATCATATTCTGGGCCAGGGCCAGCTGGCTGACGGTTCCGCGCAAGGCCAGAGCCCTTTGCGCGTTGTATGTGAACGCGAACCGGATTCCCTGCGCCGTCCGGATTTGGTCGGCTTCCTGTTGAAAGTCCTGCGTGGTCGCGGCGTGGGTCAAGTGAAACACCTGCACGACATCGTCGGCCGCACCGGGCACGCGGTATTCGCCCGAAGCCAGACTCGGCTGCGCGTCCGCGGGTTTGTCCAGCTCTCCGGCCAGCCACTGCGCCATGGCCATCTGAGCGGGTGTGCTGCGAATCAAAACCGCCCGAGGGGTATTGACAGTGAACATCCGCCGAATCTCGGTGGTGGTGCGAACCGCGTTGGCGATCTCCTGAAAATCCTGCACCGATTTCGCATTGCCGATGTACAGCACCCGCATCACGTCGTCGTCGCCGATAGCGTACTCATCGCGGAGTTCGACTTCTGATCCGGCTGATCCAGACGGCGCTCCAGCCACTCCGTCATCGCCATCTGAGTGGGCGTTCCACGCACCACCATGGCTCTGCCGTCATTGTAGGTAAACACCCGTCGAGTCTCGGTAATCGTGCGGATCGCATTCACGGTTTCCTGAAAGTCCTGCACGGTCGCCGCGTGGGGGAAATAAAAGACCTGCGCAACCCCGTTCGTGATTGCGTGCCGCTGCTCGTCGATGTCGGATAATCCCTTGTATTCGGGCGAGATTGGTGGAACCGTCGCTCCCACCGGTTGATCCAACTGTTTGACCAGCCACTCCGCCAGGCCGATCTGCTCGGCGGTGCCATGCGCTGCCAGCGTCATCTGAGCATTGTCCGCCGAAAAATCTCGAATCTCCGTAATCGTGCGGACCAGGTTCGCGATCTCCTGAAACTCCTGGACCGTATCGGCATGGGCCAGGTGGAACACGCGATCCTGCATCGCCGGCGCCGCCTGGCCGAACATCCGCTGGGCCAGCAGGGCCGTGATCGTGAATCCAATCGCCTTCGTGCGCATGGCGCTGCCTCCTGCTAACTACCCAGACGCCGCCGGAGCCGCGAACGTGCAGTTCACAATTCGCCCGCGCCCCCAGCCGCGCTGGAAACATAAACCACGGCTTCGATCCCCGTCGCCTCGCGATAGCGCCTCACCACAGTCTCGCGAAATTCTTCCACATATTCCTCTTGAACCAGGCTGATGGTACAGCCT
>CAVXWB010000138.1:0-33425 GCA_963765185.1 Bryobacterales bacterium
CTAGTGGTGGGGTTCCAACACAAGGACGAAGCCGAACGGTTTCTGCGGGGGTTCGCGGAGCGGCTGGCCAAGTTCGGACTGGAACTGCATCCCGACAAGACGCGTCTGATCGAGTTCGGCAGGTATGCGTTGGCCAATCGGCAAGCGCGTGGAGAAGGAGAGCTCGAGAGGGATTCACGTTTCTGGGGTTCACGCACAGATGCGGGATCAACAGCAAAGGGTACTTCACCATTCGGCGGCATACGGCGAGGCAACGGCTGGAAGCGAAACTGCAGCAGGTCAAGCAGAGGCTGCGCCAGCGCATGCACGAGCCCGTGGCGCGGGTGGGCGAATGGCTCAAACGTGTGCTGCAAGGCTTCTACCAATATCACGCGGTGCCGGGCAACCGACGGGCCCTGCAACGATTCCGAACCCGGATTGGCTGGTACTGGTGGCAGGCGCTGAAACGGCGCAGCCAGCGGGGCCGGTTGACCGTGGGCCGGTTGAACCGATTGCTTTCGCACTGGCTGCCCAGTCCCCGCGTGCTTCATCCCTACCCAACGATTCGCTTTGCCGCCACACATCCAAGGTAGGAGCCGTATGCGTTAGTAGCGCCCGTACGGATCTGTGCGGGGGGGCGATCAGCGATGGTCGTCCCTACCGCGACCGGTCTTTGCGTCAGCCTCAGGCCGGCCGTGAAGCGGCCGCCGTGGCGCGGTATGCATCCGCCATCTGCGCTGTATCCACGAAATCGAGGAATCGGGTGATCTTGCCGTTCCGAATCGTGAACACATGCGCGACGGCGCCGTCGATCCGTTTGCCCGTCGCCTTAACCACGGCGGTATAACGGCCGACGGTGGCCACATGCTCTCCCTGTGCGATGTACTCGTCGATGGTCAGGGTTTGATGCGCCTGTGTGTTGGCAATGGCCTCAAAGAACTTGCGGACCTGGCTCGGGCCGACTTTCCGGCCGGAATACGGAATCACCGCGGGGCCGTTCAAGGTCCATTCCACGTTGGGCGAAAGATGCTCCAGAATGGCCTCGATGTCGCCTCTTCCGAAAGCCGCGTACACAGTCCGAATCAAAGTAGAATTGTAGCTCTCGATCATAATCCACCCCCACGGCATTATATTGCAATCGGACGGAGAACACCGGATCTGGCCCCGGCCCCTTTTGACACCATTTTGACTTGTTCGTCTCATACAATGAAGCTATGAAGCCGACACAGCAGCTCCACGACTTGGGTCAGAGCCTCTGGCTGGATAACATCACGCGAGGATTGCTGACAAGCGGTACCCTACGCCGTTACATTAACGACTTCTCCATCACAGGGCTGACTTCGAATCCCTCGATCTTCGACCTGGCGATCAAGAACTCGAACTTCTACGACGATGCGATCCGCCGGAAACGGGAGGAGGGCAAGTCCGGCGAGGCCCTCTTCTTCGAGCTTGCGATCGAGGATCTGAGGCAGGCTGCCGACCTGTTTCGGCCGATCCACGACGCAACGGCGGGCGTGGATGGCTGGGTATCTTTGGAGGTCTCCCCCACGCTGGCGTATGACTCGGAGAGTACCGCCAAGATGGCTGTTAAGCTACACGCTCAAGCGCAACGCCCGAATCTCTTCATTAAGATTCCGGGGACCAACGAGGGCCATGCCGCCATCGAGGAAGCCATTTTTCGAGGAGTGCCGGTGAACGTCACCCTGCTCTTCTCATCCGGGCACTATCTGGGGGCAGCCGAAGCGTACCTGCGGGGCATCGAGCGCCGCATAGCCGCCGGCCTCGATCCGAAGGTGCACTCCGTGGCGTCGCTGTTCGTCAGCCGCTGGGACAAAGCTGTCATGGGTAAGGTCCCGAAGGAACTGGAGAATCGTCTGGGCATCGCGATTGGAATGCGCGCCTATAAAGCGTATCGCGACTTTCTCGCCTCGCCACGGTGGCAGAAGGCCGCCAGCGCCGGCGCTCCGCCGCAGCGCTTGCTTTGGGCCAGCACGGGCACCAAGGACCCCAAGGCTTCCGATATCCTTTACATCAAGGCGCTGGCGGCGCCGGACACCGTCAATACGATGCCCGAGGAGACTCTGCTTGCGTTCGCCGATCACGGAACTCTGAACGCAGCGCCGGGTGCGGTCCTGCCCGAGGATGGCGGCAATGCCGAGAGTGTGATCGCATCGTTTGCCAAGGCTGGCATCGACGATGAAAAACTCGCCGCCGTTCTCCAGCGCGAAGGCGCCGATTCGTTCGTCGCATCCTGGAAGGATCTGCTGAACCAAATCGAGTCGAAGAGCGCCACGCTCAAAGCGGCCAGCTGAGATCCAAATGACAACTCCGCGACAGCCGCTCGCCGCAGTTCCGCCCGCTCCACTTAAGGACCGGCCGGCCTGGAACGCTCTGAAGGAACATTGCGCCAAGGCCGGCGGCACGCACCTTCGGCAGCTCTTCGCGGAGGACCCGCAGCGCGGCCAACGCTTCACGATTGAGGCTCTCGGTTTGTACTTCGACTATTCGAAGAACCGGATCACCAGCGAGACCGTGCGGCTGCTGCTGGAGCTGGCGGAGCAGTCCGGCCTGCGCCAGCGCATCGACGCCATGTTCGCGGGCGACAAGATCAACGTCACCGAGAAGCGGGCCGTTCTGCATGTCGCGCTGCGCGCTCCCCAGGGAGAGCAACTCTTCGTCGACGGCGTGGATGTCGTTCCCGAGGTTCACGCCGTGCTCGACAAGATGGCGGCATTCGCGGATCGCGTCCGCAGCGGCGCGTGGAAAGGCCATACCGGCAAGCGCATTCGAAATGTGGTCAGTATCGGGATCGGAGGGTCCGACCTCGGGCCCGTGATGGCCTACGAGGCGCTGAAGTATTACAGCCAGCGCGATATGACCTTCCGTTTCGTCTCGAATGTGGATGGGACGGATTTCGCCGAGGCGACGCGCGACCTGAGCGCCGAGGAAACGTTGTTCATCGTCTGCTCCAAGACCTTCACGACACTGGAGACCATGACCAACGCCCATACCGCTCGCGAATGGGCTCTCAAGGCGCTGAAGGATGAGGCGGCGGTTGCGCGGCATTTTGTCGCGGTTTCGACGAACACGGCGGGCGTCGAGAAGTTCGGCATCGATAGCGCCAATATGTTCGGCTTCTGGGACTGGGTGGGAGGCCGCTACTCCATGGACTCCGCCATCGGCCTGTCGACCATGATCGCGATCGGGCCCGGGCACTTTCGCGAGATGCTGGCCGGCTTCCACGCCGTGGATGAGCACTTCCGCACCGTTCCGTTTGAGCGCAATCTTCCAGTTCTGATGGGTCTGCTTGTCGTCTGGTACAACGATTTTTTCGATGCGCAAACCGTCGCGGTGCTGCCCTACGAGCAGTATCTGAAGCGCTTCCCGGCCTACCTCCAGCAATTGACCATGGAGAGCAACGGCAAGCACGTGACTCTACAGGGGACGCCGGTCGACTGTCAGACCGGCCCGATTTACTGGGGCGAGCCGGGCACCAACGGCCAGCATTCTTTTTATCAACTCATCCATCAGGGGACCAAACTCATCCCCTGCGACTTTATCGGTTTCCTCCAGGCTCTGAATCCGCTGGGCAAGCACCACGATTTGCTGCTGGCCAATGTGTTCGCGCAGGCCGAAGCGCTGGCGTTCGGCAAGACGCCGGAAGAGGTCAGAGCCGGCGGCACACCGGAGTGGCTGGTGCCGCACCGCACTTTCGAGGGCAATCGGCCGTCCAACACAATCCTGGCCGAGCGCTTGACGCCGGAGCTGCTGGGCAAGCTGATCGCGCTTTACGAGCACAGCGTCTTTACGCAGGGAGCGATCTGGCAGATCGATTCATTCGATCAGTGGGGCGTTGAGCTGGGCAAGGTTCTGGCTGAGCGGATCATTCCGGAACTCGATCGTGCCGATAACGCAGCCGCTCCAGCACGATAGCTCTACCAACGCGCTGATCCGGCATTACCGCGGCGCCAAGCGCTGAGCAGCAGGATCGGATCGCCGCGGCAAACATTTTTGAAAAGAAAGGAACCGAAAAATGCAGCTTGGAATGATCGGCCTGGGGAGGATGGGCGCCAACATGGTGCGGCGCCTGGAACACGGCGGCCATCAATGCGTGGTCTTCGACAGAAGCCAGGATAGCGTGAAGAATTTGGCGAAGGACGGCGCGGCCGGAGCCGCGTCGCTCGAAGAGTTCGTGGCCAAGCTGAAGCCTCCGCGCGCGGCCTGGTTAATGGTGCCCGCGGCGGCGGTCGACGACACCCTGCACAGCCTCAGCGCTCTGATGCAGAAGGACGACATCATCATAGACGGGGGCAATTCTTATTACATCGACGACATCCGGCGCGCCAACGATCTTAAGCCGCGAGGCATTCATTACCTCGACGTCGGAACCAGCGGCGGCGTGTGGGGGCTCGAGCGTGGTTTTTGCATGATGATTGGAGGCGAGGCTGAGCCTGTCCGACGGCTGGATCCGATCTTCAAGACGCTGGCGCCCGGACGCGGCGATATCCCGCGCACTCCGGGGCGCGAAAAGTCTCCCGGCACGGCTGAGGAGGGCTATCTATATTGCGGCCCGTCCGGCGCCGGTCATTTCGTCAAAATGGTTCACAACGGCATCGAATACGGCCTCATGGCGGCGTACGCCGAGGGACTGAATATTCTGCGGCACGCCAATGTCGGCAAGCACGTTCAGACGGTGGATGCCGAAACCACGCCCCTGCGCAATCCGGAGCATTATCAATACGACTTCAATCTGGCGGATGTCTCCGAGGTCTGGCGGCGCGGCAGTGTCATCGCCTCCTGGCTGCTGGATCTGACCGCCATCGCGTTATTCGGGCAGGAAGATCTCTCCAAGTTTTCCGGCCGCGTGTCCGATTCCGGGGAAGGCCGCTGGACCATCAACGCCGCCATCGACGAAGGCACACCGGCCCCGGTCCTGAGCGCCGCGCTGTACCAACGCTTCGCGTCCAGAGGCGAGGAAGATTTCGCCAACAAGCTGCTCTCGGCGATGCGATTCGGGTTCGGCGGTCATATCGAAAAGAAGTCATGATGACCGCCCCCCGTTCAGACGCGCTTGTGGTCTTCGGTGTCACGGGCGATCTCGCCCACAAGATGATCTTCCCGGCGCTCTATGCGATGGTGAAACACGGCACCCTCGACGTCCCGGTCATCGGCGTCGCCCGCCCCAAGTGGAGCCTGGAGCGGCTGCACAAGCGCGCAACGGACAGCGTAAAGCGATCCGGCGGGATCGATAACCGGCGCGCCTTCCAAAAATTTCTGTCCCTGCTCAAGTACGTGAGTGGGGATTATACAGACCCGAGCACGTTCACGGCGATCAAAAAGGCGCTGGCCAAAGCCCGGCGTCCCGCGTACTACCTGGCCATTCCGCCGCCGCTTTTCGGGACCGTGATCAAAGGGCTCGGCGTCGGCGAACCTGGCCCAGAATGCGCGCGTCATTGTCGAAAAACCGTTCGGACGCGACCTGGCCTCCGCCAAGGAGCTCAACCAGGTGGCGCGGGACGGTGTTCCCGCAAGACTCGATCTTCCGCATCGACCACTTCCTGGGGAAGGAGGCGATCATGAACATCCTCTATTTCCGCTTCGCCAATTCGTTCCTGGAGCCGATCTGGAACCGCAACTACGTGGCCAGCGTCCAGATCACCATGTCCGAGGATTTCGGCGTGAAGGGCCGCGGAGCGTTTTACGAAACGGCCGGCTGTCTGCGCGACGTGATCGAGAACCACCTCTTCCAGGTGGTCGCGCTGCTGGCCATGGAGCCGCCCGCCGGCAGGGACTATGGAGCCGTGCACACGGGAGAAAGCCAAGGTCCTTCGAGCCATGCGCCCGCTGAAGCCCGACGATCTGGTGCGCGGCCAATACGCCGGCTACCGCAAGGAGCCAGGTGTGGCCAAGAACTCCGACGTCGAGACCTTCTGCGCCCTGCGGCTTTTCATCGACTCATGGCGCTGGGAGGGAGTGCCGTGGTACCTGCGCTCCGGCAAATACCTGGCCGAAACCGCGACCGAGGTCCTGGTGGAGTTGAAGCCGCCGCCGCAGAGGCTTTTCGCCGACTCAGCGCCGGCGACAGGCCGGGCCAACTACCTGCGCTTCCGGCTCTCCCCCAGCGCGGCCATCGCCCTCGCCGCTCGCGTCAAGCTCGCCGGGAAGGAGTTCGTCGGGGAGCAGCGAGAGCTCTACCTGTTCGAAGAACAGCCGGGAGAGGAAGCGCCCTACGAGCGGCTTTTGGGCGACGCCATGACCGGCGATGGAGCGCTCTTCACCCGTGAGGACGCGGTGGAGGCCGCCTGGGCGGTGGTCGATCCAGTCCTTAAGAACGCACCACCGGGCTCGCCCCTACAGGCGCGGCAGTTGGGGGCCGAAAGAGGCTGACGCGATCATCGCTTCAGACGGCGGTTGGCACAACCCCAGACCCAAGGAGGCATCCGAATGACATCTCGCAACTTGGTACTAGACTGGAGAGGAAAAGGATAAAGCGCCATGGCAGCATGCAGTCATCTGAATCAGATCCACAAGGTTGCTCCGCGAACAAAGGGTTGTGAGGAGTGTTTGAAAATGGGCGACACATGGGTTCATCTGCGTCTTTGTCTCACCTGCGGACACGTGGGGTGCTGCGACTCCTCCAAGAATAAGCACGCAACCAAGCATTTTCACGCCACTCAGCACCCGTTGGTGCGTTCGCTCGAGCCGGGTGAGGATTGGATGTGGTGTTACATCGATGAAGTTGTTCTAGAATAGCCGAAGTCGTCTCTTTGAATAGCCTGAGGCAGCCATGCCGGAAGCTCCCGACCAAACCGATTCGATGTTCCCCAAGCTGGATGATGCCCAGATGGCGCGCCTCGCGGCCTGGGGACAGCAGGGTGACGCGGACGCGGGCGCGATCCTCTACGACCAGGGGGACTCACTCCATGGCGTCTTTGTCGTGCTGGAGGGCAGCCTCGAAGTTACCGGCGTTTCTCGCGACGAATCCGTAGTCAGGGTCCTTGACGCGCGGGATGTTCACGGGCGAGGTGAATCAACTCTCCGGAAGGCGCAGTCTGGTCCGATGCCGTACGCGCGAGGCGAGCCCGCTTCTTGAAATCGGACGAGACGAATCTGCGCCGGATTTTTCAAACCGACGCGACGCTCGGCGAGATCCTTTCTGCGCGCTTTCCTGCTGCGCCGCGTTTACCTCATCGCCCATTCCGCCGGCGATGCGTCTACTGATCGGGTCCAGCCATTCCGCGGACACGCTGCGTCTGCGCGGCTTTCTTTCCCGCAACGGCCATCCGCACACCTACGTCGACGTGGAGCGCGATCCGGACTTTCAAACCATTCTCGACCAATTCCAGATTGGTGTGGCCGACATACCCGTTCTGATCTGCCGCGGCGAACTGGTGCTTCGAAATCCCAGCAATGCGGAAGCGGCGGAGTGCTTCGGATTGAATGCGGGAATTGACGAGGGCGAACTATACGACCTGATCGTGGTGGGCGCGGGGCCCAGCGGTCTGGCCGCGGCGGTGTACGGAGCCTCGGAAGGGCTGAATGTGCTGGTGGTGGAGAGCACCGCTCCGGGCGGGCAAGCCGGGAGCAGCTCGAGAATCGAAAATTATCTCGGCTTCCCCACCGGAATTTCCGGGCAGGACCTGGCCGGCCGCGCCTTCGTTCAAGCGGAGAAGTTCGGGGCGCACATCGCGGTCGCCCGATCCGCTCGGGCACTTAAGTCTGTCCGGCCGCCTTATACCGTGGATCTCGACGACGGAAAATCTGTGCAAACTCGCAGCATTATCGTCGCCTCCGGGGCGCAATATCGGAGATTGCCTCTTCCCAACCTGGCTCAATTCGAAGGCTCCGGCGTGTATTATGGCGCGACTTCCGTGGAGGCGCAGCTTTGCAGCAATGCGGAGGTGGCCGTCGTCGGAGGTGGAAACTCCGCCGGACAGGCCGCCATGTTTCTATCCGCGCAGGCGAAGCATGTGCATTTGTTGGTGCGCGGGCCGGGGCTCGCCGACAGTATGTCGCGGTATCTGATTTCGCGAATCGACGCATGCCGGGAGATCACTCTGCTGCCGTATACCGAGGTCGAGGCTCTGGAGGGCGGTGCGCATCTGGAGCGCGTCCGCTGGCGTCAAACGCGGACGGGCGAGACCGATGCTCGCGACATCCAGCACCTGTTCGTGATGACCGGCGCATGCCCCAACACCGCGTGGCTCGGCGGATGCCTGTCGCTCGATAGCAAGCAGTTCGTCAAGACCGGTGTGGACCTTGGACCTGACTGGCCGCTTGAGCGCGCCCCTCATATGCTGGAAACGAACCTTCCGGGGGTGTTCGCGGTGGGCGATATCCGGGCCGGAAGCGTGAAGCGAGTCGCCTCCGCTGTAGGCGAGGGGTCCATGGCGGTTCAGTTTGTCCACCAGGTTCTGGCCGAGTAAAGGAGATTGTCGATGAGTATTTCTCACCGATTCATCGGGCTCGGCGCGGTTTTGGAAGGCGCTGGCGGCGTTGCGGGAATTTCGCGGTTCTAGCGGACCCCCTCACGCATCTAATTCGTGAGACGAAGATGAAACTTTCGTTCGATGCGATCGTCATTGGAACCGGACAGGCCGGGCCCTCCCTGGCAGGGCGCATGACGGCGGCCGGCATGAAGGTCGCGGTGATCGAGCGCGGCCTTTTCGGAGGAACCTGCGTCAACACGGGATGCATTCCCACCAAGACCATGGTCGCCAGCGCCTATGCCGCCCATATGACGCGCCGCGCCGCCGAATTCGGCGTAACCATCGCCGGCCCGGTAAGCGTGGACATGAAACAAGTGAAGGCCCGCAAGGATCAAGTCTCGGGCAAGTCAAATACGGGCGTGGAAACCTGGCTGAAGAAGATGACCAACTGTACAGTTTATGAGGGGCACGCCCGCTTCGAATCGCCGCGCGAGGTGAGCGCCGGCGGCGTCCACGCTGACGGCGGATCGAATCTTTATTAATGTCGGTTGTCGCGCCGTGGTGCCGGATATCCCGGGCCTTAATGGCGTTCCCTATCTTACAAACAGCTCCATGATGAAAGTCGATTTCCTTCCGAGGCATCTCATTATCATGGGCGGCAGCTACATCGGCCTGGAGTTCGGCCAGATGTTCCGGCGCTTCGGAAGCGAAGTCACAATTCTGGAGACGGGGCCGCGCCTGATCCAGCGTGAGGATCGGGATATCTCGGACGCAATTCGAGAAATCCTGGAGCGGGAAGGGATCGCCATCCGTTTGAACGCGAAGTGCACACGGCTCGAAAGAAATGACGGCGAAATTGTCGTCAGCGTGGACTACGCTGGACGCTCCGAGGAAGTGAGCGGCTCCCATCTTCTATTCGCCATCGGAAGGCGTCCGAATACCGACGATCTTGGCCTGGACAAGGCCGGCGTCGAAACCGATCCGCGCGGGTACATCCTGGTCGACGATCAACTCCGCACCAGTGTTCCCGGCATCTGGGCGCTGGGCGATTGCAACGGCAAGGGTGCGTTCACGCACACCTCGTATAACGATTTTGAAATCGTCGCCGCAAACCTTCTGGACAACGATCCGCGGCGGGTGAGCGACCGGATTCTGACGTACGCCCTGTTCATCGATCCGCCCCTCGGCCGCGCCGGGATGACGGAAGCCGAGGTTCTCAAGAGCGGCCGCAAGGCTCTGATCGGCAAGCGGCCCATGGCCAAGGTGAGCCGCGCCGTCGAAAAGGGGGAAACGCAGGGCTTCATGAAAATCGTGGTGGATGCCGGGACGCGCGAGATTCTTGGCGCGGCGTTGCTCGGCACCGGCTGCGATGAGGCTATCCATTGCATTCTGGACGTAATGTACGCCAAGGCGCCTTATACGGTCATTCAACGCGCCGTGCATATCCACCCAACCGTCTCCGAGCTTATTCCAACCATGCTCGGAGAACTCAAGCCCCTTTCGGCTTGAAGAGGAGGCATTCATGCTCGCTGCATCTCAAGCTGTCGACATTCACCGCGCGCTGTTGGAACGCGTCGCGGAGGCGCGCAGGCAAACCGATACACTCTTTGAGCTGCTGAGACCGGATTCGTTGTACGCGCGCCCCATCCCGGAGCGACACCGCATTATTTTCTATTTGGGGCATCTGGAGGCGTTCGATTGGAACCTGCTTCATCCGCGGCTTCCGAACACAACGACTTTCGATCCGGAGTTCGATCGTCTTTTCGCGTTCGGAATCGACCCGGTGGGCGGCGGACTGCCGTCCGATCAGCCCTCCGACTGGCCTGCCCAGGCGCAAATCGAGCCCTACCGGAACCGGGTTCGAGCAACTTTGGACGCGGCCCTCATAGAACAGAGCTCTGGCGATTGGGCTGGAGATGAATCTCCGCATGTGCTTCTGAACGCCGCCATCGAGCACCGCCTCATGCATGCCGAGACGCTGGCGTACATGCTGCATCAATTACCGTTCGATCAAAAACGGAGCCGGCTTCAAGTGCCCGCTCCATCAGCCGGTTCCTTGCGGGCAGCGAGGGTGGAGATTCCGCAAGGCCGCGCCACGCTGGGGATCTCGCGTGATGCTGCGGCCTTCGGATGGGATAACGAATACGAGGCGACCACCGTCGATGTGCCCGCCTTCGCCATCGATCGCTATAAAGTGACGAACGGCGAATATCTCAAGTTCATCCAGGCCGGCGGATATCAGGAGCGCGGCTTGTGGTCTTCGGATGCGTGGGATTGGAAGACGCGGGAGGGAATCGCGCATCCCCTTTTCTGGTCGAGGGCGAATGAGGAGTGGAGTTATCGCACCATGTTTGAGGAGATCCCCTTGCCTCTTGAGTGGCCGGTTTACGTCAGCCACGCCGAGGCCAGCGCCTACGCGGCATGGGCCGGAAAGAGATTGCCCACTGAGGCGGAATGGCATCGGGCCGCGTACGGAACACCCCAGGGCGCGGAGCGGGAATTTCCATGGGGCGCGAAATCGCCTGAATCACAATTCGGATGTTTTGATTTGCTGCGATGGGACCCAACGCCAGTGAACGCCTTTCCCACAAGCGCGAGCGCATTCGGCGTAGAAGGCCTCTTAGCCAATGGATGGGAGTGGACGTCGAGCCTCTTTGGGCCCTTTGCCGGATTCCGCCCGTTCCCCTTCTACCAAGGCTATTCCGCGAATTTTTTCGACGGCATCCATTTTGTGATGAAGGGAGGATCGCCGCGCACCGAACGGAGCATGCTGCGGCGCTCTTTTCGCAATTGGTTCCAACCCCATTACCAATATGTTTACGCGGGGTTCCGGTGTTGCAGCGCGTGATCTCATTCCAAGGACTCTAAGAGCATGCTGACAAATACAATTGTTGCGGACGCGGCGGCCGATTTCGCCACGGACATACGGGCCGGCCTCACGAAGGCGGGTCAGAAGGAATTGCCCTCGAAATACCTGTATGACACGCTCGGCTCGAAGCTCTTCGAAGTGATTGCGGAGCTGCCCGAATACGGATTGACCCGCGCGGATGAGCGATTGCTTCGAGGATATGCGCATGAAATCGTGCGGAGAATTCCCGGCGACGTGGTCTTGTGCGAATTAGGAAGCGGAAGCGGGAAGAAGACGCGCTGGATTCTCGAAGCGCTCTCGCGCCGCCGGCATACGGACTACTTTCCCATTGAGATATCCTCCGCCGCGCTGGCGGTGTGCCGGCGGGAATTGGCCGATATCGATTCGGTCGGGATCGTGGGCCTGGAGCGCGAATACCTGGACGGGCTTCTGGAAGTGGCCGCCCGGCGGCGCGAAGGCCAGCGTATCCTGGTGCTCTTTCTGGGCAGCACCATCGGAAACTTCAGCCCTCCCGCCGATATCAATTTCCTGCGGGACGTTCGCAACATCCTACAACCCAGCGACGCCCTCCTGCTGGGAACCGATCTCCAAAAACCGATCCCGCAACTCATCGACGCCTATGACGATCCCTTGGGCGTGACGGCTGCTTTCAACTTGAACCTTCTGGCCCGTCTCAATCGGGAGCTCGAATCCAACTTCGACCTGGGACAATTCGAACACGTGGCGAAGTTCAACTCCGAGACCCAAAGCGTCGAGATGCACCTGCGCTCCAAGAGGAGCCAAACCGTGGTTATCCGCGGCGCCGGTCTGACCGTCGCCTTCGAGGAGGGTGAAACCATTTGGACCGAGAACAGCCACAAGTATTCGCTCGAAGAGGTGGCGCGCCTGACCAAAGAGTCGGGATTCCGGTCTGAGGCTCAGTGGATCGACGAGGAGTGGCGCTTCGCGGAGAGCCTGTTGATCGCCGGAAACGTGGAATAATGCAGCTTCATGCCCTTGGTCGAATTTCGCAACGTCTCCTACGAGATCGCAGGGAAGCGGATCCTTTCCGGAATTAACCTCGGCGTCGAGGCCGGCGAGACTCTCGTGCTCCTTGGCCGAAGCGGATCGGGGAAAAGTACGGCGCTGAAGCTGACCAACGGGATGCTGTTCCCGACGGATGGGCAGGTTCTGGTAGAAGGACGATCCACTCGCGACTGGGACCCGATCAAATTGAAGCGTCACATCGGCTACGTGATCCAGGACGTGGGTCTGTTCCCGCACTTCAGCGTCGCCCGCAATATCGGTCTGGTTCCGCGCCTGGAAGGCTGGATCGAAAATAAGGTCGAGCAGCGTGTGGATCAACTGCTGGAGACCGTCGGCATGCCGGCTTCCGAATTCCGGACGCGATATCCGCGGCAGCTCTCTGGCGGCCAGCGCCAAAGGGTCGGAGTTGCGCGCGCGCTGGCCGCCGATCCGCCGTTGCTCTTGTTCGATGAACCCTTCGGCGCGCTTGACCCGGTGACGCGATGGGAGCTTCAACAGCAGTTCCTGCGAATTACAGCGGGATTTCAAGAAGACATCCATCTTCGTCACGCACGACGTGCGCGAAGCCATCCGGCTGGGAAGCAGGATTGCTTTGCTGGCAGGGGGAACGGTGGAGCTGGTCTCCAATCCGGACGAGTTTCAACGCGCGCAAAGCGGAGAGGCCCGCGCTTTCCTGGCGTGTCTGTGATCTTTATGCGTTCCGATCTCACCAACGACATCATTCGCCTGACCGGGGAGCACCTTTCGCTGGTGGGGATTTCCATGGCCTTCGCCATTCTGCTGGGCGTCCCACTGGGAATCCTGGCGGCGCGGCATCCGGCTGCGCGGAAGTGGCTATTGGGCCTTTCCAGCATCGTTCAAACCATTCCGAGTCTGGCGCTGTTCGGCTTTCTCATCCCCATTCCGCTGATTGGAGGAATCGGCAAACGCACGGTGATCGTCGCGCTGGTGTTGTACGCGCTTCTTCCGATTCTGCGCAACACCTTCGTCGGAATCCTGAGCGTCGATCCGGCTGTATGCGATTCGGCGGTCGCCATGGGAATGACGGAGAGCCAGCTTCTGCGCCAGGTGCAACTGCCTCTGGCGGCCCGGACCATCATTGCCGGAATTCGAGTGGCGACGGTGACCACGATCGGCACCGCCACCATCGCCGCGGCCATCGGCGGGGGCGGGCTCGGCGTGTTCATTTTTCGCGGTGTTGCTTCGGTGGACACAGCGGAGATCCTGGCCGGTGCGATACCGGCGGCTCTGATCGCGCTTCTTGCGGACGGAGGTTTGGGATGGCTGGAACGAAAACTTTCGCCGGCTTAGTTGCGCTGCTGGCTCTGTGCGGATGCTCCGGGCCGGGCGGGAAAGTTCCGATCCGCGTGGGATCGAAGAATTTTACGGAGCAGGTTGTGCTGGGTGAGATCATCGCCCAGCATCTGGAGCATCGGCTCCATCGCAGCGTCGAGCGCAGCCTGAACCTGGGAGGCACGCTCCTGGCGCATCAAGCTCTTCTAAGCGGTCAGATCGACGTCTACCCGGAGTACACGGGGACTGCCTTGGTCGCGATTCTCAAGGATTCGAGCGACAACGATCCCGCCGGCGTTCTTGCGCGCGTACGTTCGGAATATCTTCAGAAATTTCGAGCGGAGTGGCTCGATCCTCTCGGCATCGACGATAGTTTTGCAATGGTCGTCAGTGGACCGGAGGCGCGCGCACACCACCTGGAAAGCCTGACGGATGCATCGCAAGCATCCGACCCGTGGATGCTGGGTGTGGGTTACGAATTTGAGCAGCGTGCGGACGGCTTGCCGGCGCTCGAGAAAACCTATCACCTGCGTTGGAAAGAAGCGCCGAAGACGATGGATCTCGGGCTTCTCTATAAAGCGTTGGAGCAGGGTCAGGTAACCATGATCGCCGCCAACGCCACCGACGGGATGCTGTCGAAAATGGATCTCAAGGTCCTGCGCGACGACCGGCATGCGTTTCCGCCCTACCAGGTGTGCATCGTGGCCAGGCAGGACACAATGAACGAAGTCCCCGGATTGCGCGAGGCGCTCATGGAATTGTCGGGGAAGTTCACCAACCAGAAAATGCAAAACCTAAACTTCCAGGTGGATGCCCAGCATCGTCCCGTGGCGCAGGTGGCGGCTGACTTCCTGCGGCAAGCCGGACTCGACTAAAGACCGTCCCGGCAGGATACAATCCTGAATAACCGTTATGAAGAAATATAAGATCGGGCCGGCCTTCCCTGGGTTGCTCCTCGCTGGGTTGGTCTTCGCTGCGTTGGTCTGCGCGGCCATCGCCGGCGCGCAAATGCCTCCGCTGCCCGCACCTCTCGCGGTTCCGAAACCTGGTCCGGCGACGGGCGCTCCCTATGCTCCCACCGCGCTGCTGCCCGGCGGTGTGGTGGTCACGCTTTATCCGCCCGGCTCGCCCTATCTCAAAATGGACCGTGTCCGCGAGCCCGAGCAATACAGCATGAGCCAGAGCGTCGCCGGGGCGAGTCAGCAGCATCGTCAACATTCACAACCCTTCCATTGAAGTGCACACAGTCGATCGCGGCATCAATACCGGCGCAGCCGTGATCCTGGCGGCGGGCGGCGGCCACAACACCCTGAACGTCGGCGGTGAGGCCGACGATTTCGTTCCCTTCTTCTACAACTACGGCGTCAACACCGTCATCCTGCGGAATCGCCTGCGGCGCGACGGCTACAATCCGCAAACCGACGAAGTGTACGATGCCCTGCAAGCTATTCGCCTGGTGCGCGCCTACGCCAAGGAATGGAATATCGACCCCAACAAGATCGGCATCATGGGCTTTTCGGCGGGCGCGGAATTGGCGGCTCCGGCGGCGGTTTTGTTCGGCGATTTCGATAACAAGAACAGCGGCCCCGGCGATCCTCTGGCGGGGATTTCCTCGCGCCCCGATTTCGTGGGCCTGGTCTATCCCGGCCCCTCGCCGTTCGCCCGCGGCCGCACTGCCCCGCCGATTCCGCGCAATGTTCCTCCGTCATTCATCGTCTGCGCCGGATCGGACGACCAGCGTTCATGCGGTGTGGGCCGACGAATATTTTGCCGCGATGCTGGCCGTTCGGGCGCCGAATCTGGAGATGCATATCTACGCGCAAGGCCGCCATCCCGGCGACGCATTGCCCGACGGCAGCCACATGAGCGGAGGTTTGACCGACCGCAACGACACTCCGTACGGCACCTGGCAATTCCGCTTCATCGACTGGTTCCGCGATCTCGGCTTCCTGCAAGAGCCCGGCGTGGAGACCAAGGCCGCCAAGGATATCGCTACGTATATGAGCCAGCCGCCGCCCGGCCGAGGCCGCGGAGGACCAGGCAGAGGCGGCCAAGGCCAAGCGGCTCCTCCAGCGAATCCGGGCCGCTAGCGACAGGCACGATCAACCCGGCGGAGCCAAACGCCGCCGCGCGACGGTCGCCTTCGGTGACTCCGTTGCAGACCGACCGAGGGCAAGCGGCCATGGCGGCCGAGTCCACCGCGTCGCGGGTTTGCCGGACCGTGGTGACGATCACGTCCCGCGACAATTGCCGGATCGCCGGCTGCACCAGCCACCGGACGCCGCCCGGAATGGCCCGGCTCAACACGATGCTCTCTTGCTCCAGGTGCACTCCACCGTCTCTCTGTGCGTATCGCGAGACTTGCTGAAGAGTCAACCAATCCCTCGGGGCATCAGTCACAATAAGAACTATGGCGATTGCGGATGCCGGCATCGGCATCAGAACGGTGACCCACTGGATCGGCGGGCGTCCGGCCGATTCCACATCCGGCCGTTCCGGCGTGGTTTGGAATCCGGCAACGGGCCAGGCGCAGGCGAAGGTCGATTTCGCCGGCGTCGAAGACGTCGATCGCGCCGTTGCCGTCGCCAAGAGCGCCTTCGCGGAATGGCGCGCCACGCCGCTCTCCCGCCGCTCTGAAGTGATGTTCAAGCTCAGGGAGCTGGTGGATGCGAACCGGCGCCGCATCGCCGGGCTGATCACTTCCGAGCATGGCAAGACTCTTCCGGACGCCATGGGCGAAGTGGCCCGAGGCCTTGAAAACATCGAGTTTGCCTGCGGCATTCCCAACCTCCTCAAGGGCGGCTTCTCCGAACAGGCCAGCCGCGGCATCGACGTGTATCAGATCCGCCAGCCGCTGGGAGTGGTGGCCGGCATCACGCCTTTCAATTTCCCGGCCATGGTCCCCATGTGGATGTTCCCGGGCGCCATCGCCTGCGGCAATGCCTTCATCCTCAAACCATCCGAGAAAGATCCTTCGGTCAGCCTGTTTTTGGCCGGGCTGCTCAAGCAAGCCGGTGTGCCCGACGGAGTCTTCAACGTGGTGCAGGGAGACAAAGTCGCGGTGGACCGCCTGCTGGAGCACGCGGATGTGAAGGCCATCAGTTTCGTGGGGTCAACTCCGGTGGCGCGATCCATCTATGAAACGGCAACGCGCAACGGCAAACGGGTGCAGGCCCTGGGCGGAGCCAAGAATCATATGCTGGTGTTGCCCGATGCCGACGTGCCCATGGCCGCGGACGCGGCGATATCGGCCGCATATGGTTCGGCTGGCGAGCGCTGCATGGCCATCGCCGTGGTGGTCGCCGTCGGCAATGTGGCCGATCCGCTGGTCGCCGCGATACGCGAAAGAATGGCGAACATCAAGGTCGGGCCGGCCCTAGACGAGGCGGGCAATGACGCCGGCAATGAGATGGGTCCGCTGATTACGCGGGAGCACCGCGACCGCGTCGCCTCCTATGTCGCCAACGCCGCTTCCGAAGGCGCCACCGTTGCCATGGATGGCCGCCAGCACGACGCGGCTTCCAATCGCGCCGGCTTCTTTCTGGGCCCCTCGCTTCTGGACCAGGTTCAGCCCGGTATGCGCTGTTATCGCGATGAGATTTTCGGGCCGGTGCTGGGTGTCGTGCGCGTGGACACTTACGACGAAGCTCTGCGCATCATCAACGAGAATCCCTATGGCAACGGCGTCGCCATCTTCACGCGCGACGGAGGCGCGGCACGCCAGTTCCAATTCGATGTCGAAGCCGGCATGGTCGGGATCAATGTGCCGATTCCCGTGCCCGTCGCCTACTACAGCTTTGGCGGCTGGAAAGCTTCGCTTTTTGGCGATCTGCACATCTACGGGCCCGACGGAGTGCAGTTCTACACCCGCACCAAGGTCGTCACCGGCCGCTGGCCCGATCCCGGAGCCAGCCAGGTGGACCTCGGCTTCCCGCAAGTGCGCTGAGCGGAAGACCACATCCAAAACGCAATCGAACTCGTAGACCTCGGTATGAGGAAGACGGCGATTCATCTGCTGCTGGCGGCAACGGCCCTCAGCGCGCATCCCATGGGGAATTTCAGCGTGAATCACTACGCGCGCCTGAATTTTAAATCCGGCGGCATGGAACTCACCTACGTCCTGGATCTGGCCGAGATCCCGACATTTCAATTGATGGGAGACTGGAAAATCGACTGGAAGGACCAGGCCAGTCTCTCACAAAGATCGAAACAGCAAGCCCAAGACTGGTTGGATCATGTTTCGGTGACCCAGGCTGGCCGCCGCGTGCCCTTGCGCATTCGATCCGTATCCGCCAAGGCCGTCGAAGGCGCGGGTGGAATGCCAGTGCTGCGAACCTCGATAACTGCTCTGGCAATCGTTCAGCCCGGAGAGGTAGCCTATGAGGACGAAAATTTCCCGGGCCGCGCGGGCTGGAAGGAGATCGTCGTTGATCACGATCCCTCCGCAATCATTCAGAACTCTTCTCAAAGCAGCGCGGACATCAGCAAATCGCTCACCTTCTACCCAACCGATCCCAGCATCACTCCGCCGCAGGACCTCATCGTGCGCGTTGATTGGATCAATTCAACAGTCAGTGCGGCCCCTAAGCCGCTGCCCTTGCCACCCTCGGGCTCAATAGAAGCCGCGACACCCGCTCCTTTCTCGCAACAGCAGCCGGAGGCGCCCGGAACCGTTGTCCGCGGCGATTTTTTATCAAGAATGCTGCAACAGAAGAAGCTCCCTGGTGCAGTGATTCTGCTCGGAATCCTGGTTGCGTTCGGACTGGGAGCGATGCATGCGATGTCGCCGGGTCACGGTAAGACCATCGTCGCGGCCTATCTGGTGGGAAGTCGCGGCACCTTGAAACACGCCGGCCTGCTGGGCTTCGTCGTGACCTTCACGCATACGTTCACGGTGTTCCTGCTGGGGCTGGGCATGCTTTTTTTTCAGCAGTACTTCGTTCCTGAAAAAATCGTTCCGATTCTCGGCGCAGTCTCGGGACTTTCCATCGTATCGGTCGGCCTGATGCTGTTCTACAAACGGGCGATGAGTTTGATGGCCTCAGGCCATCCGCATGCGCATTCGCACGGTGGACATTTTCATGCTCACGATGATGCGCGGCCGGCTCGTTCCCGCATCGCCGAGCTGAGAGGCACTGAGCCACCCGCCCCCGAGGACACCATCGAGCACACTCACGGAGGCACTACGCACAGCCATACGATCGAGGCCGAGATCACGCCGGGCAGCCTCATCGCCTTGGGGATCAGCGGCGGAATGGTCCCTTGTCCATCCGCCCTGATCCTGATGCTGAGCGCAATTGCGCTGGGGCATCCCGGCGTGGGCTTGGTGCTCCTGGCCGGATTTAGCGCGGGACTGGCGCTGATTCTGATGGCGTTCGGCATGCTCGCTATCTATGCGAAACATCTTCTCCCCCATAGCGACGGCTCCATGCAGAGCCCAGTCTTCCGGCTGATTCCAGTGTTCTCAGCTGTGGTTGTCATTGTCCTGGGCCTGGCGATGACGGCCGTTTCGGCGGGCTGGATTCGGCCTCTGCGGTTTCTCTCCTAATCATGAAAACCTTCACTCTCATTTGTTGTTTCTGCCTGCCGATGGTTTTTGCTGAAACTCGCAAACCGCAGACCGCGCACATGAGCGCCGACGAACGGATCGTCTTCTTTGAGAAAGCGCTCCAGGCAACACCCAACAATCCGGACGCGCAAGCCGGCTTGGCCTCCGCATTCATCCAAAAAATGCGTGAGACCACCGATTTCGCTTACCTCAACCGTGCTTCCACCATCGTTGAGAAGATGCTGGCTTCCGATCCCCGGAACTACGACGGCATCCGGCTCAGCGCGGAAATCGAAACGCATCGTCATAACTTCCCGCGCGCCGCGGAACTCGCGTCCAACCTGCTCGAACGGAATCCCAGCGACGCCGGAGCCCTGGGGCTGCTCGGCGATTCCTTGATGGAAATGGGGCAGTACGACGCCGCGGGCGATGCGTACCAGCGTATGCTGGCTCTCGCTCCCAACCTGGCCAGTTATAACCGCGTCTCCTACCATCGCTTCGTTACCGGCGACGCCAAGCAGGCCCTGAACTGGATGGCCATGGCAATCGCCGCGGGCAGTGCCACGCCTGAGAATCTGGCGTGGTGCCTGGTCGAGTTCGGGGACATGCTCTCGAAGACGGGGCGGACCGCCGACGCCCGCATCGCCTACGATCAGGCGCTGAAGACGCTGCCCGGGTATCACGGGCCCACGCGGCGCTGGGCCGGGCTATGCCGCCGAAGGAAAATTCCAAGAAGCCGAAGCCAACTTCGAAAAAGCCCAGGCAGTGATTCCGCTTCCCGAATACGCCGGGGCCCTGGAAACCATCTACACCAAGCTGGGCAAGACGGCTGAAGCCGGCGAGCAGCGCGCGCTGATCGACGTTATCGACAAGTTGGGCCGCGCCAACGGCGAGAAAGGGAATCGCGCGCTGGCCCTGGTCTACGCCGATCAAAACCGCAATCTGGATCGCGCCTTGGAGCTGATCCGAGGGGAGCTGGAAACTCGCAAGGACGTTTACACCTATGACGCGCTGAGTTGGGTTCTCTTTCGAAGCGGCCGCCAGAAGGATGCCGAAGACGCCAGCCGCAAAGCCTTGGCGCAACATTCGGCGGAGCCAATGCTTCTCTATCATGCGGGGGTCATTGCGATGGCCGGCGGAAATCCGGAGGCCGGGAAAGAATTGCTCAAACAGGCGCTGGATCTCAATCCAGCGTTCGCGTATCCGCAGGCGCAAGATGCATCCGGCATCGTGATACGGTAAGAAAACGCAGTATCGAAGGCCAGACATCCATGCACATTCCCGACGGATATCTCAGCCCGGCCACCTGCGCGGTCTTTTACACCGCGTCCGCGCCCTTCTGGTACGTGGCGCTGCAGCGCGTAGGAAGGCTCTGCACACGCGACTGGTCCCGTCTGATTCGCTGTTTGCGGCCTTCTCTTTCGTCATCATGATGTTCAACCTCCCGCTTCCCGGCGGCACCACCGGCCATGCCGTGGGGATCGGGCTGGCGACCGTGGTGCTCGGCCCTGGGCGGCCATGCTGGCGGTTTCGGTCGCGATCATCATCCAGGCGCTGTTTTTCGGCGATGGAGGCATCACCGCCATCGGCGCCAATTGTTTCAACATGGCCATCGTCGGGGCGCTGGTGGCATATGTGGTTTATCGTCTGATCGCCGCGCGCTCGCCCATCGTCTCCCTGCGCCGGGTAATGGCGGCAGGCCTCGCCGGATACGCAGCCATCAACGTGTCGGCGTTGCTTGCGGCCATTGAATTCGGAATTCAGCCGCTGCTATACCACGATGCCGCGGGCGCTCCGCTCTACTGCCCTTACGGCTCGGCGTGGCCATTCCCGCGATGATGCTCGGCCATCTCACCATCGCCGGTTTCGCCGAACTGTTCGTATCGGCGGGTGTGGTGGCCTTTCTGCAGCGATCGGATCCATCGCTATTGCGGGCCACCGCGGGAAAGGGCGTTAGCCGGACCGGAAACTCTGACCGGCGCGAGCGCTCCCGCTCCTGCGGCCGCTCTGGTGGGCCTCGGCCGTCCTGTTGCGTGCTGACCCCACTTGGAATTCTGGCCGCCGGCTCGGCCTGGGGAGAATGGACGGCATCGGATTATGCGAACTCCGCCGCCCGCCGGCAGATTGCCGCTACCACCCTGCATGCGCCGCTGCCATCGAGCGCGCCGCAGGTTTGGAGCGATCTCCTCCCTGTGGACCGCCCCTTCGCCCGCTACGCTCCGCCGTACGTCCGCAGCGCCGCCTTCGGATACCTCCTTTCCGCGATGTTCGGAGCGGGGCTGGTCACGCTGGCTTGCTATCTGGTGGTCCGGCTGATGCGCGGGTTCGTAGTCGGACGGCCGCGGCAACCCGCGGTATGACCGGTCACCATCACCGTCGCGGGCGGGGTGGTTTCATCGAGCACACGATCGAAGGTCTCCACTCCGCCATGGACCGCGCGATGTACGCGGAGCGTTCCTCCAGTGGCCGCGGATTCCTTCCAGCAACTGGACCCCCGAGTGAAAGTCGCCGGACTGGCGGCGTTGATTCTGGCTGCCACGATGGCTGCCAAACTGTGGGTCGTCGCCGCGGTTCTGTCCACCGCCGTCATCCTGGCCGCACTCTCGTTTCTCTCTATCTGGATGATCGCCACCAGGGTGTGGTTCGCGACGCTGACGTTCAGCGCCGCCTTCGCGGTTCCGGCATTATTTCTGACACCGGGCACGGTCTTTTATACGCTGCCCGGCTTGCTCTGGACCATCACCTGGCAGGGACTCACCACGGCGGGATTTCTGGTGCTCCGCTCGGAAACGGCCGCGACTCTGGCGCTGGTGCTGGTGTTCACCACGCCTTGGATCCACATCCTCAAAGCCCTGCGCTTTTTCCGAGTGCCGGTGGTGTTCGTCGTGATCCTGGGGATGACTTGCCGCTACATTCTGCTGCTGCTCGAAAATGCGCATGAGATGTTCGAGTCCCGCAAGAGCCGCACGGTGGGGCCGATGAACCGCGGCGAACAACGACGAATCGCGATCGCCAGCACCGGGGCATTGCTCAGCCGTACCTTCCAACTGAGCGGCGAAGTCTACCTGGCCATGCAAGCGCGAGGATTTCGCGGCGAAGTCTACATCCTCGACGATTTCCGGATGCAAACTTTGGATTGGCTGGCTGTGATCGGCTTCAGCGGTCTCACCGCCGGATTGGTGTGGGTGGGCCGCTAATGCTCTATGAAGTCGACCAGTTGACTTACCGCTATGAAGGCACCACCGCGCTCAACGATCTGAGTCTGTCCATTCCGGAAGCCAGCCGCGTGGCCCTGCTGGGCGCCAACGGTTCCGGAAAATCCACGCTGCTGCGTCTGCTGGACGGCCTGCATTTCGGAGTGACCGGCGGGGTCCGCTTCCGCGGTGAGGATCTGACCGAAGAGCATTTCGCCGACGACGAATTTGCATTTGCGTTTCGCCGCCAGGTCGGCCTGGTGTTTCAGAATCCGGACGCGCAATTGTTCAATCCCACCGTTTTTGACGAAGTGGCCTTCAGCCCGCTGCAACTGCGCTGGCGCAAGGCGGATGTCAAGCGAACGCGTGATGGAGACGCTGGACCGGTTGCAGCATCGGCCATTTGAAGGATCGCCCTCCGCAGCGATTGTCGGGAGGCGAGAAGAAGCGCGTGGCGCTGGCCAGCGTGCTGGTGCTCGATCCCGCGGTGTTGCTGCTGGACGAGCCCACGGCGGCGTCTCGATCCGCGCAGCCAGAGCCAGCTCATCGATTTGCTGGTTCAATGGGGCGGAGGGCCGAAATCGGTGATCATCGCCACCCACGACCTGGACGATCTTTCGGACATCGCCGATCGTTGCTACGTTCTCGATTCGGGCCGCTTGGCCGCGGAGGGCTCACCCGACGAGATCATGGGCGATCGGGAGCTGTTGCAACGCACCAATCTGGTCCATGCCCATCGGCATCGGCATTCGCCGGGAGAAATGCATTCGCATCCGCATCGCCACGAATAAAGCAAGACCGATTACCCCGTTTTACGTCCATGCAACCAGATGCGAATGAAACTCGCTGTCGTTTTTCTCTTGGCGTTGGTTCGGGGCGCCGCATTCGGACAAGCCGTCGCACCGCCGGCCTTCGAAGTGGCAACCGTGAGACGGGCGAATCCGCAGGCCGTCGGCGGAGGGCTCCGGGGCGGGCCAGGAACGGACGACCCGGGCCGGATCGCGTATTCCAATTTGCCTCTGCTGAGCCTTCTTGTGACCGCCTACCACATGCGGCCTTTCCAGATTTTTGGTCCGGATTGGCTCAAGACGGAAAAGTATGATGTCGCCGCCAAGATCCCTGATGGCGCCACAGAGACACAGTTCGAAATGATGTTGCAGCGCCTGCTGGCCGAACGCTTCCATCTGGCGCTGCATCATGAAACGAGGGATTTCCGGGCCTACGAGTTGGTGGTCGGAAAGAATGGTCCGAAGTTAAAGGAGTCGGTCCCGAACGCGGCTCCTGACCAGAGCCTTCCTCCAACGTTCGGACAGCTTTCGCCGGAGACCCGATCCGCGGTGGTCGCGGGCATGCCGCTCGCGACAAATAGGGGAGTCTTTTCGGCGGGAAGAATTCGGGCCGTGGAAGGACTTGCCGAAGATCTGTCGATGTTTTTGGGCGCTCCCGTCGTGAACAGCACCGGATTGACCGGCAGGTACGACTACAACCTCGCCTTTGAGCGACCGGGCTCCGATGCCGCCGACGGCGACCCGCTCCCCAGCATCTTCACCGCCGTGCAGGAACAACTCGGCTTAAGGCTGGAGGAAAAGAAGCTTCCTTTTGACGTGGTGGTGGTCGATCGCGCCGACAAAGTGCCGGCTGAAAATTAGACGCTGTCTCCACGCCACCACCGCGCGGAGTACACGATCGCGGCCGCGGCCGCCCAACCCGTTGCGTACATCGGCTCCGCTCCCCATCGCACCGTCGCCGAATGCATCAGGCCGAACCAGGAGAACACCGCCGCGATCAGGCACCACACCGCGGCGCGGCCGAAATCGCGGTCGATGATCAAAGTGACCATCGCGGCCACCACCAGCACCAGGAACAGGAATCCGTTGCCCAGTCCCTGTACGGAAGCCCAGTAAATGGACGTGTTCAGCGCGGCCTGCACCGCGGGGTTCGCCGCCGAGAGTTTCAACGCGGGCAGCGCGGAATTGACCGCCGATGCCACCACTGCGCCCGCCGGCAGAACGAACCCCAGCAGCACCGCGCTCAGATACTTTCGATCCACTCGATTGAGCGTGGCCGTGCCCACGCCCACGGCGATGTAGGCGATCATGGCCGCCAGAATCGACCAGGGAAACAACTGCGCGATCCACAGCGTGAGCCCGGCAGCGATCACGGCCATCACCAGCACGGGAGTCCACAGCGCGAACGCGATGCGAGATCCCATGGCTTTGTAAGGCGGATGCAGCGCGTAGACCACGGGAGAAACAATGCTGCCTGCCGCGCCGCACACCAGCGTTCCCAATCCGTCGCAAGCCACCACCGCGCGAGCGTCGTAATCGTCCCCGGCTCCGGCCGCGCCCTCCACTGAGGCGATGTCCTGAAGCGTCTGATAAATCGCGATGGGTGCGATCACGGACATGAACGGCAAGGCCAGGCCCAGCGCCTGCAGCGGCTGCGGAACAACGGCGAACGGCAGCGTGAAGGCGACGTGTTGCCACACCGGATGAACGTACCCGATGGCTAACGCCACGCCAAGCGGAATCAGCCACGCCACCAGGAAAGGCGGAATTCGCCACTGCGTGATGGGAACCCGTCCCAGCACGCCAACGGCGACAATCGCCAGCGCGATGATGCCGACCAAGGGCTGATCGAATATGCGTTGCAGCAGCACCAGCGCCAGATAGCTGTACATGGCCGCTCCGAAGACGGTCATGGACGCGGGGGTGGGAATAAATCGCCGGAACATCCCCGCAAACGGCGCAGCAATCAGCTTAATGATTCCGGTCCAGGCGACCGCGGCCGCCGTGATGGCCCAAGCCCGCGTTTCATCCTGCGTTTGCAGATACACCGGCAGGAAGATCGAGAGCGTGTAGGCCAAAATCGCGGGCACGTTGTTGCCGTAAACATGCGCCGTGACATCGTCGCGATTCTCGCGCCTGGAAAGACGGATCGCCAGCCCCGCCAAGCCCGCTGAGCCGATCAGAAATCCCAGCGCGTACCCAGGAAGCAAATGCGCGACGCTGAATTCCCGCGAAATACCAGCCGGAGCGAGAAGAAATACCGGGATCACAAGCTGCGCGAGATTGAATCCGACCTGAGCCACGGTGGCGTCAATATCTCCGCGAGTCACGTTTTACTCCGGAGGGTCATATCTTAAACGACTCGAACGTCTCCGGAGCGAAAAGATCCTTCGGCTCCAGCCGCCGCTTCGAGAGACCCTGCTCATGGTGATAGCGCAGGAACGTGCTGAGCGTCTGCAGATTGGGCTCCAGCCCATACGGCCAGAAATCGCGGCCCATGATCCGCTCGGTGTCCTCTACATGCCGCACCAGCCAGGGCAGCATGGTCTTGAGCGCGGCCATGTCGTGCAGTTGCTCATAAGCCTCGCGCTGCGCCGTCAGGAACGCCTTATATAACGACTGCGCCACCCACCGATGCTGTTCGTACAACTCGCGGCGAATGGCAATGATGTGCATGGTCGGGAAAATCTTCGTTTTCCGGTAATATTCCTGCTCGACGCTCTGATAATCGGGGAATAACCGCAGCACTTTATCCGACGCGCCGAACGACGAGGGCGCCCGCGCCGTATAAAGCGCGTCGATCTCGCCGGTGGCGATCATTTGCGAAAGCGTCTTATCCGCGGGAATCGCTTGCGTGCGGATCTCCGGCGGCAGAGAGAGTGCGATCTTTTCGCTGCGGCCCGGCTCCTCCTCGCCCCCGCTCAAATAAATCGGGCTGCTGACGGGCAGGCCGTATTCGTCGCTCAGGATGCCGCGAATCCATACCGGCGCGGTCATCTGGTATTCCGGATTGCCAATGCGCTTGCCCGCCAGATCCATGGGCTCGCGGATGCCGCTGCCGGCGTGAATATAGATGCAGGAATGCCGGAAGAATCGGGAAGGGAACACCGGGATCGCGACGAAGGGCGCGGGCTCCTTGAACAGCGACACGGTATAAGAAGAAAGCGACAGCTCGGCAACGTCGAATTCGCGATTCCGCAGCATGCGGAAAAAGGTTTCCTCTACCGGCAGGTTGAGATAGTTCAACTCGATGCCTTCGATGGGGACGCGGTCTTCGAGCAGCGCGCGCGTACGGTCGTAATTCCAGCAGGCCAGAGTCAGCCGCAGTTTGGGCATTCGTGATTCCTTCTTGATAGACTACATCGACGGAGGTTTCCATGCTTGCATTGCTGATGCTTCTGCCGCTGCTGGGTCAAAGCGTTGGTCAGAGCGCGGCCCAGGACATCCCCCGCACACCGGACGGCAAGCCGGATCTGAACGGAGTCTGGGAGCGGCCCTACGTTCCGGATATGTCGCGCAACGGAGCCAACCAGCAAGGTCCCGGAAAGCTTCCTTTCACCCCTTGGGGAGAAGACGATTTCAAGAGCTATGACGTGACCAAGTTCGATTACACAGGCCACTGCCTGCCGCAGGGCTTGACCCGGTCCATGAACTCGCCCTTTCCGATCGAAATTTTTCAGACCGCCAAGCGCGTAGCCGTACTGTATGAAGCCTGGAACGTCTTTCACGTGATCCCCACCGACGGCCGCGGCTTTCCCAAGAATGTGGAGCCCACCTGGATGGGCACCTCCATCGGCAAGTGGGACGGCGACACGCTGGTGGTGGACACCATCGGGTTCAATGGAAAAACCCGGCTCGACACGGTGGGGCATCCTTTGACCGAGCAGTTGCACGTAACCGAACGCTATACTCGCGCGGATTCCAAACACATCGCCTACGAAGTCGTTGTCGACGATGCAAAAGCCTATTCGACGCCGTGGAAAAACGTGCGCACCTTCACGCTGAGGCCGGATTGGGAGATCATGGAATACTCCTGCGAGGAGAACAACCGCGATCTCACCCAGGGTCACATCAAGTAGCCATCTTGTATTCCGGCCCCGGCCGGGTCGTCGCTATACTAACAGTTGATGCAAAAAAGCGCGCCCGCGGCAACCATTTCCGCGATCCTGGTGGACGACGAAAAGCTCGCCTCGGAAGAACTCGCCTACCAGCTCCGCGATTTCGCGGATATCGAGATCGTCGCCACCGCTTCCAACGGCCTCGAAGCCTTGAAGCTCATTGAGGATCTTGAACCCGATCTGGTCTTCCTCGACGTCCAGATGCCTGGGCTCGACGGTCTGGGCGTCATCCGCAAGCTCCGCGAAGCCGGCGTCCCTCTGCCGTATTTCGTCATGGCTACCGCCTACGATCAGTACGCCGTCGAAGCGTTCCGCTGGGAAGCTCTGGATTATCTCCTGAAGCCCGTCGAAAAGGAGCGTCTGGCCATGGCTGTCGAGCGCGCCCGCAAGGGCATCGCCGAGCGCGCCAAGACCGCGCCGCCCGATCTGCCTCCACCCAAGCCCACGCTCCAGCGCACCAAGCTCCTGGTCAAGAGCAATCAGCGCAACTTCATCGTGGATGCCAAGGAGGTGGTGTACGCCACCATCGAGGACGGCCTCATCACCGTCGTCGCGTCCAATCTGGAGGGTCAGTCCAACTACCGCACCATTGAGGAACTGCAATCCAATCTCGATCCTGAAATCTTCTGGCGTGTGCACCGTTCCTATCTCGTCAACATTCACCGCATCAAGGAAGTGGTGCCCTGGTTCAAGTCCAGCTTCCAGCTCCGCATGGACGACAAGAAGCAATCCGAGATCCCCGTCAGCCGGGTCCAGACCAAGCGCCTGCGCGCGCTGCTGAAGCTCTAGCTCCCTTGAACGCCGTGAACCGCTATTTTGAAGACGTCGCCGTGGGAGATCGCCATTCCGCCGGCTCCGTCGAAGTCACGGAAGCGGAGGTGCTGGCCTTCGCCCGCGCCTTCGATCCGCAGCCTATGCACATCGACGCCGAGGCCGCGGCGCGTTCCCGCTTCCGCGGAATCATCGCCAGCGGATGGCACACCGCCGCCTTGGTCATGCGCTTGATCGCTCTGACGCGTCCCCTGGGTGAAACCGAGGTGCTGGGCATCGGCATCGAGAATCTGCGCTGGCGCCTCCCCGTGCGCCCTGGCGATACCCTTCACGTCGATATGGAAGTCGTCTCCGTCGAGCCTTCGGAATCCAATCCCTGCTTCGGCATCGTCAAGTTTCTGGTCACCACCCGCAATCAGCGCGGGGAAGCCGTCATGATCCATTCGCCCGTGTGCTGGGTTCCGCGGCGCGATTCCAGTATCGGCGCGCCTGGGGAGAATCGGAATACTTGAATGAGAATGCTTCTCTACGGTATGCAATCGAGCGGCGCGTCGGTCCTGGCTTTCGCGCTCGCCCAAAAGCCGGACAGCGTCGCCTTTGTCGATATCTGGAATATGTTCGCGGCGCCGGAGATCGACACCGATCGCGATAGCGTCGCCAAGGTCGTCGTGAGCACTGGCTACAGCCTCGAAGTTCATCGACAACGCTTCCGTCCGGATGTCACTCTTCTCGTCCTGCGACACCCCGCCGACACCTACGACAGCCTGGGCGGCAAACCGTATGCGAATGAGGCTGGCCTGATGGACGAAAAGTTTGCCCTGCTGGAGCAGGTCTTCCGCGCGGGCAAGGGCTTCGATCACATCGTCTATTACGAAGACTTCGTGTTTTGTCCGCGCGGCGTAATCGCCCGATTCGCCGGTATGGGCTGGCCCATCGGTTATGAGGCCCTCCTGTTCGGCCGCTCGCAGCGCGAGATCCAGGACGCGAATGCTGCCGCCTGTCCCGGCATCCACGAACGCCTGAAGTATGGCGGCGGAAATTTCCAGACGCGCGGCCTGGTGCGGGATCGCGTAAGATTCGCAGACCCGTGGGGCCGGACGGCCCACTTACCGCGTCTCTGTCCCTCGCTGTTTGATCACTACTCGGCACTGCGCGCGGAGAGAGGCGAGTTATGGCACGTGCCCTCCCGCGCTGTGCTGTCATGCAAGCTTGGCGCAATCGCGCGCGAACTGGCGCCATCGGATGAGATCCCCCCGCAATCCGAGCGGGCTGGGTACCGGCTGCGGTTCGTCGACGGGACGCCTCAATCTCGGATTACCGATACGGAGATCGTTCTGTGCCCCGCGGCACACGGGCGGGAGACGCGGCTAACGCTCTCAGGGCTGCCCGGCCGGCCCTTCACCCGTATCCGCGGAGCCGCGAGCGCGGAGCATCCGCTCGGTGCAGGAACCACTCTGCGCGTTCGGATCGAAAGTGCCGGTGGTGGGTGCCTTGCGGAGCAGGAATTTACATTGCGCCATGCCGATATGCGGCATATTGATCTCGCGTTTGAGCCGCAGGTGTCGGCGATAACGCTCAGCCTCGGCGTGCGTCTGGCCGGGAATGCAAATTCGCCCGACCACTCAAGCATCCGCATTCAGGATCTCAGACTGGAACAGCCAGCCTAGCGGCGCAGCGCTCTTCCCAGTTGGGTCGAGTTTGCAAAGACTTAAGCGGGTGCACTAGAATGTGTGAAAGCCATAGCGTGGGGGCCCGGTCTTACTGTCGTTCGCACACACCGTGCGTAGCGGGGCTTGGCCAGGGGAAGGGGAAACTTCATCGGTCGCACTTCACTTTGCTTCGAAGGTGCGTAGCGCGCGAGAGGGATTCTTAGATGAAGGCCGACTATTCTGTTATTTTTTGCGCCACTCAAAGAACCGGCTCGACCATGATTTTTAATGACTTCCGCGACGTCGTGGGCGCGTGCGATCCAGTCACGGGCGAGATACTCTACAATCGCATCATTTCCAGGAAAACGGAGCGCCCGTGGATGGAAGTGTGGGCCGATGTTGGCGACAAAAACAGGGTCTATCAATACTTCACCGACAAAGTGATGTTTCACTATACGGCGTCGCTTTCGCGCTTTATTGAGCGAGGTTCGACCGCGGGAACCGGAAGGTGCTTGAAATTCGTGCCGGAGCTGTTCGATGGCTTCTACAATTTCTTCGCCGATGCCATCTGGGTGTATATCGATCGTCGCGACGTTTTCGCTCAGGCTGTATCAATGTATCTGGCCCAGACGACGAAGGTCTGGCATAAGAAGGGTGAGCCTGCGGAGGCCACTCCGCCGGCGCCGCTCCTCGACTGCGACTACGAAAAACTAAAGGGCCACGTGAATGACTTCCTGGCCGAAAAGGAACAGTGGCAAGCCTTCTTTCGGCATTACAAGATTACGCCGATCCGGATCGATTATGAAGATGCCGCCCCTGGCTATCCTCATTATCTGACGGAGTTGCTCGCGAGGACCGGACTTCAGATGGTGGATTCGCCGCCGCCGCGGGAATTGTCTAAGCTGGGCGGCGAACTGAACCAGAAGATGGCGGAGCTCCTCCGGTATGCCAGCGCCTGAAGGCCCCCCGGCAGTTGTCGAATCTCGCAAGCCCCGCGTCTGCATCGTAACCACTGAGTTTCACGGTCTGTTCAAGAATGGCGGCATTGGCACCGCCAATACCGGTTTGGCGCTGGCGCTGGCGCGCGCCGATTTCGACGTAACGGTGGCGTTCGCCGATGCCGACGAAAACGGCCCCCGGGTCAAAAACACCAATTTTTTCGGACTCAGGGAAGAGTACCGCGCCCTGGGAATTACTCTCGACTTTGTGCCGGCCAGCCATCTGATCGCCCACGCGTTCGATGATTCCCGTTCGGCCAGCTACTGCGTTTATCTGTACCTCAAGCAGCATCCGTTCGACGTTGTTTATTTTAACGACTCCGGCGGTCACGGCTATTATTCCCTCCTGGCCAAGCGGACCGGCGTATTTCACAACGCGCCCCGCATGCTTCTCGTGGCGCATGGGCCGCAGGAGTGGGTTCTCGAACTCAACTCCGTCCACTACACCAGCCGCTGGCCCGTAATCACAGCGTTCATGGAGCGCCGTTGTGCGGAGCTTGCCGACGTCCTGATCAGTCCCAGCCGGTATCTCGCCGATTGGATGGTTTCGCACGGATGGGTCATGCCCGCCAGGTTCTGGTGATCCAGAACATCGTGCAGCTCCCGGACGCCATGGTCCCCCTGTCGCGGAGCCTGGAATCGGCTCGCATCACGGAGATCGTGTTTTTCGGCCGTCTGGAGGTGCGCAAGGGGCTGGAACTGTTTTGCGACGCCGTCGATCTGCTCCATCGATTGGTCAATCTCTCTGGCGTCAGAATCACCTTCATGGGCAAGTTTTCCCATGTTGCCGGACTGCATTCGGGGATGTATGTGGTGGAGCGGGCGCGCCGGTGGAGATCGTCTCTGCGCATTCTGGGCACCTATGCGCAGGAGGACGCGCTCGATTACCTCAACACGCCGGGCGTGCTCGCGGTGGTCCCCTCCCTCGCGGAAAATTCCCCTTGCGCCGTGGCGGAGTGCCTTCAATTGGGCGTGCCCTTTGTCGCCACGAACAGTGGCGGAACCGCTGAGCTGGTCGCTCCCGGGGATCGCGATGTTTGTCTGGTGGCGCCCGAATCGGGCGTGCTGGCAGCCACGCTGAACCGGATTCTCAACTCCGGGCATTCGCCGGCGCGCCTGGCGGTTCCTCAAGACGAGTCGCGCGCGAAGTGGCTGGAACTGACCAGGCAAGCGGCCCTCGATCGCGCTCGAACGGCTTCCACTACCCCGGCGCCGCTTCTCGTGTCGATTTGTCTGGTCCAGAACCAGTCGCCGGCCACCCAGGCCTTGCTCGAATCGATTCTTGGGCAGACCTATCCGCGCCTGGAGGTGGTCCTGTTCGACGACGGCGGCTTCACCCCTTCGGCATTTGCGCCGGCAGGGGAGCGGATCGCGGTGCGTATTTTGTCCGCAAGACCCTCGGATCGAGGCGCGGCGCGAAACGCGGCAGCGGCGCAGGCCCGCGGCTCCTACCTCCTTTTCGTCGAAGAAGACGCTACCGTGCTGATGCCCGAATGCGTGGAGATCTTCATGACGGCGGCGCTCCTTACCGGCGCCGGCATCGTCACCGGCGTGCCGCTCGAGTTCTCGAATAGCGGCCGTCCCCCTGCGCAACGGGATGGGCGGCTGGGCTATTTCCCCATCGGAGCATGCGCGGAATTAAGGCGGCTTCGAGAATTGTTTCGGTTTCGGAGCGTTGCTGATCGAACGCCGGGTTTTCGAGGAAGGCGGCCGATTCGCGGCGCCGTGCGATCCGGCCATCGAAGATTGGCTGTTCCTTGCCACTTCCGTGCTCTCCGGGACCCGGCTCGAAGTTGTTCCGGAGCCGCTCTTCTGGTACCGCGTCCGGCGCCCCTTGGATCTCCTTCGCTCCTCCGCGGTGGACCACCAGAGAAGGATCCTGGATGCCTATTGCGGTCATCCGTTCGAACCGCGACGTTCAACTCGGGGCCATTGTTATACTTCCAATTCCTGATGCTCAAAGAAATCCTGGAAGAAGGCCGAATCCTCACCGACCGGACGCTGGAGCGCCTGCTGCCGGCGGCAGAGCAGTATCCCTCATCGATCCATCAGGCCATGCGGCACAGCGTGTTTGCCGGCGGCAAGCGCCTGCGTCCCATCCTGTGCATGGAGTCCGCGCAGATGATTGAGGGTTGCATTCCCCCCGGCGTGGAAGAACTGGGGGCGGCGCAGGAGATGCTGCACACCTACTCGCTGATCCACGATGACCTGCCCGCACTCGACAACGACGACCCGCGGCGCGGGCTTCCCACCTGTCACAAGGCGTTTGGCGAGGCGACCGCCATCCTGGCCGGAGACGCTTTGCAGACGTATGCCTATGAAGTACTGAAGCTGCAATGCAAGGCGAAGGCGCGCGTTGCCATCATCGCCGAGGTCGCGCATGCAACCGGAACCATCGACGGCATGATTGGCGGCCAGGTGATGGACCTGGAGGCCCAGCACACGCGTCCCGACGCGAAGACGCTGGAGTACATTCACCGCTCCAAGACCGGCGCTCTGCTGACCGCCAGCGTGGTCACTGGCGGCATCTACGCGGGAGCCAGCGCGGAGCAGATTCAAAGCCTGCGCGAGTTCGGACAGAATATCGGGCTGGCGTTCCAGATTGTCGATGATGTGCTCGACGTGACCCAGACGTCCGAGCAACTAGGCAAGACCGCCGGCAAAGACAAGGCCGAAGGGAAGGCGACGTATCCTGCGCTGTTTGGGATTGACGCCTCGCTGAAGAAGGCGGATGAGCTAGTGGCCAAAGCTTCCGCGGCACTG
>CAVXWB010000139.1:0-92680 GCA_963765185.1 Bryobacterales bacterium
AACCTGGGACAGTATACTCATTTCCGCCGGACGCGAGTGTCTTCTGATGTCAATCCGCTGGTCCGGCGGAAATGAGAATACTGTCCGTGCGCCGGGATAAACCGGCATGCAGTAGGGAATGAAAGAGTCCTACAGGAAAGGAGTAGCGAACCATCCTGGCCTCGAGTCTTGCGGATGTGGTCGTGAGGCCGCGTTCGAAGCGTAGACAGAGGAAGGAGCGGGCTGGGTATTGAGCTTCGTAAAATCTGAATGGGATGCCGACCCTGTGGACAGAAGGGGAAGGCCACACACTGCCGGGCGCAAGCGCGAGTCCGGAGGCGGTCCCACGTAGTCGCAGACCCCAGGCACGCTGAGAAACTGCATGCACGAGAACCGGGAGACCTCATCGCTGGCTGCTGGCAAACCAAGTCAAGGGGAGCCAGGCAGTCCGGCCGGAAAAGGCGATAGCCGCAAGACCGGCATGAACGGCGGTGAGGAGTCGGATCGCGCCATAGTACCGATGAAGCGGGCGAACAAAGCGGAGGCACAACAGGCCAATGCGGCGGAGTCTGGGGAGGGAAGGGCGCGAACCAAGGAGAACACCAGTCGGGCACACACGCCACCGGCACAGGACGGAAAAGGTGTGTCCCAGGGCCTGAAGGGTGTGCGACAAGCAGCCAGGGAAAGGAAGAAAGAACAGTTCACCACGTTGCTGCATCACGTCACGACGGACCTGCTGCGGGCCAGCTTTTTCGCATTGCAGCGGAAAGCTGCGCCGGGAGTGGACGGAGTGAGGTGGAAGCAGTACGAGGAGGGTCTGGAGAATCGGCTCGCCGACTTGAAAGACCGGATTCATCGCGGAGCGTATCGGGCGCAGCCCTCAAGACGGATCTACATACCGAAGGCGGACGGGCGGCAACGCCCGATCGGGATTGCGGCGCTGGAGGACAAGATTGTTCAACAGTGTGTGGTCACCATTCTCAATGAGATCTACGAGACGGACTTTCGGGGGTTCAGCTACGGGTTTCGTCCGGGACGCAGCCCGCACCAGGCGCTAGATGCGCTGAGTGTGGGCATCCAGCGCAAGCGAGTGAACTGGATTGTGGACGCGGACATTCGAGGATTCTTCGACCAGATGAGTCACGAATGGACGATGCAGTTGGTCCGGCACCGGATCGCCGACCAGCGAATCTTGCGTCTGATCCAGAAATGGCTCCAGGCGGGAGTGAGCGAGGACGGCGAGTGGTCGGAGACAAAGATAGGAACGCCACAAGGGGCAGTCATCTCGCCGCTGCTGGCAAACATCTATCTGCACTACGTTTTCGATCTGTGGGTGGAGCTATGGCGAAAGAAGATAGCGAACGGCGATGTGATGGTGGTTCGCTATGCGGACGATCGTGCGCCACGAGCGCAGAGGGCCGAGGAGGGCCCAATGTGTGTAACTGCTTTACCGATGAGGGGAGGCCCCTCGGAACCGGCTTGCAGGAGCAGGTTCCAAACCACCTCTGGCGGCTACGGGCAAAAGCCGTGGTCGTGAGCGCAGAAGGAAAAGGCCTGGAAAGAACCAGGTCAGGTGACTGGCAAGAAGAGGACTGCAAAGGAACCACTGATGACGTGTCGAAAGCGTAGGGACGATGTCAAAACCGCAGGGAGTCGTTACTGCGGGATCAACTCCGGCGAAACCTGTTTACGGACGGGGTGGCATCCGGCATTAAGGTGGCCTGAGCTTGCCGAGAGGCGGTAGAGCGGAACGTGGGAACCAGCGGCTCCGATGCAAACGGAGAAGCTCAAGTGGAAGAACCATGAGAGCGAGAGTACGGACGCGGAGCCGAGGGGCGGAACAACCCGTAGTAGCGACGAAGTCCCCGAAAGGGGATGGAGCGAAGGGGTTGTGTTATGGAGCCTAATTCAATGAGCCAACCAGCGATGGGAGGAGCCGATGAGTGAGGCAAAGCCGTTTTGTATTTCCAAGTGGGAGGTCTGGGAGGCGTATAAACGAGTAAAAGCGAACCATGGAGCGGCAGGGGTCGACGAGCAGACGATTATGGATTTCGAAAGGGACTTGAAAGGGAACCTGTACAAGATCTGGAATCGGATGTCGTCGGGCAGTTACTTTCCGCCGCCGGTGCGGACGGTGAAGATACCGAAAGCAAACGGTGGGGAGAGAAAACTGGGCATACCGACCGTGTCGGATCGGATCGCGCAACAGGTGGTGAAGTCGAGACTGGAGCCGGAGGTGGACCCGCTGTTTCATCCGGATTCCTACGGATATCGTCCGGGGAAGTCGGCGCTGGATGCAGTGGGGCAGGTGCGGCAGAGATGCTGGCGCTCTGACTGGGTCATCGATCTGGACATCAAGGGTTTCTTCGATAACATCCCACAAGATCTGCTGATACGGGCGGTGAAGAAACACGCGAAAGAGCAATGGATCGTGCTGTACATCGAGCGTTGGCTGAAAGCGCCAGTGCAAGAGGAGGACGGTCAGTTGGTCCCGCGTGAGAAAGGCACGCCGCAAGGCGGAGTCGCCAGTCCTCTGTTAGCCAATCTGTTTCTGCACTATGCGTTTGATCGATGGATGGCGAAGCGGTATCCGCAGTTGCCGTTTGAGCGTTTCGCCGACGATGCCATCGTGCATTGCAGAACGGAAGGGGAAGCCCAGGAGGTTCGGGCAGCCATAGCCGAGCGCTTGAAGGAGTGTGGGCTGGAGCTTCATCCGGAAAAGACGAAGGTAGTCTATTGCAAGGATGAGGACCGGCGAAGGACATATCCGAACGAGAAGTTCGATTTTCTAGGCTACACGTTTCGGCCGCGGAGATCGAGGAATCGCAAAGGAAAGTTCTTCATCAACTTCAGTCCCGCAGTTTCTGACAAGGCGGTGAAAGCGATTCGGGCAGAGATTCGAAGCTGGAATCTGCATTTACGCAGTGACAAGTCAATCGAGGATCTGTCGCGGATGTTTAACCCGATCATTCGAGGGTGGCTTCAGTATTACGGGCGGTTTTACCGGTCGGCGCTCTATCCGCCGATGCGGCAACTGGATCGATCGTTGGCCCGGTGGGCCGACCGGAAGTATAAGAAGCTGCGCAGGCATTTGCGCAGGGCGACGCATTGGGTCGCGCGAATCTCAAGACGCGATCCGAAGTTGTGGGCGCACTGGCAGATGGGTGTGCGGCGTGGTTCCGTAGTGGGAGCCGTGTGAGCGGAGACGTTCAAGCACGGTTCTGCGAGAGGCTCGGGGTGAGATTCCCCGGGCCTACTCACCTAGTGGTGGGGTTCCAACACAAGGACGAAGCCGAACGGTTTCTGCGGGAGTTCGCGGAGCGGCTGGCCAAGTTCGGACTGGAACTGCATCCCGACAAGACGCGTCTGATCGAGTTCGGCAGGTATGCGTTGGCCAATCGGCAAGCGCGTGGAGAAGGAGAGCCGGAGGGATTCACGTTTCTGGGGTTCACGCACAGATGCGGGATCAACAGCAAAGGGTACTTCACCATTCGGCGGCATACGGCGAGGCAACGGCTGGAAGCGAAACTGCAGCAGGTCAAGCAGAGGCTGCGCCAGCGCATGCACGAGCCCGTGGCGCGGGTGGGCGAATGGCTCAAACGTGTGCTGCAAGGCTTCTACCAATATCACGCGGTGCCGGGCAACCGACGGGCCCTGCAACGATTCCGAACCCGGATTGGCTGGTACTGGTGGCAGGCGCTGAAACGGCGCAGCCAGCGGGGCCGGTTGACCGTGGGCCGGTTGAACCGATTGCTTTCGCACTGGCTGCCCAGTCCCCGCGTGCTTCATCCCTACCCAACGATTCGCTTTGCCGCCACACATCCAAGGTAGGAGCCGTATGCGTTAGTAGCGCCCGTACGGATCTGTGCGGGGGGCGATCAGCGATGGTCGTCCCTACCGCGACCAGGGTTTTTACCCCGGGTTTTTTGCGAGGGTCTTAGCGAAACGAAACGAAGCTGTTCAGCCCGGAGGGTTGCATACGGCTGGCCCAGGTCGCCTGCGGCGCAGCGTCGGTCTCGGGGGGCTGCCGGCGGTTTTGAATCAGAAGCGCCAGGGAACGCGCTCCCTCGTAGACCTTCCAGTAAACGTTGTCGCGAATCAGATCGCTGCGCGCGCTCAGAATTTCACGGCGCAACAGGCGCTGCCAAAGCCTTCCATGTACGGGAAGCGTGTCGCCGCCGGCCGCAATCAAACGCGGGTTGCTGCACTCGTTCATCTGCACCACGGCCAGTTGTCCATCCGTTTGCATGCGATCGCCGGTGGCGTTGTGCGTCATTCGGGTGGCGTCGGGCCGGTCCATCCAATCCACCACCTCGGCGCAGGAGGCGAACTCCATATCGTAGGCGATCTTATCGCGCTCATGATCCACCTGCTCCTCGACCCTGTGCGAAGCCAGCCTGCCCGGACGCAGATAGCCGAACTCGACGTCGCGGGTGGCTGCGCCCACCCACAGCTCCTGCCCCTGCCAGGTTTGAGCCAGCTTCCACAAACGGATGTGGTGGCGCTTGGAGACGTCGTCAAATCCCTTTTGCCAGGACATGTCCGCCGCAACGTTGTTGATGTAGAGCGCGGACATCGGCGCATCGTGGTCGCTGCGATTCAGCGCCGCGGCCAGGGCCTCGGAGACGCCGCTGCGAAACGTCGACCGGCGCGCCTCCGTCCAACCCGCGGCGGTGAACGCGGCCGCGATCCGCTCGCGGGTTCCGATGAAGAGAAGATTCACCAGATCGGCGGGACGGCCCGCGGGGGTAGGTTTGGACGCGGTAGGCTTGGACGCGGCAAACGAACGGCCGGGAAGATCGAAGATCACCGGAGCCAGACTCGCGCGCTCATCTTCGGTGAACGTGCGGGTGTCCTGGCCGTCTGAGCCGGGTGTCGGAAAGACGCGCACCTTCTTCGAAAGAACCAGCGTGAGCTCGGTGCCGGAGGGCAAATAAATCTCCGGCTCGGGAACCTGCATCACCACCGACTTCACGGCCCACGCCATCAACTGCGCATGCACGTCCAACAGCATGAACGCTTGCAGGTAACGCGCGGCGCGATTGCCCCAAGCGCCGGTGCTGCGAACTTCGCGAATGGAACCGGTGGGCGTCACCTCCTCGCGGGCATTGTCCACCGACGCGAGCTGGGTGACCACGTGGCGCGCGCCTCCGCCCGCGAGGGAGATCGAATCGAACACCAGGTCCAGCGAGGCGGATTCGTGAAGCACGCCCAGACCGACGCGCCGCACCGATTTCACGCGTCCGCTTAACACGCTTCCCGCGGGCAGCACGGTCTCGCCATCCGCCTTGACGGGTGCGATCAGCACGGCTTGGATGGGCCATCCGGGACGGCTCGCATAGGACCCGACGGCGCCGGTCAGACGGACGTGCACGACGGAGCCGGCTGGCGCCTCCCGCCACGCGATGGCTTGCACAGCCATCAGCACGGACAAGAAAAATGGCATTTAAGACAGCATACTTCAGATGCGCGCCAAGCGCCAGTCGAGTACAACCAGGCACAACCAGCATGGTACAAGGAACTATGCCTTCTTTCCGCGTGCAGACGCCTCAGCACGCCTATGACGCGATGGTCCAGCGCGGCTGTTTGCGGAACGTATCCGAGTTCATCCCGCGCAGTGGCCAGGGTAGCGGAAAGCGATTCGTCATCACCACCGCGGACGTGTGGGAGCTGCATGGCCGCGCATTGAAGCCGGCTCTTGCGGCGCGCGAATCGCACGTTCTGTTGTTCCCCGGAGGCGAGCCGCGCAAACGTTTGGCTGAGGTGGAAGCGCTGGCCGGACAAATGCTCGAGGCGGGCGGCGACAGGTCCAGCGTGATCCTCGCTTTCGGCGGCGGCATCGTCGGCGACCTGGCCGGATTTCTCGCCGCCATCTTCATGCGCGGCATTCCCGTGATCCAGATTCCCACCACTCTGCTGGCGCAGGTGGATGCGGCGGTGGGTGGCAAGACCGGCGTAAATCTGGTCTCCGGCAAGAACCTGCTGGGCAGCTTCCATCAGCCCCTGGCGGTGCTGATCGATCCGGACGTCCTGCGAACTCTCCCCGAGCGCGAATACCGCGCCGGACTTTACGAGATCGTAAAATGCGGCGTCATCCGCGACGCCGGACTCTTCGATGTGCTGGACCGCTGCGCCGACCGAGTGCTGCGCCAGGAGCCGGAGGTGCTGGACCGCATCATCGCCGATGCCGTGCGCATCAAGGCCGAAGTGGTCACCGCGGATGAGCGCGAAGGCGATCTGCGGCGCATCCTGAACTTCGGCCATACCTTCGGCCACGCCCTCGAAGCCGAGACCAAATATGAGCGGCTGCTGCACGGCGAAGCGGTCGCATGGGGCATGCAAGCGGCCACGCTGCTGGCCCAACGGACCGGGCACCTCGCCCCCGCCGATGCCGCCGCCATCCAAACCGTCGTTCGCAAATATGGCCCCATTCCACCTCTGGACGGCATCTCCGCCGCGAACCTGGCCGCGCGCCTCCGCAGCGACAAGAAGACCGTGCAGGGGAAAATCCACTTCGTGCTGCCGGTCCGGATCGGCGAGACGCGGATTGTGGACGGCGTCGACCAGCGCCTGGTGCTCGGCTGCATCACCGATTCACTGCCATGACCGGAACGACGCCAAAAGGCGTGAGCGGAGAGCAGGCCGCGTCGCAATGGGTGCGCGCTATGTTCGGCCGCGTGGCTCGCCGCTATGACCTGCTGAATCACCTGTTGTCCTTCAATCTGGACCAACGCTGGCGCGCCCGCGCGGTGGAGCGCGTCCGCCCGGTCCTCGAAAAACCCGACGCCCGCGTTCTGGATCTGTGCTGCGGCACGGGCGACCTGCTGCTGGCGCTGGCGGAGCGTCGCGCTTCCGGAACGGTCCTGGGCAGCGATTTCTGCCATCCCATGCTCATCCAAGCTCACAGAAAGATGGCTCAGCGCAAAATCGCCGCCAAGCGCCTGGCGAATCCCCTGTTTGAAGCCGACGCGCTGGCGCTGCCTCTGCGCGACGGCTCGCTCGACCTGATCACGGTCGCGTTCGGCTTCCGCAATCTTGCCAATTATGAGAAGGGATTGGAGGAGCTCCTGCGCGTGCTCAAGCCGGGCGGCATGGCGGCGATTCTCGAATTCTCGCAGCCTACCAATCGCGCCTTCGCCGAAGTCTACGGGTTCTTTTCGACGCGCGTGTTGCCGTGGGTAGGCGGCATGATCTCCGGCTCGCGCGATGCGTATTCCTATTTGCCGGAATCCATCCGCAAATTCCCCGGCGCGGAGGATCTCGCCTCCGCCATGCGCCGCTCCGGCTTCGCGCGCGTGGAATTCGAGCGCATGACCGGAGGAGCGGTGGCGCTACATTTAGGTTGGAAGTGACTCGGGCCGAAACGTATTCGCTTTGCCAAGTTGCGAAAGTTCGCGTACGCCGCACCCTTACGGTCGCGGTTCGGAACGAAGTGTTTCCTTGTCAACAAGCGTTATTGAACCACGCGCGCAGCAAGTGGTCTCTTTGACGCGCATCGGGCATTTTTGCGACGGAAAGCAGCCAAGTACTCACTTTCGCAAATACGCCAACGAATCGGGTGCCGAGCTTTGCAAGGTGGGGCGGTCCCCCTGGGCCGCTCCCTGGACCGCAGCCGGCCCCCCGGCCGGCTTGTACGGCGCATTTTTCATTAAGACGGCGTCCGCCCCACAAACGGAAATACGTTACCGCAATTCCGAACGTGAGTACTAAGCTAGACGCCTTCCTCGCCGAATCGCGGAATCCCTTTCGCGTCCGGATCTACCGCACCGCGAATGCGACCACCGCGCCGCCGGCGACTCCAGCCACATACTGCCGCCCGGATTTGCCTGTGTAGGTCATCGGGTTCGCGTTCATGTTCGCGTCCAATTTGACGGACCAGAGTTCCTTGCCCGTCTTGGAATCCAACGCGTGAAAGTAGCCGTCATTGGTTGGAGCAAACAGCAGGCCGCCGGCGGTGACCGTGGGTCCCGCGCCGCCGATGGCGCCGACGTTCTGCTTCTCTTTCGGCAACCGTTCGTTGACCCCGAGAATGACTTTCCACGCGATCTCGCCGGTGTTGGCGTTGATGGCATAGAGACGTCCCCATGGCGGGCGCTGGCAGGGCATGCCACCAGCGCTGAAGCTGCTGTAGGGCCCCGGGCCGGTGTAAGAGCCGCGATCCATGGGCAGCGGGGAACCGTCCGTCAGCGCGCCGTAATTGCCGCCGGGAACCTTCTTTTCGATCCAGCCGGTGAGCGCGGAATCATAAGTGCCGACGTAGACGTAACCAGTGGTCGGGTCGGCGGCCGTACCGCCCCAGTTGGGGCTGCCGACGCCGGGGAACTGCAGGTAACTCTTGGGCGGTGTGCCCGCTTCGTGGAATCCGAACGGCGTGAACGGGCCCTGGTTGATGAAGCCGCCCGCTTTGTCCCAAAGTTCTTCGCAGGCTTTCACGTGCTCCGGCGTGGTATCCGAAGCGCGCACGAAATCCTCCGCCTTGTTGAAGCTCATGCGCACCAGCGGCGGCGGTTTTACGGGAAATGGCTGCGTAGGCGAATACCATTCGCCCGGGACATCGCCTTTGGGCACCGCGCGTTCCTCCACTCCATAGATGGGTTCGCCGGTTTCGCGGTTCAGAATGAACATCAGCGCGTTCTTGCTGATCGCCGCAAGCGCAGGGATCGTCTTGCCGTCCTTCTTCACATCGAACAGGCTCGGCGCAGCGGGCAGATCGGTGTCCCACAGGTCGTGGTGGACCACTTGGAAGTGCCACACGTATTTGCCCGTGGTGGCATTCACGGCGACGATGGAATTCCCATAGAGATTGTTGCCGGGGCGATCGCCTCCGTAATAGTTGCCGGCAGCCGAACCAACCGGCATGAAGATGAGGTCCCGCTCTTCGTCGACGCTGAAGTACCAGCCCCAGACGTTGAGCCCGGCTCGCTGGTGCTTCCACGAATCGTTCAACCACGATCCCTCAAAGTTCTTGTCACCCGGTTGAACCATGGTCTTGAAGCGCCACAATTCGGAGCCTGTCCGGGCGTCGTAAACTTTGGTGTCGCCGGCGGGGCCGTCGGTGCGCTCGCCGTTGTTGTTGCCCATGATGATGAGGTTCTTGTAGACGTAAGGCGCGCCGCCCCAACCGATTTCGATGTCGACGACGCCTTCTTTGCCGAATCCGGGATCGGTCGAGCCCGTAGCCGCATTGAGCGCGAACATATTCGTCCCGACGGTGTAGAGGACTCGCGCGGGGTTTGTGCCATCGCCCCGCCAGTACCCGATGCCGCGCGTGGCGACATTGCCGCCGCGCCCTCCATCCAGGCTGGTCTTGTGCGACCAGATTTCCTTGCCGGTGTCGGCATCGAGCGCCACCACTTGATTGCCGGCGGGGACATACATCACTCCGTTCACGACGATGGGTGTCGACTCAGCCACGACGGCGGGCGCGGCTGGTCCGCCTTTGCCCTTGCCTTTGCCCTTACCTCCGCCCTTGGCATTGTCCGCGGCAGGCGCAGCGGCAGCAGCCGCAGCCGGCGCGGCGGGGCGATAACTCCACACCTTTTCCATTTTGCTTACGTTTGCGGTTGCGATCTGTTTGAGTGGAGAGTAGCGCGAACTGGTGAGGTCGCGGCTGTACATTGGCCAGTCGCCCGCGGGGATCGCCGCGGACTTACTTTTTGCCGCTGGGGCCTTCGCGGGAGCTTTGGCCGTTTGCTTAGGCGCGGTCGGCTGAGCGGGCCCAACCTGCGCGAAAAACGCCGCGATCAGGGCGGCTCCAGCCATCATCGTCATCAGAGTCCTGCGCATCCGTGCCTCCCCGTGGAGTGGGTTTGATTTTCCGATCGATTATAGCAGCCAGACGCGATCCCGTCGGCGATGCCGAAATCGGCCGGCATTCCATTCGCGAGCGTCTTCGACTATTATGAGTGCCATGCGATTCCTGCGGGTAACGTTGATTCTGGCGGCGGCCTTAAGCGCCGCGCATGCGCAAAACGATTGGCGCAGTTATGGCGGCACTGACCCTGACGGCAGCGTCGAGAACCGCCGTTACTCCAGCCTCAAGCAGATCGACACCTCCAATGTGACCAGGCTCACCGAAGCCTGGACCTACAACAGCCGCCCCGCCGCGACCACGGGCGCCGCACGCGCTTCGCAAGTGACGCCGCTGGTCGTGAATGGAGTGCTCTACCTTGTGACGTATTACCAAAGCCTGGCCGCAATGGAGCCTGAGACCGGCAAGCAGCTCTGGGTCTATGCGCACCAGCACCCCGGCCGGCCGCCGCGAGGCATCGCGTATTGGCCTGGCGGCGCCGGCAGCCCGGCGGAGATTCTGTTCGGCACCTATGACGGCTTCCTGGTGGCTGTCGATGCGAGAACCGGCAAGCCGGTTGCCGGCTTCGGCAACAACGGCGAAATCGATCTGAAGACCGGCATGATGAACGGCCATCCCGAGGCGCACTACGGCCTCTCCGCTGCACCGGTGATTTACAAGAACCTTGTGATTACCGGCTCCCACACGATAGACGCCCCCAGCCTCGGCCCGCGTGGCGACTTGCGCGCGTGGGACGTCCGCACCGGCAAACTGATCTGGACCTTCCACTCCATTCCTGAGCCGGGCGAACAAGGCCACGACACGTGGCTCGACGATGGCTGGAAAAATCGATCCGGTACCAACGTCTGGACCACCTTCAGTGTCGATGCCGCCACCGGCGCCGTGTTTGTCACTTTCGATTCGCCGGCGGCGGATCTCTGGGGCGGAGATCGTCCGGGCAACAATCTCTATGGCAACAGCCTGGTCGCTATCGACGCCGCCACCGGCAAGCGCAAGTGGTTTTTCCAGACCATCCATCACGACATTTGGGATTACGACGCGCCCGGGCCTCCCATGCTGACTGAGGTCACGCGCAACGGCGCGCGTATCCCCGTGGTCGCCCTGTCCAACAAGACGGGTTTCATTTTCGTGCTCGATCGCCGCGACGGCAAGCCCATTTACGAGGTGCGGGAAAAGCCCGTGCCCAAAGGCGACGTCCCCGGCGAGTGGTATTCGCCGACGCAGCCGGTGCCGGTGAAGCCTCCGCCCATCACCCGTCAGGGCATGACTCGCGACGAAATCGCCAAGGTCACGCCGGAGCAGCAGCAGTTTTGTCAGGCTTTGTTCGACTCAAACGGCGGCACGCATAACGAAGGGGTGTTCACGCCCATGGGCGTGAAGCAAACCGTGGTCTTCCCGGCCAGCAACGGCGGCGCGAACTGGGGCGGCGCGAGCATCGACCCCGCGCTCGGCTACTACTTCATCAACACCCGTAGCGAAGGCGCCATCGGCCACATGGGCAAGCCCTCGGAGCTTCCTCCCGCCAAAGGGAAGAACGCCCAAAATCAGGATCCCAACGCCTACGTTCGCATCGGAGCTCGCGGACAGAACACCGGCTTCGCCAATCCTATGACCGGGTGGCCGTGCCAAGCTCCCCCGTGGGGCGAGCTGGTCGCCATCAACCTCAACACCGGCGATATCGCCTGGCGCGAGCCTTTCGGCCGCGTCGATGCACTCGAAGCGCTCGGTGTGATGAATACGGGCTCAATCAATATCGGAGGCTCGGTCGCCACCGCCGGCGGATTGCTCTTCATTGGCGCTTCCACCGATCGGCGCTTTCACGCGTTTGAGTCGAAATCCGGGAAGCTGTTATGGGAAGTGAAGCTCGCCGCCAACGCGCAGGCAAGTCCGATCACGTATCTGGGAAAGGATGGCAAGCAATACGTAGCGGTGGTTGCCGGCGATACACTGCTGGCGTACCGGCTGCCCTGACTTGCCATAAGTGGGTGGAGAAGCGGAGCGGGATCTAATTTGGTAACGCTTATCCGCCTCGGCGCTCTAAGCCATAGGGAGACGATGGTAGTCTTATGGAAAACGGCCTCCGGAGAGCGATGCCGACGCCGTTTTTCGTTTGTCCCCCCGCGGCCCAGGTTCCCCGAAAAAGTATGGCCAGGAGTACGGCCCAGGCTCTCGGTCTACGCTAATAAGATGGAGCTGGCGGAGGGATTTGAACCCCCGACCCTCTGATTACAAATCAGATGCTCTACCAACTGAGCTACGCCAGCCTGCTTGGTTATTTTATCAGTCCGGGCGCCCGTCTAGCACGGTGTCTAGCGGAACAGGCCGATCTCCTACCCCCCTAAAGCCAGTGGGCTAAATGGCCGAATAGCGGGCATGGATAACCAGGACCTCGTTTCCCGCGCCAATCGTTCCCGCGCCAATCGTTCCCGCACCAATCGTTCCCGCACCAATCAAGGAAGCGGACGACAATCGATTAGAACTGGTTCTGGCTATAGGCCCGGCTATCGATCCGGCTTGCTCGCGGTGCTCCTGGCGGCCGCCGGCGCGATGCTTCCCGGGCAGATCGTGCATCCGCTGGCGCAGCCTCGCTACGATCAAGGGCCGGTAGAGGCGACTTTCCGGCTCGGCTACATCCAAATGATGTTTCAGCAGACTGCGGCGCAGCGCCAGGGCCTCGACCAGTTGCTGGCGGCCCAGCGCGATCCGTCATCCCCCTCCTACCATAACTGGCTCACGCCGGAACAATACGCCGACCGGTTTGGCGTCAGCATGACTGATCTTGCGCGAGTCGCGGCGTGGCTGAGATCGGCTGGCTTCACGCTGGAATACACGGCTCGCGGGCGGGATTGGATCGCCTTCAGCGGCACAGCCGCGCAGGTTGAGGCGGCGCTTCACACCTCCGTACACCACTACGCGATTGGAGGCGAAACGCATTTCGCCGTCGCAACGGAACCTGTGCTCCCGTCTGATTTGAATCCGCTGGTGGCAACCATCTTGGGCTTGAACGATTTCTATCCGAAGTCCATGTTGAAACCCGCGTTCACCTCCGCCTCCGGAGCCTTGGCCTCGCCCTCGCTCGCCCCGGGAGATCTCGCGACAATTTACGACATCAATCCGCTCTATCAACAGAGCATCGATGGGACCGGGCAGAAGATCGCAATCGTGGGAGAGTCCGCCGTGCAGCTCTCCGACATCCAGCAGTTCCGGGATAAATATGGGCTGGGAGCGGCGAAAATCACCATGGTCCAGAATGGGACGCCGGGCGCCAACCCGGACGATCAAATTGAGGCGGATCTGGACCTGGAGTGGGCCGGCGCGATCGCGCCCAACGCCACGCTGATTTATGTCTACGGCGCGGATGCCGGCAGCGCGGCGCTCTATGCGATCGATCAGAATCTGGCCCCGGTTGTGAGCATGAGTTTCGGTATCTGCGAAGCCTACGTCCCGCCCTCGGTGCCGCCCCAATATGAAGCCGAGGCAAAGAAAGGCAACGCGCTGGGGATTACCTGGATCGCCGCCAGCGGTGATTCCGGCGCGGCGGGCTGCGATCCCTCCGGCGCAGCCGCGGCGGTGGACGGGCTGGCGGTGAATTTTCCGGCAAGCGTGCCGGAAATCACGTCGGTCGGCGGCGCGGAGTTCAACGAGGGGAATGGAAACGATTGGAGCCCGGTCAACGGCGCCCACGGCGGCTCGGCTGTGGGCTACATTCCGGAGATCGCATGGAACGACACAACTGCCTGGAACGTGCTTGAAACTGGCGACACCCCGCTGTCTCCCATCCCCGCCCCTTCGCTGTCGGCGACGGGCGGAGGCGTCAGCAGCTTATATCCGAAGCCCGCCTGGCAGGTCGGCCCGGGAGTCCCGGCCGACGGCCAGCGGGATGTGCCGGATATCGCGCTGGCGGCCTCCGATATTCACGACCCGTATAACATCGTCACCTCAGGGCAAACCATCCAGGTGGGAGGCACGTCCGCGGCGGCGCCGGTGTTCGCCGGGATGCTGACGCTGCTGAATCAATCCCTGAAGCAGAACGGCGCCGGCAACATCAATGCCAGCCTGTACGGATTGGCCTTGAGTTCGCCGTCTATGTTCCATGACATCGTCAGCAACGATAACGTCGTGCCGTGCCAAGCCGGGACGCCGGATTGTGGCGACGGCAATTTGGGCTACAACGCGGGCGTCGGATATGACCTGACCACCGGTCTCGGATCCCTCGACACGTACAACCTGGTGACCGGCTGGAGCGCGGCGACGGCCAGCGGCGCGGCGCCAGTGATCGGCTCGGTGAAGAACGCGGCCAGCTATGCCGCGGGCATCCTGTCGCCCGGTGAAATGGTGGTGATTTCCGGAACGGGTCTGGGCCCGGTGCAGTTGGGGGGCTGGCCCTGAGCAGTCCCGGATTCGTCAGCACGCAGTATTCTACAAACGCGTTGATCGGCGTGCAGTTCAACGGATTCGCAGCGCCGCTGGTACACACCTCCTCGACTGCGATCGCGGCCATGGTGCCATACGAAGTCACCGGATCGACGGCGCAGGTGACGGTGACGTATCAGGGGCAAACCTCGCAGCCGGCGACGGTGAACATCGCCGCGGCGGTTCCGGGCATTTTCACGGCTGACGAGAGTGGCGCCGGGCAAGCGGCGGCGTTCAATTCCGACGGCCGTACTCTGAATTCCAGCGCTGCTCCGGCGGCGCAGGGCAGCACCATTATTTTGTACGCAACCGGCGCAGGGCAGACTTTGCCCGGCGGGGTAGACGGTAAGCTTGCGGCGGCTCCGCTTCCGACGCCGATCCTCCCCGTAAGCGTGACCATCGGAGGCGTGCAGGCGGTGGTGCAGTACGCGGGCGCGGCGTACGGTGAGGTAGCCGGAATGCTGCAGATCAACGTGGTGGTTCCTCCGGGCGTGTCCGGCAGCGCGGTGCCCGTGGTCGTGCAAGTGGGCAATGCAGCCAGCCAGGCCGGGGTCACGATTGCAGTTGCGGCCAGCCCCGCGTTCGCCGTCGCTTCCGAGGAGACCGTGGGCTCGGTCGCGACCAATAGCAACGGAGTTTTGACTTGTTCGGCGCCGCCCGCCCAGTCGTCATTTCTGGCGACCAGTCCGGTGGTTTGGGTCTATTTCACTTTCAGCGGCGCGCAAGACGGAGACGCGATCGTGGCGAAATGGATGCATCCTTCGGGACAGCTGGATGCGGATCAGCCGTCGCTAACCCTGAATTACAGTGGCAGCGGTTGCGCGGCCGCGCCGTTGACCATCGCGGGCACCGAGGTAGCGCAAGACCCAGGCAACTGGCAGGTGGAAGTATTCCGTAACGGCACACTCCAGTTCGCGCTGCCCTTCACTATCGTTCCATAAGGCGGGCGCTCATCGCGGCCACCTCACTCCTCCGCCGCGACTCCCAGAGCTATCCTCCCGAAGTCGCGGTGATTGAAGGATCGGACGTTGTGGTACAGGTCAAGCCAAGGTACTGCGGCGGTTGCGGGCAACCCTTCCCCTGGACAGAGACCGCGCTGAGCGCGGCGCGCCAGCTTGCCGAGATCGAACTAGCGCAAGCCGAGCAAAACGAGTTGGCCGACATTGTCGAGAAGCTCGTCAGGGACGCCCCACAAACGACCGTGGCGGTGACGCGTTTCAAGCGCATCATGGCGAAGGCTGGCCCGGCAGTTGCTGATGGATTCAAGGCGATTCTGGTCAACGTGGTGACGGAGGCCGTAAAGAAGGCGGTCTTTCCGACGCCATGAAAAGAGCGGGGCCGGAGCTGCTCGTGCCCTACATCCATCTGCGGGAGAGACGCCTACCCGTGTGGCGAGGTTTCCGGCAACGCGCCAAGGATCGTTATGAACCTACTCGCATCCTCGATCTGTTGCATCATTGTGTCAGGAATGTCCTGAACCGTCGTCACATAATCAGCATCTTCCCGCGCGACCTTCATCGTGTTCCCGATTGTTGAAAGCTTCCTACAATTGCGATCCGGATCTTTTTGGTTAAAGCGCCCAGAGCTTCTTGTGGGACCGATCCGCGTAGCCGTTCCGCTGTGCCCGAATCGTAGCTGCGTGAAAAATCGAGTAATAGGCGCGGCTTATCGAGGTTCGATGGGACGCTTCGTCAGGGTTCTGAGACAACCGGGCAGCAAGCCTCAAATACTCCGCCCAATTGAAGGGTGGCTGTGCCGGGTTCATTTGGAGATTTTATAAATGAATGCAAGATCCGTGGAATTGGGCGTCATATGATCCAGCCACCAGCGTTCAGCAAAGTCGTCGAGAGCTTGAGCTGCTGCTCGAACCGTGTCGCGCCATAGCGCGATCACATAAAGCATCTTGGAATCGTCTTCGTCTATGGAAACTTCGAGCCTGAAGATCTTGTCGGTGCCAAAGGAATTTCTGAGAGGTTCGATGGCCTCGCGTAAGATACCGGGGAGAGCACGATGATCGGCCAGAAACTGATCGACGGCGTCATTAGTAAAGATATACGAGGCCTTCAGATCTTCGATGGCCTGTGTAATGCGATCCTGGCTTTCTTCGTACAAAGCTCTTGCTTGGGTGATCTCGAATAACATCGAGCCCTCCCGTTGTGGGGCTTTCCGGCGAACCTCAACTCGCGGCCAATTGGCAAGGTCTTGGAATATTCCTTCCCGCGGGGAGGGTAGCACATCACGCTGCAAAAACTCCTCATTGAGGCCGTGTACCAAAGCGCTCATGCTTCGACCTCCTCAACTCCTAGCAACTTGAGCAGATCAACTTCGTCCTTCAAGATATGCTGCTTCATATCATCGTAAGTTAGACGCGCATCGAATGTCCGTTCCATCTGGACAAAAATTGCATTCGCCAGTTGAGCCGAACCATCGAGAGTAATGCGGTACTGCGGCCAGCGAGCTACTATGGCCATGGCGTCTAGGGGCGCTGGGTCCAACCGTTGTATGCCCGAATCAATCAATGGTCGCAAAATATCTTTGAACGATCCTGTTTTGAGTTGCAGATGGAGTGACAGAACAGAAGTTTTCTTTCCGAGAATGACGCCGCTCTTCTCAGCAAGGATCGTCAAAAATCTATCCAGAATATGAAGTATCGCATCGGCTTCGGGCCAGGATGCCGCTTCCTTTGTAAATTTGCAACTCGTAGCCCCGAAGAAAAATGTGATCATCTGCGACCTGAGCCGAAGACGAATTCCCTGTTCGGTGGCCTTCCCTGAGCTGACGACTTCCATATCATCAGCACTGGGTTCAAACTCGGTGAAAGCATCGAACAGAGCTTGTATGATGTCTGCTCGATCTGCCAGTAACCGAATGACCGGTTTTTCGTACCTGACCGTCACCTCGAAAATTGAAATAGGTACCGTGACTGGCTCTGCCATGGGTCTTTGTGATTGCGCCTCTATTTATCGGCGGTTTTGCCCCCGGATTGAGCTGAGCTACGCCAGCGCTCAGGGTCGAAGTCTCCTCTGCTGTAGCAAAACTCCGTCACTCCTTCGCCGCGATTCCCAGCGCCTTCATCTTGCGGTACAAATGCGAGCGCTCCAGCCCCAGCATATCGGCGGCGCGGGTGACGTTGCCCTTGGCCTCCTCCAGCTTCTTGAGGATATAATCGCGCTCGGCCGCCTCGCGGACCTCATGCAGGCTGCCGAAGCGCTCGATGGGGCGGTCGAACCCGGCGCGGCGGGTGCGGTCGAGCGGAATGTGGCGCGCGTCGATGCGCGGCTGCGGGTTCATGATCACGATCCGCTCCATCAGGTTGCGCAGCTCGCGCACGTTGCCGGGCCACGGAAACTCTTCGAGCGCGCGCAGCGCCTCCGAGGTCAGCTCCTTGGGCTTGCGGCCGTAGGCGGTGGTGAACTCCCTCAGGAAATGGTCGGCCAGCTGGCGCACGTCCTCGATCCGCTCCCTCAGCGGCGGCACGTGAAAGGGAATCACGTTCAGGCGATAGAACAGGTCTTCGCGGAAATTGCCGCGCTCGATCTCCTCTTCCAGATTCTTGTTGGTGGAGGCCACCACGCGAACGTCCACCTGGATCGACTCGGCCGCGCCCACCGGTTCAAAGCGGTGCTCATCCAGGGCGCGCAGCACCTTGGCCTGGGTCTTCAGGGACATGTCGCCCACTTCGTCCAGGAACAGAGTGCCGCCGTTGGCCTTCTGCAGCTTTCCGATTTTGTCCTCCAGCGCGCCGGGAAGGCTGCCCTTGCGATGCCCGAACAGTTCGCTCTCGATGGCCTCCTCCGGAATGGCGGCGCAATTAACCTCCACAAACGGCTCGGCGGCGCGAGGACTGGCCGCGTGGATGGCGCGCGCGATCAGTTCTTTGCCCGTGCCGCTTTCGCCGAAAATCAGCACCCGGCCGTTGGTGGCGGCCATCAGCGCGAGCTGCTGGCGCAGCGCCTTCATGGGCACGCTCTGGCCGATGATGCGCGGCCCGAAGCCGCTGGTTTCCCTCAAGCGCGCCACTTCCAGCTCCAGGCGTCTCTGTTCCACCGCGTTGTTGATCACCACCGTGACTTTCTCGATGGTCAGCGGTTTTTCGAGGAAATCGAAGGCGCCCAGCTTGGTGGCCTTGACCGCGGTTTCAATGCTGCCGTGGCCGGAAATGATGACCACCTCGGGGCGGTCCTCGATGGGGATCTCCTGAATGCGCGCCAGCGTCTCCAGGCCGTCCATTCCGGGGAGCCACACGTCCAGGAGAATGGCGTCGTAGGTGTTGCGCGCCAGCTCTTGCAGGCACTCTTCGCCGCTGGCTACGGCGGCGCAGATAAACCCCTCGTCCTCCAGCACGCCGCTCAGGGATTCGCGGATGCCAGGCTCGTCGTCGACGATCAGAACGCGCGTGGGCTTCACGCGCGAGCCTCATAGCAGCCCGTGGTGAAAGTCGTCTGGCGCAAAAACCGGGACAGCCACCGTATTTCGCCCACCGGGAAGTTCCATCGAATCAATGCGCCTCTGTGGCGAAATATGGTGACTGTCCCAGGCTTTTGCGATTCGGCCCATTCTGCCACGGGCTGATAGGCGGCCAGGTGCAGTGGCGCACGCACTCGTGCGTGCCGTGTCGAGACTCTTCTCGACACACTGGCCGCAAATAGACAGTGTGTCGGCCCCGTGCGTCGCCGGGAGTGGCGATGCGGCACGCATGAGTGCGTGCGCCACTGCATCGCCAACTGGGTCATACGCGAGCCTCCGTCTCGACACCCACCGCCGCGGGAACCTCGACATAGAAGCGCGCCCCCGCGGGCCGGTTGTCCTCCACGCGAATGCGCCCGCCGTGCTCGGACAGAATGTGGCTCACGATGGCGAGGCCCAGGCCGGTGCCGCGGCCCTTGGTGGAAAAATAAGGCAGGAACAGCTTTTCTTTGTCCCCGGCGGAAATGCCGCAGCCGGTGTCGGCCACCAGCAGCTCCACCGTCTCGGCGCCGTGGCGCGCGTCGCCACCAGCAGCCGCTTCACCAGGGAATCGCGCATGGCCTCGGCCGCATTGTCCACCAGGTTCACCACCACCCGCTTGAACTGCTCCGGATCGACGTACACCGCGGGAAGATCGGGCGACAGATCCACGCGCAGGTCGATGGCGTCCAGCCGGCCCGCGAACACATCCAGCGCGTTGCGAACCACGGTGTTCAAGTCCCCCGCAATCGGTTGCGCGGCGGGGAAGCGCGAGAACTGCGAGAACTCGTCGGCCAGCGTCTTCACCGATTCCACTTCGCGGGAAATGGTGCCGGCGCATTCGCGCAGGATGCGCTGCGAATCCGGCGGGAAGCCGCCGCGATCCAGCAGGCGCGCGATTCTTTCGGCCGAAAGCGCGATGGGCGTCAGCGGGTTCTTCAGCTCATGCGCGATGCGCCGGGCCACTTCATGCCAGGCCGCGGCCTTCTGCGCCCGCAGCAGTTCGCTGGTGTCTTCGAGCACCAGCACGAAGCCCGGAGGCGGCTGCGGGCCGCGCCGGCCGGCAATGCGGAGACCGTGACCGCCAGATGGCGGACGTGCCGCGGAGACTCCACATCGAACTGGCTGGCCGCCAGGCCGGTGCGCTGCGCACGCTTCATCAGATAGCCGATCTCCTTGACGTCCTCCGCCGAAAATAAATCCTCGAGACGGCGCGCGGCCTCGATCTTCTCGTCCGGAAACAATCCGTGCAGAGCGCGATTCACGCGGCGGATGCTGCCGTCGGCGCCCAGCGAAATCACACCCGTCGGAATACTTTCGAGAATCGCTTCGGTGAACTGGCGCCGGCTTTCGAGCTCGCGGCTGTTGGCTTCCAGCGCCTGCATCATTTCGTTGAAGGCGCGGACCAGCGTGGCCAGCTCATCAATGGCCGTGACTGGAGACGCGATGGCTGAGGTTGCCTTTGCGCACCTCGCCCGGCCGCTACCAGCAGCGCCGAGATCGGAACGCTGATCTGCCGCGACAGGATCAGCGCAATCCAGGTGGCCACAAACAGAATGAACAGCGCGATCAGCAGCAGGAACAGCATGTACAGTCTGCGCAGGGAGCTGTTGTCCGCGGAGAGCCGTTCGTACTCGTGAATATACTTCTGAATGCTGCTCTCGGTTTCCTGGAGATCGATGCGCGGCCGCACCCGCACCACCAGCGCGCCGCCGCCCGCCAGCGCCGCCCGGGCCGAGAACAGCTGTGCGTCTTGCTTGTCTCCCTCCTCCGCGCACAGCACCTGCCCCACTCCCCGGGAATCCTCCATGCGCAGTTCCGCGATGCGGTTGCTCGCGCACACCTGCGAGACATCGGCCGCGCCGCCGATCAGCCGGGTTGCGACGCCAGCCAGTTCGCCAGCGCCTGCGCGCGGCCCTGCACCTCCTCCCCCAATGCCACCGCTGCCGTGGACCAGTTCCGCCCGGATGTTGTCGCCGGGCGCGCTGAACCATTTGGCCACGGTGCGGTTCAGAATCACCCATCCGAACAGGAACAGGAACACCACCGGCAGCATGCTCAAGCGCCAGCGCGCCAAACACCAGCTTGGATTTGATGCGCGAGCCCTCGCGCCCGCTCTGCCGCTCCAGGTACAGCTTCACGGCGGTCTTGATCAGGCGCGCCAGCAGCCACACCGTCAGGATGAAGATCAGCGTGGAAACAGCCCAGATACAGAAATGTTTGGGTGGCGTCGGTCGGGCCGTACTCGCCGAACTTGAACGAAACCTGCCACACCACCAGCGTCAGCAGCAGTGCCAGCAGCGAGCCGGCCGCGAAAACGTAGCGTTTACGCATGCGTATTTCAATTATGACTCTAAAATCACCACCGCCATGGCCTGCCGCGCCGTATGGGTCAGGGACAGAGAGACGTTGCGCACGCCCAGCCGCTGCGCGATCTCGGCGCGCTTTGCCGTGCAAGCCGCAAGGTGGGGCGGCCGGAGGGCAGATTGGCGACCTCCAGATCCTGCCAGCCCAGGCCGCCGCGCCAGCCCGTTCCCAGGGCCTTCATTCCCGCTTCCTTGGCCGCGAAGCGCGCGGCGTAGCGCTCCGAGCGGTTGGCCTTGCTCTCGGCGTAGGCGATCTCGCCGGCGGTGAATACGCGGTCGCGGAAGCGCGCGCCGTGCGGCGCCGCCAGCGATCTTCTCTAATCGCTCGACCTCGCAGAGATCGATGCCGGTGCCCAGGATCATAGAGCTCCCGCCGTGTTTCCTTGAGACGCGCTTTCGACAATCAGAGTGACCGGGCCGTCGTTGACCAGCGACACCGCCATGTGCGCCTGAAAGATGCCCGTCTCCACCCGCACTCCCGCGCGGCGCACCGCCTCCACGAAATGTTCGTACAACGCGCGAGCCTGCTCCGCCGGCGCGGCGTGATCGAAGCTGGGACGCCGGCCCTTGCGGCAATCGCCGTACAACGTGAACTGCGAGACGGCCAGCATCGCGCCGCCGGTTTCGAGCAGGCTCCGGTTCATCTTGCCGGCCTCGTCTGGAAAAAATGCGGAGGCCGGCGATCTTCTCAGCCAGGAACTCGGCGTCCACCGCGGTATCCGGTTTCGCCACTCCCAACAGCGCCAGCAGCCCCGCGCCGATCTCGCCCGCCACCGCTCCGTCCACCTCCACCTTGGCGTGCGTTACTCTTTGCACCACTACTCTCATAATGAAGCAGTGTAGCCAAAACTGGGCTCCTCCAAACTGAACTACTAGGGTTGACCCGAGCGCTTCCTACAGCATTCGCCTTATCGCCTCCGTCCGCGCCATCGGCGAATAATGGATCGAGCAGCCTCCGAGTACCGCAATGATTTACGCCAAGCGACGCAAGCGATACCATCTTCCCGGCGGATTCTTCCACCTGGAGGACGAAAAAACTAAAACGCGCGTGTCCGGCTACGGCCACGGCGACAACATCAAGCTCAAGGACGAATACGGCAACACGTGGTTCGGATCGGCCGTGCGCGCCCCCGACAACTCCGTGGAATACCGTTTTCGCGATGGGAAGGGCAACTCGTTAAGCGGCGTCGCCAACGACGCCGTGGTCACCCTGCGCGATGGACACGGCACTACCTGGAAAGGCTTCGTCGACTAGCCCCCGTTTTGTTGGCCGCTGATAACCCCGATAAACGCAGATCGATCCGCGTTCATCGGCGGCCAATAATGCTTTAGTTCTCGCCCGCCGTCTCCAGAACGATCTGCCATAGCAGTTCGACGCCGTCATCCAGCGCCTTGGGGGCGATGCGCTCATCGAAGCTGCGAACGCGCGGCTCCCCGGGCTCCCGCAGGAACAGCGGGACGCCGTAGACCGGCACGCCGCGGGAGCGCAGGAATCCGCTGTCCGTCGCGCCCCTCGACATATACGGCGTAACCACCGCATCGCGCGGATAGATGCGCGCGATGGCCCGCTCCATGGCCTTGTACAAGTCGGTCGTCCGCGGGCTGGGCTGGGCTGTCGGCATGGGCGGGCCGGGCGCGAACGCCACATCCACGGACGGGTCGTTGATAATTTGACGGAGCCGCGCCAGCACTTCCTCGCGCGTCTCAGAGGGCATGCGGCGAACGTCCAACTGGGCTTCGCCCCCTACCGAAGAAGGGAATGAGATGGTGGTACGCAGCATCGCGTCCAACTCCGCGTCTTTGGCGCGAATCTGCGCCGCCGCGGCCGGCGCGGTCAGCGGACTGTCCAGCTTGGGCAGCAGCGGCGCGAGCCATGCGTAATCGGAGAGCGTGGAAAGCTGCCCCAGATACCGGCGGGTGATGGAGTTTACGCGCACAGGCTGGTCGGCCTTATGCAGCTGCGAGATTGCATCGGACAGGTGCACAATAGGATTGTCGGCCCGCGGCAGAGCTCCCGTGCCCACGGTTCCACGCGCGGTCAGGATCACACGCATGGGAATCTTCTCCATGGTCTGGATGCCGAATATTTTGCCGCCGTCCTTGGATTCGATCAGTGAGCCGCCGTCATTCAGCGCGAATTCGGCGTCAATCTTGGACCACCCGTTTTGAATCAGCCATTGGATTCCGGTCATGCCGGCCTCCCCGTCCGCTTCGGAGACCAGAATCACATCGCGGCTCAGCTTCAGGTTACGCCGCTTGATCTCCACCATCACAGCCAGCTCCGACGCCAACAGCGACTTTGCGTTCAGGGTGCCGCGGCCGTAGATATAACCGTTCTTGAGTTCCGCCCCAAACGGGTCCGCGGTCCATTGCTTGGCCTGGTCCGGAGACACGGGGAATACATCGCTGTGAGCCATCAACAGCAGGGGACGGCCTTTGCTGCCGCTTCCATGCAGCCGCGCCACGAAGTTCAACCGCTTGGGATCGACGCCCAGTTCCTCGGCCTGAATTCCGAAGCTGTCGGCGACCTGCTTCAGATAGTCGGCGACGCGGGTTTCGTTTCCGGGCGGATTGGACGTGTTCAGGCGCACCAGATCCGTCAGGTATTGACGCGTCCGGTCGCCCAGCGAGCGGTTGTCGTCGGCCATACCGAACGCCGGCAATACCAGCAGTAGGATCGCAACGCGGCGCATTCGACCAAATGTTAACATGCCCACGCCGCGGGCATAGCGCAGGGAGGTTGAAACGGTTGCGGCCCTGCTGGCGCGGGCTGGCCGATCACCCGGCAAACAGCATTTGCAAGCGCGGCGGTTTTGCCGCAGTCTGGTGGCATCATGGTAACGCTCGACATGCCGAAGGAGATAGAAGCGCAATTCGCCGCCGCTGCCCAGGCGCGTGGTGTGCCCCTGTCCGATTATGTGCGGGATTTCATCGTTGAGCATTATCAGGAGGACGCGGACGATCTTCGCACGGCGTGCGAACGTCTTCCGATCAGTTGCGCAAGAAAAAGACCTGAAGGCCATTGATCGGTCGATGCAGCGGGAAATTCTCGACTACATGGATACCCGCACTGCCACGGACGAAGACTCGCGCCGCTTTGGGAAGCCTTTGCGCCATGGGCTTCGCGGGTTGTGGCGTTATCGTGTTCGCGATTACCGGATTATCTGCGACATTCGGGAACAAACCCGTGTGGAAGCCAAGCAAGTAGGGGGCGCTCATCCGAAGAATAGGGCCTTACGTCAAATTTCGTCGCCCCTTCCCTATCCAAAAACCCGGCGCGGGGACCACCTCCGGTCACGCCGCCCACAAAAATACTTTTCCCCAATCCCCCCTATCGCTTCCCGCTTTTCATCCGCCCGCATCGCGACTCCACGCCCTATGCTCGAATCGTAAGTACTCCGTGCACGGAGCGTTGCGTGTTGAGGTGATGCTGAACTTCCGGCGGCCCTTAAAAGCCATGCTGGGTCCTCTCAAGGGGATCCTGACGGGAGAATTCAGGGATCGATCCTTGTAGCACCCGGAGTGGGACGGGCCAGTATGTGCCGCCGCTTCGGATATCAGAGAGTTGGAGTTAAAAGCCTTCGAGATGCGCGCCATCCAGCGCCCTGAATCTCTAGCAAGACTCCGATTCAAATCATTGGCGGTTGGCACGCACGGCGATAAGTCCGAGAGCCCCAACCGCCGCAACGAAAGTTTTTTTCCACTCGCAATGCCGAAGTGTATCCTGAAGTGTATCCCGCAAACAGGTTGACACCGCTGCCGTTTCGCCGTAACGTGAAGGAACAAAGTTCCCAGGAGGACTCCATGGCGAGATCCGAAAAAGCTTCTAGAACGGGCCGGCGCGGTTTCTTGAAAGGCGCGGCTGCCGGCGCAGCGGCGCTGGTGGCAAAGCCGCCCCTGGCCGACGCCCAGCAGGCTCAAGTACAACAGGCGCAGCGAGGCATTACGCCTCAGCCCTCGGCCGTGCAGGCTGCCCGCGAAACCACGCCTCCGCCGCATGTGGACGTCTACACCACCGACCGGCCCGGGTCCGATTTCATGGCCGAGGTGATCAAGTCGCTGGGCTTCGAATACGTCGCCGCCAATCCCGGCTCCAGCTTCCGCGGGCTCCACGAATCGCTCATCAACTACGGCGGACAACAAGAATCCCGAGCTGCTCACCTGCCTGCCACGAAGAATCCTCCGTCGCCATGGCGCACGGCTACGCCAAAATCGAGGGCAAGCCGCATGCTGGTCATGGCGCACGGCACGGTCGGCCTGCAGCACGCCTCGATGGCGATTTACAACGCCTTCGCCGATCGCGTGCCGGTGTACATCGTGCTCGGCAACATCAGCCGACGGCACCTGGCGTCGCAGCGACGTGGAATGGGCGCACAGCGTGCAGGACGCCGCCTCGATGGTGCGCGACTACACCAAATGGGACGACGCGCCGGTCTCGCTGCCGCACTTCGCGGAATCGGCCGTGCGCGCCTACAAGATCGCCATGACGCCGCCGATGGGCCGGTGGTGATCGTCGCCGACGCGTGCTGCAGGAAGAGCCGATGTCCGAGCCGACCGCGAAGCTGCGCATCCCGAAGCTCTCCCTTCCACGCCGCCCGCGGGCGATTCGGGCGCCGTCGCCGAAGCGGCCAGGATGCTGGTGGCCGCCGAGAATCCGCTGATCGTCGCCGGACCGCGCCGCGCGCACGCCCGCAGGGCATGCAAGCTGCTGATCGAGCTGGCCGAGACGCTGCAGGCCCCGTGTCAGGACAGCCGCTTCCGCATGAATTTCCCCACCCGCCACCGCTCTCCGACCGGCGGGCGCGGCAAACATCGCCGACGCGGATGTGATCCTCGGCGCTGGAGGTCCCGGATCTGTGGACGCCACGAACTCCATGACGCCGGTCAACAAGCTGCGGCATGGAGCGCGGCTCTCACCAAGCCGGGCTCCAAACTGATCACATTATCTCCGGCGATCTCTACCGCAAGAGCAATTATCAGGATTTCGGCCGCTACACGGAAGTCGATCTGTCCATCGCGGCCGATTCCGAGGCGACGCTGCCGGAACTGGTCGAGGCGTGCAAGAAGCTGGTCACCGCGGACCGCAAGCGCGCCTTCGCAGGATCGCGGCGCCAAGATCGCCGAAGCGACCAGGAAGATCCGCGCGCGCGATCTCGAACAGGCTTCCTACGGCTGGGATGCCAGCCCCATCAGCACCGCGCGCGTCTCCGCCGAGCTGTGGAACCAGCTCAAGGACGAAGATTGGTCGCTGGTCTCCGACGTGACCGTTCTTCAGCTACTGGCCGCTGCGGCTGTGGGATTTCGACAAGCATTATCAGTACATCGGCGGTCACGGCGCCTACGGCATCGGCTACCACGCGCCGGCTTCGGTGGGCGCGGCGCTGGCCAACCGCAAGCATGGCCGCATCAGCGTGAACATCCAGTGCGATGGCGACCTGAACTACGCTCCCGGCGTGCTGTGGACCGCCGCGCACCACAAGAATTCCGCTGCTGACCATCATGCACAACAACCGCGCCTATCATCAGGAGCTGATGTACGTGCAGGACATGGCCAATCGCGCGCAGCGCGGCATCGACCGCGCCAAGATCGGCACCGCCCTCACCGACCCTAACATCGACTACGCGACGATGGCCAAGGCCTACGGCATGTACAGCGCGGGTCCGATCAGCGATCCCAAGGATCTGGGTCCCGCCATCAAGCGCGGCGATTCGAAGTGGTCAAGCGCGGCGAGCCGGCCTTGATCGACGTGCATCACGCAGCCCCGCTAAGGAAGTGTTATGAGAATGGTTTCGTTTCTGGTTATTGTGGCGGCGTTTCTGCTTGCCAGCGTCGCCCTTCCGCAAACTGCCGCGCCTGCCGCGGGCGACGCAGCCAAAGGCAAAGCGCTGTTCCTCAAGGACGGCTGCTATGAATGCCACGGCTACGTGGGACAGGGCAGCAAGGATGGCGCGCGCATCGGTCCGCCCGTGCTGAACGTGCAAGGCTTGATCCGCTACGTCCGCCGCCCCGCCGGCGCCATGCCCGCGTTTACCGAAAAGGTAGTGACCGACGCGGAGCTGACCGATATCTACGCCTATCTCAAATCCATTCCAGCGCCGAAGGCAGTGAAGGACATCCCGCTGCTCGATCAACTGAAGTAGCCGGGCCGCGGGCGATATACCATTAAAGCAGCATGCCGGTCACCATCTCAGACGAAGTTCTCGCTGCGGCTCATATGAGTGAACCCGAGCTAAAGCAGGAACTAGCGCTCGCACTTTTCCGGCAAGAGCGCCTGACGCTCGCCCAGGCGAGCCGCCTCGCGGAAACGACCCAGCTTGCGTTTCAAGCTCTCTTGGCCGACCGCCAGATACCAATCCACTACGGCGTTGAAGAATTCCGCGAGGATGTTCGGAATCTTCCCCAGCCGAAACGGCCTTGATCGTCGTTTCCGATACGTCGCCGGTCCTGAATCTCGCCCGAATCGGTCGTCTCCAACTCCTACCCCTGATTTATGGACAGGTGCTCATTCCCGCGACCGTGTTCGAGGAGCTGACGGCGTCCAAGCGGGATCTGCCTCCTGCAATCGACCTCGCCTCAGAGCCATGGTTGATCGTCGCGAGTGCGCAAGACCAAGCGCGTGTGCAAGAACTTCGCACGCATCTGGACCCCGGCGAAGCTGAAGCAATCGTGCTTGCAGTCGAACGGCACGCCGACCTGTTGCTTGTGGACGAACGGCGCGGGCGTCGGACGGCTACGGCGGCCGGCCTGAAAGTTACTGGCCTCCTCGGCGTCGTGGCCAGAGCGAAACGGGCTGGCTTGATCGACCTGGGCAAACCGGTGATCGATGAACTGATTGAGATCGCCCGATTTTGGATCGCACCTGATCTCTACGCGGAAGTTCTCGCCGAACTCGGCGAGCGCGGTGAGTAAGAGGCGGCTAGTCTTCTATAGCCTGCTTAGTCAGCCGGAGAAACTGTTTGCGCAGGTCGTGCAGCGTGCGCCCCTCCGCGTCCTTCCAGCTTGTCCAACCGTTCACGCTTTTGCGATCGCTCCCTGCGCCTTGAATGCAAGCCAGGGCGGCGTCGCTCGGTGAGGCGAATGCTTGGCCGAGCGTTTCAAGAGATCCGTCGGATAAGACAGTTGCATCTATTGCTTCCGCTCCTCGCCTCGAGGCCCATACATCATCGACAGGCGCTGGTGCGGTGCTAGCAAATCGCTCTTAAATCAGATCGGCAAGACTGACCTCGTAGTATTTCCGGTCCAGTTCATCTGAATCCGTTGACGTATCGAGCACGGGCCGAAACTCCTCCGGAAACTCATAAATGACGTTGCTCGGGTTTTCAAATTCAACCAGCTTTCGGACGACCCACAGCTTAACCTCGTTCTTCAGTGTCTGAGCCCACTCACGCAGGTCGGGCCCAACCTCGTCTATAGGAGTTCCAACGATTGGCCCTCCTTCAAAAATATCCGCCAAGAACTGACGTATATCAATCTCACCTACGCCGGAATCGTCAAACTTCTCTCGAAGGGCCCTGTCTTCCTTGACCCTGGCAACGACAAGTTCCGTAAGCCGCCGACGGGTCGCAGGCTGCGAGGACGCAATGATTTGCTTAGCGACTTGGGGAGCAATATGATTCCATACGCTATGAGCCGCGAGTTCCACCTCAACGATGAACCAGCGGCGCGCCGCGATGTCGACTTAGGTAGGTAGATTGAATCCGGTCCAAAAATGAAGTCCGCGTTGCTCTGAACCAAAGCTTCAAGCTCCTGCTCATCGCTGAAATGAGCAGTTATGAACTTCGTCTTCCCTTGGAGGATCACGAAGAGGCCCCTTCTCGCTACTACTGATTCGTCAATCCAGGCACGCCCGAAACCGGCCCCAGGTACGCCAGCAGACGGCCGGCTGTGATCGCGCCGGCCCAGCAGGCCAGCGAAAGCCAGGCCAGGCGCTTGATGTTCGCCGGCACGGGCCCCTTGTCCAATTCGGGATCTCGAAAAACCTTCTTGCGCATGATCCCGATCAGGGCTACTCCGGAAAACACGAAAACCATTTTGACGCCGAAGTCCGGGTTGGTAAGCTTGGTGGTTGCATCCGCGATCATCAGCGTGGTGCCCGTCACCGCATTGATCCAGAAGCCCGACCACATCAAGGGATAAAGCCGCTCCAGCGGCCGGATGGGAATCGCGGGCGAAATTCCCAGCAGCCGGAGATTGATCACGGCCGCGACTCCGGCCACGATCCCCATGCCGATGGTGTGCATAGTAAGAATGGTCGGGTACGCCCAAATAGAGCCGGATTGAAGCACCCAAATGGAAAACTTCAGATGTTCGAGATACGACAGAAAATCCATCATCGGTTTAGGCGCGGCTCCTGATTGGAATCTGGAAGATGATCCTCGGCTTCCGGGGTTTTGTCAATCAAATAGCCGGCCACTGCGGCCAGGACAATCCCGCCCAGCACCAGCAGGGTGACAGAGAGACCGAGGGGCATCAGAACGCGTTCCCCAGGAATGGCAGCATTCGGCCGCAATACAGGACTCCCAGCAACAGGACGATCGCGGAAGCGGCCACCGCTTTGGCAGTCAGAGGCGCACTCTCGCCGGCCCCCAGCACCCACGGCTCATCGAGCACCGTAAAGTACAGGACATTCAACCCGGTCAGCATCATGAACGCAAGCTTCCACTTGAAAACGGTGTTCCCCGTGTACTGCTGCGGCGCGCCGACAAAGAACAGCATGCCGGTAATGGTGTTCAATCCGAATCCCAAAATTCCCCACGGCAGCATCCGGTGCAAAGCGTGAAACGGCACGCTCTTCAGCATGCCCAGCATGCGCAGATCCACCAGCGCCGCCACGCCGAACATCAGCGACAGTCCGATGAAGTGCAGGGTCTCGCAAGTGGGCCACACCCATTTGACGCCCACGACAAAGGAGCCGAGTTCGCGGCCCAGCGGCGCCGACGGAACGTCGCCCTGGTCCCGAATCTCGGGATGGTGGATGTCGCCGCCCATGTCGGCCGCTCTAGCCATCAGACCGAAGGTCACGACCGAAAGAATGAGAATCGCCGCAATATTCCAGCCCGGCACTCGCGCGGCCCGGCGGAACTGCCACAGCCCCAGCCACGCGAACGCGCCCAGCAGTTCCATCAACGCCATTGCCGGCATCGCCGCGCCTTCGTGCGCGTCAATCATGGCTCTCGATAGGGTTGTGTCGCGGCATGGCGCGGTCGAGGTCGGCGCTTTGCAAATCGCCAGCGCGGCGGCGTTGCCCGTCACGTAGGTAGGAATCGTCAGCAGCGCGATTCCCAAAAAAACCGCCAGGCTGGCTTGCCGGATGTGGTCGCTCTTGGAGACCAACGCCAGCAGGAAAAGGCCCAGGGCGATAACCATGCCGACGGTCGGAACGTGATTCAGCAGGAGATGTAGATGGGTTAAGTCCATTCAGTGAGTTCCCAAAGGCTCTCTTCCGCCTCGGGCGGAGCCACGCTTGTAAGGCCGTTTTACTTGGCCTCGCAGGGTGTCGGATTCCAGCCCGGGCCGGTGTCGGCGAGCTTCTTATAATGCGTGCTGGTAATAAACGACCCGGTCAGATACTCCGGATCGTCGACAATCGTGGTCACGATCAGCAGCGAATCGCCGTTGGGTTCGTAGGTCCGGTCAAAGTACTCCGTCAGAGTCGTATTGGCGCCGTAGGGCACGCCATTCTTGCGGAGATAGCCGGGGCTCAGATGAGTGGTAACCACTTTGAGCGATCCCGGACGAATGGCCGGTGCACCGCCGCGCCCGGCTGCGGGAGCGGCTGCAGGAGGCCCGCCTGCCGGGGGGAGAACGCCCGCTGGAACGCCTGCGTTGACCACGGCAGCGTTTGCCGCGCCACCACCGCCGCCACCGCGACCACCGCCGAAGCCGCGGCCGCCTCGTCCAACGCCGTCCCAGCTGGCCTCCGAGAAGCCCTGCAATCCGGCATCGCCCGTGGGAGGCGTGGGAGTGCCGAAGTGGAGCAGCCGGGTCTGTGTTCCTGCGTCAGTCTCGACCTTGAGAGTGTTTGGGTCGGCCCAGGTGATGTGCAGACGGGTAGGCACGCGCATCAGTCCGGCCGCGCCGTAGGACTTGCATTGCAGTCCGGCGGCCGTGTCCTTGTCCGGGTCCCACTGATCGGCGAGGGCTCTGCCGGCGGGGTTGATCGGAACGCTGGCATAATCGCCCTTGGCCGGGGTCACCATCCGGAAGCGCCAGTCCTCGGTCACCAGCGAGACCCAGTAGCCGGTCAGGTCCAGCGGCGCGGAAGCTTCTGCCGTCGCAGGCGGGCCGCCCCGTCCACCGCCACGCCCGCCCCCGCCTCCCCGTCCGCCGCCGCCACCACCGCCGCCTTGCCCGAAGACGGCCAGGGAAAGCGCTGCCGCAACACCGATTACCACGACGAGGCGCACGCGCGCGTTTCTACGATCCATAGTAGGTTGTCCCCAAAGTGTCCAAAATCGGCTTAATTGAACGACTGCCCGTTCAACGGGTACTTGAAGCCGTCCGAAGGCCGCTCAATGCTCTTCAGGCGGAGACGGTGGTCGTTGACATTCCGCCCCGGGCTGCCCATCACGATCACGTGGTCGCCAACCTTCAGCGATTGCCCGTTGACGCCCTGCTGGGCCAACTGGCCGGCGGCGCCCCACTCGATGGACCAGCGCACCGGCTGACCTTTGTCATCCTTCAACTTCTCGTCCTCCACAATGACGAACGAGTGTGGATTCCGCAGCAGAAACTCCTTCAAAGTTCCTTCCGCCTTAACCGGCGGCGCGTCCTCGAGATAAGTTCCCGCGAAGGAGTGATGAGCAAACGCCGGAATTCCGGCAAGCATGCCCACGCCGGCCGCAATGATTGCAAGCTTGGTTTTCATTTTCTGGTAACAACCTCCCACTAAAAAGTCCACTACCTTTAGAGCCTATCACGCGATAAACCCAAGGCCTCCAAACTTCAGGTCAGGTGCCGGTCACTGACCGGTCAGTGACCATGCTACTTCTTCAGGCTCTTGTATACCGCCTCCACGAAACCGTCCGCGCTGGAGGGACCCGACGGAGCGCTCCAGCGCTTATCGTACTCAAACGTCGGTTTCGCCGCCTTGACCTGATCGAGCGTCATGCCCTTCTTAATCATGTTCTGGACCCGATCGCGAATGATGGTCACCATATCGCGGTACTCCAGAAGATCGTGCTCATCGGTGAGACGCCCGTGGCCCGGAATAATATAGGTTCCGCCTTCCTGCTCGTGCTCCGGAATGGCGATGTCCAGCATGTGGTTCAAGCCGTCCAGAATCCCCTGGATGTTGCCGCCGGCCGCCAGATTGATCGCGGGGAAACTATTCATGTTGAAAATGTTCCCGGCCGCGATGACGTCCGAATGACGAAAGAAAACAATGCTGTCGCCGTCGGTGTGCCCGGGCGGAACGGGCATGGTGATCACCGGCTCGCCATTGAAAAAGATCTCTTTGTTTCCCTCAAACCAGGTGACCCCGGGCCAAGCGCCTTCGGGCGTGGGAGCTTTCTGGCCGGTGGGGGCGCTCATGCGATCCAGCACCTGCTCGCGAGCGACGATGGCCGCCCCGTGGTTGCTGTTGCCAAGGTTGCCGCCGACGACCGGCGCGCCGTTCCTGGCCACGACTTCATTGCCGCCGGTGCGGTCCGCATCGAAGCTGGTGTTGATGATGTAACGGATGGGCTTGCTGGAGAGGGTCTTGATGGCGGCGATGAGCTTATCGCTTTGGTCGGCGGTCTGCGAATCCACCACCAACACGCCGCTCTCACCCACCGAGACGGCCGAATTGCCGCCCGGTCCCACCAGCATATAGACGTTCCCCTGCACCTTGAGAATGTGAATCTCGTTGTCCGGCCGGACCTGCTGCGCGGAAGCGCTCATGGCCATACACGCGGCGGCGGCAGCCACAAGGAGCCGCGATTGGAACCTATTCTTGGTCATCGATTTTTGGCTCTCTCCAAGCGACCTTTCATCTCGCCGGCGCCGCCGTCACGGGCTTCTTGGGCGGAATCGGCATGGTCTTCAGCTTCTGGCGATACTCCGGATACATAGTCTCAGGTCCGCCCAGCACGGCCTGCGCGGGGATTCCATACTTGGCGGCGAACTCGGTCACGAAGGGATTCTCGCCCGGCAGGAAGCTGGGCACTTCACCCTGCGGCCGGCCCGGCGCTTCATCCACATACTCGCAGGGCCACAGCCAGTTGCCGCCCGAATTCGCGTTCAGAACGTAGTCCTCGCTCTTGATCAGCGGCTCCGCCAGGTAAATGGGGTCGGTCACAACACTCACATGGGTCAGCTGATCTCCATGCCGGATAAAATGTTCGGTCAGAGTGATCATGTCGCTGGAGGGGATGCCGTTGCGGCGGTGCCAGCCTTGCTTGATATGCGTGGTGTAGACCGTCAGGACGTTGCCATCCCAATGCCCGGTGGAGAATCCCATCCAGGTATGCGCCGCGTACGGAGGCGGATGAGGGCGGTTGTCCATCCAGATGGTGCGATTCTGCTCGTAGGTGCTGGTGTATTGGCGGATGGCGATCAGTTCCTGCGTTTGGGGATCGCGCTCCTCCCAAATACGTAATTGCAGCGGTCCGCGATAGATATACGCGACAGTATGCACCTGGCATTGATGTTCGGGCAGCGTAAGGCGGTCCGGGTCCCAGCTCAGGGCCCACTGGCGAGCCTCCGCATTGATGGGAATGCCCAGGTAATCCACCAAGTCCGGACCGGGGATGCGCTCCGGCTGGTCTTCGGAGTATTGGGGGTTCCAGGTGCCCGACAAATCCACCTGGGAGAACGCCGGGGCGGCGATAAGGGCAGCGGCCAGCAGCAACGCCGGACCCGATCCATTCCGCCTGGCTTGATTCCTGATCTTCATACAACCTTTTCCTGCCTCCAACTGCTTAGACGCCGCGCGGAGCTTCAAAAATTACGCGGCTAAAAAATTACATTGATGGGTGCAGCGAATCACTGTAGCACAAAACACTCCCAAAGAAAAAGGGGCTGCATACAGAATTTTCACGGCTTGCTAGCCCGCAAAGGGTGCGGCGGCACCCTCACTTCAGCCAAGCAACAATGCCCGCCGCGCTCCGTTTTGCGGGCTGTTACTGAGGAGAATCCTGGAATGCCGGACTTTTCTCGACCCGGAAGCGACGGCGTTTTGCCCGACGGGTTCAAGGAATGGCAGTGGGGTGTAATCTACACGGTGCGTCCGGAACTGCTCTGCCGCTTGAGCGCGGGCGGGAATACCGGATCATGGCGGCGACGCGGCGGAAGGTCGCCGAAGCCGAGGAGTTCACCGCGTACGAGGAGTTGTATCGGCGCGCCGCGTGGGCGGCAAACGCCCGCCTCGCCGATCTCACCTGCGCTGACGAGGGCGGGCCGGTACACACCTGGATCATGAAACACGACTGGGGCTGCTTCGGTGAAACGCACCGCGCCGCGTTCGCGAGCGTTGGCCTTGGAGTGATTTTCCTCAATGAGGGCAAGTCGCCGCCACGAGGAGTCAGTCCTCCGGAGCCGCCGGAATTGATGTCGGCGGGCGGGCTGCCGGGAGTGGTCGATCCCCGAAAGTTGGATGAGATCTACAATGAGTTCGACCTGCGCGAACTGCCGTGCGCGCATTCCGATATTTTCCTGTTTTCTTGAGCTTCGATCGCTTTATCCATCGCGCTCAAAACCTGGCGAGGGCCCATTTCGGTGCGGGCTATTTGGAAATCGTCAAGCGCGAATGGATGTGGGCGACCAATCCGGACATCGCCGTGGTGCACATCCATTTTCGGGATCGCAAAAACCTGGGACAGTATACTCATTTCCGCCGGACGCGGGTGTCGTCTGATGTCAATCCGCTGGTCCGGCCGAAATGAGAATACTGTCCCGGTTTTTGCGCCGGGCCGCCAGTCTACTTCGCGGGCTGTTCCTTCAGTTGATCTTCCGGGACGGCGTCGGGCGTCTCGAACGTAATGGTCGCGTCGGTGGTGAACTTGCGGTACAAATGGAATTCGATTTCATTCCACACCAGCGCTCTGCCGCCGGTGAAACGCAGATCCGCCTTCAAGGGCAGCAGGAACTTCTCGCCCGAGATGTTTACAAAATCGTAGTCCAGGATCTCGGCGGCCTGGCGCACCGAAAAACCGGCGGGGATATCGTCGCATTCCATGGTGACGCGCATCACCCTCAGGGTGTCGCGGTCCGCGTAGATCAAACCGTGATACCCGGGCACCACGGTCTGCCCGGATGCATCGTCTCGAATGGAGTATTTCGAATACGGTTGCAGGATGGTGAAACTGAAGACGTGCATGCGGCGGCCGCGCAGAGTGGCCCAGCGCTGCCACTCGAACTTGGTATGGGAGGACGGGTCGAAGATATCTTCCAGCATGCTGCCGAATTCGCCCGACGATCGGTTGCCGCCGACTTTGTCGTGGCTCATTCCGGTCACCAGACGGTCGTTCACCATCACCACTTTGTAATCCTCGTGGTGATCGACGTAGCTCAACTGTTCCTGAATCACGCCGTCGGATTTCCAGGTTTGCGTTCCGCTGGGATCGACGTGCCTGCGGGTGACCTGCACGCAGATAAAATTGGGGAGGCTCTGCACGTAGGACAAGGCGTTCTCGGTCACTCCCGCGAGAATACGTTTCTGCTCCAGCGGATCGGGCGCGGGAAGCAGCACCACGGGCGTTTTCGGAACGGGCGGCGGAGGCGGAGCCAAGCTTGCCGAAGCGCTCTCCAACCGCCTGAGCGCAAGAACCGTTCTCGGTCCCGCGCCCATGCCTTCCAATTGTTCCACGGTCTTGTCGTCGAGGCGGTTGGCCAGCTTGATCCGGCGTAGGACATCCGCCACCTGGCTATCGTCCTGGCGCAACTGGATCGAGCTCCTGATGAAGCTTACCAGTTGAGGCACCGTCATCTGGCGCTGTTGTGCGAACGCGGCTGCTCCTATAACCAGCCACATACACGCTCGTCGCAGCCAGCTCATTGCTCTACTTTGACGCGTCCTTACCCTTCCTGGGTTTCGCTGACGCCGGCGCAGCGGCCGGAGCAGGCGCTGCGGGCGGAGGGCCCACGGCCTTATTGACCGCCGTCAGAAGCAGAGGAGCCATCAGGCGGTAGCCCTTGGCGTTGGGATGCAGTCCGTCGTCGGACAGATCCGCTCCCAATTGGCCTTGACCGTCGACCAATGCCGGATAATAATCCAGATACACGTAACCGCGCTGGGCACAGAAGCTCTTCAGCCAGTCATTCAATGCCCGGATGTACACGGGCGGATGGGAGGGCGTTTGCTCGTAGGAGGGGTCGGCGTCCTTGTGCGCGTCGCTCACCGGCAGCACGGAAGCGAAAATCACCTTCACCCTGGCGGCGACGGCCAAATCCGCCAGCATGACGTAGTCGTCTTCGATCGCCGTCAGAGGAATTCCGCGCGCCAGGTCGTCGATTCCCGCCAGAATCACCACCGCCGCCGGATGCAGATCGGTCACGTCGGCTTTCATGCGCCCCAACATCTGGGACGCGATCTGGCCGCCGATGCCGCGATTGACGAAGTCGCGATCCGGAAAATACTCGTTCAGCCTCCACAGATCGGTGATGGAATCTCCCAGAAACACGACGCGAGGTTTCCCCGGCTGCGGCGCGCCGAGCCTGCGGTTGGCATCCGCGTAGCGCGCCAGATCGTCGCGATCCGGCGCCGTCAATTGCGCCTCCTTGCTATCGAGCAGGGCGCGGAAATGCGAGTCCAGGCGGGTGGAGTCGTCGCGCACCTCGGCGAGCTGCTGGCGCGCCGCTTCAGGAAACGGGTACGGTTTGGGAACCGTGTCGGCCAGGGCCAGGTACGCGCGGACGTTCATCATCAACGCGTAGGTGGCCTGCCCGCTGTTGGGACGCAGGCGCAGTTGCGTGCACGCCTGCTTGACGTTCTCGATGACGGGCGCCGCCGCGCGCGACAGATCCGGCACGGCCACGCCGCCCGCTTCCATGAGCTGGGTGGAGCGCAGGCACAGGCTGTCCACCTGCGCCGGGTCCAGAAGCGCGCTGGGCGGCTGCGCCCCCAGGCTCGCCGCGAAGATGGCCAGCCATACTGCTGCCGGTATTCCCGTCCGTGCTGAGCTTTGCAAGGTGGGGCGGTCCCCCTGGACCGCAGCCGGCCCCCCGGCCGGCTTTTGCGGGACGAGGGCGTCCCGCGCGGACGAGGGCGTCCGCCCCACCTGCACAACCCGGGCCGGCCGAGCCCGCCCTGTGCCGGCTCTCATGGATACTCCTCCTTCTCCAGATCGAGCGTTACCGTGCTGATCGGGAAATTAGTCCGCACCCGGATCTGGACCGGCAGCTTGCGTGCGTCGTCGGTGAGCCACACAAACACTTCGCCTTTGCGCGTATACACAACGCCGTTCATCAGGTCCGCGCTGTAGCGGATGGTCTGGTACATTCCGGCGGGAGTCTTGAGCGCCTCGCGCTCCAGCCCCGTCACCTTGACTTGCGCCGATCGTCTTCCGTCGCTGACCGCAACTTGCGCCGATTGACCCACGCCCACGTTCAGGGAGCGAAGCTTGGTGAACGCCCCCAGCGTGTCCGCGACGCAGTTGGGAATGTCCGTGCCGGTTTCCTTCACCATCGTGTTGTTGTTCAAATCGCGCTCGACGAAGGTGGCGTGGTTGCGGCTGCGGTCGTAGGTCACCCGGGTTTCACGATGCCGTTCGCGCTCCATCGCTTCCAAAACGCTGGACGTCGCGCAGACGGAATCCTGGTAGTCCACCGTGTAGACATCGTCGATTCTGAAGAGCGTGGACACAATGCCCGCCGACTCCAGATGCATGGATGCGTGGTCGGGCTGCCTTTCCACGATCACGGTTCCCGCGCGAATCAGGCGCCATTCCACCGCGTAGGTGAGCTTCTCCTTTGACGGACCGGGTGGGGCGGAACCCGGAGGCCACTGCGAGGAATGGGGTTGAACGGGAGCCAAGGAAGGTTGCGAGGGGGCTTTGATGGACTGCCCCGGGACCAACCAGCAAGCGAGGAGCAGGAGAGCGGGCACGCCGGTCAAAAACCGCATTCCTTTCCGAGTGTACACTCAAAACGTGACTCGCATTCCCGGACGGCACTTCCTGCGCAACCTGGTGGAGCGCCGCGCGCTGGTGGCGCAGCTGGTGCGCCGCGATTTCGAAATGCGCTACGTCGGCTCAGCCGCGGGCTGGACCTGGGGCGTGGTGCATCCCATCGTGCAGCTGGCGGTCTGGTATTTCGTCTTTCAGGTCTGCCTGGGTATGACTCTGCCGGCGGGTAGCGTTACGCAGAACTACCCCATGTTCCTGTTCTGCGGCTTCCTTCCCTGGATGCTGTTCCAGGAAACGGTGACGCGCTCGGCCGGATCGCTGGTGGAGCAGTCCAACCTGATCACGCGCACCGTCTTTCCTTCCGAGGTGGTGTCGGTTTCGATTTTCCTTTCCTCCTGGATCCATCATCTGATCGGCCTGGCGCTGTTCATCCTTGGCGCCGTCTTCATTCTCAAGACGCTGAGCCCCATGGTGCTGCTGCTGCCTTTGTACTGGGTGTTTCTGGGTTTGTTCGCGGTGGGCGTGGGCTGGATCGTGGCCAGCCTGCATGTCTATCTGCGCGACACCGGCCAGGTTTTGAGCGTGGTGATGACGCTCTGGTTCTGGCTGACGCCGATCATGATTCCCGAGGACAAGATCCCGAGGCGCTTTCATTTTCTGGTGGCCTGGAATCCCATGTCGTGGATGGTGAGCGCCTACCGGCAACGCCTGCTCGCGCCCGGCTGGCCGGGGTGGAAGGAGCTGGCCGTTCTCTCCATCTCCTCGGCGGGGATGTTCGTGATCGGGGGGTTGTTTTTCCGGCATTTGAAGCGCGGCTTTGCCGACGTGCTCTGACTTACTAGCGATGAGTAGCACATTTCGACTCGTGCTCTTTGTAGCGGAAGCGTCGTTTCTGACTATGACCGCTTACTTTGTTTTGGCTTTAGCTGCGGCTCCGCTCCTGCTCAGGGCAGGAGTGCCGCTGATCGCGCAGGCGGCGGCAGGAGCTTTAGCGATCATCCTCCCCATAGGAGCAGCGGCTTTATGGCTCCTTCGAAAGCTCTGCCTGCACTACCCGCGAAGCCAGGCGCGCGCCATGGCGAAGACATTTGGCGGGTTCACGCCAATATCGTTGTTCGTAGCACTCCCCCTTTGCCGAGATACCGGGCGGCTACGCCGGTTTCCTGGGACGCCCTTTCGGATTCATGGGTGCATTTCTGGGGGCGGCTTTTATCACGGCCGCTTTGAGCTTTCTGGCGGTTGCATTCGCGCTCTGGATCACTCGTCGCAGAGAAGAGCTTTATCCTACACAATAGCTTCCGCAACGGGCCGAACAACGGGATGAGCGGGAACGGGCTGTAGCGGGCGCTCTCACAGCCCAAGCTCATTATGCGAGCCTAGGCGCACGAGGTCGAGGCTGTCGTCATCCGGCTTGCGGTAGATGAGAACGAGATCCGGCCGGATGTGGCTGTCGCGGTGATCGTTCCATTCGCCAGAGGAGTGGGTAACTCCAACCTCGCGCCGCGCCGGCCGGATTTCTCTCGCTTGTAGTCACGCTGAAAGCGGGTGGTGTATCTAACTTCCCGCATTCAGACTGCGCAGCAGTTTGTCCGGCTTGCCGGCCTTGACCAGCTCTCCCCGGCGCGCGGATTTCATGGCCGCGACTGTTTCGGCGTTGGGATTGAGCGGCTCGAAGGGGAGCGCCTTTTCCGCCGCGACGCGCACCAGGAGCAGGCGAAAGGCATCCGACACGGTGAGTCCGATCTTCTTCAACGCCGCCGCAGCCTCCCTCTTGGTGCGTTCATCGATGCGGGCGCGAACGACGGAATTGGCAGCCATGGCATTCATCCCCTTTGAGCTATATTGTAGCCCAATAGGATCGGGGCGAAAGACGGTTGATCTCTCAACCAATAGCTGGCCCATCGTGGGGAGCCGGAGCCTTAAGGGAGTCGGCGAGATTGACGCTCGGCTCTGGGGCGCGCACGGGTTGACGTGTATCAAGTGTCAGGGCCAATATGGCCTTCGGCGCGGGTGGCGCATTGTATACTGGATCTTCTGATGTCTACGCCACCGCGCAAGTGGGGAGGCGATCTGCCGTTTCTCCTCGAAAACCTGATCCTCAAGGATTTTCGAATCCGCTATCGCAACATGTCCCTGGGCATCCTGTGGAGCCTCATCAATCCGCTGGTGATGATGGGCGTGCTCACGTTCGTGTTTAGCCGCGTCTTCGCCAGCAAGAACATTCCGGCGTACCCGCTTTTTATCTTGTGCGGATTAATCCCCTACAATTTCTTCGCCGGAGCGATGCAGAGCGGCACCACCTCCATTGTCGATAGCGCCGCCCTGGTGAAGCGCGTGGCCGTGCCTCGCGAAGTGGTGCCGGTAGCCTCGGTTCTCTCCAACTGCGTGCATCTCGCCATTCAGTTTTGCCTGATTGTGGTGATGGCGTTCATTTTCCATCTGCCTCCCACGCAATCCTGGCTGTGGCTGCCGGTGGTCTGGCTGCTGTACATGATCTTCGTGTGCGGGCTGGCACTGGGAGCAAGCGCCATAAACGTTTTCATTCGCGACACCCGCTACGTGGTCGAATCCTTCAACCTGGTTCTGTTCTGGCTGGTTCCGATTTTCTACCCTTTCGATACGATTCCCGCCAAGTATGTCGACGTATACCGCTTTAATCCGGTGGCTGCGCTGGTGATGGCGATGCGCGATATCATGATCGAGCACCATGCGCCGGCGGCTTCGCTGGTACGGAATATGGTGATCGTGGCGGCGGTCACCTTGACGCTGGGCGCATGGATTTTTGAGCGCTTGAAAATTCATTTCTACGAGCACATCTGATGTCGGCTCTGATTTTCGATAGCGTCACCAAAACCTTCCCGCACCACAGCGGTCCGCGCCTGCTGCGGGAACGCATCAAGGACTGGATGCATCCCGCGCCGGTCGAGCGCATCGAGGTTCTGAGGGACGTTTCCTTCGAGGTTCAGAGCGGCGACGGCCTGGGCGTGATCGGACCCAATGGAGCCGGCAAGAGCACGCTGCTGAATCTCGCCTGCGGTCTTTCCGCCCCCGATTCCGGACGCATTGAAGTGCATGGGCGCGTGGCCGCGCTGCTGGAGCTCGGCTCCGGCTTTCATCCCGATCTCACCGGCGCCGAAAACGTGCGCATCAACGCCGCCATGATCGGGCTCTCGCGCCGCCAGACCGCGCGGCATTTGGAGGAGATCGTCGAGTTCTCCGGAGTGCGCGACTTCATTCATGAGCCTCTGCGCACGTATTCGAGCGGCATGACCATGCGCCTGGCTTTCTCCGTGGCCGTGCACGTCGATCCCGAGATCCTGGTGATCGATGAGGTGATCGGCGTGGGCGACCAGGCCTTCTTCGCCCGATGCCTGGAGCGCATGCACCGCTTCCAGAGGGAGGGCAAGACCATTCTGCTGGCGACGCATGCCACGGAGCTGATGGCCCAGTTGTGCCAGCACGCCCTGTGGCTGGAACGCGGGCGGGTGGTCACGCGCGGCCCCGTCAAGGCGGTGCTGGAAGCCTACAAATCCAGCCAGGCCGGCGCCGAAGTCCGGGCGTAAAAACCCGGGACAGTATACTCAATTCCCGATTTTTTCTAGCAGCCCATGGCGGAAGGGAGAGAAAAACCTGGGACAGTCACCACATTTCGCCCCAGAGGTGCGGTGATCCGATGGAGGCTTCCCGGTGGGCGAAATATAATGACTGTCCCGGTTTTTCCTAGCGCCGCTTGGTTTTGATCTCGATCGGCGTTCCCTCGAACCCGAACTTTTCCCGCAGCCGGTTGATCAAAAACCGTTCCGCTGAAAAATGCAGATTGGGCCGGTCCGTGAACACAACAAACGTCGGCGGCCGAACGGAAGCCTGGGTGATGTAATGGATCTTGGCGGAGTACTCCCAGCGCAGCGTCTCGACAAACCGGTTCAGCTCACCCGTGCCGATGCGCTTCGAAGCCGAGTCGTAGACCTTCCCGATCATCGGAAACAGCGCGCGCGTGCCTTGCCGCTTCTGCGCCGATACGAAGGCCACCGGCGCGTAATCCAGAAACTTCAGCTCATCCCGGATTTTTTCGAGAAACGCTTCCTTCTTCTGGTGCGCGAGGTCCCATTTGTTCACGCACAGGATCACCGCGCGGCCTTCCTCGTGGGCGTATCCGGCGATGGTCGCATCCAGCGCCACCACGCCCTCTTCCTCGCTTGCGTCCAGCACCAGGATGGCGACGTTAGACATGCGCAGATGCCTGCGCGCCATCACCACGCTCATCTTCTCGGCCATCAGGTGCGTCTTGCCCTTGCGCCGGATGCCCGCCGTATCCACGAACACGTACTCGACGCCTTCGTGGATCACGGTTTCATCCACCGCGTCGCGCGTGGTGCCCGCCACCGGCGAAACGATCGAGCGCTCCGATCCGGTCAGCGTGTTCAGCAACGTCGACTTTCCCACGTTCGGCCGCCCCAGAATCGCAACCTTGATGAGCTTGGCGCCGGTGAGCTCCGGCTCGCTTTCCTCCACCGGGAAATCGCGCGTAATATGATCCAGCAGATCTTCGAACCCCAGCCTGTGCTCGGCCGAGATGGGAAACAGGTGCTCAAATCCCAGCGAGTGAAATTCGTGCGCCAGATCCTCGCGCTTAGTGTGGTCGATCTTGTTCACTACCAGCGTCACAGGCTTTCCGATCTTGCGCAGGATTGCCGCGAGATCGCGGTCAATGCCCGTGATCTCGGTCCGCCCGTCGATCAGGAAGATCACCTGCGCCGCGGTGTCCAGCGCAAAACGAGCCTGTTTCAGAATCTGGCTGGGGATCATCTCGGCGTCGTTGGGAATGATCCCGCCGGTGTCGATCAGCTCAAAGCGCCGGCCCCGATGGGCCGCCTCGCCCTGAATCCGGTCGCGCGTGATTCCGGGCTCATCGCCCACAATCGACCGCCTCTGGCCCAGAATCGCGTTAAACAGAGTCGACTTGCCGACGTTGGGACGCCCGACAATGACCACGGAAGGTAAGGAGACCATGCAAACCTCCATCGTCGCACGCGACAATCAAGATAGTGTCTACTAATCCCCTTTTCCGCAATGTCGCGATCATCGCTCACGTCGATCACGGCAAAACCACGCTGGTGGATGCCATGCTCCGCCAGAGCGGCATTTTCCGTTCCAACGAAGAAGTTGCCGAGCGCGTCATGGATTCCAACGATCTCGAGCGCGAGCGCGGCATCACCATTCTGGCCAAGGCCACCGGCATCCACTATCACGGCGTCAAGATCAATATTGTCGATACGCCCGGTCACAGCGATTTCGGCGGCGAGGTCGAGCGCGCCTTAAAGCTTGTCGACGGCGTCATGCTGCTGGTGGACGCCAGCGAAGGCCCGCTGCCGCAAACCCGCTACGTGCTGATGAAGGCTCTGGAAGCGCGTCTGCCGCCCATCGTGGTGATCAACAAAATCGACCGTCCCGACGCGCGCATTCAGGAAGTCCTCAACGAGATCTACGATCTGTTCATCGATCTCGACGCGCTCGAAGACCAGCTCGGCTTCCCCGTCATCTACAGCAACGCCAGGCTGGGCATCGCCAAAACCGATCCGGATGCCGAAGGCTCCGACCTGCGCCCGCTCTTCGACGCGATCATCGCGCACACGCCTGAGCCGACGGGCGATCCCGAGGGCGTGCTCCAACTCCAGGTGGGCAATCTCGATTACAGCGATTATCTGGGGCGCCTGGCCATCGGCCGCGTGTTTAACGGGACCCTGCACTTGGGCGACGAAGTTGCCATCGCCAAGCTCAACGGCACGTTTCAGAAAACCAAAATCACCAAGCTGTATTCCTTCGAAGGCCTGAAGCGCGTGGATGAAACCGTGGGCCGGCCGGGCGATATTCTGGCCATTGCCGGAGTGGAAGGCATCACCATCGGCGAAACCATCACCAGCGTGGAGAATCCGCAGCCGCTGCCGCCCATCCACATCGACGAGCCAACCATCGCGATGACGTTCACCATCAACACCTCGCCGTTTTCCGGCCGCGACGGCCAGTTCGTTACCTCGCGCCATCTGCGCGACCGCCTCGACAAAGAACTGCTCACCAACGTTTCCCTGAAAGTGGAAGAAGCCGGCGGGCCGGATGCTTTCAAGGTCATGGGCCGGGGCGAGCTTCAGCTGGCCATCCTGATCGAAATGATGCGCCGCGAGGGTTATGAACTGTCGGTCGGCAAGCCTGAGATTCTCACCAAACGTATCGATGGGCAATTGTCGGAGCCGTTGGAACTCCTGGTGATCGACTGCCCCGAGGAGTTCATCGGCGTGGTGATCGAGAAGCTGGGCCGCCGCAAGGGCAAAATGGGGAAGATGGTCAATCACGGCTCCGGCCGCGTGCGCCTGGAGTTTCGCGTGCCCTCCCGCGGATTGATCGGCCTGCGCAGTGAAATGCTCACCGATACCAAAGGCACCGCCATCATGAACACCCTGTTTGAAGGCTACATCGAATGGCAGGGCGAGATTCCCTCGCGGCCCAGCGGGTCTTTGGTCGCCGACCGCTCCGGCACAACCACCGGGTACGCGCTTTTCAATTTGCAGGAACGCGGCGACATGTTCGTCGCGCCCGGAACCGAGATCTACGAAGGCATGATCGTCGGCGAGAACGCCCGCGACGCGGATCTCAATGTCAATATCGTCAAGGAAAAGAAGCTCACCAATATGCGCGCCTCCAGCGCCGATGAGGCCATCCGCCTGGTCCCTCCGCGCCTTCTTAATCTGGAGCAGGCCATCGAATTTATCCGCGAGGATGAATTGGTGGAGGTGACGCCGAAGTCGATTCGTTTGCGGAAGAAGGTTCTGAAGGCGAATCAGCGGTGAGAGGTAGCGCTCAGTGGTGGGTGGCGGCTGCTGCTAAGTGCTGCTCGATCTGACTAACGAGTTTGTGGCTCTCGGAGTCAATGTTGAACACGGCGTCGGAGGAGTCCTCGATGTGACGAAGTTCCCAACCAGCATCCACTCCGTTTGTCTTTACGGCAGCGAGGCGCACAACGTCTTGCTGCAACCTATCATGCAAGAATTGGAACTTCCCCGCGACGGGCCCGACCTCCTCTAGGCGCTCCTCGCGGCCCGGTAGTGTCAAGTCGACAGCCTCAATCGCCACATGACCCGCCTTGAGGGCGAAACCGAAATCCAGCTTTACCTGATCGATAGTGTAATGGCGCTGAACCTTGCCGGGGCCCAGTAGCTTGTTTTCCTTAAGGATCACCTTCAGATCCCGAGCGACGCCTATCTCGGGGCCTCGACCTCTTTTTATGCGCGGGTGAGCGACAAAGGTCTGGAACAGACTGTCGGCTTCAGCTTGGACATCCGCCGCTAGGCCCCCGCGGACCTCCGTGAGCTGAATTTTGCCCCTGTAGGAGTTCGACAACTGATCCAGAAAAGTCAGCTCTGCTGTTTCTTTTTGAACCACATCGCGGAGTTGCTCTAAGCACGCGCGAACGACTCGGTACTCGATCTGATCGAGATTAAGCGTGCTCCTGATGTCGGTCTCGAACTTTACGAAGGACTGATGGTTGCCGGCCACGACCAGGAGGCCAAGGTTAAATGGCTCACCGCGTAGTGGGTTGCGGTGAAACTGAACCACCGCGTACTTGAAAGGGGTAAGGTTGATCATGGTTTCGCGTTTCCTTTCTGCGTCCAGTTCGGGAAGCTGCCTCTGTGAGCTGCGAGCAATTGATCGACCGTTTGCAGTCGGTTCAGGAGGTACTGCCGGATGGCTGTGGACTTCGGCACCGAGAGGTTCCAACTGGCTGGGATCGCATCAACAATCGCATCCACAGTACTCTTGGGGATATTCTTGCAGTTCTTGATCGGCTCCGCAAACGGTTGCTCACCGGCGATGAATTGGCTCATTTCGGGAAGCATGTTGCCGCACCACCCGGTACGCTTGAGGATGGATTCATCCCAGTTATGAAGGAAGCAGTGCCCGAAATCGATCGCGATAAATTCGAGCCGGCGCGGGTTTTCGGCAATCACCCGGATGAGGAAGTTTCCGATATTGTTCCTGTCATTGTTGTCCGTGACTACGTCCGATGCGACGACGTGGACGAACTGGCGCGTGTTGGATACCAGGGGGATCATCGCTCTGGCGGGCCCAACGATGTCGGCAACACATTTGCTGCCAAAGTGTAGACCCGCTGGAACACCAGGCAAATTGGAGACGGCCAAGAAATCTGGTTCCACCTCGATTAGAACACTTTCTGAGGTCGGCGCACCCGCCAGACGGGCAATGCTCGATCCAATGATCTCGTTCACAAGGGTATAGACGCCTTGCGGATTGCTCTGGCTCTTTAGCAGATAATCCGCTCCATCGTCCGCCTTGACGAAGAAAGATTGGGAGCCTCCCGCCGGGGCCGGGCGGAGATAAGTGCGAGCTTTGACCACTCGTACAATTGGTGCGTCCGGCAACGGCAATTCTCCAATCGGGTCGAAAGACCAATAATCTACCACAGGCGTTAATCCTGGTGCTCGATGCCTAGCGGGAATGCAACAAATTTAGCGGGCCGCAACGGCTTCTGAAGAAATCCAGACTGCGTCCGCGCCTTCTTATGCTACGCCGCGAAGGAAACGGTCACTTGGCCGGGCACTGCCTCGCCATGTTCCAGGCGATCCGCGATCACTCGCAATGCGAGCGCCTCGGCGGAAGCCAGGGCTTGCTTGCGGGTCCGCCCATAGACCGTGACTCCGGGTAGAGCTGGAATGTCGGCGATCCACCGTCCGTCGTCTTCACGGGAGAACTCGACTTTCAGATTAAACGCCTCAGCTTGAGCCGCCGGTTTCATCGCTTCAGGTTGAGTATACCAGCGCCTCAGCTGTATTCGCCCATTCAACGGGTACGCGGTCCATAGATCTCGATCCACTGCCCTCTGCGGTCCCAGCGCATCAGCGGGACGAAGCCGAGATCGCCGATTTCCTCCGCCGTGGCCTGTGGATAATACTCGTAATAGTGCTGCAACACATCGCGCAGCGGCGCGATGTCCAGGAGGGTGCCCTTGGCCGGCCAAAGCCGCTTGTACACCACCAGAAGATCGAAGCTCTGCCGATTCAGAGCGGTCAGATGGGCCAACCGCAACCCGCCTGCGTCGACGGTCTTTAAGGGACGCTTCACGTATCCCAGGTCCGGATTTCTGAGCTCGTCCGTAAGCGGCCACGCAGTCGCGATGCGTTTATCGGACGCGTTGGCTTCCAAATAGCTGGCCGCATCCTGCTGGAGCCGGACAAAATCCATCATCGCCAGATTGTTTTCGTACGCAAACGGATACGGCGGATTCCAGAACCATCCTGCGACGAGGAGAAGGATCATGGCGGCGTGCGAGGTCCAACGCCACTTCACGGGATAGACAGACGCTGCGGTCGCCACGGCCGCATACAGGATGGGCAGAGCGGGCAGCAGGTAACGGACCAGCGGCGTGCCCAGCACCGTCACCAGGACCACTTGCGCCACCGCCACCAGTCCCGCCACGGTCCACTGTGGCCCGCGCAGCCGGCGCCAACCGATCACCAGTGCGATGGTTCCAAGAAAGTGTCCGTCGGTCCAGAACAGGAACCGGGCGCGTTCCGCGACGGTCAGCGCAAGGTGAACGGGATCGGTCGTCCCGGCGAGGTTATAGCGGGCGAACTCGTCGTTGCCGAGCCAATGCCCGGAGGCGCGGTGAAGGATCAGCAGCCAGATCCCGAGCGCGAGCGCGGGCGCGGCGAAATAAAGCGTTTGCAGCCTGCGCTTTTCGCGAAACCACAGCCACGCCGCGAACACCACTGGCGTTGTGATGGATGTCTCCTTGGTCAGGATCAGGATGGTGCAGGCCACCGCGCACCATGCATAACGCTCGTCAAGGAAGAGCAGCAGAGCGAGAACGGTGAACGTCATGGCCGGCATATCCAGCACCACGAGCATCGATTGGGTGTAGAAGATCGGCGAGGCGATCAGGAACAGAACCGCCGCCACGGCGGACGCCCCGGGTGTCCCGCGCGTCAAACGGACGGCCAGCAAAAAGGAAAAGACCACCCCCAGCGCAGCGACCGCGAGCATGGTCAACCGCGCCGCGATAATCGAGGAACCGAAAACGTGCCACGCCAGCGCAACCAACGCCATGACCCCGGGCGGATGCACGTTGGGCTGAACCGTATGGCTGACCCAGGAGCCGTCGCGATACAGGTCCAGCGTGGCGGGCACGAACTGCCCCAGTTCGTCCCAGAAATAAGGCATCCGCAGGAACGGCGCATGCATCGCCAGCAGGATCGCGAAGGCCAGCAGGTAAAGGAGCGCTAGAATTCCCATGCCGCTTGCTGACGCGCGCGGTTCAGACGGCTTTTCCGAACTGCGAGCGTCAGGGAGCCGCATACGCGAATTTTTTGCAACTTGGTGCTGCGGGGTATTTGCGGGCACGCGGTTTCTTTAGTCAAGCTTGGCACAGGATCGTCCCAAAAGATTTTGCGGTCCACAACCCGGAATGCCGCTCCCCTACAATAGTCGGTATGCGTGTGTTGCTGGCCCTTCTCGGCGCCTCCGTCGTCTTTGCCCAGAAGCAGCCGCTCACTGTGGAGACGATGCTGCAGGATCGCGCGCATCGGTCGAGCCCGCGCTGAGTCCCAACGGCAAGCCAGGTCGCGTTCACGGTGCAGACTCCGGATCTCGATAAGAACACCAAGCCGCAGCAGATTTACGTGGTTCCCTTGGACGGCGGAGCTCCGCGGCAGCTCACGCAGGAAGGCACGGTGAATGAGCGGCCGCGCTGGTCGCCCGATTCGCGGCAGATTTATTTCGTCTCCAATCGCGGCGGGTCGGAGCAGATCTGGGTCGATGGACGCCGACGGCGCACGCGCCCGCCAGATCACCCGCCTGTCGACCGAGGCGGGCGGCCTGCTGGTTTCGCCCGACGGCAAGCAAGCTGGTCTTTCTTTCGAGCGTATATCCGGATTGCGGCGCCGACGATGACGTCTGCAACAAGACGCAAGCTCGACGAAGAAGCGCGAAGAACAAGGTCAAAGCGCGCATCTATACTTCGCTGCTCTATCGCCATTGGAATCAGTGGGAGGGCAAGCGCCGGCAGCATCTGCTGGTCGTGAACATCGACGGGACGGGCATCGAAGGACCTGACTCGGCGTTTCCATGATGTCCCTCCGTTCTCGCTCGGCGGTCCAGAGGGTTACGCCATTTCGCCCGATTCCATCGAGCTGGCCTACGTCATGAACGCCGATCCGGAGCCGCGCTGCAGCACGAATTCCGATATCTACACGGTTCCGCTCGAGGGCGGCGATCGACGGAAGATCACCACGGTCTGGGCGCGGAAAATCGCCGCTATATTCGCCCGACGGGAAATATCCTGGCGTTCCGCTCGCAGGCGCGCGCGGGATATGAGAGCGACCGCTGGCGTCTGATGGTGCTGGAGCGCGCGACCGGCCGGACCACAAATCTAACCGAGGGGCTGGATCGCTGGGTGGACAGCTTCACCTGGTCGCCGGATTCCACGCGAATTTTTTTCACGGTGGAGGATCGGGGGCGCACGGGATTGCAGATGGTTTCGGCCACCGGCGGCGGCGTCGCGCAACGTCATTTCCGGGGCTTCCAGCCTGGACGATGTGCAGTTCACCTCCGACGGCCGGACCATGATTTATACCGAGGAGAGCGGCTCGCGGCCCGGCGGAGATTTTTCGCGCCAACTCCTCGGGCGGAACGGCAGTGGCGCTGACGCATTTGAACGACGCGCTGCTGGCGGGCGTGCAGCTGACGCCGCTCGAAGAGATGTGGGTGGAGAGCGCGGATAAAACGCGCGTGCATGCCTTCATCGTGAAGCCGCCGGGTTTCACGCGAAACGCAGAAAATATCCGGTGCTGTTTCTGATTCATGGCGGCCCGCAAGGCGCATGGGGCGAAACTGGACCTACCGCTGGAACGCGCAGGTGTTCGCGGCCGCGGGCTACGTGGTGGTGATGCCCAATCCGCGCGGGTCCACCGGCTACGGGCAGAAGTTTATCGACGAAATCAACGGCGATTGGGGCGGCAAGGCCCTACGACGACATCATGGCCGTGGTGGACTGCGGTCGCCGCAGCTGCCGTACGTGGACCCGGACCGCATGGCGGCCGCGGGCGGATCTTACGGCGGCTACATGATCGATTGGATGCTCGGCCACACCACGCGATTCAAGGCGCTGGTGTCGCACGATGGCGTGTTCGACTTGCGCAGCATGGCCGGCGTCGACTGAGGAGCTGTGGTTCCCGCTGTGGGAATTCGGCGGCATGCCCTGGGACAATCCGGAGATGTACGCGCGCTGGTCGCCGAGTTATTTCGTGAAGGATTTCAAAACGCCCACGCTGGTGATCCACGGCGAGCAGGATTATCGCGTGCCGCTGGAGCAGGGCTTGCAACTGTTCACCGCGCTGCAGATCCAGAAAGTTCCCTCCAAGCTGCTGGTGTTTCCCGATGAAGGCCACTGGGTGCTGAAGCCGCAGAACAGCGTGCTGTGGTACCACACCGTGCTCGACTGGATCGGGGAGTGGGTCAAGCCATAAACACGATGTGGGGCGGACCCACGGGTCCGCAGCCCGGCCCTCTGGCCGGGCCTATTGCGCGACTCATAGCGCGACTCATAGCGCGACCAGGGGGTCGCGCGCGGGTCAGGGGACCCGCCCCACCGTTGGCGGCCGCGGTAGCGTTGATTGCTCTCACAGCCTGCGGCGGATCGCCTGAGGCGCGGCTGCGCAAAACGCTGGCGACTCAAACCACGGGCACCATCCAACTGCCTTCTGGCACGGTCGAGATCTCGGCGGAGCTGGCGCTGGCGCCGGGGGCTCACGATCTTGAAATCTCTGGCGGCGCCGCGACGGTTCTCCAGGCTACCGGCGCATTTCATGGACGAGCCATCCTTGTGATTGAGGGCGCGAAGAACGTTCGGCTCCACGATTTCGGTATCGAAGGCAATCGCGAGACCGCGCCCAAGACGTTGGAAATGGCGCCGCCGGAGAATTATTTTCGGATGTGGTATCCGGACAACGGAATCCTGGCCGATCGCGTGGAGGGATTGGAAATCTCCGGAGTGCGGCTCACGCACGTGACCAACTTCCCTATTCTGGTGAGCCGGTCTTCGGGAATTCGGATTGCGAAGGCGGCAGTCGAAGATTCGGGCTCGCGCAACGCGCAGGGGCGCAACAACCTGAGCGGAGGGATTCTGATCGAAGAAGGCTCCACGCAATTCGAGGTGCGGGACTCCGTGTTCGAAAGAATCGCCGGCAACGGTCTGTGGACGCATTCTCTGCGAATCTCCCCAAGATTAGAAGGCGGCGCGTTCATTCACAACCGCTTCGACACCGTAGCCCGCGACGCCATCCAGGTGGGCGCTGCGTCCCACATGCGCGTGGAGGAAAACACGGGCGCGAACATCGGCTACCCGGTGGCGCTGGTGGACGTGGAGCATGGAGGGACGCCGGTGGCGGTCGATACCGCCGGGAATGTGGACGCCAGCGTGTATGCGCGCAATCGCTTCGAGGAAGTCGACGGAAAATGCTTCGACCTGGACGGCTTTCACGATGGGGCGTTGCGCGGCAACCAGTGTGTGAATCGCAAGCCGGCCGCGGAGTATCCGTTCGGGCATTTTGGAATCGTGATGAATAACACCGACCCGGGCATGCGTTCTCAGAATATTGAAATTACCGGAAACACCTTCGACGGCATGAAGTTCGGCGGCCTGTTTTTGATCGGCAGCGGGCACACGGTCTCGGCCAACCGCTTCCTGAATCTGAATACCGCGGGCTGCAACCAGAACCCCGCGATCGGATGCATTTATAAAGCGGACGAGCCGGAGATGCTGGAATCGGGAATCTACCTGGGCCGCGGCGCGGAGCATTCCGCCGACACCAGAGGCAACACCATTCGAGGCAACACCATTTCCGGGCACGGCATGAAAACGCACTGTATCGAAGCCGCGCCGGGCGTGGCGCTGGCGGCCAACACGATCCAGGGAAACCAGTGCTCCGACAGCGAGCGGGCGCGGTAACGTAGACTAATCTCTAATGCCGATCGAGTTTCGCAATGTGACACTGGGGCCCTTGAAGGGGTTCCGCGCGATGGCGCCTGCGGGCGTCATCATCGGCGTGATCGGGGAGAAGGGATCGGGCTCGGCCGAGCTGCTGAAACTGGCCGCGGGCGCCGCGACGCCGGAGCATGGCGAGGTGATCGCGGGGCCGCAACGGCGCTTCGTGGCCTTGGGCGAGCCGCTGAATCTGGCGCCGGCCGACGTGATCGCGCTGGATCAGGCCCTGGCCACGCAGGACGCAGTGGTGCGGGCGCGCACGCTGACCGGACTGGACCGGCTGCGGCGCGCGGGGACCACCGTGTTCCTGGCGTCGAACGAAACCGGGCTGCTCGAAACGCTGTGCGACGAGGTGTGGTGGATCGACGCGGGCGAGCTCGCGGCCAAAGGCGATCCCAAGGAGACCCTGGTGAAGTACGCGCGGCACATGTCGGAACGGATTCGCAGCTGGGGCGAAACCATTCCTCCGCGCCTCACGCCTTCCTTCCGGCGCGGCAATGGGCGCGCGGAGGTCATTTCGGTGGAGAGCCTGGGCGACGGAGGCAAGCCGACCATCGTCTGGAGGAGCGGGGAGATGGTGAGCGTGCGCGCCGAGGTCCGCTATCACGACGCGGTGGAGAATCCGGTGCTGGGGTTGCTGATCCGCACCCAGATCGGCTTCGAAGTGTACGGAACCAACACGGAGCTGGAGCAGGTTCGCATCGGGCCTCGCAAAGCCGGCGAGACCGCGGTTGTGACCTTTTCGTTTCTCTGCGATCTGTGTCCCAACGCCTACACTTTGACGCTGGCCTCGCACGATCCCGACGGCACCGCGCACGACTGGCTGGACGACGCTATCGCGGTCACGGTGACGGATGAGCGGCCTACCGCTGGAGTAGCGAATCTGCGGGCCAAGGTGACCGTGGAGAAGCCGGCGCCGGCCGGCGGCGCTGTGAATTTGTGAGTGGTCTTATAAGCAGACGAACGTATGCGTCATGCGGACCAATCCAGAACCATGTAAAGATGTTCTATTCCCGGATCGCAAGAGCGCGGTAGGCATCGGTGACGCGCGCCGACCAGAAGGCGCCGACCGGCTTCAACTGAATCGAGGGGTGCTGCGGGTTTGCAAGGAAGCGACCAAACTGTCGATCGGCGCGGCGTTGAATATCTTCAGGCAGGTGGTCGTAAAGGTCCCAAAACTCTGGGAGGGTCTTCGACTGGAAGGTCACTGCCGGGATTTGCGGCGCGCTGCGAAGCCTTCTTCCATCGGCCGAGCCTTGCCCTCAGCGATGCCCTTCTTGACCCTTTCGACCAGGTAGTGGCCTCTCCCGCCTGGAGAGAAATCCTCAACCATCTCCTTATCCCACTCGTCGTAATCAAGCTCGTTAAGCCACGCTGCAAGAGAATAACGCTCGTCCTCCGGCAGTTGGGCGATCGCCGCCTTGATAGCTTCCACCGTCATACCTCAAACGTAGCCTCTTTTTGAGTATCCGGCAAGTGCCGCAAGTTTGCCGGGCGCGAGGTCACGTCTCATGCGTTTCATACCGGTCGTCACCGGTCGGGGGCCTGCGCCGCGCCTATTTGCCTTCCAATAGAAACGTCGGGGCCAAGCCGGCGAGGGTCGAGAAAGACACGGGGCCTGCGACATCCAGCCAGCTGGAACAGCCATGCACCGCGCCCAGGTAGACGTGCGGCTGAAGGTTGATCAGCATTTCCTTCATCATCAGGCTGCCGTATTGCAGCATGGGGAAGACGGCGCGGGTCGGCTCGGACGCTTCCTGCACCACGAAGGGCGTGCGCATGGCCTGGCGCAGCGCCTTCTCCCAGTTGAGATCGCTGACCTCGGAGCCGCGCACCGGATGGACTTCGCCGGAATGATCGTTGGGCCGCAGCAGCAGCTTGGCGCGGTGCTTCATGACGAACTCCGGGAGGTCCACGGTATGGCCCTTGTGGGTGGTTTTAGCGGCTTGCACCACGCGGGTCCAAGGCACGAAATCCTTGATCGCTTTGCGCTCCGCGGCGGGGAACTTGGCGGTGACGGCGTCATCGGTGAGCAAATCGAAAATGGCCTGCTTGGAGGCGAGCTCCGTGCGGAAGCTGTTGATCATGCATACCGCGTGCTCTTTATAGGCGCGCACCAGCGGATGGTTCAGATCGAAGCGAACCAGAAACTCCTGAAGCGTGATGTTGCGGTACACCACGTCGATGACGAATTCGCCCCGGCGCAGCGTGTTGTTGCGGTATTCCAGCTGGTCCGGCGAGACGATCTCGGTAGGGCAGCCTTCGCGCGAGAAGAACTCGGCCAGCAGCATGCTTTCAGGCGAAGAGTGCGGCTGGCGGATCTCCACCACGGCGATGTTGGGCCGCTTATTCTTTCCGCCGGATTCCTTATAGACTTTGAGCACCGCGGCCAGCAGGGGTTTGATTCCGGGAAGTTTCTTGAGCTTGAATTTCTTGCGCAGCTCCTTCACCGGCGCTGCGTCAAAATAAATATCCGACAGGGCTTCGCCGTAGATCGCGCCGGCCGGCGCCACGGCGCTTTGACCACCAATGCGGAGCGAGCCGTCGTTCATCTGGGTACTCAAAGTTCCGGCGACGCTGAAGGCGCTATAGCCGGGCTCAACCGCGGCCAGCATGCGCTCTGCGGGCAGGAGCTGAATTCGGGCGAGCAGCGAGGGAGTGGCCAGCGTGAGCCGCTCCACGCGTTCGATCGCGGAGAGCAAAGCTTCCGACGCCTTTGCCAGCGCCAGGTAATCGCGCGTGGCCAGGAGGTGCGGACGCAGAACCGGCGACAAGGGACCGTCCTCCAGCTTGAGAGCCTTCTTGCGCTCCTGCAGGGCCTGGGCCCAAGCCAGATCGATATACGGTTCACTTTCTATTAATTTGTGATAACGGGCAATTGCCTCGGAGGCCAGAGTCATGCGTCGTAATGACGATTAGTATCGCACGCCGGGTTCGGATTTGAAAAGGCCGGGAATGCGAAAAAAGCAACTTAAGCTATTGATATATATGGATTTAAAATAAAACAAAAACACTTTCCGCTGGTTTCCTTAAAAGCCCGCACAGGGCCGGCTCGGCCCTCCACACAGTCAGAAACTCGCGAAGGCTCCGCCGAGCCAGGCTCCGTTGTGCGGGCGAGTTCCTGGGGAGTCGGAAAAGATCCCGCGCCGTCCCCGCGCTGTCCAGCGGGCCGCACACACGGGTAAACTGCGGTATAAACTGCGTTGGGGGATCTTTCCATGAAACTTCGCTATGTGCTCGCGCTTTTGAGCGTGGCTTTGTCCGCGGCGGCCGACGACGGAGGCCGCCTTCTGCGACTCGACCATTATGTGCAGGTCCGCTCCGGCGTCCCCGCCATCACGGGGGAGAACACGCAGATTTACGTTCGGGAAGTAGTGGAGGCCGCTACGGTCCTGCGCGGTGGCCCTGCGCCGGATCGCGTGGCGCTCTTCATCCATGGCGCGGGGACGCCCGCGGAAGTCGCTTTCGACGTTCCCTACCAGGATTACAGCTGGATGGCGTATCTGGCGCATGCGGGCTTCGACGTGTTCTCCATGGACGTGACGGGTTACGGACGCTCCACGCGGCCGGCCGCAATGAACGATCCTTGCAACCTGACGCGCGCGCAGCAGGCGGCCTACGTGCCCGCCCTGATCCCCGCACTTTGCGACCCCAGCTATGCGCATCAGATGACAACTCTGGCTTCGGACTGGCAGGACATCGACGCGGTGGTGAATCATGTGCGCGCTCTGCGCCACGTGGATAAACTGAATCTGCTGGCGTGGTCTTTGGGCGGACCGCGTTCGGCCGGATATGCGGCGCAGCACGCGGATAAGGTCCTGAAGCTGGTTTTACTGGCCCCCGCCTACAATCGCGCCGCGGCGGCCGAGCCGCCGGCCCAGGTCCCTGCCAACGGAGCCGCAATGAACACGCAGTCTCGGGATGAATTTATCGCGAATTGGGATCGCCAGGTGGGTTGCCCGGCTCAGTACGAACCGGCGGCTTTGGAATCGGTGTGGTCGGAAATGCTGCTTTCCGATTCCGTCGGAGCGACGTGGGGAGCCGGCGTGAGACGCGCTCCGCAGGTCACAACCTGGGGATGGACAACAGCGTTGGTTTCCAAAACTCAAATTCCTACTCTGATGATCTCGGGCGCCCATGACAAGCAGGTCAACCCGGACCGGGTGCGGGAATTGTACGCGGATTTGGGCTCACCCAAGAAGATTTTTATCGATTTGGCGTGCTCCTCGCATAATGCTATGTGGGAAAAGAATCACCTGCTTCTGTTCAAGGCGTCTCTCGAATGGCTCACGCAAGGCACGGTCGAGGGCAAGCAGGAGGGGATGCTTCGTCTCGGCTATTGAGGAACTCGCGCAAAACGGAGTGCGGCGCGATCGGTTCCTGATTTCCCCGGTGGTGCGCGCCGCACCCTTTGCGCTATTGAGGAACTTCGCGCAAAACGGAGTGCGGCGCGATTCGGTTCCGGATTGATCTGGGGGTGCGCGCCGCACCCTTTGCGCTAGTCGGAGCCTGAGGCCAGGCGCCTGCGCCTCAGCTCCAGGGTTTGCAGCCGGTGGCAGAGCAGGCACAGGGTTCGCAGATTTTGAAGGTCGCACTCTCCTCCGCCTTCCACCACGGGCAGGATATGATCGGCGTCCCAGAGAGTCTTGCGGTTGAGCCGCTTGAGCCCCCATTTCGCGAGAAGCCTTTGCCGGTGAGTCCCACGCGAGCGCCGCAGTTCGCCGTAGGCAGCCCGAGTGTCGGTCCGGCATATCGCGCAAATGCCCCGGTCGCGCTGCAGAACCTGCTCCCGAAGATAACCAGGGTCGGTGCGGAGGCGCCATTCGTGCACACACCAATCCGAACAGAACGTGAAGCGCCGCGCGGGGACTTCCAGGGCGCACCAACGGCATAGCGCCCGGCCGTTGCTCCCTTTCGGCAGAGCGGTGCGATCGGCGATGCCGCCGGGCATGGTCCGGGAGGTGCTGGGGGTGATCACAACATATTTAGCATAAAGTGTTTGAAACGGTTTCGCATGGAACTATCTGGAATTCCGAAAGTGCCCGTGGCATGATTGAAACTGCATCGACTGACACCCCTGACATGCGCATCGCCTTGGTCGTTCACACCTTCTTCCCGAACTGGCGCGCTGGAACGGAGGTTTACGCGAGAAGCTTAGCCCGCAAGGCGATCGAGCACGGCCATGAGGTCTTCCTCATTTGTTACGAGCCGCCGGAAGCCAACGATGTGTTCGATGGCATTCGCGCCTGGGATACGGTATTCGAAGGGCTGCCGGTGCATCGAATCTCATTTTGGAAGCGTTATCAGTTTTTCGATCTCAAGGAATATTTCAATCGGGAGATTGAAGATCACATCTCCGGCTATTTCGCCAAGCGGCTGCCGGATGTGGTTCATGTTGTGCATGCCATGCATCTCTCCACGGCTTCCATTTGGGCGGCCAAAAAACTGAATCTTCCGGTGATTTCGACAGCCACGGATTTCTGGTATGTTTGCCCCACTTTCCAACTTGTGAAATGGGACGAATCTCTTTGCCGCGGGCCGCATCCTCTCACATGCCTGGCGTGCGTAACCGCGGGGCCGGCTGGTTCGCGGATTCGCGCTGTGGCAGCGCGCAAATGGCTGGCGCGGGCGCTCTCTCCGGTGCTTGTCTCCGCGGGAAGGCTGGTGTTCTCCCGGTCGGATTGGCTGGCCAATCTGGTGTGGCTTTCGCACCGGCCAACCTGGATGAAGAAGACGCTTTCCCAAGTCGACCTGCTGCTGGCTCCAACGGCCAATACCACGCGTCTCCTGACTATCAATGGAATGAAACCTGCTGAGATGCGCACGTCGGGATTTGGACTCGAGACGCACGCTGCGCCGCTTTCGCCGGAACCCGCGACCCTTTGATGCTTCGCGTGGGTTATATCGGAACTTTCCGCCATACCAAGGGTCTGCATGTCCTGTTGAAGGCAATGCGCGATCTGCCTTCTGAAAAAGTGCGGCTGGAGGTGTATGGCAGTCCCGGACATTTCCCGGATTACGACGCCGTTGTACAGCATCTGGCGGAAGGGCTTGAGAATATCTCCTTTCGGGGCACGTTTCCGAACGAACAATTAGCCCAAGTTTTCGCCGGCCTTGACGTATTGGTGATGCCGGCGCTCTGGTACGAGAACTCGCCTTTAGTGGTGTTGTCGTCCTTCGCTCTCAAAACGCCAGTGGTGGCTTCCAACGTGGGCAGCCTGGCGGACCTTGTCCAACATGAGAGAAATGGTCTGCTATTTGAAATGGGCAACGCCAACGATCTGGCCTTGCAGTTGCGCAGGCTGATAGACGACCCGGCGCTGCTCGACCGGCTCCGTGGTGGAATATCAGAAGTCAGAACGATCGATCAGGACGCCGAAGAACTGCTGGATAACTATTCGCGTCTGGTGCGCGCCGCCCAAACTACCGCGCCGAAGGCAGTAGAGCATCCTCCGAGTCTGCCCCGGCAGGCTCTGCGGCTGGGTTCGCGAATCAAGTCCATGAGATTATTTATCGGCGGCGCGCAATTCGGAGATAATCTCACGCTGCTGCGCTTTCAAGTAAACCCCAGCGGCCCGCAGGAGTTATCTTTCAACTTTCAATGGCATTCGCCGGAACTTCGTCCTGAATGGATGGCATTTATCCACTTCCTGGATGAAAATGGTGTCATACAAATCCAAGGAGACCATAAGCTGTGGCAGTACAACCAGGATCCCTTGGGGCTTTGTCACGTACACCTTCAAAGTGTGGATCGCGGAACCTCACTTGGGGAAAAGCTACCGCATCCGGCTGGGAGTCTGGAATCCGGAGCAGCAGGCCCGGCTGCCGATTGTTCGCAACCGGCGGCTGGCGGTGGATACCCAGGAGTGTGCAGTATCGCTCGGCGTGGTGCGCATGCCCTGACGATACGCTTTGCCCCGCGCCGCTCTGGCAGGATGCTGAAAAAGCATTATTGGCCGCCGATGAACCCGGATGAACGCGGATTCGAGGCGCAAAAGCCTTTGTTTTCGGTCTGCGTCTATCCGCGCTTATCGGCGGCCAACCCTGTCTTTGACTTTTTCCGCAGACTGCTAGGCTACACTGGTAGGACCCATTCCGGCGCGGCCTGTTCTTCCTTTGCAAGCGCGCCGGATGAGGCCCTTCGTCGTTCAGCATGGACATTGTCGAGTCGAAATAAAGTGGCAGATACGGCAACGATCTCCATCATCATTCCCACCAAGAATGCCGGCGCTGAGTTTCGGGACACTCTCGCCGCCATCCGCAACCAGACACGCGAATCCGAAGTCGTCGTGGTCGACTCCGGCTCATCGGATCAAACTCTGGACCTGGCGCGCGAATTCGGAGCGCAAACGATTTCCATTGCCCCCGAGTCCTTCAATCACGGCGAAACTCGCAACCTGGGAATTCGGCACGGCACCGGAGAGCTGTGTATCATGCTGGTGCAGGACGCGGTTCCCATTGGAGAAACGTGGCTGGAGACGCTGATTGCTCCGTTTTCAGACCGGCGGGTAGTGGGGGTGACGGGGCGGCACGTACCGCGGCCCGACAGCGATCTAGTGGGCCGATGGCAAGTGGAATATCGGGGTGAGTTTCTCGGTGAAAAAATACGCATTCAACAGATGGAGAGTTGGGAAGCTTTCCTGGCTCTTAGTTTCGAAGACCGGCTGCGATTAGTTTCTTTCGACAATGTATGCTCCGCGCTGCGCCGGAATTTCTGGGAGACATGTCCGTTTCAGCCGCTGCCTTTCGCCGAGGACCTGGATTGGGGCGTGCGGGCGATGGCCGCGGGGCATCGGCTGGTTTACGATCCTTCGATTCGCGTGATCCATTCACACACGCGGCCACCCGCCTATCATATGAGGCGCAGCTATATTTCCGGACGAGTGGTGCCGAAGCTCCTGCATGTGACGCCTTCCGATCCTGGAATACGGGACGACGATGAGTTATTCGCTTTACTCGGCTTCCTGTGCGGAGAGGTGCGAACGATGCTCGCCGAACAGGTGACCGACTGGCGGAAGTTTTCCGCCACCTGCGCCGCTGAGTCCCCGCTTTGGGAGTCGTTCTCCGTGGCAGTAGGAGTCCGGCCGCCTCCGCCGAGCTACAAGCTGAACCCTGTGCGGAGCAGCTTCTATCACATCCTTGAGTGCCTTGAAAAGACGCACAAGAAAGATCCCGAGGGGCCGGCGTGGAGCTCGGCCACCGTGTATGCGCTGGGTGAAGCGGTGGGCTCATTCGCGGCATCGTATTACAACTGGTGCGAAGCGCAAGGAAACCTGTCGGACGCGATGCGGCGTCTTGACAAGACGCTGGCGAAGGGGGTGTGAGTCTTGGAGAATCACAACGCCAAGCCGATGTCAGACCCGCTGCTCTCCCTGAATCAGATTTGTGAGCTGCTTGCGACTCATCCGAGCTTCCGAGTCGTTCGCGTCCGGCAACCATCCTGGCTCGGCAGAACAATCAAGCAAGCCGGATCGTATTTACGCTTGCAGTTGTGGCGCCTTGCGCCAACGGGGACTTTTCGGACGCTGTGTCTGTACTTTCGAGTGGCGGTAAACAGAGATAGCGCCGAGCCATCTTCGGAAATACTTCGATGGCGGATACTATGCGCGTCACTACGGGCAAGTTCGCGTGAGGGGAATTCTGTTGCTGTGGCATTATCTTTTTATCGGCTATCGGCGGGGGTTCGACCCATCGCCGTTATTCGATACAAACTATTATTTGACGGTTTACGCGGATGTGGCTTCTTCTCGAGTGAATCCCTTATTACATTATTTGTCTTGCGGTCGAAGGGAGGGTCGCAGTTGTCTGCCTTTAAGCTGAAGAGATCGCCGTGGCCTGAAGGGGTGTGAAGTTTGGACGATCACAATACCAAGCCGATATCCGACCCGTTGGCTTCGCTGAATCAAGTCTGTGAGCTGCTGGCGGCGGGCCCCAACTTTCGCGTAACGCGCGTCAGTCAGGCTCCAGACCTGGGGCAGAAACAACCCCACCTGGGTTGGATGATCAAGGAAAGCCGGTTACTTAGATTCGGCGCGGTATTCTCCGGCGTGCTTACACTTTTGAAATTCCAGCTTCACCAGCAGCAGCCTGGCAGTATTATTATGGACCTGCACTGGCATGCAGCCAATAAGATCGCGGGATGGGCGGTATTTATCCATTTCCTGGATTCCCAGGGAGAACTGCGTTTTCAGGGCGATTACTCGTTGGACGGCGAAGTCCCGGACGCGTTGGGATTCGTATACTCGAGACGAGTCGTGGTGGTTCCGCGAGAGGTTGCCCAGGGAGCCTATCGGGTGAGGCTGGGAGTGTGGTCTCCGAGCGAGAGCCGCCATTTGCACCTTAGCCGGGTTCACGGGTGTCATCGGGAACCGCCCGGGCCGTATCATAACGCGGTTTTGCTGAACACTTTCACCATTTGAGATCTGCTTCATGGGACACAATCGAAAGCAAGACGAGGACCGCTTGGCCGGAAACGGGTTCCACCTCAACCGGCGGCGACTCTTGCAGTTCGCCGGGATCACGGGCATGGCAACCTCTTGGCCCGTAGCTGCGCAAGCTCAGGGGAAGTCCCCGGCCAGCGCCCTGACGCTGGCTCGCATCCTGAGTGGGGTGAGCTTCAGCGGCCTGCCGAGGGTGGCGATCAAGCACGCCAAGATGATCCTTGCCAGTACGCTGGCCAGCGCCGCGTCGGGATCGACGATCGGATCGGCCCGCATCGTTCGCGATCTGGCCAAAGAGCAAGGCGGCAAGCGGGAGGCGGCCGTGTGGTTCGACGGCGACAGGCTTCCGGCGACGGAAGCCGCTCGGGTGAACGCGATGCTCAGCGATTCCGCTGCGTCCGACGACAGCGATTTGCGCAACGTGGCCCACACCGGAACGTGCCTCACCTCCGTAGGCCTGGCGATTGGGGAGCGTGTGGGCGCTACCGGTCAAGACATGCTCAGCGCGATGGTCGCGGGCTATGAGGCAGCGGGGCGCGTGGGCGAGGCGCTCGCGGCAAGCTCCAGTACCTCCGGCCGCGCCAGTGGAGCAATCATTAGTGGAGCGATTAGCGGCAGCGTAGGCCGGGGGTTCCACGCATCCTCGATCGTCGCGTTTGGCGGAGTGGTGACAGCGGCCAAGCTCCTGCGGCTGACTGCGGAGCAGATGGCGCAGGCGATCGGCATCACCGCGACGACGGTGGGCGGCCTCTCCATCGGCACCAATAGTTGGGCGCGCGAGTATCACGCGGGCAACGCTGCGCTTTGCGCGGTGAACGCCGCGCTGGCCGCCAGCCGCGGTTATACGGTCAACGGCGACATGCTGGAAGCCTCGGGCGGGTTTCTGGCGGTTTTCGGCGGCGGAAAACCCGACGCCAGCAGCTTGGCCGGCGACATCGGCAACGATTACCAGATCACGCGATACCTTGCGATCAAGCTGGTCCCGGGCGCGCATGCGCTGCATCCGGCGGTGGAAGCGGCGGTCAATGCCGCGCGTGAATCGCAGGTGCGACCGGAAGACGTTGCCAGGATCCTGGTGGCCGGCCCGCAGAGCGGGTTGGTCGCGGGCAAGGCTCCCACGGACATGATCGAGGCCATCCACAGCCTGTCTTACTACATTGCCTCCGCCGTGGCCGACAAGGACTTCTCCTGGGTGCACGCGGCGCCAGCGATGATCCAACGCCCCGTCATCGTCCGGCTGATCGGGTTGGTGGAGCAGGACCCGTCCCCGAGCGCCACGCGCTATGAGTGGAACTGGGGCGCCACGGTCACCATCGTCACCAAGTCGGGAGCGAAGTACGCGAGCACCGTTGACGCTCCCAGGGGTTCGGCGCCGCGGGGCATCGAGTGGAGCGATGTCGATGGCAAATTCCGCGCGTTGATGCCGCAATCCCGGCTGCCGATGAGCCGCATCGAGCAAGCCTTGAAGCTGATTCAGGACTTCGAGCAGGTGAAAAAGGTGTCTCAGCTGACCAGCCTGCTCGCGTGAATCCCTCGAACAAGCCGGATTCGATGGACCACCCCAACAAAAGCCGGAACATTTCGCTGGATTCTTCGTCTAAGCCAGACAAGGAGAGCGCACCGGGCCCGATTCATGGTCACTACCTGGCAGGACATTGTGTACGGCTTCCGCATGCTCCTCAAGAAGCCCGGCTTCACCATCGTGGCGGTTCTATCGCTGGCGCTGGGCATCGGCGCGAACACGGTTATTTTCAGCCTGCTCAACACCACGCTTCTGCGCCCCCTTCCTTATCTGGAACCGGACCGGCTGGTGATGATCTGGTCCGTTCCGCTGGACCACCCCGATCAGCTCAATGGCGTCGCGGCGTATAACTATCTTGCCTTTCAGGAAAGGGCCAAATCCTTTGAGTCGATGGGGATGATTCGCACAAATGTTTGCAACATAGGCGCGGATGAGCGCGGGCAGCCGCCGGAGAGAGTCGACTGCGAAAACTACGCACCGTCCATGTTTCAGACGCTGGGCGTGAAGCCGATTCTGGGGCGTGTGCTGGCGGAAGACGAAAACCCAATAGACAATCCGGCGCGTGTGTTGCTGATCAGCTCCCGCTTCTGGCAGCGCCGCTTCAACGGGGATCGCAACGTAATCGGGCAGGTTCTGCACGTGGACGGATTGGACAAGACCATTATCGGCGTGATGCCGCCGAATTTTTATTTGTGGGACGAGCAAGCCGATTTCTGGGAGCCCCTCAACTGGACCCACACGGAGATGGCGAGCACGCAATACACCAGCGGCGTAGCCGCGCGCCTGAAACCGGGTGTCGCGCTGAAGCAGGCCCAGGCCGAGATGGATGCGCTGGCGGCGCAACAGGCGGCCGCGGATCCGGGCCGCAACAAGAATCTCGGCGCCAGAGTGCAACCCATGGCCGAATCCCTGTATGGCGATTTGCGGTCGCCGCTGCTTCTGCTTCAAGGCGCGGTGGGCCTCGTGCTGCTGATCGGCTGCGCCAACGTCGCCGGCCTGTTGCTGGCGCGGGCGGCCTCGCGCCGGACCGAGATCGCGATTCGCACCGCCATAGGAGCGGGCCGCTGGAGGATCGTTCGTCAATTGGTGACCGAGAGCCTGCCGCTGTCTCTCGCGGGCGGGCTGGTGGGAATTTTACTGGCTTGGGGAGGGTTGCGGCTCTTCGTCGCTGCCGCTCCGCCCGGCTTTCCGAGGTTGAATGAGCTCTCGCTGGACCTGCCGGCGTTGGGATTCACGGCGGTGGTAGCGATTCTGACAGCCGTGGTGTTTGGGATTGTTCCGGCGATTCAGGCCTCCAATCCGGATCTGGTGGGCTCGCTCAAAGAGAGCGGCCGAAGCGGAACCGACGGAGTCGCGCGCCAGCATCTGCGCAGCGCCCTGGTGACGGTTCAGATCGCCATGGCTCTGGTGCTGCTGATTGGCGCCGGATTGATGATCAACAGTTTCATACGCATTCAGAACAACCCCCTCGGCGCCGATCCCAAGGATCTGCTTACCTTCGATTTTCGTTTCGCCCGCGATGAAGCCATCAAGCCTTACGCAAGGTACCGGAACGCCGGCTTGTGGGACGTCAGCCCGCTGACTACGCTGACCTTCCAGCGCGTTTACGAACGGATTCAAAAGGTTCCCGGAGTTGTCTCCGCGGCCGGAGCGAGCGCGCCGCCGCTTTCCGGTTCGCTGGGCATGGGGTTTCTGATCGAAGGCCATCCGGCCCAGCCGGGCTCCAACGGCGAGTCCAATCAATTCGCCAGCTACGTCGCCGTCACTCCCAACTATTTCGCCACCTTGCGAACGCCGATTGTTCAGGGACGCGATTTCAACGATCGCGACACCGCGGCAGCGCCCTTCGTGGCGATCGTCAATCAGACCATGGCCAAACGGTTCTGGCCGAATGAAAGCGCGATCGGAAAACAGATCCGTCTGGACTACGTTCCGGATGAGCCGCTGCGCGAGATCGTCGGCGTCGCCGGCGATATCCGCATGAGCCGCCAGCAGCGCCAAATCCAGCCAGGCATCTACGTGCCCTACCTGCAGCAGACCCCACGCTGGATGGGCGCCGGCTACGCGGCTCGCGCGGGGATGTACTTCGTTCTGCGAACCAGGGGCAACCCCATGAGTATGGCGCCGAGTGTTCGTCAGGCCGCGGCCGAAGTGGATCCCACCAGGCCGGTGGCGAATCTCCGCACCGTGGAACAATATCTCGATCAGCAGATTCAGTATGTCCGGCTGTATGTTTTGCTGCTGGGCATTTTCGGGGCGATCGCGGCGGGACTCGCCGCCATCGGGATTTACGGTGTGATGGCGTATTCGGTGGCGGAGCGTACGCGGGAGATCGGCATCCGCATGGCCCTGGGCGCAAGCGCGGGCGACATTTTCCGGCTGGTGGTGCTGCGCGCGGCGATCCTGCTCTCCATCGGCCTGACTCTGGGACTGGTGGGCTCCCTTGCGCTCACGCGCTATCTTAAATCGGCGCTGTATGAAGTTACGGCCACCGATCCGTCGACGTTTATCGCCGTGTCGCTGTTATTGAGTATGGTGGCGGTGCTGGCGTGTCTGGTTCCAACTCGCCGCGCGGTCTCCGTGAATCCCACGGTGGCGTTGCGATACGAATAGCTTCCAGCCTTGACGCTGAGACGCCGCGGCCATACAATCGTCCGCATGCGGAATGTCTTGCGTCTCGGGATTTGGATTGGCCTCGGCGCGCTCATGTTCGCGCAGGCGCCGCCTGCGCCGGGCGGTCGTGGAGCCGGACGAGGCGGCGCGCCCGCTGCTCCGCCCGCGTATGTTGTGAATCCCGACCGCACGGTCACGTTTCACCTGCGCGCGCCGGAAGCTACCGCCGTCACCGTCTCGGGCGATTTCACGCAGACTCCCCAGGCGATGACCAAAGCGGAAGACGGAACCTGGAGCCTCACCAGCGCGGCGCTTCGCCCGGCCATCTACGACTACAGCTTTTTGGTAAACGGAGTCCGCACCAACGACCCCGCGAATCCCTTGATCAAGTCGGGCGACCGGTCGTCTTCCACCCTGTTCGAGGTGAAAGGCGACAAGCCCGCTCCCTACGATATTCAAGCCGTGCCGCACGGGACGGTTCGCATCGAATATTACGTTTCAAAGAAGTTCGACGCTCCGCGCATGGTGTGGGTGTATACGCCGCCGGGCTATGAAGCCTCCACCGTCAGGTATCCGGCGCTGTACCTGCTGCACGGCGCGGGAGACACTGAGGCGGGCTGGGTTACCACCGGGCACGCGAATCTGATTCTGGATAATCTCATCGCCGAGAGCAAGGCGAAGCCCATGATCGTGGTGATGCCGTACGGACGTCCGGGTCCTTCGGCGACGCTGGGTCTGAGGGCTCCCGCGCCGGTAACGGAGCCGGGCGTGACCTTCCCCAACGATGTGGTGGAGGACGTGATCCCCTTCGCCGAGAAGACCTACCGCATTTCATCCAAAGCCGACGACCGCGCCATCGCGGGGCTCTCCATGGGCGGCAATCAGACGCTGCAAGTGGGCCTGACGCATCTGGATACATTCCACTACATTGGGGCGTTCAGTCCCGTGGTCATGAACCCGGAACAAGTCTATTGAGGAACTCGCGCAAAACGGAGCGCGGCGCGATTGGTTCCTGGATTGATTCGGGGTGCGCGCCGCACCCTTTGCGCTTCTAAGGATGCCTTGGCCGATCCGTCGGGGACCAACCACAAGCTCAAGCTGTTCTACATTTACATCGGGAAGCTGGATACGCTGTTCGCGTCCAATCAAAACCTCAACCAGGTGCTGGATCAGCACCAGATCAAGCACACTTTCGTCGAGACCGAGGAGTGGCACGTGTGGCGCAATTGGCGGGATTACCTGGCGGATTTCGCGCCGCGGCTGTTCCGTTAACGCCGCGGCTGTTCCACCAGTGTGGTGGTTTTCGGCCATCGGGAGATATCGCGATCCCCCATGCCAACAGTTACTTACGAGTGGCACGCGAGTTGCATCGATAGAGCTCATGAGATGCCTGAACGGAGATGATATGAAGAGCTCAAGAACTCGTCGATTCTGCTTAGCTGCATCGTTGGCGGAGGTGGTGGCGGCGGTGCTGCTTCTGTCCCCCGCGGTGCGGGCCGAGGATAAGCCCGAGGAGAGGAAGCCTCCCGCTAAACCGGCAAACAAGGGTCCCGCGACGAAGTCTGGCCCTGCGACGAAGCCGGGCGCTGCAACGAAATCGGGCACCGCGGCTCCCACCGCAACGAGGCCTGGCACGCCGGCGAACACGGGCGCGGCCAAGGGCGGTCCGGCGGGGTCGGGGCAAACCGGCGCACGCGTCAATACTAATTCAGGCACTCCAAATTCAGGCGCAAGGCCGGGCGCGAGCGCCACTGGAGCCCGTCCCGTTCCAGCCGGAGCCAGGACCGTGGCCACTCCCGGCGGAGGCTCGGTGACTCGTGTGAATGGAAGAGTCGCGGATGTTCATACGGCCAATGGAATGGACGTCCATAACGGACTGAATGGACGCACCACGGTGGTGCGCCAGGGGCCCGACGGTTCGCGCGTGGTCGCCATGCGCGGCGGGGGCTACGTTCAACATCCGTTCGTGGTTCACGGCAACACCTTTGCCGCGCGGACCTACATGGTCGGCGGGCGCCCGGTGGAGCGCTTCTATCGACCCTACGCATTTCACGGCGTGGCCATGGAAGTGTATGCGCCGGCGCGTTTCTACCCCATTGGGTTGTATGGATTCGTGGGCGTCCCCTTTATCGCCCCGGTGCCTTACGCATGGGGCTTTGGAATTGGAACTCCGTGGTTCGGGTTCTACGGAGGATTCTTCGCGCCCTATCCGGTATACGCCAGCCCATCGTTGTGGCTGACGGATTACTTGATTTCACAATCGCTGGCGGCGGAGTACCAGGCTCAAATGGCCGCCCAGGCCGCGGCCGCCGGCGCACCGCCTCCTCCGCCTCCACCTCCCGGCGGACAGGCCGCTCTGACGCCCGATGTGAAGCAGGCGATCGCGGACGAAGTGCGCCGTCAAATGGCGCTGGAGCAAGCCGAGGCTCAGACCAACGCATTGAACAACGATCCGAGTCCGGCATCGAGCGGGATTGCGCGTATGTTCACCGATAACAACTCGCACGTTTTCGTGGTCGGCGACGATCTGGATCTGGTGGATGCCGGCGGCGCAGCTTGCGCGGTTAGCCAAGGCGACGTGCTGCAGATGACTCAACCTCCGCCCCAGGACGCCGCCGCCGCGACTCTGGTGGTGATGGCCAGCAAGGGCGGCGTCGAGTGCCGCAAGGGAAGCGCGGTTCAGGTCGGGCTCGCCGATTTGCAAAACATGCAGAACCACATGCGGGAGACTCTGGATCAGGGACTCTCGGATCTTCAGGCGCACCAGGGCGGATTGCCCACGCCTCCCCCGGCGGCGCTGGCGGCGGCGACTCCGGCCGCCTTCAGCATGGGCGCGCCTCCGCCGGACCAGACCGCCGCTACCCAGATCAACCAGGAGTTCCAACAGGGCACGCAGGCTGAGCAAGCCGCGGTCGGCCAGGCTGGTGGGGCTCCGATCCCGGCGCCGGCCGCTCCGCCGGCTGCGATCACTTTGGGTCAAACCACGGATCAGGTTGTGGCGATCCTGGGACAGCCCAAGAACCTGGTGGATCTGGGAGCGAAGGTGATCTATATCTATCCCAGCATGAAGATCACGTTTAACAACGGCAAGGTCTCCGACGTTGAATGACGCGTCCCTGGTTTGCACCTGGATGCTCGCGAAGCTCCGGCGTTGGTAACGATTCGCTGGTTCGACGACATGTCGGAGGCGTTGCTGGCGCAGGGCTGCCTCGACTTCGCCCGGGTGTTGCCAGGCTCGAATGGCCGATTACGCGGGAAATGCGATTGCAGGTCAATTCGGAAGATGCCGAGGCGGCCCGCGCGCTTCTGGCGCAGACGGCGGTGGACGATTCGATCGTCTGATCCCACCTTCTTTGAGACCTTGAATATGGCGGGCCATCCGCCGTCCGATTCGCCTGTTTCCCCGCTAAATGTGGCGCACGCACTTCCTGCGTGCCGCGTCGGCACCTTGCCGACGCCTTGCCGAGGCGGACTGTCTGCGCCCCAACCGGGTGTCGAGAGAGTCTCGACACGGCACGCGTGGGCGCGTACGCCACGTCCTGCTGCGGGCTGTGAGAAATGCGGTTAGCGGTTAACTGTTCGCGGTGACCAGGCAGCCTTCGGACGGCCATGTTCTATGACCCCGGCTCCTCTCAGTAGCACCAGTCCGCCGCTTGTAGTTTAATAGAGGGCATGCGTGGGCACATCCGGGTCGGAATCGCGTTCGTTGCAGCGTGCGTTTGCGCGCAAGGGCAGTGGCTGAATCAGCCCACTCCCGGGGCTCCGCGCACGCCCGACGGCAAGGTGAATATGACCGGGCCGGTTGCCCGCGTGAACGGCAAGCCCGACCTTTCTGGAGTCTGGCAGGCGGAGGCGGAGCCGCGCGGGCCGGGCTTGTTCGGATTAGGCGAATCCCCCAATTCGAAATATTTTAGGGACATTCTTTCCGATTTCAAGCCCGGCGAAGAACCACTCACACCCGCGGCCCCGGAGATTTTCCGCCAGCACAGCCAGCCGGGAGTCATCGGTCCCAGCCTGATCTGTCTGCCGGACGGTGTGCCCCACGCCGATCTTTTGCCGGAGCCGTTTAAGATCATTCAGACTCCCGGCGAGATCCTGTTCCTGTACGAAGTGGAGACCATCTTCCGCCAGATCTTCACCGACGGACGCAAGCATCCTGCCGATCCGTCGCCGGCATGGCTGGGGTATTCGGTCGGCAAATGGGAAGGCGACACGATGGTGGTGGACACGATGGGATTCAACGATCTCAGCTGGCTGGACGCACGCGGGCACGGGCACAGCCAGGACATGCGTGTGGAGGAGCGCTTTCACCGGCGCGATTTCGGACATATGGAGGTCGCCGTGACGATTACCGATCCGAAAACCTTCACCAAGCCGGTGACGATCAATTTTGTCGAGCACCTTCTTCCTGACACCGATGTATTCGAGCACGTCTGCGCCGAAAACGAGAAGGACGCGGCGCACCAACCGGACAGAGCGGCGAAGTAACCGCATCGCTAGCCTCCGACGCCGCGGGACCGCGGGTGCGCATCGGCCGGCAGGTCCTTCCAGTGGCGCGCGTGGTTGTCGAGAGTCGAAAATGTGCGCGGGTCCATGCGGTCGAGATACAGCTTGCCGTGCAAGTGATCGATTTCGTGTTGCAGGATTCGGGCGTACCAGCCCTTCGCTTCGATTACCACCGGCTCCGCTCTTTCATTGAGACACTCCACTCGAACCTCCCTGGCGCGAGGGACGATGGCGGTGAAGCCTGCCACGCTGAGGCAGCCCTCGAAGAATTCGGCAGCTTCGGCCCCGGTGGCCGTGATGGCCGGATTGATCAGAACATGGAAAGGCACGGCGCTGCGCTCGCGTGTCGCAAGCTCCTCCGGCGAAAGCTTCTGAAGGAAGCGGGACTGATCTTCCACCACGACGACTTGAAGCGGAATCCCGACCTGGGGTGCAGCCAGTCCCACGCCGGGAGCGTCGTGCATGGTCTCGCGCATGGACTCGATGAGGTCCTGAATGGTTCGATCCAGGATCTCATCCGCTGAAAGAGGGCGAGCTTTCTGGCGTAAGACCGGCTCGCCCGTCTGCCGAATCTTAAGGATCATTTCTAAACGGTAGCAGCAGCGGAGGCTCAGTTTGAATTGAAGAGCTTGACGATCTCGTTCGCGTCCTTTGTCAAGGCCTGTAGTTTCGCGTTATCCCCGCCCGGGCAGCTCAAGTCGGGGGTTTCCTCGCCGCCGAACTCAATGGTCAGCTTCGTTCCGAAGGAGGCGCTTTTCATGCACCGCTGGGCGGGCAGAGACGAAAGCGGCGTCGCCGCGCCCAGATCCGAGTAGAGGCGTTGGACCAAAGCGTCGGGTAGTTGGCGCTGCATTTGTTTGGGCTTCTGGCCGGGCGGGCGACCCGGCCCGCGTGTCCCCGCCGTAAATTCCGCGTTCCCGGATTGATCTACTACGATTCGAAACCCGGCGGTGTTGGTAGACCCGGAATTGACGATGACCGCCGTATCCGCGGCGGCGCCGTAGACCGAGATGACAGTCGCAATGATCCCAGCCAGCTTAACAAGCATTCGAGGCACCTGACTCCATTCTCCACCTAAAACGAGAGCCCGCAACCAAAGACATTCACCGCATAGAAATACAGCTCCGCGTCGAGCGCGCGTTTTATGTTTTCGGCTTTGCGAAAGCCGTGCTGTTCGCCGGAGAACAGAAGATATCCGACTGGAATCCGGTTGCGCCGCAGAGCCTCCACCATGGCCTCGGTCTGGATCGGGGGCACCACCATATCTTCGTCGCCCTGAAAAAAGATAACCGGAGCGGACAGCCGTTCGACATAAGCAATCGGCGAACGTTCGCGATACAGGTCCGCGCGCTGCGGATAAGGACCGACCAGCGAGTCCAGGTAGCGCGACTCGAACTTATGCGTGTCGCGCGCCAGCACGGCCAGATCGCTGACGCCATAGTGACTCGCGCCGCCGCGAAAATAATCGCGGAAGGTAAGCGCCGCCAGGGTGGTGTAGCCTCCCGCGCTGCCTCCGGTAATCACGCTGCGCCGGCCATCCACCAGACCGCGTTCGGCGAGAAAGCGCGCGCCGTTGACGCAATCGTCCACGTCCACGATGCCCCAGTTTCCGTCCAGCCGCTCTCGATAGGCGCGCCCGAAGCCGGTGCTGCCGCCGTAGTTCACATCCAGAACCGCGATGCCCCGGCTGGTCCAATATTGAATCCGCAGGTCCAGAGTGCTGGATGCCGCAGACGTGGGACCACCGTGGCACTTGACCAGCAACGGCGGTCTCTCGCCCTCAGGGCCCCGATATTCCGGATTGAAGGCCGGATAATAGAGTCCGAAGGCGGTCCGATTTCCTTCCGTCGGGAAATTCAATGGTCTCGACTCTGGTGAAATATCGGGCGATCGTCGGGATCGTCTGCCACGCTGGTGGACTGCTTCAAGATCTCCGTCGCGCCGGTCGCCAGATCCAGCAGCACGTAGCTGGCGGGCGATGTCGGCCGACCCTGCGCGGAAAACTACTCGGTCGCCATGCGCCCGGACGGATGAGTAGTCGGTGTAAGGAAGTTCGAGCGGAGTGAAGCGGCCTGAGAGCAAGTCAATGACTGCGAGAGTCGCGAGCCCTTTCGATGCGTAGGAACACACCAGGCGTCCGGAGCCGGCAAAAGCATAGGTGGACATTCCCAATGACCCATTGCGGCTGGCCGAACTCGGCTTCGATGGGCGCAATTGCGTCGATTTTCCTGGTGTCCCATTCGAAGCGATAAATGTTCCACCAGCCGGTGCGATCCGAGATGAAAAAAAGGTCCGAGCCTTCCGGCGCCCATTCCGGCTGAGACACGGATTCTTTTTCCCCGCCGGCAATCGCCACAGGCCTGCCGGACGGCACGTCCGTCTTCCGATAACTCCACCACATACAGAGTCGTTCCCACCCACGGCATGCGCGGATGGTCCCACGCGAGGTAGGCCAAGCGGCGGCCGTCGGGCGAGAGGCGCGGCGAAGAATAGAAGTCGTGACCGGAAGCGAGCACAGTGACTCCGCCGGTCTCGACGCGCACGATGGCGTTTACCGGCTCGCGGCCGGAGACGGAATGGTCCTCGCGCACGCCCAGCCAGGCGCCACGCCGCGGGTCAATCACACCATGTCAATCACACCATCGGCATATCGCAGAGCGCCTTTTTCCGATTCCGGGGTCAGCGGCCGCGGTTCGGCCTCGCCGGGTTTCAGCGAGTACAACCGCTGGTCCGCGAAGTTGGAGAAATACAGCACGCCGGCCGCAACCGTCCACGCGCCGCCGCCGTATTCATGGACCTTGGTTCGCGCATTGAATGGCGCCGGGAAAAGATCTTTCCCGGTGCTGTGGCTGACCACCACGCTGCGTCCAGCTTCAGACGGACGTACTTCGAGCCAGTAGATGCCGCCGTCGTCCAGCCGGATTTCGGGGAGTCCGACAGACTGCGCGACAATCAGGTCCGAAGTAATCGGCGATCGCCATGAACCGTAGGGTGCGATCTGCATTCGCTTTACTCCACTCCGAACGCCAGCAACACGTTCCCGGGCAGCCCGGCACCTGCGCCGAGCCCCGGATACCCGGAGCCAGCAAACACCATCCCGCCCGCCACGGTGGGCCCCGCGGCAACCATCGATCCGCCCTTCGCCGCGACGCCATTTCCTGTCTTGTACTCTTGCACCATGTTGTATTCCCACAGAACGCGCCCCGTGTCCGTCGCCAGCGCCCGCAGCACTCCATCCCAGCCGCCCGCGAAGACCGCTCCCGGAATCGCCGACACCGACCCTTCCTGCCCGGGCAGCCGGCCCTGCGCCGGATCGATCTTGGTGAACCATCGCCGCTCCCCGTTGCTCAGATCGAGGGCCACGATTCCGCCGCTGTGCAATCCGAAATACACGCTCCGCTCATCGGCCGCGCCGCCCCATACAATTTGACCGGTGGAGGGCGCGGGCCCGCTCGACGTCGGCGACTTCCAAACTACAGCGCCGTTGTTGTCGGGATCGTGCGCCCACACCATGCCGCTTTTCTGTCCGGCGATCAGAACGCGCTTGCCGCCGGGCAGCTCCTTCAAAATCGGCGGCGCGCCGAAGTCATGATCCGGGCCCATGTCCTTGGGGCAATTCTCGGGACGCTTGGCGGGGTCCTCCGGACACCCCACCAGCCAGGCGTCGCCCGCCAGATCCTGCACCTGCCACAGCACCTTGCCGGTCGCCAGGTCGAGAGCCATCAGCCCATCCGACGACTTCGCCGCCGGCGACGTGTACGCATCGCCCGTGCCGATGTAGAGAGCCTTGCGCTTGGGATCGATGGTGGGCGAATTCCACACGCCCGATCCGGACGGTCCCCACAACTCCGTGCCGATGGAATTCTTCCTCACCATCTTGGGCTTCTCCGGAATCGTGTAGGTCTTCCAGATCTGCTTGCCGGTCGCGATGTCCAGCGCCACCACGCTGCCCCGGAAGGTGCAGCACGGATAATGCGGCTCGGCTGCCGAGCCCTCGTCGGCGGAGGCCACCGGCACGTACAGCCGGTTCTCATAAACCTTGGGCGCTCCGGTCAGCCGCGTCAGCGGATGATCTTCCACCTGGACCATCCACAGCTTCGCTCCCGTGCGCGCATTCACCGCGTACACGTTGCCCTTCAGGTCGCCGAAGAACGCGGCGTACTCGCCGCCTTTCACTTGGGAAACGACGACTGCCGTCCGCACCGCTGCCTCGGCCAGATACGACCAGTACACGCACCCTGAGCGCGCATTCAGCGAATACACATAACCGCTATCCGCGCTCACGAACACTCGCCCGGCCACCACGGAAGGCTGCCCGTACACATGAGTCGCCCCGGGGAGTCCGAAGGACCACTTCAGCTTCAGCCGAGGCACGTCGGCCGCCGCGATCCCCGCATTTGCCGAGGATTGAAAGCGCGTATTGGTTCCGTCCGTGCTCCATCCGTTCCAGGAGGGGCTCGCGCCGATGCTGTCCAGCGGCGGATTGTCCGCGCAGCGATTGGGCATGCGCGCGGCATCGCCCGCTTCCGCCGCGCCCAGTTTGCGCAATCCGCCCAGAAATTCGGCGAGCCTGCGCTTCTGGAGATCCGTGAGACTCTGCGCCCGATCCTTCATCGAGCCCGTGGTCATCGACGCGTAAATCGCCTCCGTAGTCAGCTTGTTGATGGCCTTGCGGTCGGGCGCCTTGGCGGATTCGGCCGCGCTGCCCACCTCGTGACAGGACGCGCAATTCCGATCGAACAGGGCGTCGGTTCGCTGGGCCGAAGCAACTCCCGCCAGCAATCCAAATGACACCAGAAATCCAAGGCGTAGCAACGTCGGTTCCTCCCCGAAAGCAGAATCAGGAAGCCGTCATTGTAGCGCTTTTTCTTGTGTATAATCACGTATACGAAGAGAAGGCAATGCAGCGTGCACCCGGACTTCTGACAGCGATCGCCCTGTTGGTTTTACCAGCGCTCTCGCTTGCGGAGGAACCCTTCGACGGCAAGTGGCGCACCACAGTTTCCTGCGAAGCGTCGAGAGATGCCTTGGGTTACTCCTTCAGGTTCGTAAGCGAAATTAAGAACGGAAAATTGCGAGGGCTGTACGGTACCGAGGGCAAGCCGAGTTCCCTGCTGATTGAAGGGACGGTGAGCGCGGACGGCACCGGAAAGCTTTATGCCACGGGCCACACCGGCTCGAAGGAATATGTACCCGGGCGAGATACGCCCAGAGGCTCCGAATACAGCTACAGCATCGAGGCGCACTTCAAAGGCATAACAGGAACCGGCAATCGCGTGGAGGGACGGCCCTGTTCGTTGCAATTCGAGAAGCAGTAAGCGCAATTTCACGATCGACTGGAAGCCAGGAATGACGCTGAATCCGGCTCTGGCAAAGGCCACTATCGTAGGCGGGTTGGCGGGATTGCTCTTCGGGTTCGATACCGCCGTGATCTCCGGGACCACAAGCGGGCTGACGAAGGCGTATGGCTTGACGCCGGGCGGCCTCGGTCTCACCGTTTCGATTGCGCTGTGGGGCACGGTGGCGGGGGCACTCCTGGCTGGGATTCCCGGCGACCGCTATGGCCGGCGCGACAGTCTCCGCGTCCTGGCCGCTCTGTACCTGGCGGGCGCATTAGGCTGTCCGCTGGCGTGGAGTTGGACCGCGCTGATGTTCTTCCGCTTCGTGGTGGGACTGGCGATCGGCGGATCCTCCGTGATCGGCCCGATGTACATCGCTGAAATCTCGCCGGCGAAATGGCGAGGGCCGTCTGGTGGGCGTTTTCCAGTTCAATATTGTCCTGGGGATTCTTGCCGCCTATCTGTCGAATTATGGGATCGGCTCGGCGGGTCTGGGCGACGCCGAGTGGCGCTGGAAATTTGGGGTAGCGGCGGCGCCCGCGGTGCTGCTTCTGGCGATGCTGTTCGCCATCCCGCGCAGCCCCCGCTGGCTGGTGGAGAAGGGATCGATCGAGGAGGCCCGCGCCGTTCTCAAGCTGATCGGCGAGCCGGAAGTGGAAGCCAGCCTCCAGGCGATGCGAGCCGCGAAGGACCTGGAAATCCGGTATGGGCAGGAGCGCTTATTCGCCGCTCGCAATCGATTCCCTCTATTCCTAGCAATTTCGATCGCGATGTTCAATCAGCTTTCCGGAATTAACGCCATACTTTATTATTTGAACGATATTTTCGCCCGCGCCGGCTTCAATAAAGTATCGGGCGACATACAGGCGGTAGCCATCGGCGCGACGAACCTGGTTTTCACCGTGCTCGCCATGCTGATTATCGACCGGGTGGGACGCCGGATGCTCTTGACGATCGGGGCCATCGGGACGGCGGCTTGCCTGGCCGGTGTGGCAATCATCTTCGGCACCGGCCGGAACGAAGGCCTCCTGTTGTGGCTGCTGATCGGGTTCATCGCCTCGTTCGCGTTCTCTCAGGGAGCCGTGATTTGGGTTTACATCAGCGAGGTTTTTCCAACCGCGGTGCGATCGCGAGGGCAGAGCGTGGGGAGTTCCACGCATTGGATCATGAACGCGCTGATTTCCTGGGCTTTCCCCATTGTGGCGGCTTCTTCGCGCACCGCTCCCTTTGCTTTTTTCTCGGCGATGATGGTGCTGCAACTGATTGTGGTGCGCGTTGCTTACCCTGAAACCAAAGGCGTGTCGCTCGAAAATATGGAGGAACGCCTGGTAAGTGGTGCGCTTCGCGGTAGCGCGAAAGCCCCGCTGGCAGGACGCTGAAAAAGCATTCTTGGCCGCCGATGGACCCGGATGCACGCGGATTGAAAGACCCGAAAGCCTTTGTTTTCGATCCGCGTTTATCCGCGTTTATCGGCGGCCAACCCTGTCTTTGACTTTTCCCCAAATTCTCCTCTACCGGGCTGCGATCGGTGTTCCGATTTCGATGCCGATCGCGTCGCCGGAGATTACCAGTTCCACCCGTCGATTCTGCTGCCGTCCTGCAGCGGTGTCATTGGTAGCCACGGGTTGGGTTTTCCCAAAGCCTTGCGATGAAACCGAGCTTCCGGCGATTCCCTGCGCAATCAGGTAATCGCGCACCGATCCGCCGCGTTGTTCCGAGAGCTGCTGATTGTAGTCGTCCGTGCCAACGCTGTCCGTATGCCCTTCCACCGCGAGGATCAATCCAGGGTGCCCCTCGATGATGCCGGCCACCTTGGCCAGCTTTTCACGAGCTTCCGGCCGGAGCGAAAACTTTCCGGTATCGAAGAGCACGTCCGACATATTCACGATCAGGCCTCGAGCCGTGTCGCGGGTCTGAAGAATGGCGTTGAATTGTAACAATAGCTGCGCCCGCAGGTCCGCTTTGTCCGCCTCCAACTGCTTTTTCTCCGCAACTGCGCGGTCCAGTTCGTTCAGGGCAGCCGTCCTTTGCGCCTCATTCTCCTGTCTCAAACGGTCGGCTTCGGTCTCGGTGGCCGCGATGGTTGCATCGCTGTCCCGCTTTACGCGGTCGGCTTCCGCTTGTGCGGCCTGGCTTTGCGCGTTATTTTCCTGCCTCAAACGGTCGGCCTCCGTCTGGGCAGCCGCGAGCCTTGCGTCGCTGTCCCGCTTTATGCGGTCGGCTTCCACTTGAGCGGCCTCCCTCTGCGCGTCGTTCTGCTGCTTCAAACGATCCGCTTCCGTCTGCGTGGCCGCGAGCCTTGCGTCGTTGTCCCGCTTGACGCGGTCGGCTTCGATCTCGGCGCCGATCCGCGCTCTGTCCGCCTCGCGCGTGACGCGTTCCGCTTCCGATTGCGCAACCGCCCGCTCGTTTTCGGCGAGCGTTTCCCGCTCGACTCCGGCTTGGCGCTCAGCCGCGAGCCGCTCCTCGTCCATCTTCTTCACAGTAATGATTCGGGCGTCTTCCGCCATTTGAACGGCCTCGCGCGCTACCGTCCCAATCGGCTTCCTGCCGGCTCTGCCTTGCAGATATCCTTCGGCATTTTGGAGATCCTGCGTAGCCTTCAGAAAGGTGTCCGCCGCGTACTGCTGGGCCCCGGTCCAACGGGCAATCTGGACCGCGTTGCGCGCTTCATAAAGCTCCAGCGGCACTCTCGAATCCAGCTGCAAGGGCGCGATGTCGGACGGATTCACGTTGAGAACGTACTGTCCCCTTGGAAGAAGTTCAAACTTCGCGTCCACCTGTTCAATCGTGCCGGTCGTGTCCTTGCGGACAAAATTCTCCATAACCACGACGTCGCTGGGTTGCGTCACGGCGAAGTAGGGCTCCGCGGTGACGATCAGCCCGAAGGACTGCAAGTCGGTGGTCGCGTCCAATTTGCTCTTGCCGTCGTTGAGCAGTACCTCGCCGATATTGGTCGCGCGGCCTTCGGGCGTGATAGCCCACATTACATACGTCAGATACTCCGGCCCGAATTGAGTGGCTGGGCCGAGCTGCTGCATCTCCGCATCGATCTTAATCACGCCTTGCTTGCTCTCGACCTTGGCTTCGCCGGAAGCGGCAGGCATCAGCGCCGTGCCCTGGAAGCCGATCCTTGTGGAGCCGCTGCGGTGATTGTAATTGATCGCTTTCGTGGTGCGCGACACCACCGTGATGCGATATATCGGCGCCGGCCCGCCGGCGCCTTCAATTGGCTGTAGAGTCGGGTTCGGCGCTTGCGGCGCTTGGGCCCACGCAAGTCCGGTCATCGTCAGCAATGCAGTCAGTATCGGTTTCATGGTTATTCCCTACAGCCCTAGCGCACATGCGGCGCCAACTCCGGGAACTGTTGAATGCATTCGATCTGGATCTGGAATGCGGCCTTATGCCGCGGAACTGAGTCTTCGGCGGGTAACCGCAGGCGGTCATGTGACTGCGCACGGTCAGATCGGCGATGAGTGGATTCCGCAGTTTCCCGTTTATACGAGACGATCAGGCACTTTATTCCCCTATATACTCGTCAATTTGATCGAGCTGATATGGCCACGTGGCGGGCGGCGGCGCTGAGCCGCTCCGACTCCCATCTACTGAGGAACTCGCGCAAAACGGAGCGCGGCGCGATCGATTCCTGGATTGATTCGGGGTGCGCGCCGCACCCTTTGCGCTACTGAGGAACTCGCGCAAAACGGAGCGCGGCGCGATCGATTCCTGGATTGATTCGGGGTGCGCGCCGCACCCTTTGCGCTACTGAGGAACTCGCGCAAAACGGAGCACGGCGCGATCGATTCCTGGATTGATTCGGGTGCGCGCCGCACCCTTTGCGCTACTGAGGAACTCGCGCAAAACGGAGCGCGGCGCGATCGATTCCTGGATTGATTCGGGGTGCGCGCCGCACCCTTTGCGCTACTGAGGAACTCGCGCAAAACGGAGCGCGGCGCGATCCGTTCCTGGATTTGTTTGGTGGTGCGCGCCGCACCCTTTGCGCTCTACTGAGGCTGGAGGCGCTATTAACAGGCCCGACATCGGCGGTGAGCGTCTCTCTGATGAATCGTCGGTCATGAAGTTGTCATGGAAGTCTTGTCGTACGGAAACGTTCGTTTTGTATAACAAGACCGTGCTTACTACTCACAGACAAGATTCCATGGCCTGCCGTTGCGACGTGTGTGTACACGCGTCAAAGATCAAGGCAGCTGGCGCCGGCATTCTTCAAGATACGGCCAATGAGAAAGGAGACAAGGCCCTACTGTCCAAACCAGTGCGGCTGGTTCCCAGGCTTCCTTCGCCTCTGTCCCTTGGGCGTGACGGCTATTTCAATTAGGATCAAGTTCCGATAAGGCTGAGTTAAAGCGGCGATGATCCCGGCAGGGCCGCGCCTGAAGGATCTGGTTGGGAATCTCCGGGACTTCGAAGACGGCCCGAATGGCAAGCTTGTCGATGCGCGGTATCGCTCCTGTGCCATGGTCTTGAATCCCGCTGTTTGTGCTCCTTGGGCGAACCAGGCATAGTATGGCGGAGAAAAATGAAGCTGCCATTTCAAAGCGCTTCCTAACGTGCCGGAACCCGCTTCCGCCACGGCTGAGAAATCGACACGCAATATTCATTTCCCCGGCCTGCTTCCGCTCTAAACTGGAATTTTCGAGGAGATCGGGCTTCGAGGAGATCAGGCAATGAGCGCTACGCCCGCCATGGTGTCGATTGGGGATGAAGGGGTTCTCAACCGGGAGGTGTCCCAGACGCTTTCCGACGTGTGGCTCGACCGCGACTTGGGATGGCTGGACTTCAACGATCGCGTGCTCGCGGAAGCGCTGGATGAGCGAACCCCTTTACTCGAGAAGGCGAAGTTTCTGGCAATCTTCACTTCGAACCTCGACGAATTTGTGATGAAGCGGGTTGCAGTCCTGCGAACCGGCTCCACTCCCGAGCGGGTTCAACTACTCCGGACCGTTCGGGAAAGGCTCCTGGTAAGTCTCAAGAAGCAGGCCGAATGTTTTCGTAACACCATCGTTCCCGAGTTGGCTCGCCATGGAATCCACCTTCGAAAATGGGATGATTTGACCACGGCCCAACAGGAGGAGGCGGCCAGCTACTTTGATGCGGAGATTTCACCCGCTCTGACGCCGCTGGTTTTCGACCCGGTGCATCCGTTTCCTTTCCTTTCGAATCTCTCGATGTCGCTGGCATTTCTCCTGAAGGATCCAGAGACAGGCGGGTCCTCCTACGCGCGTGTCAAGGTTCCGTCCGTACTCAAACAATGGATCGGCCTGGAAGCGGATGTGCCTCCCTCGCAAAAAGTTTTCGTGCCGCTTCACGAGGTCATTCGGGGCAATGTCCACAAGCTCTACAGCGGGATGAAGCTTACCGGGACCAGCCTGTTCCGCTTAACGCGCGATGCCGAGGTGGAGATCGACGACGATTCCGACGAAGAGTTGCGCGAAGCCGTCAAGGAGCAGGTCAGGCAGCGCCGCTACGAACCGGTAGTGCGGCTTGAATTCGCGCTCGGCGCCGATCCCTCGATCCGCAAGATGTTGATGGAACGATTTCGGCTTTCGGCGGTGGACGTCTACGACTTGCCCGGTGAACTAGACTACACCTCTCTTTTCCAGATCGCCGGCTTGCCGGCGCCGGCGTTGCGAGACCCCGACTGGAACCCGCTGCACGCCAGTGGCGATGGAGAATAGCCACGACATTTTCGCCACGATTCGTGCGGGGGACGTTCTGGTGCATCATCCCTATGAAAGTTTTGATGCCAGCGTGGAGCATTTCATCGCCGCGGCAGCCGCAGATCCGGAGACCATTGCCGTAAAGATGACGGCATACCGCATCGGCGATGACACCCCTTTCGTGCATTCGCTGGTGAAGGCGGCGGAGAGCGGCAAGCAGGTGGCCTGCGTGATCGAAATTAAGGCTCGTTTTGATGAAAAACGAAATCTGCATTGGGCGGCGGAACTGGAGCAGGCGGGGGCTCATGTCACTTTTGGCGTACAAGGCCTGAAAACTCACGCCAAGGTCGCGCTGGTGGTTCGGAAAGAGGCTTCCGGGCTGCGAAGCTACGTGCACATCGGCACCGGGAACTACCACGTGCACACTGCCCGCCTTTACGCGGACCTCGGTTTGTTCACCTGCAATCCCCTGATTACCCGCGACGTGGTCAATCTTTTTCATTACCTGACCGGACATTCCGGAAAGCCCGCCTGCACGGAGCTGCTGGTGGCGCCTGCAACCATGCGTCTGCGGTTGCTTGAGCTCATCAAGAGGGAGATCGCCAACAAACGTGCCAATCTTCCCGCGCGTATCATCGCCAAGATGAACCAGTTGGAAGATCCGGAAATAATCGAGGCTCTGTGCGAGGCGGCGGGGGCGGGCGTTCCGGTCGATTTAATCATTCGGGGGTTCTGCTGTCTTCGGCCCGGTGTTCCCGGCCGCACCGAAGGCATACGCGTCCGATCCATCATCGGACGATTTCTGGAACATTCCCGTATTTTTCATTTTGCCGCCGCGCTGGATGATCCGGCCCAGGGCGATTTCTTCATAGGCTCGGCGGATTGGATGTATCGCAATCTCTCCAAGCGCGTCGAGGTGGTTACTCCGGTGCTTGCCAAAGAAGCCAAGGAGAAGTTGTGGGAGGTCCTGGATATCGTGTTGCGGGATCGCCGCCAAGCCTGGATTCTTGGCGAAGACGGCACGTACTCGCAATTGAAATCTGAAGGTGCAACGGATGGGCCCGAGGCGTTGGGGACGCACGCAACCTTGATGGGATTGACCCGGCGAAGGTCTGAATAAGAGTAATATCCGAGGGCTGAACGCGCGCATTGAGAAACTAAAGGCAGGATAAAAGGAAAACCCATGGAAACAGATACAACTCCCGCGGCGGGCGGTGAAAAATCATCGGGTGAACCAGGCGATCCGTGTGGCCTCTTGGGTCGGCGTCTGCCCCGGAACCCAGGAAAGCGCCGAGGTTTCCTATTCGAGCCGGTCGCCCAAAGGCAATCCGATGCTGCGGCGTTTGTTGACTCAATTCGCCTGGGCTGCCGTCAAGGTCAAGGGCAGCATCTTCGAACAAAAATTCCGGACTCTATTGCCGCGGCTGGGCGCCAAACCCGCCATCTGGGCTATCGCTCACCGGCTCTTACGCGTGATCTGGAAAGTCCTGCACGATAAGGTGTCGTATATCGAACGGGGACTCTTGGATTCACAAGATCTGGAGCGCCGCCGCAAACGCTATGTCCGGCAACTCCGCAAGCTTGGCTTCGCCGTTTCTTTGACTCCCCTTGGGCCCGGACCGGCTATCTAGACGAGTGTGTTTTCGAGAGTGCCGGCGCGGCACGCACGGGTGCGTGCGCTGAGATCAGCGTTGCAATCCATGGCGCAAATAGAAACGCCAGGCTAACGGGGACGCCGACGATCATAGCGACCCAGCGCAGGCGCGGCTTGGGAGGGTCCTGCTCCAAGTCGAGAATTGGAGTCTCGGACAGGCTTAGGTACAGCTATCGCAGGGGAGCGTCGAATCGAGCCCCTCCATCCGCTACACTCGACGAATGCTCCTCTGCCCCGTCCGCGGCTGCCGCCTGGCGCTGGTGCGTCAGGACCGGAGGCTGGTCTGCGCTCGCGCGCATTCCGTCGACATCGCGCGCAGCGGCTACGTCAACCTGCTCCAGCCGCAGGACCGGCGATCGAGGAACCCGGGCGACACCAAGGCTGCCGTCGCGGCGCGGCGGCGATTGCACGATCTCGGCGTAACCGAGCCGCTGCTGCGCGGGATCGGCGAAATCATTGCCCCGAGCGCCACAGACGTGGTTCTCGATGCCGGCTGCGGCGACGGCTTCTATCTCGGCACGCTCGCTCGCGAGATTGGCTTCGACGCGCACGGCATCGACATCTCCACCTTCGCCGCCGATGCCGCCGCGCGGCGCTATCCTCCCGGCGAACGGTGCGAGTGGATCGTGGCCAATGCCGACCGTTTCGTGCCCTACTCCGACCACTCCTTCTCGATCGTCCTGTCCATCACAGCGCGGATGAATGTGGGCGAATTCCGGAGAGTGCTGCGCGGCCCTGAACCCGGCAACGGCGGACGCCTCCTGGTGGCCCTCCCCTCGCCGGAGGATCTGATCGAGCTGCGCAGTCACATCGGAGAATCGGGTCGAGATCGCGTCGCCCGCACCGTCGAGACCTTCGCGCCCGCCTTCACGCTCACCGAGCAGCGCCGCGTCACCACCACGGCCAGCCTAGAAGCCAGTGCGGTGCAAGATGTCCTGCTGTCGATTTACCGGCCCATGCGATCGCGGCCCGTGGAAGCGATGCGAGTGACCTTCAGTCTGGATCTGCTGCTGTTTCGGCCGCGTTAATTGGCGGCTTTCGCTTGCAACGGCGCGGACTCCCGCATCTGGAACGCAGGACTCTCTACAATCCCCAGCACCAGCGACGACCAGCGGTAATCCTTGGCCGCCGCATCGCGGACGATTTTGCGCACCGACGGCTCATCGTAATACTCGAGGCGCCGCCCCAGCGCGTAGGCCATCAGCTTTTCGGTGACGGTGTGCGGAAATTGATCGGGTTGCGCCAGCAGCAGCGCCCGCAATCCCGCGAGCCCGTCCACTTTCGCGCCGCTCGCCGTTGTACCGCTGGCGTCGATAGGTTTGCCCGCTTCATCAATCGTGCGCCAACCGCCGATGACGTCGAAATTCTCCAGCGCGAAGCCCAGCGGGTCGATTACTGAGTGGCAACTGTTGCACGACGGCGAGGTCCGATGCTGCGCCAGCCTTTCGCGCATCGTTGGCGGGACCGCGCCGGGCTTGCTCTTCGAGCGTAGTGTTCACTCCCGGAGGAGGCCCCGGGATGGCCAAACCAAAAATGTTGTTCAGCAGCCATTTGCCGCGCAGCACCGGCGAGGTGCGGTCGGGGTACGACGTTGTCACCAGCAGCGCCCCTTGCGCAAGCAGGCCGCCGCGCTGATCGTGGTTGGGAAGCGTCACCCTACGGAAGCGGCTTCCGTAAACCCCCGGAATCCCGTAATGCCGCGCCAGCCTTTCGTTGACGAAAGTATAATTCGCGTTCAGCAGCTCGCTCACGCCACGATCCTCTTGCAGCGTGCTGGCCACAAACATCTCTGTTTCGGTCTGGAACGCCTGGAGCAGACTGTCGTCATAAAGAGGATACTTCACAGGGTCGACCACCACGTCGTCGACGCGGCGCAGATTCAACCACTGCGCGGCGAAATCGTTCACCAGCGCATCGGTGGCGCGAGGGTCCGCCAGCATGCGCCGTACTTCTTTTTCGAGTGTTGCGGGTTTGGACAGCTCACCGTGCTCGGCCAGAGTCAGCAGGCGATCGTCGGGAATGCTGCTCCACAGGAAAAACGACAATCGCGACGCCAGATCCAGATCGGTGAGGTGATAGACAGAGGGCTCCGGCTTGCCCTTCGGCTCTGACGGCTCGCGATAAACCCTCAGCAGAAAGTCCGGGTCCACCAGCATGCGTTCCAGCGCGAATTGGATCCCGGTATCGAAGCTTCCGCCATCCTGCTTGCCGTGATCGAAAAATTGAAGCAGCGTATCCACGTCCGCTTTCGTCGCGGGACGGCGATACGCCAGCCGCGCCATTTTCGAAAGAATCGTCGCGGCGCAGGAGCGTTCCTCCCCGGTGTTCCCAGAAGCCGCGTTTCCAGGTGCCGCCAGACGTGCTGCTGCCCGGTGGCAAGGCGGAATTCCATCCTCATCTAACACCGCAGCCATGATGAGTGCCTTCTAATTCTGATGAAAAAAATCGAAACTATACAAAAACCAGCTTTTATCGGCTATTCCCTCTCCATTTTCCTCCGATAAACAGAGTTGTGAGGAGGACCATGCGCCCAAGCGCTGCATCCTGCAACAGCCGGCCTCGGCATCCGTGGTTGCGGAAGCACGGGCAAGCTCTGCGCCTGGCGAACTGCTTTCTCTCTGTCGCGCTGGCCACGGAGGTCATTCGCTCCGACTACGGGGCACATTTGATCTGGATTGCGAATGGGGTGTTGCTGGCCTTCCTGCTTTTGGCCGCGCGCCGGCGCTGGCCTGCACTCTTCGCCGCCGGATTTGCAGCGCAATTGGCGGTAAGCGCGCTCGCCGGTCTTTCTTGGCGGATTAACCTGCTGCTGACCGCGATGAACCTGCTGGAAGTTGCCATTGCCGCTCTGTTGCTGCAAGGGCGCTCCACCCTGCCTCCGCAGTTCACCGCCGCATTTACATTCTTCGCTTCGTCGGTTGCGCCGTTTTCGCAGCTCCGCTGGCCTCGGGTTCGCTGTTCTGGCTTATCACGGCACTCTGGCCAAACGTCGGTCCAGCAGCGACACCCTTCGCATGGATGGCCTCTGACAGCCTGGGCATCGCCATCTCCGCTCCGGTCTGCGTTGCTATCCTGCGCGGAGACTTCAGGAACACGCGTACATTCAAGCAGTATTGGGGCTATCTCTTGCTGCTGGCCGCCTTCACCCTGGTCGCGTTCGCACAGAATAGGGTTCCGCTGGTTCTCATTGTCTATCCGCTTCTCGCCATGGTTCTGGTCCGCATGGGTATGGGCTGGGCGGCGATCTCCGCGCTTTTTATCGCTGTCTCCGGAAGCTGGTTTACTCTGCATGGCAAGGGGCCGTTCGTGCCGGCGTCTATCCACTCGCAGGATCTTTCCACCCTCCCGCTGCAATTCTTCATCGGCTCGGCTGTGCTGCTTCTTTATTGCATCTCCGTAGTGCTGGAGCGGGAGCACGCCATTGTGCGCCAGTTGGAGAAAATCGCCGCGCTGCATGCGCTGGTCAGCGAAAACTCACGCGATGCCATCATCCTGGCTGATCTGAGCGGTCACCGCAGCTACGTCTCTTCCGCCGGAGAGAACCTGGGATGGAATCCCGAAGAGCTGTTGACGCAAGGCGGCACTGGAAATGATCCATCCCGACGACCAGCAGCGGGCGCAGGCTATCTTCAGTGAGCTGACCTCCGGCAGCGAAGGCGCGATGATCGAGTGTCGCGTTCAGGAAGCCTCATGGGGAATACATCTGGGTTGAGGCCAGTCTGCGTCTGGTGCGCGATCCGGAGACCGGGCAGCCCTCGGGAATCCTCAACGTCGTCCGCGATGTCTCCGAGCGCAAGCAGGCCGAGAAGAAGCTGCAGGAGGCCTACAACGCCGTGGAGGCGCTGGCGGTTACCGATGCGCTGACCGGTCTGGCCAACCGCCGGCGCTTCGACCAGTACCTGACCACGGAGTGGCGGCGCAGTCAGCGCGACCGCCAGCCGCTTTCTCTGATCATGATCGATGCCGACAAGTTCAAGGCCTACAACGACACCTATGGCCACCAGCGGGGCGACAACTGCCTGAAGCAGATTGCCGAGGCCTGCATGGATGTGGTCTCGCGCCCCGGCGATCTGATTGCGCGCTTCGGCGGCGAGGAGTTTGTGGTGGTCCTGCCCAATACCGAGAGCGATGGCGCACTGCATGTCGCCAACGAAATCTGCGAGGCGCTGCGCGGCCGCCGACTGCCTCACAGCGGCAATGCGCCGGGCATCGTCACCATCTCCGCCGGCTGCGCCACACTGATTCCCAAGTTCGGCAAGCACGCCCCGGATCTGATCGAGATGGCCGACAAAGCGCTCTACAGAGCCAAGTTCAACGGACGCAATCAGGTCTGCGACAGCAGCGCACTGGACGCTGCCGATGAAACCACACAAATGGCGTCCGTCGCTGGCTGGATAACTTGAGATATTGCGCCAAGCACAATGCAGTTTCTTACCAACGCGACCAAGTGCCTGTTCACACTCACTCATACGGCAGCGGAGGTGCGATGTGAACAGGCCTTGTGCAAAGGTTGAAATGCTTCTAGCGCACCATGCCTCTGAAGAGCGGCGACTGCAGAAGGCGTTGAACTGTGCATCGCTGGTGGCAAAATGAATCGCCAGCTTCCCCGCATCGGAGCTGATCGTGGTGGCGCCCAGCGCCTGCTTCTCCGCATCCGTGCCGCTGGCCTTGCGCAGCGCCAGGCCGGCAGACAGCAGCGACGGAAGCGTGGCCGAGGCAAAGCTGTCGCCGGTCGCGATAGTCAGGTCGAATTTGACGCCGTGCTGGAAGTCCATCCCGTACCAGGAGGCCTCCAGATGTTTCTTGCACGGTGTCGAAGTCGCTCGACCGAACCGGCCTCGCCCAGGATCTGCTTCATCATGGTCTGCGGTGCCCTTCTGGTCCAGAATGCTCCACAGCGGCTCGGAGTCCACGGACTTCATCGCGTCCATCATCGGTGTTGGTCAGCATGCTGGGCGAAATGCTGTCGCGCGCATCCAGCGCCTTGTTCACCGCATCGCTGTCGCCAAAGACCATCGTAGAGGGATTGACAAAGCAGACCACCATGCCGGTTTTGGCCAGCGGATAGACCTTGTTGGTGCGCACCAGCGTGGCCTTCAGCTTCTGCTTGCGGAAGTTGGCCAGAATATCCTGCATGGGGAACTGGCCCTGCGCAATGCCGACGGTTTCCAGCTGTCGTCCTCCCTCTTTGCCGCGGAAGAGGGCAAAGGCCAACTGTCCACATCGTGGTTCTCATTCAGGCCGGACTTCTTCAGCGCATCTTCAAAGCGCTTCAGCTCGGGCGGCATCACGCGAGCGCGCAGATCCATCGCCGCGGTCGAGTTCTCCATCGCGTGATAATCGATGGCCACCAACTGCTGCACGTCATGCGGAATGGCCGTGCTGGCGTCGGCGGACAACTGCGCCGCATGGGCCGAAACGGCCGCGGCCAGAAAAACAACCGGAAAAGCAAACTTTCAAAATGGCTTTCAACAAATTCATCCTCCACAGGTCGCGGACTATGCATGCCGCGAACTGTTCCATCGTTCATTTTACCTCGATTCATCCGGCTGCCTGCATTTACGCTCGATTCGTTGCACACGCTCAAGCACGCTTCTCCCGGCCAGGCCAAAGGAGCCTCCAGACGGCGCTCCAGAATCTTGGTCTGCGCATCGAACCCAACTAATTGACGCATCCACTCGCTGTTCCGCTCACAGGCAGCCTCGGGAATCAGGCCAATGACCTCGCCCTCGACGGGTGCGGCCTTGTGGCGCAGGGCCAGTTCGACTGACCGTGCGATAGACCTGAGAGACCGGCGTCACCGTGAAATCGGTAATGTTCATGGTGAGCTGTGCGCGGCCATTCACCAGCACGCCCATAGCCTTGACGCCCTTCAATCCGCCGGAAGCGGCGCGAATCTCGCGGGCCATGGCGCGCACCATGGCGACATCCGGACGAATCAAAGTAGATGTTGTAGGCCACCAGGAACTTGCGCGCGCCCACGGCGCAGGCTCCTGCCGTCGGATGAATCAGCGGGCCGCCAATATCCGGACGGCGCGCCGAATCCTTGCCGCACCGCCTCGAGCAGCCCTTCGAACTGCCCCCGCCGCACCTCTTCCAGATTGGCGCGGTCGGGACGCGCCGCCGCCGCCTCATAGAAAAAACCGGCACGCTGAAGCGCCGCCAGATCTCCAGACCCGCCTGCCGTGCCAGCAGCGCGCACTGCTCCAGTTTGATGCCGCTGATGGGCACAAAGGGAATCACATCCGCCGCTCCGATGCGCGGATGAACGCCTTGCTGGCGGGTCAGGTCGATCAGCTCGGCCGCCTTGCCCGCGCCGCGCACCGCCGATTCCACCACCGCCGCCGGATCGCCGGCAATGGTCACCACCGAGCGGTTGTGCGCTGCGTCCATCGACCAGTCCAGCAGACGCACTCCCTCCACGCGCATCGCGGCCACAATGGCCTCGACCCGCCGGGCATCCGTGCCCTCGGAAAAGTTCGGTACGCACTCGACAAGCGCTTCGCTCATGATTCCTTTCCCGTTAGCACCGTCATTGAACGAGGGCAAGGTAATGCGGCGTGCCCCATCCATCGCACGCGATCCTGTTTGTGCGCAATAGGGTGGGAATCCAGAACCCATGCGTGCCTCACCCTCCCGCATGTCATCCTGAGCGAAGCGCTGCGAAGTCGAAGGAGCTGCGTTCGTTCAGATTGCGACTAGTTACCAAAACAATCACTTCCAGAACGTATACCCCAACTGGATTTGGACGCTGGCATTCACGCCGGGGTTGCGGTCGCCCAGCGAAGCCGAGGAGATGTGGACGCCATTCACGCCCAGATCAATCGACCGCTTGGCGCAGGTGAAAAAATGAATGCCGACGCCGCCCTGCGGCGAAAAATTCCACACGCTGGTTCCGCCATCGAATGACCGTCTGGCCGTTGATCGTTTGCGTACTCAGATATTCGGCGGAAACTTGTGCGTGGTATAAATCAGCCCGCCCGCCGCCTGAAACCACGGCTGAATCCGCCGCGACTGGGTCAGAAAATTCCAGCGCAAAATCACCGGCGTCATACTCACGCCGTGAAAGGTGCCGCCGCCCACCGGCAACTGCAGGTACAGGGTTGTCCCGTTTTGCAATCGTGCAGGTCATCTGTTTGTGTGCGGCGCCGGCGTATAGGCCTGCCACAGCGGCATGATGTTGCCGCCAAACTCGAACTGGCCGCTGAAGATTCCCGCATGAAAAACCGGCGTCAGCGGCTTGCCCAACTGAAAGCCGGCCCAGAGAAACTTGTACTCGAGCGCGATCTCCCACGCCGTTGCCGCAGTTGACGAAGGGCCGTACTCCCAGCTCTTGTTCTCGCGCACCTGGGCGACGGGATTGCTGCAGAAGTTGCGCCGCTGTCCGAAGTCGCGGAGGCTCTCGTTCCGTTGAGCTTTGGGACCGGCAATCATGCGCTCCCGCCACCAGGCTCCCCGCCATCAAGAAAAACGCAAAAAACTTCGCGGTTCCGGTCAATGTTTCTTCCCTTCCCTGAATGGATTTCTGGAAACCCCATAAAAAAGGCCGCCACAAACGGGCGGCCTTTTAGTCGCCTGCCCGCAGCCGTTAGCCAGCCGCCGCTTCCATCTGGTCCGCGTCCATATCGAAGTTCGAGTAGACGTTCTGCGTATCGTCGCAAGTCTTCCAGAACATCCAGCAGCCGGATCATCTGATTGGCCGTGTGCCTTCCAGCTTGGTATACGTCGAGGCCACCATGGTGACTTCGCTCATCACCGTGGGAATGCCCGCCGCCTTCACCGCCGCGGCGACCTTCTCGTGATCGGCCGGATCGGTGACAATCTCCCAGGTGTCGCCTTCGTCGTTCAGGTCTTCGCCGCCGCTTTCCAGCACAATGTCCATCAGTTGCTCTTCGGTGGCCGCGTCCTTTTCGATTGCGATCAGCCCCTTCTTGTGGAACATGAAGCGCACCGAGCCGGTTTCGCCCAGGTTGCCGCCGTTCTTCGAGAAAGCGTGCCGGATCTCGCTCACCGCCCGGTTGCGATTGTCGGTCAGAACATCCACAATGATGGCCACGCCGCCGGGGCCGTAGCCCTCGAAGGAGATCTCTTCATAGCTGACGCCTTCCAGCTCGCCGGTACCGCGCAGAATCGCGCGTTTGATGTTGTCCTGCGGCATATTCTCCGCTTTGGCCGCCAGAACCGCGGTCCGCAGCCGGGCGTTCGTGTCGGGGTTGCCGCCGCCCTTGGCGGCTACCGCAATTTCCTTGAACAGGCGGGTAAATATCTTGCCGCGCTTGGCATCCAGCGCGCCCTTCTTGTGCTTGATTGTGGCCCATTTGGAATGGCCGGACATAGAAAACCTCAGTGAGAATGAAAGATGGCGGCGCGGACACGCGCCTGACCATGCAAGTATATCACCGGAAGCACTGAGCAAGGCGCTGAGTTTTCCGGTGGACCGGAGTCAACACACAGCCCCGCCCTCGCTCCTGATTCCCTGTGAAAGAGGAGCGCGCCCAAGGCTGGCGCTGCAAAGGATTGAAGTCTCTACGAGCGCGAGAAACGGCGTCGCACGGCCGCCGCCAACGCCATCAACCCCGAACCAGCCAGCACCAGGCTCTCCGGCTCCGGCGTATCAGAAGTAGACTCGGCCCAGATGCCGGGATCATTGACGTTCTCGCCACCTACGGTCCCCCCGGAAAGGGTGACCAGGCTGCGATCACCAATTACCGAATCGGATGTACCGACATCATTGACGCTTATGAACTCGCCGCCGGGGGAGAAAAACTGGTCCTGCACCAGCCGATCCGTAGATCGCGCCGCTGCCGTCGGTCATAACACCAAATTCCACCATGGAGTCCGCATCGGCGCTGCTGTCGCTGTAAATTCCGTCGGTGATCCACCAGGAATCCGGCGTAATGAAGCCCTCAAAATCATTGGACAACGGAGCGCTCACATTAAAAGCAATGCTAAGGTAATCGTGGTGGTGTAAGGACTTACCGCAAAAGTGAGGGGTTCCCGGTGTAGGTGTATGTGGTTTCCGCAAGCAGCGGAAGCGGCAGCAGAACTACGGCCAGCAAGGCCAGTCTTCGAACGTACATTGTCTTACTCCCACTCTTACAAACTGTTAAACGTTCTGGTCATCTAACACAGTCGCCGGGGAATGCAACCAATTTGTGTTCCAACGATTATAAACTCCTCACCAAAAGACTGCAAAGCCCCGCAACCCGCAATTTTGCGTTCGTTAAAAGGTCAGGTAGCGCCGACCTCCAGGTCGGCTGTCGCGTGGACCTCCCGGTCCACGCAGCCCTCTAAAGTGCTTCAACTTGCCCCTTGCAAAATTCCGCGCCGCGCCTTGCGTAATATTTGTATCCAAAAGCGCACAATAAAACCATGAAGCAAAAGATTGCGTTTCAGGCGAACAAATGAAACGGATTCACCAGGGCCTGTTAACACTACCTCGGGACGCCATCCGCCGATGTAGTATTAACAGGCCCTAGGTCTCTGACCGCTTATTTTTGTACCAGTAGCGCCGGTCTCCAGACCCGCACTTGGTACGAATTCACATGGTCAGAGACCTAGCAACTTCAGATTCAGGACACTCGCGAAATCGCTTAAAAACAGCCGGAAATTGCCGGAGAAGGCCATGAAAATGACGAAAATGCAGCAGTTCTTACCGAGCCAATTCGCCTATCTCCCTGATATTAAAGGCAAATACGGCTTCACTTTGATCGAAAATGCGCCTACCCTACCCCCCCCCCTCATTTACCGTGAAACTGTGTAACTGTGAAGCTTCCGGCTGATTTTGGCTCAAAGCCGTGCATGGAGCTCTCGCGCT